>NZ_JADCJZ010000003.1 GCF_014982725.1 Thermophilibacter gallinarum | reverse complement strand
TTCGAGGAGTTCGCGATCGTCTGCCACCTGGCGGCCGCCCCCGAGGCCCTGAAGACCTCGGCCATCGCCGAGTACCAGGGCGCCCTTCGCCCCACCATGACGCACCGCACCAACCACCTCGAGGAGCCCGGCCTCATCGAGCGCTCCGAGGGCGAGAAGGACCGTCGCAACGTCGTGTGCTCCGCGTCGGACCTTGGCCGCTCCCGGATCCTCGAGCTCGCCGAGCTCACCCGCGCCCAGATTCCCACCGGTCGCGCCCTCTCCCGCACCTCCGCGGAGCGCATCCTCAAGTACGTCGACGCCATGGGCTCGTTCTTCTGCAAGGCCGGCGACCTCGTCCTTCTCGGCCTCTACGCCTCCGACGAGGAGCCGCTCACGATCATGCAGCTCGTCGACGCCCTCGGGCTGCTCCAGCCCACGGTGTCCATGTCCGTCGCCTCCCTCGCCGCCCGCGGGCTGGTCACGCGCGACCACGAGGCGTCCGGCTCCCACACCACGAGCGTCTCCCTCACCCGCGAGGGCCGCGCCGCCGCCGCCGACGTCACCGCGCGCATCGAGGAGATCGTCGTCCGTCGCAAGGCCCGCAAGTCCGCCGAGGCCGAGTGATTTCGTCCCAATCGCGCCCTGTGCCCCGGTCACCGCAGGCGGCCGGGGCCTTTTTCTTTAAAACATTGCATCGGTCGTGCTATAATCTGCCCGGCTTCCGAGGGCTTGGTGCCCGGATGCCCGTCCCCCAGAGCACAGTGCTCATAGCGCAGCAAAGCTCCCGTCCCTTGAGCCGGTCGATCGGCGTCGGGCCGTCGTGAGCGAAGCAAACGAGAGGTAGACAACATATGACGGATGACGTGACCCCCGCCGCTTCCGAGGCCGTCGAGGCGGATGCCGCCAAGCCGAGGCGCAGGCGCCGCACGAAGGCCGAGATGGAGGCCGCCCGCGCGGCCGAGGCAGCCGCCGCCGAGGAGGCGGCTCCCGCCAAGCGCCGTCGCGGACGTCCCCGCAAGTCCGACCAGGCCGAGCCCGACCAGGCTCCCGTCGCGGCCCCCGTCGAGGGGCCCGCCGAGACGTCGGGCGACGAGCCCGCCCCCGCCAAGCGCCGCCGCGGCCGCCCCCGCAAGTCCGACAAGGCCCCCACTGCCGCATCGGACGAGATGACGCAGGTGACGGATGCCGCCACCGTCGCGAGCTCCGAGCCGGCCCCGATGCCCGCCCAGACGCTCGCCGAGGCCGACGCCCCGACTGCCCAGGGGGAGGAGCAGCGCCCCGGGAGGCGCCGCCGCCGCGGCAACGGCCAGGGCGCGCCCGCCGCGCCCGCGCCCAAGGCGCAGGGCGGCCAGGGTCGCCGCAACGGCCAGGGCCGTCGTCGCAACCGCCACCAGCAGGACCTCTCCGCAGAGCCCTCCCTCACCCGCGAGGAGCTCGCCGAGATGAAGGTCGCCGAGCTCCGCGCCAAGGCGGCCGAGCTCTCCGTCGACTACGCCGGCATGCGCAAGCCCGAGCTCGTCGAGGCGGTCTTCGAGGCCGCGGCGCGCGCCGAGGGCTTCCGTCCCATCGAGGGCGTGCTCGAGGTCGGCAACGAGGGCTATGGCTGGATCCGCACCGGCAACTACATGGAGGGCGATGACGACGCCTTCGTTCACCAGCAGATCATTCGCTCGCTCGGCCTGCGCGCCGGCGACCTGGTGTCCGGCACGGTGGGCCCCGGCCGGGCGAACGGGAAATATCCCCCGCTGCAGCGCGTGATCACGGTCAACGGCCAGGCCCCCGAGGGCCTCAAGGCCCGCCCGCGCTTCCGCGACCTCACGCCCGTCTATCCCAACGAGCGCCTGGTCATGGAGTGCGGCAAGGAGTCGGTGACCGGTCGTGCCATCGACCTGGTCTCGCCCATCGGCAAGGGACAGCGCGGCCTCATCGTGTCCCCGCCCAAGGCGGGCAAGACCACCGTCCTTAAGAAGATCTGCCAGTCCATCGCCACCAACAACCCCGAGGTGCACCTCTTCTGCCTGCTCGTGGACGAGCGTCCCGAGGAGGTCACGGACATGGAGCGCTCCATTCGCGGGGAGGTCGTCGCATCCACGTTCGACATGCCCGCGGACAACCACACGCGCGTCGCCGAGCTCGTGATCGAGCGCGCCAAGCGCCTCGTGGAGCTGGGAGAGGACGTCGTGGTGGTGCTCGACTCCATCACGCGCCTGGCCCGTGCCTACAACCTCGCGGCCCCCGCCTCCGGCCGCATCCTCTCCGGCGGCGTGGACTCCGCTGCGCTGTACCCGCCCAAGAAGTTCCTCGGCGCCGCCCGCAACATCGAGAACGGCGGCTCGCTCACGATCATCGCCTCTGCGCTCGTGGACACGGGCTCCAAGATGGACGAGGTGATCTTCGAGGAGTTCAAGGGCACGGGCAACATGGAGCTCAAGCTCGACCGCGAGCTCGCCGACAAGCGCATCTTCCCGGCCATCGACCCGGTTTCCTCCGGCACGCGCAACGAGGACCTGCTCATCGAGCCCGACTACCAGCCGCTCGTGTGGGGCATCCGTCGCGTGCTCGCCAACATGAACAACGTCGAGCGAGCCGCCCGCGCGCTCGTGAACGGCCTCAAGAGCACCGACAACAACCGCGAGTTCCTCATCAAGAGCGCCAAGAAGGCGCAGCAGTCCGACTACATCGCGTAGCCGTCGCTGTCAGGCACGTCCGACCGGGCCGGCTCCCTCGGGGGCCGGCCCGGCTCATGTCTCCTGGTCCGGCGCCCTTCTCGCCATGCGTCCCGGAATCGCCGGGCTTCTCGCCTGGCGAGAAGGGCACGTCCCGGAATCGGCGACCTTCTCCCTCTGCGACGGGGACGCGTCCCGGAATTGGCGGGATTCGCGTGCCCTGAGTGCTGGATGTCCGGGAATCTGCGAGGTTCTCAGGCTGGGAGGGCACCCGCACGGAGAAATTCGCCGTTTCTGGGACGGGCGACCCAACCGATGCGCGAAGAGCGCCGTTTCTGGGACGCACCCCGTTGGCGACCGGTGCCGGAAAAATATCGCCCCCCAGCGTCAACTTCGGCGGAAAGTCGCTTGCCCGACGACGGGGGTAACAGGTATATTCGTCACAGTCCGAGCAATCGGTCCATATGTCACGGTACTCGAAGATGAAACGCAGCCCAAGCCGTTGACGCCGTCCGCCCCCGGAGGGGTGGACTCATGGTTTGAAGCTCGTTTTCTCTTCGCACGCTGAAGGGAGCGAGACACATGGGGCAGAGGAGAAACCCCGCCGTTGTCGCCGGCCTGATCGGTGCGGCGCCGCTTGCCATGCCTGGCGTGGCCCAGGCCCTCTCGCTCTCCGAGCTTATCGACGGCACGTTCGTCACGCCGACGACGGCCTTCGCCGCCGGCGCCGCCGGGGGCATGGCGCTCACGGGCGTCGTGGCCATCGCGGCCGCGCTCGTCGTCCGTGCCCGTGCGCACGCCGAGGACGACGTGCCCGTGATTGCGCGGCACATGCGCGCACCCGAGGCCCAGGAGAAGGCCCCCGCGCCCGCGGCCACGCCGCACCGACCCGGTCACGAGGCCGCAAGCTACGAGCAGATCGCCGAGAACTACGTGAGGCGCGCGTCGTTCCGCGCGAAGATGGCGCGGCGCGCCGAGGGCGTCGCTGCGACGCTGCGCGAGCGGATGGGCGCGAGCATGATGGAGGGCGTGCCGGTCATAGCCCGTGCCGACGGTTCCGTGGGGGACGTCGGGACGAGCTGGTGGCGCAGTGCCGTCGGCGAGGACGCCATCATCCACGACTCCGGCTTCGCCGAGGACCACGACGAGATGGCGATCCCGTCGGACTTCTCGGCAAGCGACCGCGACCGTCTCGTCGCCTCCGCCAGGGACGCGGCTGCGAGCATCTCGAGCCGCGTTGCCTACGTCGACGAGGGCGCCTATCCCGAGCGCCGCACGCTCGAGGACCTGAACGCGGACGACGCCTGGGCGAGCGCCCTGAGGTCCCTCGACGAGAAGATCGCCACCGTCGCGCCCCCGCAGGACCCGATCGGCTTCATAGACGGCGTCGGCGGCGTCGACTCGCTGGACGAGCCCGACAACCTCGAGCTCGACACCTCGTTCATCCCCTTCAGGGCTCCGAGCGGGCACCCCGAGGTCGTGGACACCGAAACCTACGTGGACTACCTGATCGAGGACGAGTTCTCCAAGAACTCCTCCACGGCCGTCCGTCGCAGCCCGCGTCGCTTCCTGCGCATACTGGAGGGGGGCACCCAGCCCAACTCCCGCCACCTGGCGGACACTGCGCCCTCTCGCGGCGGCCGCGGCGGCAAGCACTTCTCGATGCCCCAGGCGGCAGAGGCGTGACGCAACCCACTACGCACGACTCGGCGCGACGGCCCACCTACCTTCGGTGGGTCGTCGCGTTCGCGTGCTGGCTGGTCGTGATATGGGGTCATTCGCTGGTCCAGGGACCCCAGTCGGCCATGGAGAGCGACCTCGTGGCCTCCGTCCTGCGCCCGCTCTTCGAGGCGGCGGGCGTCGCCGACCCCGCGACGATGTCCCTCGTGGTGCGCAAGGGCGCCCACTTCCTCGAGTACGCCGTCCTGGGTGTGCTCGGCCGCGGGATGCTCCACGCGCGCCGCCTCGAGCGGGGGAGCTCCCCGTTTCCCGCCGCGCTAATGGTGCCGCTTGTCGCCGTGGTGGACGAGTGCCTGCAGCTCTTCGTGCCGGGACGCTCGGGAATGCCCTCCGACGTGCTCATCGACCTGGGCGGACTGGTGGCGGGCGCACTCGTCGGGTGCCTGGTCTCCGCGGCCCTCGACCGTCGTCGCGCGTGAGGCAAACGTTTCCATTCCCTGCTCAAAGGGCTACAGCTTCGTTAACAAATTCTCCACAGGAGCCAGGCCGACCTCCCGACGGGATAGATTGGTTCGCGTAACCTCCCCGCACGATACGCAAGGGGAGCAACGGGAGGAGAGAGACATGTTTGAGAACGTTTCCAGGCGCCAGTTCGTGACGGGTACCGCTGCCACGCTCATGGGCCTCGGCCTTGTCGGCTGCGGCGGCAACGGTGGCGGCGAGTCCGCCGAGGGCGGGGACGCCTCCGGTGCCATCAAGGTCGGCATCATGGGCCCGCACACGGGCGACAACTCGTCCTATGGTCTCGCATGCCTCAACGGCGCCCAGCTCTACTTCAAGCAGCTCAACGCCGACGGCGGCGTCAACGGCAAGCAGGTCGAGCCCGTCGTCTACGACGAGAAGGGCGACGCCACCGAGGCCGTCAACGCCTACAACCGCCTCGTCCAGGAGGACGGCGTGACCGGCATCGTCGGCGACGTTACCACCGGCCCGACCATCGCCGTGGCCAAGGCATCCGTCGCCGACAACATGCCCTGCGTGACCCCGTCCGCTACCGCGGCCGACGTCGTCACCTACGGCTCCAACTACTTCCGCGCCTGCGTGACCGACCCCGAGCAGGGCCGCGTCATGGCCAACTTCGCGGTCGAGCGGGGCTACAAGAGCGTCGCGACGCTCTACCTCAACGGCTCCGACTACTCCGAGGGCGTCAACGCCGCCTTCTGCGAGGAGGCCGAGGCCGCCGGCATCACCATCACCGCGCAGGAGTCCTACGCCGAGGGCGACGTCGACTTCAACTCCCAGCTCACCAACATCATCGGCACCAACCCCGACGCCATCCTCGTCCCCAACTACTACCAGGACGACGGTATGATCGTCACCCAGGCGCGCGCCCAGGGCTACGACAAGGTCTTCCTCGGCGTCGACGGCTGGTCGGGCATCTACGGCGGGTCCGAGAACTACGCCGACGCCGCCGACCTCCACGACTGCTACTACTGCTGCGCGTTCAGCTCCTCCAACGAGTCCGAGATCGCGACCAAGTTCGTCTCCGACTACGAGGCCGAGTACGGCGAGACGCCGACCAACTTCTGCGCGCTCGGCTATGACGCCGCCATGGTCCTCGCGAACGGCCTCGCCGCCGCCGAGGAGGCCGGCCTCGAGCCCGGCTCCGAGGACTACAAGCAGGCCGTGATCGACGGCATCGCTGACGGCACCGTCGAGGGCGTCACCGGCTCCATCGCCTACGAGGGCTCCGGCGACCCCGTCAAGTCCTCGCTGATCATCACCTTCGCCGAGGACGGTGCCGAGGAGACCTTCGAGGTCCTCGAGGCGTAGGCCCCGTCCTTCTCGTCCCACTCGGGGCAAGGCCTCGCGCCTTGCCCCGTTTTGCTAGACGCGGTCTCTCCCGCGCAGACCCGAGAGGAGCTCTTCCTTGTTCATCACGCAGGTGCTCAACGGCCTGCAGCTCGGCAGCATCTACGCGCTGGTCGCCCTGGGCTACACGATGGTGTACGGCATCATCCTGCTGCTCAACTTCGCCCACGGTGACATCATCATGGTCGGCGCGTACGTGTCGTGGCTGGTAATGGCCCAGCTGGGGCTTCCCCCCGTGCTCGCGATCGCGCTGTCGGTCGCGGCGTGCACGCTCGTGGGCGTGCTCATCGACAAGGTGGCCTACGCGCCGCTCAGAAACGCGCCGAGGCTCTCGATCCTCATCACCGCCATCGGCGTGTCGTACTTCCTCGAGAACGGTGCGCAGCTCGTCTTCGGTGCTGACGCCAAGGTCGTCCCCGCCTACACCGACCTCACGACCGTCCAGATCGCCGGCCTCACGCTCTCGTTCCCGTCGGTCCTGACGGTCCTCGTGACCATCGCCGCCACGGTCGCGCTCACGCTCGTCGTGCAGAAGACCAAGCTCGGCAAGGCCATGCGCGCAGTCTCGGAGGACATGGGCGCCGCCCGCCTCATGGGCATCAACGTCAACTCCACGATCTCGTTCACCTTCGCCGTTGGCTCGGCGCTCGCCGGCATCGGCGCGGTCCTGTACGCGATGGCCTACACGCAGGCGAACCCGACCATGGGCATGATGCTCGGCACCAAGGCGTTCGTCGCCGCGGTCCTCGGCGGCATCGGGTCGATCCCGGGCGCCGTCGTGGGCGGCCTGCTCGTCGGCTTCGCCGAGGTCTTCGTGACCGCGATCGGCCTGTCCGTCTGGAAGGACGCCGTGGTCTTTCTCCTGCTCATCATCGTCCTCGTGGTGCGCCCGACCGGCATCTTCGGCCGCACGATGAGCGAGAAGGTCTAGGGGGTGTGAGCATGGAGGAAGAGGTCATGTCTGAGAAGCGCCCGATCATCTCCACGGGCGGCCGCGGCCCGGCCGCCGGCGGGGCGCGACGCACGCTCCCGATGCCCGCGCGCTACGCGATCAACGCGATCGTGGTGCTCGTCCTTCTCGTCCTGGGCGAGCTCATGATCGACGGCGGCGCCATCAACCGCTACCAGTCCACGGTCCTCGAGCAGGTGGGCATCTACATCATCCTCGCCGTGTCGCTCAACATCGCGACCGGCTACCTGGGGCAGCTGCCGCTCGGTCACGCCGGCTTCATGTCGATGGGCGCCTACGGCTGCTCGATCTTCATCATCCGCGTGAGCGAGTTCCTGGGTGTCGGCGCGCGCGACTTCGTGACCGGCACGCCGATGGCGCTGCTCCTCGTGATCTCCGGCCTGGTCGTCGGCGGCCTGTGCGCCGCGATTGCCGGCGTCATCATCGGTATCCCTGCGCTTCGCCTCAAGGGCGACTACCTCGCCATCATCACGCTGGCCTTCGCCGAGATTATCCGCGTCGTGATGCTCAACATCGACGACGTGCTCGGCTTCGAGCTCACGGGCGGCGCGGCCGGCCTCACCGGCATCCCGGGCTTCTCGAGCTTCCTGCTCGTGTTCGGCTGCGTCGCGGTGGTGTGCTTCCTCATCCACACGATGATGAAGTCCCGCCACGGCCGTGCCATCCTGGCCATCCGCGACAACGAGATCGCGGCCGAGGCCACGGGCGTCAACACCACCTACTACAAGACGCTCGCCTTCGTCGTGTCCGCGTTCTTCGCCGGCGTGGCAGGCGGCCTCTACGCGGGCTGCGTCGGCGTCCTGCAGCCGGCGGTCTTCGGCTTCATGAAGTCGATCGAGATCCTGGTCATGGTGGTCCTCGGCGGCATGGGCTCCATGCTCGGCTCCGCCATCTCCGCCACGGTCCTCACGATTCTGCCCGAGGCGCTGCGCGCGTTCTCCGAGTACCGCATGATCGCCTACGCCGTGGTGCTGATTATCGTCATGATCTTCCGCCCCCAGGGTCTTCTTGGCTCTTACGACTTCTCGCTCTCCCGCATCGTCGAGCGCATCATGAACCGCGACTTCCCGTGGAAGAAGGGCGACGCGCCCGCGGACGCCGCGGAGGGGAAGGAGGTGAGCGCCGATGCCGAGCGATAAGAAGCGGCACCGTCCCGTCCTCGTCCAGGTCGAGACGCCGAACCTTATCCCGGAGCGCGACCTCGGCTCCATCCCGGTGCTGCAGGCAGAGCACCTGGGCATCGACTTCGGCGGCCTCACCGCCGTGGACGACTTCAACATCGCCATGGGCCGCACGGAGATCTCCGGCCTGATCGGCCCCAACGGCGCCGGCAAGACCACGATCTTCAACCTGCTCACGAGCGTCTACAAGCCCACGCGTGGCACGGTGCTCGTGGACGGCTACGACACGGCCGGCAAGTCCGTCGCCGAGGTCAACCGCATGGGCGTCGCGCGCACGTTCCAGAACATCCGCCTGTTCAACAAGATGACGGTGGAGGAGAACGTGCTCGTGGGCTTTGGCAACACCATGAAGACCCACCTGGTCACCGACATGCTGCGCCTGCCGGGCCACTGGAAGCAGGAGGCCGAGTTCCACGACAGGGCGCTTGAGCTGCTCGACATCTTCGACATGCGCAAGTACGCCGACACGCAGGCGGGCAACCTGCCGTACGGCGCGCAGCGCCGCCTGGAGATCCTGCGCGCGCTGGCGACCGGTCCCAAGGTGCTGCTGCTCGACGAGCCCGCCGCCGGCATGAACCCGGCGGAGACCGAGGAGCTGATGGAGAACATCCAGAAGATCCGCGACGAGTTCCAGATCGCCATCCTGCTCATCGAGCACGACATGTCGCTCGTCATGGGCGTGTGCGAGGTCGTGGGCGTGCTGGACTACGGCAAGATCATCGCCAAGGGCACGCCCGAGCAGATCCAGAACGACCCGCGCGTCATCGAGGCGTATCTCGGCAAGCAGGAGGTGAAGTAGCATGGCGCTTCTCTCCGTCAAGGACCTGCACGTCTCCTACGGCGCCATCAAGGCGGTGCGCGGCATCTCCTTCGACATCAACGAGGGCGAGATCGTGACGCTGATCGGCGCGAACGGCGCCGGCAAGTCCACGACCTTGAACACGGTCGCGGGGCTCATCAAGCCCGAGTCCGGCTCCGTTGAGTTCGACGGCGCGTCCGTGGTGGGCGTGCCGGCGCACAAGGTCGTGAACCGCGGCATGGCGCTCTGCCCCGAGGGCCGGCGCGTCTTCACGCAGATGACCGTCGCCGAGAACCTCGAGATGGGCGGCTACACCCGCTCGGACGCCGAGAACAAGGAGACGCTCGAGAAGGTCTACGCCCACTTCCCGCGCCTCAAGGAGCGCCGTGGCCAGGTGGCCGGCACCCTCTCCGGCGGCGAGCAGCAGATGCTGGCGATGGGTCGCGCCCTCATGAGCCGCCCGCGCCTGCTGATGCTCGACGAGCCGTCGATGGGCCTCGCGCCGATCCTGGTGCAGGAGATCTTCGACATCGTGAAGCAGCTGAACGAGGCCGGGACCACGATCCTGCTGGTCGAGCAGAACGCCAACATGGCGCTCTCGATCGCCGACCGCGCCTACGTGCTCGAGATCGGCACGATCAAGAAGACCGGCACCGGCGCCGAGCTCCTCGTGGACGACGACGTCCGCAAGGCGTATCTCGGCGGGTAGCGCGACGACGCAAACTCGGCGTCAGGCGGCGGCGGACCTACTCCTCCCGGGTCCGCCGCCGTTTTCTGCGCCGCAGCCCTTCTCGCGACCTTCTTGCGGGTATGTACACTATTCAAAAAGATATATTGTGCCCAATCTCATATTTCCGCAGGTAGACGGATTGCCGAGAAGAGCATCAAACAGTGAATTGCGTACATACCCTGAGAGGGATGCGAAGGGGCGAGAAGCGCGCGCCTAGTGGACCTCGACGGTGGTGCCGAGGGTGTTGGCCGGGAGCGTGCGCAGCCAGTAGCCGGGGCACGTCGCGGAGAGCGCCTCGGCGACGCGCGCGGCCGCCTCGTCGCCGTCCACGACCGCAATCATGGTGGAGCCCGAGCCGGAGATCATGAACGCGCAGGCGCCGGCGTCGAGCGCCGCCGTGCGGAGGGCGTCGTAGTCGGGGATGAGCTCGGCGCGGTACGGCTCGTGCAGGCGGTCCTGGCATGCCGAGCCGAGCAACGTGGCGTCCCCGGTCTCGAGGGCGCGGACCGTCGCCACGAGGCGGCCCATCTGCCAGACCGCCGTGTCGCGGGAGACCTCCGTGGGCAGCACCCGGCGCGCGTCGGCGGTGCGCACCTCGTAGGGTGGCGCGATGGCAACGAAGCGCAGGTTGTCGGCCACGTCCATGCGGGTCGAGGTGGTGACGTCGCCGTCGATGAACGAGCTCACGAGCCCGCCGAGAAGCGCGGGGGCGACGTTGTCGGGGTGACCCTCCTCGGCGCAGGCGAGCTCGAGGGCGCGCTCGCGGTCGAAGCCCCCCGCGGAGAGGGCCATGGCGCCCGCTATGCCCGCAATCACGCAGGCCGAGCTCGACCCCAGGCCGCCCGAGAGCGGGATGGGGGAGAGGATCGTGATGTGGAGCGGCGTGGGGTCCACGCCGAGTCGCCCGCAGGCGTCGAGGTAGCTCTGCCAGACGAGGTTGTCCTCCCCGCGGAACCGCTCCTCGCAGCCCACGATCTCCAGCCGTTCCGCCGGGGCCATCAGGAAGGTCGCCGTGAGGTCGAGCGCGATGCCCAGGCAGTCGAAGCCGACGCCGACGTTGGCGCTCGTCGCGGGGACGCGCACGATGGCGACGGGGCGCTCCCGCCCGTCCGCGCCGATCACAGGAACACCCGGGCGCAGGCGGACTCGACGAAGGCGCCCACGCGGTCGGGGTCGCAGACGTCGTCGTGCAGGACCTCGCCGGCGCGCAGCCCGGAGAGCTGCGGAGGCGCGACGGTGCCCGTGAGCTGCTCGAGGGCGTCCATGCAGGCGAAGCCGTTCATGCCGTCGGTGACCTCGCCCAGGGCGGCGAGGACGTCCGCGCAGAACTTGTAGGGGCTAGCCGTGGAGAGGCAGACGCGCTCGGTGCCGTCGTTCGGCGTAGCGTCGAGCACGTGCTTGGCGACGGCGGTGTGCGGGTCGATGAGGGCGTCGAGCTCGCGCCAGGCGTCGCGGATGGTCGCGCGCGTCGCCTCGTCGTCGGCGCGGCCGCAGGAGAAGACCGAGCGGATCTCGTCCATGACGCGGTCGGGCACGGTGTAGACGCCCTTCTCGGCGAGGTCCGCCATGAGGGAGGCCACGAGCTCGCAGTCGCCGTCGGAGGCGAAGTAGAGCAGGCGCTCGAGGTTGGAGGACACGAGGATGTCCATCGAGGGCGAGATGGTCTTGTGGAAGTCGCGGCGACGGTCGTAGGTGCCGGTCGTGAGGAAGTCCGTGAGGACGTCGTTGGCGTTGGAGGCGACGATGAGGCGGCGTACCGGCAGGCCCATGCGCTTGGCGTAGTAGCCGGCGAGGACGTCGCCGAAGTTGCCGGTGGGCACGCAGAAGGTGACCTCGTCGCCGACGCGGATCGCCTCGCGGCGAACGAGCTGGGCGTAGGCGTCGAAGTAGTAGGTCACCTGCGGCGCGAGGCGGCCGACGTTGATCGAGTTGGCGCTCGAGAGCGCGACGCCGCGCCCCGCGAGGCGCCCGGCGAGCTCGTGGTCGGCGAAGACGCGCTTGACCTGCCCCTGGCAGTCGTCGAAGGTGCCGTTGACGGCGCAGACGGCGACGTTGCCGCCGAGCTGGGTGACCATCTGGAGGCGTTGGATGTCGGAGACCTTGCCGGCGGGGTAGAACACGGTGACGCCCATGCCGTCCACGCCCGCGAAGCCGTCGAGGGCGGCCTTGCCGGTGTCGCCGGAGGTGGCGGTGACGATCATGATCCTCTCGCCGTCGGCGCCGCGTGCCACGCCCATGAGCTGGGGCAGCATCTGGAGCGCCACGTCCTTGAAGGCGCAGGTGGGGCCGTGGTAGAGCTCGAGCAGCCAGTCGGTGCCGAGCGGGCTCACCGGGCAGATCTCCGTGGTGTCCCACTGCGGGCCGTAGGCGGCCTCCACGCAGCGGGCGATCTCGTCGCCCGTGTAGTCGTCGAGCAGCGTGCCCAGCACGAGACGAGCCGTGTCGTGGTAGTCCTGGGCGCAGACCTCGTCGAGCGACAGGCTCCTCCCGCCCAGCTCGTCGGAGACGTAGAGCCCGCCGTCGGGCGCGATTCCGGCGAGAATAGCTTGCTTGCTTGTTACGGGATCGGCACTCGATCGCGTGCTGTGATAGAACGACATGGTGCTCCTCGTGTCTGGGCCGGGCTCGACTTTGCCTATCATAGCCGCAGCACGGGGCACGCTGCCCGACGGACACACACTCGAAAGATTGGACGCCCATGAAGATCGCCATCCTCGGCTACGGAACGGTCGGCCGCGGTGTCGACCAGATCATCGCCGAGCGCGTGGACGGCGTCGAGGTGACGCGCATCCTCGAGCTGCCCGACCGCCTGAGCGACCCCCGCATGACCGCGAGCTACGACGAGATCCTCGCCGACGAGGAGGTCGAGCTCGTCGTCGAGTGCATGGGCGGCGTGGAGCCGGCCCGCACCTACATCATGGCCGCCCTCGAGTCCGGGCGTCACGTGGTCACCTCCAACAAGGCCGTGGTGGCCGCCCACTTCGCCGACTTCGCGGCGGCGTCCGTCGCCTCGGGCGCCGGGCTCTTCGTGGAGGCGGCCGTCGGCGGCGGTGTCCCCTGGATCGCGAGCGTCGAGAAGGTCCGTCGCATCGACGACGTCTCGTCCTTCTCGGGCATCATGAACGGCACCACCAACTACATCGTCGACGCCATGCGCAGGCAGGGGGCCGACTTCGCCGAGGTGCTCGCCGAGGCCCAGCGCCTGGGCTACGCGGAGCGCGACCCCTCCGCCGACATCGACGGCATCGACGTCCTCAACAAGACGATCATCTCGGCCTCCGTGGCCTTCGGCGTCGCCTGCGAGAGGGACCTGCCCGCCTCGGGCATCCGCAACCTCACGAAGGCCGACCTGGACCTCTTCGCCGCACGCGGTCGCACGGTGAAGCTGCTCGGCCGCGGCGTGTCCGAGGGCGGGCGCTACGCGGCGGCGGTCGAGCCGGTCGCCGTCGCGGCAGACTCGCTCGAGGCCAACGTGCCCGGCAACTTCAACCTGATCACCGCGGTCGGCGCGACCGTGGGCGAGCTGAAGTTCTACGGGCAGGGAGCGGGGAGCCTGCCCACCGGCAACGCCATCGTCCAGGACGTGCTCGACTGCGTGAGCGGCACGCGCCGCCCCGTCTACGACTTCACGAGCCAGCTCGCGTACGACCCCACGCTGCTGCGCGCCGACTACGTGCTCCGCACCGCGGCGGAGCTGGGCGACGCCGAGCCCTACGGCCCGGGGGCCGTGGTCGTGCGCGACCTCACGGCCGCTGGCGCGCGCGCCCTTCTCGACGAGGCGCTCGCCACCGACCCCACGACGTTCATGGCCGCGCTGGCCGTCGAAGAGTAGCACCGACACGCTGAACCACCCAGGAAGGCTGGACCCACCACATGATCAAGATCGCTAAGTTCGGCGGCTCCTCCGTCGCGTCCGCCGCGCAGTTCCGCAAGGTCAAGGACATCGTCGAGTCCGACCCCGACCGCCGCTTCGTGGTGGTCTCCGCCGCCGGCAAGCGCTTCTCGGGGGACAACAAGGTCACCGACCTGCTGCTGCTCGTGAACGCGCACATCCAGTACCACGTCGACTGCACCGCCCTTCTCGCCGACATCGAGCAGCGCTTCGTCGACATCGCCGACGAGCTCGGGCTCAAGTGGCCGGTGCACGAGAAGTTCGAGCTCTTCGCCAAGAACATCAAGAAGCACTCGCCCGAGTACATCGTGGCGCGCGGCGAGTGGTTCACCGCCCACCTCATGGCCGAGTACCTGCAGATGCCGTTCGTGGACGCCGCCGACGTCGTGGTCTTCCACCACAACGGCGAGGTCGACATGGAGCGCACCGCCGTGCGCCTCAAGGACGTGATGGTGCGCGAGGGCTCGTTCGTGCTGCCGGGCTTCTACGGTGCCACGGTGGACGGCCAGATCAAGCTCTTCCAGCGCGGCGGCGGCGACATCACGGGCGCCATCCTCGCGCGCTGCATCGACGCCGGCCTCTACGAGAACTGGACCGACGTCTCCGGCTTCCTCTCCGCCGACCCGCGCATCGTGGAGCACCCGCGCTCCATCCGACGCATCACCTTCGACGAGATGCGCGAGCTCTCCTACATGGGCGCCTCGGTCTTGCAGGAGGAGGCCATCTTCCCGGTGCGCGAGGTCAACATCCCCATCCAGATCAAGAACACCAACCGCCCGCAGGACGAGGGCACGATCATCCGCGAGAAGGCCCGGGCGGGCGAGGACGAGCACCTGATCACCGGCATCGCCGGCAAGAAGGACTTCATCTCGGTCCACGTCAAGAAGGCGCACATGTCCAACGAGGTGGGCTTCGTGCGCCGCGCCCTCTCCATCCTGGAGCGCTACGGCGTCTCGGTCGAGCACATCCCCACGGGCGTCGACTCGTTCTCCGTGGTGGTGAACGGCGCTGACGTGCGCGACTCGATCTATTCGATCGTCGCCGACATCCGCCGCGAGCTCGAGCCGGACGACATCACGATGGTGGACAAGCTCGCGCTGATCTCCGTCGTCGGCCGCAACATGTCCAAGCGCTCCGGCACCTCGGGCAAGATCTTCGGCGCGCTCGGCGAGGCCGGCGTCAACATCCGCATGATCACGCAGAGCTCGCAGGAGATCTCGATCATCCTCGGCGTCAACAACGAGGACTTCGACCGTGCCATCCAGGTGATCTACGACCGCTTCGTCCGCGACGAGATGGTCACCGCCAGCTAGCCGCGAACTGGGGCCGTGCAAAGGGGACAGTCACTTTTGCACGGTGCGAACACGTGCAAAAGTGACTGTCCCCTTTGCACGCCTTGTACGACCTCTCAGCAGAAGGGAACCGCCATGAGCGAGAAGACCGTTGCCGTCCTCGGAGCCACCGGCGTGGTGGGCCAGCAGATGCTCCAGTGCCTGGAGGAGCGCAGCTTCCCCGTGGGCACGCTCGTGCCGCTGGCGAGCCAGCGCTCCGTCGACGCGGGCAAGACCGTGCGCTTTGCCGGCGAGGACGTCCCGGTGCGCCTGGCGGAGCCGGACGCCTTCGAGGGCGTGGACATCGTCCTCGGCGCGGCTGACGACGCCACCGCCCGCGCGCTCATGCCCGAGGCCGTGCGCCGCGGCGCCGTCTGCGTGGACAACTCGCACGCCTTCCGCATGGACGCCGACGTGCCGCTCGTCGTTCCGGAGATCAACGCCGGCGACATCGCGGCCCACCACGGCATCATCGCCAACCCCAACTGCGCCACGATCATCGGCCTCGTGCCCGTGTGGCCGCTCCACCAGCTCGCGGGCGTGAAGCGCCTCGTCGTCTCCACCTACCAGGCGGCATCGGGCGCCGGCAAGCCGGGTCTCGACGAGCTCGTGCGCGAGATCGGCTGCGTGGCGGCCGGCGAGCCGGTGGGGGAGAGCAAGCCCTTCCAGTATCAGCTGGCCGAGAACCTCATCCCGCAGATCGGCGGCTTCAACGAGGAGGGATACACCTCCGAGGAGATGAAGATGCTCAACGAGGGCCGCAAGATCATGCACCTGCCGGAGCTCCGCGTGAACTGCACCTGCGTGCGCGTGCCCGTGGTGCGCTCGCACTCCGAGTCCATCACGGCCGAGTTCGAGCGGCCGATATCGGTGGAGGAGGCGCGCGCCGCGCTCGAGGCGGCGCCGGGCGTGAAGGTCGTGGACGACCCCGCCGCGAGCCGCTACCCCATGCCGCTCGAGACCTCCGACCAGGACCTCATCTACGTCGGCCGCATCCGCCGCGACCTCTCCGCGCCCGAGGGCGCCAGCGCGCTCACGTTCTGGTGCTGCGGCGACCAGATCCGCAAGGGCGCGGCCACCAACGCCGTCCAGATCGCCGAGCATCTGGTCTAGGGGCGAGAAGAACTCTGACGCTGGGGCCGCGCGGCGGGCATCGCCCGTCCGCGGCCCTTTTTCTACCTTTCGCCATCTGGTTCTTGCGGGCGATACCACCCATCGCGGACTATGGTATCGAAAACGTTTTTGTTAGCAGCGCGTAAGGAACTGCCGGCCAAGACGGAGGGAGGCGAGATGCCCGTCACGATCCGCGACGTAGCGGCCGCCTCCGGCGTGTCGATCGGCACCGTCTCGCGCGCCCTCAACGACTATCCCGACGTCAGCACCGTCACGCGCGAGCGCGTTCGAGCCGCTGCGGCTGAGCTGGGCTACGTCCCCAACCAGAGCGCGCAGTTCCTCTCGTCCAAGCGCCTGACCAGCATCGCGCTCATCATCTCGGGCTTCCTCGAGGACAAGGTCTTCAACGACTTCGACATCATGCTCACGCGAGGCGCCTTCCAGTTCGCCACCGAGCACGACGTCCCCATCTCCCTGCACGTGACCAACTCGCGCGAGCAGGCCGAGAGGAGCCTCGACCAGCTCTGCTTCGAGCACAACGTCTCCGGGGCGATCGTCTTCGGCCTCAGGACCGACGACCCGTACTGCGAGAGCCTCTCCCGGAGCACCACCCCCTGCGTGACGGTCGACGTGCCCGTTCCCGGGGAGCGGGTGGGCAGCGTCGTCCTGGACGACTGCGCCGCCGCGTCCGAGATGACCGACTACCTCGTCTCCTGCGGCCATCGCCGAATCGCTGTGGTGCACGGCAGCAGGACGGCGGTCGTCAGCGTCGAGCGCATGGAGGGGATCGTGCGCTCGCTGCGCTCCCACGGGATCGAGCTTCGCGACGAGGACGTCATCTACACCAACTTCACCCACGAGGAGGCCTTCGAGAAGGTCGGTGCCTACCTCGACGCGCACCCAGAGCCGCGCGTCACCGCGTTTCTGTGCATGAGCGACCTGCTCGCCCTCGGGACGATCCAGGCGATCCAGAGGCGCGGCCTCAGCGTCCCCGAGGACTTCTCGGTGACCGGCTACGACGGCATCTCGCTCGCGGGCTTCGTGAGCCCCGCGATCACGACGGTCGACCAGAACGTCCAGACAAAGGGCTACGAGGCCGCACGCCTGCTCTGTGACATGATCTCCGGGAGGCGCGAGGCCTGTCGCGTCGTGCTCCCGCACTCCCTGCGCAAGGGCGGGAGCGTGCGCAAGATATCTCGGTAATCGCACGGGATGACGTCCCGTGTTCGTTCGGTAGGGAACGAAAACGTTTTTGACACTGAGGAACAAAAACGTTTTCGGAACAAGAGGAGGAAGGAACAGCCATGAGCATCACCAGAAGGAACTTCGTCAAGACCTCCATCGCGGCCGCGGGAACGGCGGTCACGGCCGGCCTCGTCGGCTGCGGCGGTGGCGGCGGCCAGGGAGAGGGCTCCCAGCAGGCCGGCGGCGTCGTGGAGATCACGATCCCGTCGTACAAGACCGGCGAGAACGTCGGCGCCGTCTTCTTCGAGCCGCAGGTCGAGCGCTTCAACGAGAAGTACGCCGACAAGTACCACATCACGCTCGAGTCTGTGCCCCAGGACGGCTTCAACGACCGTCTGAAGCAGCTTGCCCAGCAGAACCAGCTGCCCGTCCTCGTCCAGGGCGGCGACATCGACTGGCAGACCGACATCGCGTTCCCGCAGGGCCTCGCCTACGACATCTCCGGCTGGCTGAACGATCACCCCGAGGTCAAGGACCTCGTCCTCGACGACGCCCTGGCCTACTGCACCAACGATGACGGCACCGTCTACAGCATGCCGCTGCCCACCGTGCGCCCCACCGGCTACTACTGGAACACCGCGATGTGGGACCCGCAGGTCGACCTCTCCACGCTCAGCATGGACGAGCTCCTCGCCGAGATCGGCGACCAGAAGATCGCTTTCTCCACCGCCGAGAACGGCTGGGTCTGCAGCCTGTTCCTCACGGCGCTCGTCGCCGCCGAGGAGGGAGGAGCCGACTGGCTGCGCGGCGGCGTCGAGGAGAAGATCGTCGACTTCAACCAGCCGGCGTTCATCTCCGCCGTCACCACGCTCCAGCAGCTCCTGCAGAACAACGCCGCCCCCAACTCCGTCGGCGCCACCTACGCCGACGCGGAGAACGCCTTCCTGAGCTCTCAGGCCGCGATCATCTCCAACGGCCCGTGGATGTCCTCGAGCCTCGATGAGGCCAACTCCGCCAACTGGTCCAACGGCTTCGACGGCGCCAACGTCCACGCCGCGCTCTGGCCGGGCCAGATGGGCATCGCCAACACCTCGAGCCTGGGCGAGTGGTGGATCTCCGCCGCCGCCTCCGACGAGGAGAAGCAGCTCGCCGAGGACTTCCTCGCCTTCGTCTACAGCCCCGAGGAGATCGAGGCCTTCCTGCTCGCCGAGGGCGGAGACGCCCCCAAGCTCACCTACAGCGAGAACTTCAAGGAGGAGCAGGCCAAGACGCAGACCCTCGCCGACCTCTCCGCGGACACCACGGCCGAGACCGAGTTCGTGCCGTGCATCCTCGACATGATCCCGGCATCGGTCGCAAACAGCGACTTCGGTCGTGAGCTCCCGCAGCTCGCCAACGGCACCTACACGCCCGAGCAGTTCGCTCAGGCCCTGACCGACGCCGCCCAGGAGGCGTCGCTCGCCTAGGGTGCGCTCCGGCTGGCGCCGGACTCCTTTCCCCAGCGCGTGCGGCGCGGGTCGCAAGGCCCCGCGCCGCACGCGCACGCCTCGGAAACGAAAGAGGGGTGAGTCAATGAAATCCGTCGCAGCGTCGCTCAGGGGGCGCCGCTCCCGTCCTACGTCGCTCGAGCGCAACAACTACAAGTGGGTCTACCTGTTCCTGCTGCCCACGCTGATCGTGTTCGTGATGTTCTACGCCGCGCCGATCATCCAGGTCTTCCTCACGTCGTTCACCACGTGGAACGGCTTCACCGACCCGGTGTTCTCGGGCCTCCAGAACTACGTGAACCTGGTCAACAGCCGCGGGTTCCTTCTCGCCATGCAGAACCTGCTCTACTGGAGCCTGCTCGCCACGTTCGTGCACGTGGGCTTTGGCGTGCTGGTCGCCTTCGTGCTGTTCCAGAAGCCCCATGGGTGGAAGCTCGCCCGCGCCGTGTTCATGATCCCCAACGTCATCAGCGCCGCCGCGTGGGCCATGATCTACCGGTTCTTCTTCAACAACGACTTCGGCGTGCTCAACACCGTCATCCGCTTCGTCATCCCGGACTTCACGGTGCAGTGGTTCTACGAGTCGCCCTGGGCGTTCTGGGCCGTCGCCTTCACGTGGATGTTCTACGCCGTCATCGTCACGCTCGTGGTGCTCGGCGACCTGATGAACATCCCGGCCGAGCTGGCCGAGGCCGCGCGCATCGACGGCGCGAGCGGCTGGCGGCTCATCCGTGACATCCAGCTCCCGCTCTGCCGCAGCTCCATCGGAACGAGCGTCATCGTCTCGGTCACGGCGCGCATCGCCATGTACGAGCAGATCGCGCTCACCACGGCGGGAGGTCCGGGCAACGACACCATGAGCCTCTCGATCATGCTGGTCAACGGCATCATGGACTACCGCTACGGCTACGCCAACGCGATCGGCGTGGTGATGTTCGTCATCGGTCTGGTGGTGCTCGCCCTGATCAACCGGGCGTTCCGCATGGACGAGTCGGATCTTTAGGGGGCGCCATGAACACCAAGGGAATCGACGTCAAGCGCGTCCTCACGCGCGCCTTCATGTACTTCGTGATCGTGTTCGTGATCGTCATCTCGGCCTACCCGATCATCTGGGTCATCATGTCGGCCTTCAAGACCAACGGGGAGATCCTGGGCTCGCCGCTCGCGCTGCCCTCGAGCGTCTCGTTCGACGTGTTCGCCGACCTCTTCCAGAACTACAACTTCCCGCAGTACTTCCTGAACTCGCTTCTCGCCGCCGGCGTCTCCACCGCCGTGTCGCTGCTGATCTACGCGATGAGCGCCTACGTTCTGGCCAAGTTCCGCTTCCCGGGGAGAAACCTCATCTTCGTGCTCTTCACCATCACGCTCCTCGTGCCCGCCCACTCCAAGACGCAGCCGATCTTCAGCCTGATCATGAACCTCGGGCTGTATGACAGCATCTGGGGCGTGACGCTCGTGTACGTGTCGGTGGGCATGGCGATGTCCATCTTCATCCTGCGCTCCGGCTTCATGGCCATCCCCAAGAGCCTCGACGAGGCGGCCACGATCGACGGGGCCGGGTTCTTCCGCACGTTCTGGACCATCAACGTCCCGCTCGCCAAGAGCGCGCTCACCACGGCGGGCATCCTGATGTTCCTCGGCAACTGGAACGAGTACTACTTCGCGTCGCTGCTCACCGTCTCCGACTCGCAGCGCACGCTGCCCATCGCGCTCGCGTTCTTCACGAGCGAGTTCAGCTACAACTACACGCAGCTCTTCGCCGCCCTGGCCATCGTCATCCTCCCCGGCGTGATCCTCTATGCGCTGGCGCAGGAGAAGGTCCAGGCGAGCGTCGCCGCGACTGGCATCAAGGGCTGACGCCCTCCGGCGCGCCGGCCCCGCCCCGAACACCGGTGCCGGCGCGCCACGACCGAACGACTCCGGACACAAAAGGAGCCCCGATGAGCACCCCCGAGCACCGCGACGACTGGGTATGGGAGCGCACCTCCTTCGACGCCCGTCACACCGCCAAGACCGAGTCCGTCCTCGCCCAGGGCAACGGCTACATCAACGTGCGCAACGCCGAGGACGAGAGCTACGTCGGCCAGACGCGCGGGACCTTCGTCACCCTCACCTTCAACAAGGCGATGCCCGACGAGGTCACCGAGCTCCCCAACCTGCCCGACGTGACGGCGATCGACCTCTCCGTCAACGGGGAGCGCTTCTCGCTCGACCGCGGATCCCACAGCGACTATCTGCTGCGCTTCGACGTGCGCACCGGCGAGGTGGAGAGGCGCGTGGTGTGGACCTCGCCCGCCGGCGACACCGTCTCCGTGCGCTCGCGTCGCTTCGTCTCGCTCGTCAACAAGCACCTGGTCGTGGCCTCGCTCGAGGTCGAGGCGCTCTCGGGGCCCGTCTCGCTCGTCGTGGAGAGCGGCATCGACGCGCGCGTCTCCAACAGCGGATCCCAGCACTGCTTCGACGGCGAGAAGCGCCTGATGGATGGCCGCATCCTGCGGCTCTCCACGCGCACCTGCCAGTCGCGCATCCCCATCGCTGTCCACTGCGCGCACGCCTTCTCCCGAGACCCCATCTCGGCCATCCCCGTCATGGAGCGGCGCCGCGTCATCATGCGCTACCGTCTCGAGGCCGTGCCCGGCGAGCCCGTCGTCATCGAGAAGGCGTCCTGCTACCACACGGGTCGCGACCTCTCCTTCGTCACGGCCGACAACCCGGGTGGCACCACGGAGAGCGCCCCCGTGCTCGCCGCGGGCGACTCCTGCATCGCGAGCCTCGAGGGCGCGAGCTACGACGGCACGCTCGCCGCCTCGCGCGCCCTCTGGGACCGCTACTGGGAGCACGCCGACGTCCGGATAACGAGCGACGACCCCTTCGACCAGCTGGGCATGCGTCTCGCGCTCTACCACCTCAACATCATGGTCGAGCGCGGCGACTCCCGTGCGGGCATCGGCGCCAAGGGCATGACGGGGGAGGGCTACAAGGGCCACTCCTTCTGGGACACGGAGATCTTCCTGCTCCCGCACTACGCCCTCACCGACCCCGCCGCCGCGCGCGCCCTGCTCGAGTATCGCTACCGCTCCCTTCCCGGCGCGTTCGCCAAGGCGCGCGAGAACGGCTACGAGGGTGCGATGTTCCCCTGGGAGAGCGCCTGGCTCGACGACGGGGAGACCACGCCGCTCTACGGCGGCGCCGACATCGTGACCGGTGAGAGCATCCCGATCCTGACCGGCATGCTCGAGCATCACATCACGGCCGACGTCGCCTGGGGCACCTGGCTGTACTACCTGGTCACGGGCGACGACGACTTCATGGAGCGGTGCGGCTGCGCGCTGCTTCTGGAGACGGCCCGCTTCTGGGCGAGTCGCCTGGAGTGGAAGGGAGCGCTCGGTCGCTACGAGATCTGCAACGTCATCGGTCCCGACGAGTACAAGGAGCACGTCGACAACAACGCCTTCACCAACTACATGGCGGCGTTCACGCTCGAGCGCGCCGCCGAGGTGATCGACGGAATGGCCGAGCGCTGGCCCCGCGCCCACGCGCAGCTCTCGGAGCGCTACAACCTGCATGAGCTCGCCGCCCGCTTCCGCGAGCGCCAGAGCGCCCTCTACCTGCCCGTCTCCGGCGAAGACGGCCTCGTGCCCCAGAACGACCAGTACCTCTCCCTCAGGCGCGTGGACCTCTCCAAGTACCGCGACGAGGCGGGGGTCTCGAGCATCTACGAGGACTACGGCCAGGACGAGATGAACGACATCATGGTCTCCAAGCAGGCCGACCTCGTGATGCTGCTGCGCGTCATGCCGCGGCTCTTCGACCCCGAGACGCGCGAGAGGAACTTCGTCTTCTACGAGGGGCGCTGTCTGCACGACTCCTCGCTCAGCCACGCGCAGCACGGAATCCTCGCCGCCTGGATGGGCCTGGACGAGATGGCGCTCGACCTCTACCGTCACGCCGTGCGCATCGACTTCGGCGACAACCCCACCTCCTCGGACGCGGGCATCCACAGCGCCAACATGGGCAACGTCTGGCAGTGCGCGGTCTGCGGCTTCGCGGGGCTGCACTGGGACGACGGGGAGCTCTCGCTCGAGAACCACCTGCCTGCCACCTGGGAAGAGCTCTCGTTCGAGATCGCCTGGCGCGGCGCGCGCCTGCGCGTCACGCTCACGCACGCCGGCTTCGAGGTGACGCACCTCTCCGGGGCGCCCGTCACGCTCACGATCGACGGCGAGCACGCGAGCGTCGCCCCGGGCGCGCGTGTGGGCGGGGGTGAGCGCGCATGAGGCAGCTCGCCCCCAAGGGGATCATCTTTGACCTCGACGGCGTGCTCTGCAGCACGGACCGCTTCCACTACGAGGCATGGCTCTCCTGCGCCCGCGAGGTGGACGCCCCCTTCGACTGGCAGATCAACGACCGCCTGCGCGGCGTGAGCCGCATGGCGAGCCTGGAGATCATCCTCGAGGGAAGCCCGCACTCCTACACGCAGGAGCAGAAGGAGCGCCTCGCGTCCGAGAAGAACGAGCGCTACCGCGCCCTCCTCTCCCAGATGACGCCCGACGACATGGACCCCGCGGTCCGTCGGACCCTGCACGAGCTGCGTGACTCCGGCGTTCTTCTCGCCGTGGGATCGTCCAGCAAGAACGCGCCCTACATCCTGGAGCGCCTCGAGGCGACCGACCTCTTCGACGTCGTCGTCGACGGTTCGATGATCGAGCGCTCCAAGCCCGACCCCGAGGTGTTCCTGCTCGCCGCCGAGCTCCTCGGCCTCGCTCCCGAGGAGTGCCTCGTGGTGGAGGACGCCGAGGCGGGCGTCGCGGCGGCGCTCGCCGCGGGCATGGCCTGCGTGGGCGTGGGCCGCGGGGCCTGGCCGGCCGACTGCGCCCCGCACGCCCGCGTGGAGAGCGTCTCGGAGCTCCCCGCCCTGCTCGAGCGCGTGCCCCGCGAGCCGGTCGAGGTGCCGGGCGGGCGGACCTGGTGGAAGGAGGCCGTGGTCTACCAGGTCTACCCGCGCAGCTTCTACGACGCCAACGGCGACGGCGTGGGCGACCTGCGGGGCATCATCGAGCGGCTCGACTACCTGAGC
Organism: Thermophilibacter gallinarum; assembly: GCF_014982725.1. GTDB lineage: Bacteria > Actinomycetota > Coriobacteriia > Coriobacteriales > Atopobiaceae > Thermophilibacter > Thermophilibacter gallinarum. The sequence goes on along the minus strand of NZ_JADCJZ010000003.1, from coordinate 355,696 downwards.
GCGCTCGGCGTGGACGTCGTCTGGCTCAACCCGATCTATCGCTCGCCGGGCGTGGACAACGGCTACGACATCAGCGACTATCGCGCCATCCTGGACGACTTTGGCACGATGGCAGACTTCGACGAGCTCCTGGCCGCCCTGCACGGGCGCGGCATGCGCCTGGTGATGGACCTCGTGGTCAACCACACCTCGAACCAGCACCCCTGGTTCGTCGAGAGCGAGCGCGACGCGCAGGGTCCCTACGGCGACTTCTACATCTGGCGCGAGCCGGCGGCCGACGGGGGCGCCCCCAACAACTGGGGCGGCTGCTTCGGCGGCTCCGCCTGGACCTACTCGCAGGAGCGCGGTCAGTACTACCTGCACCTTTTCACGCCCGAGCAGCCTGACCTCAACTGGGAGAACCCGCGCGTGCGCGACGAGGTCTTCGACATGATGGAGTTCTGGTTCCAGCGGGGCATCGACGGCTTCCGCATGGACGTCATCAGCCTGATCTCCAAGGCCGGCTACGAGGACGGCCCCGTTCGCGAGGACGGCCTCTGGGGCGACTACATGCCGCAGTGCGCCAACGGGCCGCGCGTCCACGAGTACCTGCGCGAGATGAACGAGCGCGTCCTCTCGCGCCACGACGACATGACGGTGGGGGAGAACGCCGGCGTCACGCCCGAGCTCGCCTGCCTCTACGCCGGCTTCGACCGGGACGAGCTGGACATGGTCTTCCAGTTCGAGCTCATGGACGTGGACGGCGGGGAGTCGCGCAAGTGGACGGCGGACTGGGGCTGGTCGCTCGCGGACATGAAGCGCGTCATGACCGCCTGGCAGGAGACGCTCGAGGGCCGCGCGTGGAACGCGCTGTTCTGGGGCAACCACGACCAGCCGCGCGTGGTCTCGCGTTTCGGCGACGACTCCACGCCCGAGCGGCGCGTCCGCTCGGCCAAGATGCTCGCCACCTGCCTCTATCTCATGCAGGGCACGCCCTACGTCTACCAGGGCGACGAGCTGGGCATGACCAACGCGTGCTTCTCGTCCATCGACGAGGTCGACGACGTCCAGACGCGCAACGCCTACGTCGAGCAGGTGGGGCAGCTGGGCGTGGACCCGGACGAGATGATGCGCATCGTCAACCACCGCAGCCGCGAGCACGCGCGCACCCCCATGCCGTGGAACGCCGAGAAGGACGGCGGCTTCACGACCGGGACGCCCTGGAGGGCGCTCAACCCCAACTACGCCGAGATCAACGTGGAGGCGGAGCTCGCCGACCAGGACTCGCCGCTGCACTACTACCGCAGGCTCATGGCGGTCCGTCGCGCCCATGACGTGCTCGTCTACGGGCGCTACGCCCTCACCGAGGGCACCGACGAGCGCGTCTGGGCCTACGAGCGAGAGCTGGGGGGCGTCCGCGCGCTCGTGGCCTGCAACTTCTCCGGCGACGACGTTCCCTTCTCGCCCGGCGAGGACTGGGGCCGTGCGCGAAGGCTGATTTCGAACTACGGGGACAACGCGCCCACGGGCGCTCTCAGGGGGTACGAGGCCCTCGTGCTCCTGCTGGAAGACGACTGCTAAGAAGGAGGAGATCATGGCCAGCATCTCTCTGCGCAACATCGAGAAGACCTACGACAACAAGGTGACGGTCATCAAGGACCTCAACCTGGAGATCGCCGACAAGGAGTTCATCGTGCTCGTCGGCCCGTCGGGCTGCGGCAAGTCCACGACCCTGCGCATGATCGCGGGCCTGGAGAGCATCACCGCCGGCGACCTCTTCATCGGCGACAAGCGCATGAACGACGTGGCGCCCAAGGACCGCGACATCGCCATGGTGTTCCAGAACTACGCCCTCTACCCGCACATGACGGTCTACCGCAACATGGCCTACGCCCTCGAGCTGCGCCGCGTTCCCAAGGCCGAGATCCGCGCCAAGGTCGAGGAGGTCGCCAAGGTCCTCGAGCTCACCAAGTTCCTCGACCGCAAGCCCAAGGAGCTCTCCGGCGGCCAGCGCCAGCGCGTCGCCCTGGGCCGCGCCATGGTACGCGACCCCGCGGTCTTCCTGCTGGACGAGCCGCTCTCCAACCTGGACGCCAAGCTGCGCACCGAGATGCGCGCGCAGATCTCAGCGCTGCACCGGCGCCTGGAGACCACCTTCGTCTACGTCACGCACGACCAGACCGAGGCCATGACGATGGGAGACCGCATCGTGGTCATGCGCGACGGCGTCATCCACCAGGTCGACACCCCGCAGAACCTCTTCGACCGTCCGGACAACATCTTCGTCGCCGGCTTCATCGGCTCGCCGCAGATGAACTTCATCGACGCGACCGTGGAGCGCGCCGAGGGCGGCTACGAGCTCGTGGGCGTGCTCGGGCGGCTCCCGATCGCCAACGAGCGGCTCGCCGACTACGTGGGCAAGCAGGTCGTCGTGGGCGTGCGCCCGGAGGACATCATGGAGGCGTCCGAGTGCCCCGACGCGCCCGCGGCCGCGGTCACCGAGGCGTCCGTCGACCTCTCCGAGCTCATGGGCAGCGAGGTATACGTCTACTTCACGGCCGCCGAGCGCAGGATCATCGCCCGCATCTCCTCGCGCCTGGACATCCGCGCCGGCGACACCGTGCGCCTGGTCCCCGACCTCTCCGCGCTGCACGTCTTCGACATGGAGACCGAGCGCGCCATCTGCCACGGCCTCGACGCGTAGGTCCCAACGACCAGCTCCTTTCCCGTCGTCGCGCACCTGGGTTACGATGTCCGGGTGCGCGACGTCGTTTGGAACGTGCGGAACAGGGGCCGAGAAAACGGGAGGGTCCGCATGAACAGCATGCCCGACTGGGCCGCGTGGGGGAGTCTCGCCGAGGAGCAGCTCGCGGGCGAGGCGGAGGCGCTGCTGCGCGAGAGCCGGCGCGCGCCCGTGGACCGTCGCCGCGTGGAGGCGCTGCTCGACCTCTACGGGCAGCGTTACGAGACGCTCCCCGGCTACCTAAAACGCATCGTGGGAGAGATAGAGGTCGAGGACTGACCGTCCGCCCGCGAGCATGTGCCAACGTCCGCGACTCCCGGTATCATAGGAGTGTTGAATTATTGTCCGGTGCCCTCGCTACGATGGGGACGGTGCTGGTCGTAACGGGAGCGAGCACATGAACGCGCTTGTGAGCTGCAAAAACCTAGCGGGGGGGGGTTCTCCGAGTAGGAGTGCCCACCTAGTCCCGCATGCCCTGCCGCGCCATCCCGAGGGGGTGGCGTAGCGAATGGATAACACCTTTTTCGACAACAAGACCAGCGTTCTCAAAGATGACCTCGTCAGGGTCATACGAGAGGGAGATACCGTCTCCGTGGCGGCATCGGTGTTCTCCATGTACGCCTTCAACGAGCTCCGTGAGCAGCTTGAGTCGCTCGACGAGTTCCGTTTCATATACACCGAGCCGACCTTTGCCAAGGAACGCGCCAAGAAGGAGCAGCGCGAGTTCTATATCCCGCGCCTCTCGCGCGAGCAGGGCCTCTACGGCACGGAGTTCGAGATAAAGCTTCGCAACGAGCTCACGCAAAAGGCCGTTGCGTCTGAATGTGCGAGTTGGATTAGAGAGAAGGCTCGTTTCAGGTCCGCAACAGCCGGTCAGGCACCCGTGGCGCCCGCTCTGACTGTGAGCGGAAAGGAAGATGCTTCTACCTACATGCCCTTCCAGCGCTTTACGGTAGGAGAGCTTGGGGTGGGCGATCATCCCACCGTGACGGGCGTGTCGCGTCTCGACACCTCGACGTCTCGACAGTTCCTTTCCATGTTCGATCAGGCATGGGAAAACGGAGGGCTGGAAGACGTCACGGATACAGTCGTGGACAACATCCAGGCAATGTATCGCGAGAACGCACCCGAGCTCATCTACTATGCGGCGCTCTATCGAATCTTCCACGAGTTTCTCGACGACGTATCGGCGGACAACCTTCCCAAGGAGGGAGCGGGTTTTCGTGAAAGTGCCATTTGGAACCTCCTCTATGACTTCCAGAGGGATGCGGTTCTTGCCATCATCAACAAGCTCCAGACCTACGATGGCTGCATCCTTGCCGACAGCGTAGGTCTTGGCAAGACGTTCACGGCGCTCGCTGTCATCAAGTACTACGAGTCGCTCAATCGAAACGTGCTCGTCCTTTGTCCCAAGAAGCTTTCGGACAACTGGACGATGTACCGCAACAACCAGGTCAACAATCCCATAGCCAGCGATCGTCTCCGCTATGACGTGCTCTATCACACTGACCTCTCGCGCAAGCGGGGCAAGACCGTCACGGGGATGGACTTGGAGACAATCAACTGGGGCGGATACGACCTCGTTGTCATCGATGAGTCTCACAACTTCCGCAACGGTGAAGACACGGCAACTGCGGCAAAGGACGATGGGACAGGTGGTACCGAGAACCGCTATCAGCGTCTGATCAACCATGTCATTCGCGGCGGAGTCCCCACCAAGGTGCTCATGCTCTCCGCGACTCCCGTCAACAACCGCTTCCGTGACCTGCGAAATCAGCTGAGGCTTGCCTATCAGGGAGATCCGGCTGGGTGGTCGGAGAAGCTGGGACTCTCTTCCAACATTGAGGACGTGTTCAAGAGCGCCCAGGGCGCCTTCACGGTCTGGTCCAAGCTCCCCGCCGAGGAGCGCAGCACCGAGGCGCTTACCGACTCGCTCGACTTCGACTTCTTCAAGGTCCTCGACCAGGTGACGGTTGCCCGTTCGCGCAAGCACATTCAGCGCTACTACGACGTGAGCGCCATCGGTCCGTTCCCGCGTCGCAACGACCCCATTTCGATCTACCCCAAGCTCTCAACGCTACCCAACAGCACTACATACAGCGAGATCGCCAACTCGCTTGATCTGCTTAAGCTTGCGGTTTACATCCCCTCGCACTATCTGTTGGCCACGGCTCGAGGCAAGTACGAGGACAAGAACGGCAACCTCACCACGAGCGGTCGCGAGACGGGTGTCCGCAAGCTCATGGCAGCCAACCTGCTCAAGCGTCTCGAGAGCTCTGTTTCGTCGTTCAGGCTTACGCTTGAGCGCGTCTTCTCAGTAATGAATCAGTGCCTCAACACCATTGAGGTGTTCAAGGCGGAGGGCGCGACTACAGCTAAAGTGGACACCTCCTCTTTTGGCAAAGACTTTGATCTTGACTATGAGGATGCCGACTTCATGGACTTCTCCGTAGGCGGCAAGACGCAGTTCGATCTTCGCGACCTCGATTGGAAGAGCTGGGAGAAAGACGTCCGGGACGACGCCCAGACCATCGAGGGCCTGCTGGAGATGATTCGCGGCATCGATGCCGAGCATGACGACAAGCTCCTGCGTCTCGAACGTCTCATTGCCGAGAAGGTCGAGAGTCCCATCAACCCGGGCAACAAGAAGGTCATCGTCTTCACCGCCTTCGCTGACACCGCGAACTACCTCTATGAGCACATCTCGGAGTTCGCATCTCGCGAGCTGGGGTTGGGCGTTGCTGAGGTCACGGGATCGGGCGGCGGCAAGACCAACGTCGAGGGCGTTCGTGGTGACCTCTCCGAGATCCTCACCTGCTTCTCGCCCGTCTCCAAGGACCGCGACAAGGTCTACCCGCGCCTGCGCGGCAAGGACATCGACATCCTCATCGCCACCGACTGCATCTCCGAGGGCCAGAACCTCCAGGACTGCGACTATCTCGTGAACTATGACATTCACTGGAACCCGGTGCGCATCGTCCAGCGCTTTGGCCGGGTGGATCGCATCGGCTCCAAGAACGACGTCATTCAGCTCGTCAACTTCTGGCCTGATGACGATTTGGACAACTACATCAACCTCAAGGCGCGCGTCGAGAACAAGATGCACGCGCTTGTTATGACTTCGACCGGTGATGACGACTACATCAACGAGGACGAGAAGGGCGACCTCGAGTATCGTAAACAGCAGCTCGAGCAGATGAAGCATGAGGTCGTGGACCTCGAGGACGTCTCGGGCGGCGTCTCCATCACCGACCTCGGTCTCAATGACTTCCGCATGGACCTGGTCTCCTACTACCAGGAGAACCCGAACATCGACAGCGTTCCCACGGGCATCGATGCCGTGGTGGAGGGTGACGCGCCAGGCATCATCTTCGTGCTCCGCAATGTGAACCAGGAGCTCGACGCCAAGACGCGCAACCAGATTCACCCGTTCTACTTGGTGTATGTGAGCGACGAGGGCGAGGTCGTTCATGGCTACCTCGATCCCAAGGAGTCTCTCGACGCCATGAGACGCCTGTGCAAGGGAAAGTCCGAGCCTGACGCAGCACTTTGCCGCGCCTACAACAAGGCCACGAAGAACGGGCGAGACATGCGCGCCGCATCGGGCCTGTTGCGCAGTGCCATCGAGTCGATCGTGGAGGAGAAGGCCGAGGCCGACCTCGACAGCTTCTTCTCTGGCGGTACCACGAGCTTCCTCGAGAACGACGTCGCCGGCCTCGACGACTTCGAGCTCGTTTGCTTCCTGGTGGTGAGACCTCGTGCTTAACCTGCCAAGCACGGTGCTCGTCAACCGCGTGATGCCCAAGAAGGCGTTTTACGAGCACCTTAAGACAACGGCTGCCATCAAGGAACAGTTCGTTCAGCAGATCGAGCGCATCGAGATGGTCGCCTCCATCAAGGAGGCCAGTATCCACATCCCTGGCGACAAGGACGTGGCGGAGATAGACGTTCTCGCGCTCCACCTCAAGGGTGCCAACGTTCCCTACGAGGCAATCGAGCTGGTTGCCCGTTCGATACCTAACAAGCTGCTCTTCGTTTGTCTAACGGACGAGTCCTGCAAGCTGCTTGTCAGGCGAGACCGCCTCTATGAGACGGAATGGATGCCAGTTGATGACACCAAGCTCGAGTTGATGGGATCGACCTTGGGAGAACTGTGGGACTCCATGGCATCCCAGGTCATTTTCGGCGACGCCAACTCCGTTGACCTTGCCGGGCGCCTTGAGCGTAAGAGGCGGAGTGAGGCACTGAGGCTTGAGCTCAAGCAGGTTGAACGGAAGCGCAAATCAGAAAAGCAAATTGCCAAGAGGAACGCCCTCTTCGACCGCAAGCGCGCGATTGAGGAGGAGCTTTCCCGTTTGGAGGGGGAGTCCTGATGGAGAAGCTGTCCCACGTCACCGAAAGCATCCTCGACGAAAACGTCGAGAAGCTCGCCGCGCTCTTTCCTGAGGTCGTGACCGAGGTCCGCGAGCCCGACGGGAGCCTCCGCCACACCATCGACGTCGACGCCCTGAAGGAGCGCGTGGGCGACGTCGCCGAGGGCCAGAGGGAGCGCTACCAGTTCACCTGGCCGGGCAAGCGGGAGGCCAAGCAGGAGGCGTACCGCCAGATCGACAAGTGTCTGCGCCCGTGCCCAGAGGAGAGCGTCGACTGGGACACGACCCAGAACCTCTACATCGAGGGCGACAACCTCGACGCACTCAAGCTCCTGCGCAACACCTACGCCGGCAAGGTCAAGATGATCTACATCGACCCGCCTTACAACACGGGCCACGACTTCATCTACGACGACGACTTCGCGCGGACGAAGGCCGACTACGACGCCGAGAGCGGCGACTACGACGAGGAGGGCGGCCGCCTCGTCGCCAACCCCGAGTCCAACGGCCGCTTCCACTCCGACTGGTGCTCGATGATGTACCCGCGCCTGCTGCTCGCGAGGGATTTGCTGAGTGATGACGGGGTTATCTTTACAAGCATTAGCAGGGCGGAGCTCGAATCTCTCGGATTGCTGCTTAGAGAGACGTTCGGGACTACGAATGAGGTCGCCTGTCTTACTTGGGAATCTGTGACGCAGCCGACAAATGCGGGTGCTGCTAAGTATGGAGCTCAACAAAAGTCTGAGTTCATCTACCTTTTCAGCAGATTTGGGCGCCGCTCTTTTGTGTTGCCTATAGAAGAAGTGAAAGTAGGCGATAGCCGGTATCCGCACAATGGACGTTTCGGTAAATGTCGCTTTGAAATTATCGAGAAATCAGACGCGGGAACCTATGGTCGCGAGTCGATGAAATTCGATATTCTTGGCCAGGGTCCGCGTCCAGGAAAGCGTTGGCAAATTGGCGAGGAAACGGCTCGTGATTTGGAAAAGCGCGGTCGCCTTGAGATAGTTGACGGCATTGTAAAGAAAGCGGTATATCCCGAGGATGAGGCGGACAAGGAGAAAGTTACTCCGTTCTGGACTCATCTACCTTCGGAAAAAGTTGGAACTGCTCAATCGGGAAAGAAAGAACTGAATGAACTGCTCGAGGGAGAAATCGGCTTCGATACCGTTAAGCCAGTCACGCTGCTTCAATATCTTATTGGAAAGGTTGAGACAGACTCCATCGTTCTCGACTTTTTCTCTGGTTCCGCCACGACCGCACACGCTGTCATGCAGCTCAACGCCGAGGACGGAGGTAACCGCAAGTTCATCATGGTACAGCTGCCGGAGGTCTGCGACGAGAAGTCGGAGGCTGCTAAAGCGGGCTATAAGAACATCTGCGAGATAGGCAAGGAGCGCATCCGTCGGGCGGGCAAGAAGATTGCCTCTGACGTGGAGAAGTCCAACCGTCAGTTCAAGCTTGGCGAGGAGCCCAAGAAGGTTCCCGACATCGGCTTCCGCGTGCTTAAGATCGACTCCTCGAACTTCGAGGACGTCTCCGCGGAGCCGGGCGAGCTCTCCCAGGACGCGATGCTCCGATTCTCGGACAACCTCAAGCTTGACCGCACACCCGACGACCTAATCATCCAGGTGATGCTCAAGAAGCAGATCGAGCTCTCAGCGTCCATCGAGAAGCTCGACGTTGACGGCTGCACGGTCTTCTCGGTCGACGGAGGCCGCCTGATCGCCTGCTTCGACAGAGACGTCTCCGTCGAGGTTATGACGGCAATGGCCAAGATGGAGCCCGACTACGCGGTCATGCGCGACGCCTCCTTCGCCGGTGACGACGCCGTCTCGAACTTCGCTGAGATCTTCAAGAACTACAGCTCCATTACCGAGGTCGAGGTGATCTAGGCTATGGAGTTCAAGTTCAAGGTCCAGCAGTACCAGACTTTGGCTGCAGACGCGGTTGCCGATGTCTTCGAGGGCCAGCCCAAAGTCGACGGCCAGCAGTTTGTCCGCGACCTGGGAGCTGGGTTCTACAACAAGAAGGGTCAGGCGTTCATTGGCAACTTCGATGGCCTTGATGTCGATGCTTCCGATGGCTACAAGAACGCTCCGTTGACGATGGGGCCCGACGTCCTTCTCGACAATATCAAGAAGGTCCAGGACCGTAATGGCATCGAGCGCTCGGTCAAGCTCAGCCGCGCGCTTGGCGCCTGCGAGCTGGACGTCGAGATGGAGACGGGTACCGGTAAGACCTACGTCTATACCGAGACCATCTTCGAGCTTAACAAGCGCTACGGCTGGTCGAAGTTCATCATCGTGGTGCCGAGCGTCGCCATTCGCGAGGGTGTGGCGAAGTCGCTCGCTATCACCGAGCGGCACTTTGCCGATCGCTACGGGAAGCGCATCTGGTGGTTCGTCTACAACAGCTCGCGCCTGAACGAGCTCGATGCGTTTGCCAGCCGGAGCGACATCTCCGTCATGGTCATCAACATGCAAGCGTTCAACGCCTTTGACGAGTCCAAGAGCAAGGAGGGGCGCGGGGGAGACAAGACCGCCCGCATCATGTTCTCCGAACGCGACGACTTTGGCAGCCGGCGCCCCATTGACGTTCTTGCAGCCACCAACCCCATCCTCATCCTCGATGAGCCTCAGAAAATGGGGAAGAAGAACAGCGCCACGCGCAAGGCGATGCAGCAGTTCCACCCGCTCTTCTCGCTCAACTACTCGGCCACGCACACGGAGCACCATAACGAGGTCTACGCGCTTGACGCGCTCGACGCCTACAACATGCGCCTTGTGAAGCGCATCGAGGTAAAGGGCTTTGAGGTGCGCGGCATGCGTGGTACGGACGGCTACCTCTGCCTGCAGGAGATCAAGGTGAGCAAGGCCGCTCCCGTCGCGCGGATCGAGTTCAAGAAGCTTATGGCCAACGGTAGCGTTAAGAAGATCATTGGTTCGTTCAACGAGGGTGACGACATCTACGTTGCCTCGGGCGAGCTCGAGGCATATCGCAACGACTTCGTCGTCTCTGAGATTCGCGCCGATCAGGATGGCACCCTTGGCTACGTGCGCTTCCGCAATGGTGAGGAGCTGCGTTGCGGTGAGGTTGTTGGAGACTCCGCGGGCGAGGACATCCGTCGCGTACAGATTCGCGAGACCATAAAGAGTCACCTTCAGAAGGAGGAGCAGCTCTTCTCACGGGGAATCAAGTGCCTCTCGCTCTTCTTTATCGACGAGGTGGCGAAGTACCGTGCCTACTCGGATGACGGGGAGGAGCTGACGGTCGGCTATGGCAAGGTATTCGAGGAGGAGTACGCTGCCGCTGTGGCAGAGCGCCTCGACTCACCCCGTATTGGGGACGACGCGCCTGGCTCCTATGCCTCGTATCTCAAGCAGTTTGAGCCGAACCAGGTGCACAAGGGATACTTCTCGATAGACAAGAAGGGCCATGCGGTCGATAGCGCCACGAAGCGCGGGTCGGAATACTCCGACGATGAGAACGCCTACGACCTCATACTCAAGAACAAGGAGCGCCTGCTTTCCTTCGACGAGCCCACGCGCTTCATCTTCTCCCACTCTGCGCTGCGCGAGGGATGGGACAACCCCAACGTCTTCCAGATCTGCACGCTCAAGGAGTCTGGCTCCGAGACGAGCAAGCGACAGGAGGTCGGGCGCGGCATGCGCCTGTGCGTGAACCAGGAGGGCGACCGTCAGGACGTTGGAGCGCTCGGCGAGGACATGGTCCAGAAGGTAAACCTGCTTACGGTTATCGCGTCCGAGAGCTACTCGAGCTTCGTGAATGACCTGCAGAAGGACATTAGAGCCGAGCTGCGCGATCGACCGAAGAAGGTCACGAAGGAGTTCCTCCGGGACTTCCACTTTGTTGGCTCGGGCGGCGTAAAGCTCGAGCTGGATGGCGAGCAGGCCGAGCTCGTGCACAACGTGCTGGTGAAGCTCGAGTATGTTGGCCTCGACGGCGGCGTCACCGACAAGTTCAAGACCGAGGGCATCAGGCGCGAGGAAATCGAGGCACTCCCCGTTGCCGCGCGCACGATTATCGAGCAGAAGCTCCCGCTAATCGAGACCGCTCTGACGAGCGTCTTTGACAGCTCGGCGCTCGATGACATGGTGAGCAACGGTCTCGAGGCGAAGGTTCTCTCCAATCCCCTTAACGAGAACTTCGGAAAGAGGGAGTTCCAGGAGCTCTGGAACAAGATCAACTTCAAGCAGGCCTATACCGTCCACTTTGACGATGACGAGCTGCGCCGCAAGGCGGTGGACAACATCGACCGCAACCTTATGGTCTCCAAGGTGACGTATCGCATCGTCACGGGCGAGCAGGCCGAGGAGGGGAGTGCGGAGCAGCTTGACTCGAAGAGTCACTTCGAGATGAGGCATACAGAGACGCACAACCTCTCTGACGTCTCTCCCATTCATGTCAAGTACGACCTGGTGGGCGAGGTTGCAAGGCGGGCGAAGATCACCCGTCGAAGCGCGGCGAGGATTCTCTCTGAGATGAGCCCCGTGAAGTTTGCGCTCTTCAAGGAGAACCCCGAGGAGTTCATCGCCAAGGTGGGGGATGCCATCGTCGACGAGAAGGCGACGATGATCGTGGAGCACATCAGCTACAACCGGCTCGAGGAGCGCTACGACGCCGCCATCTTTACGGAGACCATGCCGGAGAGCATGGCGCGTGCCTACCGTTCCAAGAAGAACGTGCAGGACTACGTGTTCCCGGACGGGACGGCTGTGAAGTCTGTGGAGCGGCGGTTTGCCGAGGATCTGGACGCGGCTGATGAGGTGGTCGTCTACGCCAAGCTGCCGCGTTCGTTCCAGATACCGACGCCGGTTGGCAACTACGCCCCCGATTGGGCAATTGCGTTCAAACGCGAGAGCGTGAATCACGTGTTCTTTGTCGCGGAGACCAAGGGATCGATGAACACGTTGGACCTTAGGCCTATCGAGCAGGCGAAGATTGCGTGCGCGAGGAAGCTGTTCAATGAGATGGGCGATGCGGACGTGCTCTACGACGTGGTGGACGACTTCGAGAGCCTGATAGGGATAGTGAGAGGGTAGTGGATAAGACCTTATTGATCGGAAACGGTCTAAACCTTACCGCGGGTGCCATCTCGTGGAACGAGATGCTTGATGACCTGTGTCCCGCAAGCCTGCGCATCACCTCTGACGATGAGAATGAAGAGCAGGTACCCCTTCCGATTCAATTCGAGATTATGGGAGCAAAAGAGGGCGTTCGCACGCCCGAGAGAAGGCGCGATCCATACTTGGTTCTAAAGGAGAAAGTCAAAGAGAGGCTATTGGAGAATCTTCCTGAACCGAGCTCTCTTCACAAACAGGTATATCGTACGGGAATCAACAACATAATTACAACAAATTACGATTACGCGCTGGAGAGTTGCTCGCCACGATGGGACAGGTTAAAAGCCCGAAAGTGGAATCCCCAACAGAAGTACATGTTGGAATCGACGGGGTCTGTTGAGGGGATAGATTTCTATCATGCGCATGGCACATATGACGTCGTCACATCGATTTGCATCGGGTACGAGCACTACATGGGCTATGTGCAGCACATGAGGTCGTTGCTGATTGGAGCCAAACCTAAGGACGAGACCGCGGATGGTCCACTTGGTGTTGCCCGGCTTCTGGCTGGCGAAGAAACGTCTTTGATTGGGACCTGGCCTGCGCTGTTCTTTTCTTCAGACGTCGCAATTGTGGGACTGGGCCTTTCCTTCTCGGAAATTGACCTGTGGTGGCTCTTGGCGTTCAGAGCAGCTTTCTTCTCTGGAAACCACGAGCGTGTGACGAAGCGCAACAGAATAGTTTACTTTGATGTTAAAGAGGCGAAGGACGACGAAGACCGCAACGCCATGGAAAAGCGCCTGAAGAAATGTGCCAAAGCCATTGCCCTTGATGGCTTGGATGTGACCTACGTTCCGGTAGTCCGTGAAGGCTACCAACGTGGCTATTCCGAAGTCTTTGACCTGTTGAAGTCAAAGGATGACTGGGCGGATATTGAATAAGCCGAAGACGCTCTTTTCACCGATGAGAGGAAGTGCGTTCGATGGTTACCCATCAATGCGAGCCCATCGTCCTGATCGTCGGATTGAACCGTTAAGGAGGTCCCAATGTCCAGTTCATTCTCGAGTGCGGAGGCACAAGGAATCATCGCTAACGCGCGGGCTGCTCTGAAGACGATCGACAAAATCATCGACGAACAGGAGAGGTATGCCAAGGAGATAGCCGAGCTCTATGGCCAGCTCGTGAACCAGAACGGTAACAGGCTGGCCAGGAGCATCTCGCTCATTTGCATAGGCCCGGGCAAATACCGCACGCTTGCCGGCGGGAAAAAGAGCGGCACGAAGTCCAACCTGTACCTTGCGGCAAAGTCGGGCGCTGACGCGACGATTCAGACGTGTTCCGGAGAGTATGACGCACGAGCGTGCTATGAGCGAGCGCTTGATGTTGCCGGTATCGACGAGTTCTCCGACGTTTTCGAGGACCTTGTGTTCGCGGGCTATAAGAAGTGGCTCCATGGGGAGATCATCGAGAAGCCTCTTGCCGAGTGGAAGGCCATGCGTCCCGTCATCGCTAAGGCCATTGAGGCTGCCGAGCCCGCCCTGCAGGGAGGGCTGACGCGACTCTTCATGAACTCCGCGACCAAGCAGGCTGCGTTCGACGCCCTCGACAAGCTGCAGAAAATGGATGTGGCACGCATCGCCACCCACATGGATTACTGGCCGGAGTTCAGCGCTGACCGCTTCTCTTCGAAGGAGGCGCTCGTCTATTGCTTCCGGCATGACGAGGAAGACAGGGGCAATATCCTTGGCTGCCTGCAGAAGGAGATTGATGGCTTCAAGATGGAAAGTGCCGACGCCAGGCCCTTCTCGTCCGAGGAGGCGCAGCAGCTGCTCGATCGCTTCCAGGGCATTGCAGATGTCCCCGCCCCCATCGCCGCTGCCCAAGAGGACGTCAAGAACAGGATTTCCTCCGCGATAGATGAAATGAGGGAGAGCGACGTCCTCGCGCAGCTTGCGCTGACCCCCATTGACGAGCTCGCCAAGCAAAGGACGGGTGTACAGATCAAGAAGCTGCAGGATGCGGGTGTTATCACGCTCGCCGACCTCTACGAGCGCATGAGCTCGCCGGAGAAGGGCGACCTACCCGGGGTGGGCCCTAAGACTCTTGACGCTATCGAGGCGTACCTGAACCCGATCGTCGGGGGTATCCGGAAGCGCTGGCGCCTCAAGCTCGCCGCCGATGACAAGACTGACGCTGCCATGCTTCTCCTTCGCACCGTGCAAGCATACCTCGAACTTGGCAGCCTCCACGACAGGGCCCAGAAGGCGCTTGCCGGCCTGAAGTTGCTGAATGACACGCAGCTCGAGGCGCTGCGGTATGCGGCGGATCCGGTTGACTGGCTCCTTGCTGACGACGGGCAGGTTCGCGCGGCTGGCTATGCAATGGAGGCTGCGAACAAGCAGCTCGAGGGCGAAGACGGTGCGTGGCTGGTCTCGATGCTCGGCGGCTCTAAGGTCCAGCGGCTCGCGAGCAATCTAGCCTCCATCAGCGAAGCTAGAAAGGCGTTTCGTGCGCATCCGGATGCGTTCATGGATGTCATTAGGGAGATTGAGCCCGAGGTGTTAGCTTCGGCAGAGCCAGTGGTGGCCGATGCGACACCCGCGGAGGCGCCTGCACCCGCAAGGCAGCCGAAGCGCAAGACGACCGCGAAGAAGCCGCAGCATCCTATGCCTGCGAAGACCGACGCGGATCTTCTCGAGCAGACAAAGGCGTTCTACAAGAAGTTCGAGGGCTCGACCATGATGTTCCTGCTCGCGGAGGACGCTCCGGTCTTCGAAGCTGCATCGAAGTATTCGGTGAGTGCGGACGCCCCGCGCGCCGAAGGCGACATCTTTTCCTGCGCCATTCCTGACGGCTGGACAAGCGAGAAAGACACCGGCGGGCGCGCGTTCGTGCTGGTGCCGGGGGACCACGCTGGCGAGGGTCTTGAGTCAGACATCGCGATTCTGTACGGCAAGACGCCCGTTGGTGAAGACTACGCTTCGAACGTGCAGCAATACGGCATGGCTCCGGTTCTTTGGGCATTCTGCTATGCCGGAAGAAGCTATAGCGCGAACTTCACCACTGAGATGCACGAAGTCACCGCTCGCAACTGCCGCTGCGCGGTCGTGCAGGTTCCAACCGCCGATGAGAGCTGTTTCGAGTTCTATGTCTACCCCTACTCCCTCATTGGACAGGATTACCTTCGCATTACCTTCTACGAACCGGGTGACATCACGTTCGAGCAGGCAAGAACCTTCGTGGACAGCCTTGCTCGGACTGTGGAGATTGATGGCCCCATAACGCCTGCGTTCCTGGAGCGTTTTGAGGAGCGCGCCGCAGAGGCGAGTTCGCTTAAGGAGGTGGACGAGGTCATATCTCCCGTGCTGGTTGCCTTGACAACACTTTGTCAGCAGGCTCTCGATGCCGCCCTGCGCTTCTATGCGAGCGGGGTCGGAGAGGAGGCTGTGGTGTACGAGGGGCTCGCCCGTGCGTGCATCTGCGGGTTCAACCAGTACTGCGATGCGTGCGCGCCGCTTGTGGGTAGGATCGTCACGCTTCTCGACACGTGGATCGGGATCCATCCGCTTGATGCAGGGGAACTGGGATACTGTAGAAACATGCTCGGAAGTCTGTCGGCGAGCGCTGCAGTGCGTCCCGATGCGTTTGCTGACATTAAGAGGACGAATCCGGAGTTCTATGGGGAAATCGTGCCCCTCTGCACGCCCACGCCCAAACAGCAGGTACTCCTCGACCGAATCGACGGCCTGAGGGCATCGCTGGGCCTGCCGGCAAACGAAAGCGTTGCCGACGAGCAAGATGGCTCGACGGTGCCCCAGGGGCCTGATCCAGTCCCCGCGCAGGGCGAGGGCATGGACCTCGTGGTGTTCTTCTTGACGTTCCTGTCAAAAAGCTGGTTTTTCTTCGATGAGGGGGACATCGCGTGGGACGGAATGCATCACAGCGTCCGCGCGATAACGTGGCGCGAGCCCTGTCTTGAGCAAATTGAGGAGCATATTGAAGGCGTCAACGTTGATTTCGACGGTCTTGACGACGTAAGAAGTCACTTCCTCCGCCTCGTCCTATCTGTGGAACAAGATGAGGGCATTCGCGTCCCTCGCGGCTGCATCGCCCCTGGCGTGAAGAAGGCCCTTCCTGAGGGCGACCTTACGGGGCTCACCCTGGTCAACCTTTGTGAGAGCAGCCAAGGTCTTGTCTTCGGAGGGGGATACGACAGGTACGAAGTGTGCTTCGACACCCGCCTGTCGCGAGGGATCCCGCAGTTCTTCAGCCTCGTTGCGCGCACGCTCTGGGATTTGCGCGAATGTATGGTTGCGCTTAAGGGCCGTCCTTTTGACATCGTGTTTCTTGCAACAAGAAGCTTCGACGCCGACGAGTATCTGGGCGAAGTCGACAAGCCGGTCGAAGGCGCGCAGGACTGCCCCGCGCCAATGCGTGTGGTTGAGAAGCCGGAAATCAACCTCCCGTAGCACAGAATGCAAAGGACCAAGTAACAGGAGAACCCATGGCAACGCTCATACGCGACAAGTACGAGGCGGAGAAGGCGGAGGTCAATTAAAGCGTCGAGGAGCTTGGGCTGCCTGGTGTCGAGTTTGAAGACTCATAACGATGTCGTGATCAAGGGGAGGGACTGATGGCTAATTTCCATACGAATCTGCTGGTTGTCGCTGCGGATGAACAGAACATGCTGAAGCTTCTCAAGCTCTGTGCCCGGAACCTTCTGGCATGCGTCGAGGAGACGCGCTTCTCGCTCGGCAACATCGATCAGTATGAGAGCGTGGCTGCCCTCTATCGACAGCTCCACGGGTATCTTGATGCCTACTACTGGATTGCGCTGTCTGGGGCCTCCGGCACGACGGCTCCTCCGGGGGCGGGTGAGGTTACTTGGGGAGTGAACGAGTCTGGCCGGGAAGCCCTCTACGGAGGTGCTGACAGGTTGGGAAGCTCTTTTGGAAGCCTCGTCGGGAACCCGAACATTGAGATCAGCGTATCGGTTGCGCCCACCGCTCGGCCCTTGAGCGATTCAGCGAGCGTCCGACTGGATGAGTACGCGGGAACGTTCGTTCTTTCGATGACGTACTCGACGGCGTGGGAGCCGAACTCGGGAGATATCGACGCGTTCTTCTCGCTCCTTGAGCCGGGCGACTATGGTGTCGCCTTCCTAGACGCAGACGAGGGGGACGCGTACACGCTGGTATCAGCGTTCAGCGGCCTCCATCACGGCGGGTGCGGGCTCAAGGACATCGCCTCCCCGAGCGTGGACGAGGATCGCGACGCTCGGGACCTGCAGAAGGATGTCGAGAAGTGCGTGCAGGTCAGGCGAGAGGACATCCACGATCTCGCGGAGCTCGCCTATGCGGTCGCCGTGTGCCGATGGCCCGAGTACGAGTCGGCCCAGCACTCATACTGTGCGGACGACTACTACGAGCACTGCCAGGACGGCGAAGAAGGCAACTTCGAAAGGTGGTACGAGGAGAACTTCCCTGATTACATTAATTACGAGGAGGAATACGAGAAGCTCTATCCCGGTGAAGCCAAGGATGGCTCCATAGACCTATTGGCGAAGGGCGGACGGCTGTCGGCCTCCTCCATCGAGGCAAAGCGGATCGACTGGATCTCCCCAAGCAAGGGCGACCTCGCGCAGATTGGCCGATGCCTTGCGCACATGGTGCGGCTGCTCCCCATCCATGTGATGCTCGATGATGTGAACCACGCGGTGAACCAGGACGCCATCGCCTCCGCGCTCGCTGGTGACGAGGTCGTCATTACGTCCACGTGGCACGACTCGAGGTCTCGTGCTCCGGTCGAGCTCGCGATAACGACCCCGGATGGCGTGGAGTACGGGCGCCTGGGCAACGGCCAGCTCTGGTCGATGACGGATTCGGTCGGGGAGATGGTGAACTCGTCCGCCACGATCGCGTGCCTGCTGCCTCATCTCTCGGCGCGTGTGGACAAGGTAATGCCCATCGCCCTCAGGTCCGGGCACGCGAGACACTCGATTTTCATTGTACGAATCGAGCTTGCCGACGGGGCATACGAGCGAATCGAGGAGGACGCCCTCGCCCTGCTGGCTCGGCGCTGCAGCGAGCGCAATAGCCGCTCTTCGGTCAAGAGGGGATGATAGCCGTGAGTGATCAGCCGCTGAACATGGAAGACCCCCGCGAGCACGCTTCGGTCGGGTCGAGTGCCTTCGATCCCGAGGTGGTGCTGGCAGAGTTCCAGAGGCGCTACGAGGATGGCTCTAGGCCTAAGCCGCGCACGGCCAAGCTTCTCTTTGAGGATAACCCCGACCTTGGCGGCTACTATGCCGTCCTCAACGCCAAGGCTCGCGACTTCTTTGGGAGGACGCTCGGTAAAGAGCTCGTGGCCCGCGGGCTCATCGATAAGGGGGCGGCAAAGCGCGATCCTCAGCCGACGGAGCCGGCCGGCCAACGAGCGCCCCTCATTATGAGCAGGGCTTCTAGGGGGCCACTGAGTTTGGAGGAGCGCCGCGAGCGGGCTGTCGCGGACTTGAAGAACTATTACCCTGATGGCAGGATTGCACGGCTCGATGCGGACCACAAAAAAATGGGCGAGCGGCTGAGGAAGCTCTATAGGGAGCTTGGGTATTCCTCGCGCCGTGAAATGATAGAGTCGTTCGGCTTCGAGATGCCGAGCGAGAAGGGGGGCAGGCCGCGCTCCTGCGACTTCGAGACGGTTCTCGCAGAACTCCAGAGACGCTATGAGGACGAGGGGAAGCCCAGGCCGCGGACAACCAAGGCCCTCTTCGAGGAGAATCCCGACCTCGCCGAACACTATGAAGCGCTCAACAGCGGCGCTCGCAAGTTCTTTGGAAGATCGCTGGGCAAAGAGCTCGAGGCCCGAGGGCTCGTTGATAGGGGTTCCTCTCGGAGTTCTGATGCCGAGGCGGCGCGCGGTGCTCGTGTCGAGCGGCGTGAGTCCGAGACTGCGGAGTTGCTCGCCGCGCTTGGCGATATGGAACAGCGGCTCGCAGACGTCCCCGTCGATGAGAGACCATCCACTTTGACGAGCCTGTGCGAGCGGTTCCCGGAATACGAGGGGCTCATCTCGCAAGGGCGCAGGCGAGGCATCGTTTCCAAGCAGATTCTGTTCGATCGCGGGATCTTGGGGCTTTCCAAGAGTGGGGCTGCGGCGCAGCGGAAGAGCGCCCGACTTTCCCACATCAGGAACCAGGAGCTTCCAGCGCTTCTCGAGCGGTACGAGAGCCTGGACGGTCCCCCGTTCGTCGACGGCGAGAACCATGGGGAGCTTCTTGGGGACGGTGTGCTTGGGTATGACCTGGCAACCATGAGCGAGTTGCGCGAGACTAAAATCCCCGTCGAAAACATCTGGCCCCTGTCTGTTGGCGAGGCCCCCTCCGTCCGCTTCGCTCAATACGAGAATGCGTCAAGGTATTCCCCGCAGGGGCGTCTCATCATTTCCTGCGGCGCGGATCAGATGGGTGAGTCCGGCATGAGTCTTGACGTCGTCAGCTTCGACGAGTTCGTCTCCGCCGAGCGCTTCGAGGGTGAGACCCCCTTCGCGACGGTTGAGGGCGCGCAAGTTGAGGCTGAGCTCATGCTCGCCGGCATCCCGTTTGCAGTGCTGCGCTACCGATTTGTCGTTCCTCTCTCCGCGCGGACGCTGCTCTACGCCTTGCACGCGCTTGGCGTGCCAGTTGTCTAGACCAACGGGGCCGCGGCCCTTCTCGCCCCCTTGCCGAAGCGTCCGCGCCTCTGACGGACGGTGCGGCGCGCGCGACATCCCTCGGCGCTACAATGCCCCCAACAGGCCGAGGACAGGAGGTGTCCCATGGCAGATTCGCTGAAGCCCCAGTACGACGAGCTCGTCGCCAGGTGGAGCGCCCTCTCGCCCGAGCGTCGCGAGGAGCTGCTCGCGGAGTTCGTGCCCGACTACGTCTACAACTCCGAGAAGATCGAGAACTCCGAGCTCACGTACGCAACCGTGAAGCAGATCGTGGAGACGGGCTCCGTCATCGGCTACACCGGCGACGTCCAGCTGCTCGTGGAGACCTATAATCTCAAGCTCTCCTGGGACCTCGCCCGGCGCAGGCTCGCCGAGAGCCCGTGCCTCTCCGAGGAGCTCATCCAGGAGGCGCAGGGCCTCGTGACGATGGGCACCTACGACGAGAAGCGCCTGCTCGCCGGCGAGCGCCCGGGCACCTTCAAGCTGGGCAACTACGTGGGCGGCCCGGCGAGCGTGGGCATCCCGGCTGCCGAGGTCCCGCGCGAGGTGGGGCTGCTCGCCGACGACGTGAACACCTACCTCGAGGAGGGCGAGCGCAGGCTCACCATCGCGGCCTACCTCCACGCCAAGCTCTTCGACATCCATCCCTTCGCCGACGGCAACGGGCGCACGGCGCGCCTGCTCATGAACGGCGTCCTGCTCGCGATGGGCATGCCGCCGATCGTGATCCACGCGCAGAACCACGCCGCCTACCACGCCGCGCTCGACGTGTTCCACCTGGAGGGTGACCTCGGCCCGCTCAGGCGCTTCCTGCGCTCCGAGACGATGCTCACCTGGGAGGGCCTGCTCGAGAACTAGGGGGTGTCCCATGGACGACGGCATCCGCACGGTCGTGGGGTCAGACGGCATGCACCAGGAGCAGGAGTCCGACTTCGTGCGCTGGGACCTCGCCACGGGCGAGGCGTCGTTGGTCTTCGGCGACCCCGGCGACGGCGTGCGGACGGTGATTCGCCCCGACGGCTCGAGCGCCGTCGAGCAGCAGCTCGGCAACATGCGAATCTCGACCGACCGCGGCATGGAGTCGATCCTCTGACATGGCCGGCAACCCGTTCGACTTCAACCGGGACGGCCGCTGGTCGACGTCCGAGCGCGCCTTTACGCACTACGGCGTCGACCCGCTCGTGCGCGGGGAGGACCCCGGCGGCGCCTCGCCGGACGACCCGGCGGGCTGCGGCGGCGGATGCCTGGGCTGCCTCTCTGTCGTGCTCGTCGCGAGCGTCGGTCTTCTCGTTCTGCTCGCCCTCGCGCTCCTGTTCTCTCCCGGCGCGTGACGCGACGTCTCCACACGTCCTTCTCGACGCGAGAAAAAGTCCTTGCATCGGCTCGCGGGGTTTTGCATAATAGTCGAGCTGCCTCTAGAGGTCGCAAGATGGTGGGCGTAGCTCAGTTGGAAGAGCGACGGGTTGTGGTCCCGTAGGTCGAGGGTTCGAGCCCCTTCGCCCACCCCATAACCGCATATCTGGATCGTTAGCTCAGCTGGTAGAGCAGGGGACTCTTAATCCCAAGGTCCAGGGTTCGAACCCCTGACGATCCACCACTTCGGATCGTTAGCTCAGCTGGTAGAGCAGGGGACTCTTAATCCCAAGGTCCAGGGTTCGAACCCCTGACGATCCACCACGTCATGCAGGGGCCGTCGAGAGACGGCCCTTTTTCGTAAGGGGGACGCGTGTCGAGAAGAACGCAGACAGCCTCGAGAAGGATGCCCGCCAAGGGGCCGCTCGCGCTCGTCGCCGCGCTGCTGCTGGCGGCCGCGGCCGCCCTGGGCTCGGGTGCCGTCACGCTGCCCGGGTCCTCGCCGTCCGCCGGGGTCGCCGGGCAGGAGGTCTCCTACACCGCATGGGACGAGGACGAGTACCCCGAGTACTACCGCGTCGTGGGCGCCGCCGTCGTCGACGACGAGGTCCAGCCCGGGGAGATCCGCTACGAGGGGCTCGACGGCCTCGGGCGCACCGGGCGCGTCGCGGCCAACGTGACGCTCGAGATGGCGCGCGAGGGAAGCGAGCGCAACCGCGAGGACATGTCCTGGATCCATCCCTCGGGCTGGGGCCACAACGAGCAGGTGGACATCGTCATGCCCGACGGCGACACCTACCACGGCGCGCTCTTCAACCGCAGCCATCTGCTCGCCAAGTCGCTCGGCGGCGATGAGGTCCCCGAGAACATGGTGACCGGCACGCGCACGCAGAACGTGGGCGACAACCACGGCCAGGACGGCGGCATGGCCTACACCGAGGGCATCGCCCGCGACTGGCTGTGGGACCACCGTGACGGCACCGTCTACTACTGCGCCACGCCCGTCTACGAGGGCAACGAGCTCGTGCCCCGCAGCGTCATCGTGGACGTGCGCTCCTCCGACGGCGAGATCGACCAGCGGGTCGAGGTTTTCAACGCCGTCGCGGGGTTCGAGATCGACTACGCCACGGGCGAGTTCTGGGAGGTCTGACATGTCCGAGGGACTTGACGCCATCCGCCGCGCGCTCGAGGACGACCCCGCGCTCCACGAGCGGGTCACGGGGACCGACTTCTCCTGGACCGGCCGGATCTTCACGGTCGAGCAGGTGGAGGTCGAGCTCTCCGATGGCTCGCGCAGCGGGCGCGACCTCGTGCTCCATCACGGCGGCGCGGGCGTGGTGGCCGTGCGTGACGGGCGCGTCTGCCTGGTGCGCCAGTACCGCGTCGCGCTCGGCCGCATGACGCTCGAGATCCCCGCCGGCAAGGTGGACCCGGAGGAGCCGCGCGACGTCTGCGCCGCCCGTGAGCTCACCGAGGAGACGGGGCTTGTCGCCGAGCGCGTCGAGCTGCTCGTGGAGTCCTACGGGGCGCCGGGCTTCACCAACGAGCACACCTCGGTCTACTTCGCCCACGGTCTTTCCCAGGGCGAGGCCGCCCTCGACGAGGGCGAGTTCCTGAACGTGCTGTGGCTACCGGTCGACGACGTGATCGAGGCGATCCGCCTGGGCCTCATCGACGACGCCAAGACCGTGATGGGGCTTCTCGCCGCGCGCACCTTCGGGATGCTCTAGAATGTGTCTCGCGCCGGCGGGGCCGGTCGCGGCACGCGCCCTTAGCTCAGCTGGATAGAGCAGGGGACTTCTAATCCCAAGGTCGGGGGTTCGAATCCCTCAGGGCGCGCCAGGGACGCAGCGGGCCGGGGGCGTAGCAGCTCCCGGCCCTTTTGCGCCGCACGCCGCCGCGTCGGTCGCCTCTTGCGGCGAGTCGAAATACGCTCGCAAAATTCTGCGCCCCACCGCGCGGACTTACGGCATACTTGTAACGTGCGAACTGCCCGATGGAAGGAGCACGCGTTGATTTACACGATGACGTTGAACCCTGCTCTCGACTACGTCATGCACCCCCTGACCCTCGACATGGGCTTCACCAACCGCTCGTCCTCTGAGGAGCTGCACTGCGGCGGCAACGGCATCAACATCTCCACGCTCCTGAACGAGCTCGACGTGCCGAGCATCGCCATGGGCATCGCCGCGGGCTTCACCGGTGACTACCTGCTCAAGCGCCTGCAGGAGAAGGGCGTCGCGAGCAACTTCGTGATCCTCGACCGCGGCTACACGCGCATCAACATCAAGCTCAACGGCATCGTCATGACGATGGTCAACGGCATGGGCCCCAAGATTCCCGAGAAGAAGGTGGACGAGCTCCTCGCCCGCATGGATGTCGTGGGCGCGGGCGACACCCTCGTCCTCACGGGCTCCATCCCCAACTCGCTTCCCGAGGACATGTACATGCAGATCATGAGGCGCCTCGGCGGCCGCGGCATCCAGTTCGTCGTCGACGCGCCGGGCCAGCTCCTCATGGAGTCGCTCGAGATGCACCCGTTCCTCATCAAGCCCAACAACCACGAGGTCGGGCGCATCTACGGCGTTGAGATCGAGGAGCCCGAGGCCTGCATGCCCTACGCGCACAAGCTCCAGGAGGCCGGCGCCCGCAACGTCATCATCTCCTGCGGCGGGCACGGCTCTCTGCTGCTGGACGAGAACGGCGCCGAGCATATCGTCCCCACGGCCCGCATCCGCCTCGTCAACGCCACCGGCGCCGGCGACTCCATGGTCGGCGGCTTCCTCGCGCAGGTCACGCGTGGCGTCGACTACGAGACCGCACTCATCTTCGCCTCCGCCTGCGGCACCGCCACGGCGGCGAGCAAGGGCATCGCCAAGCGCTCGACGATCGACCGCGTGGTCACCGCCCTGTACAAGAAGATGGGTCGCGCCATCCCCGGCACCATCGCCCGCGACATCGAGGAGAACCGCGTGCGCGCCGAGGAGGACGAGAAGAAGGGCTCGGAGGCCAAGTAGCCCGGCGTTTCGGTCGCTCCGCCCGCAAGGGCGTGAACGTAATAGCAGGTCTGGCCGCCCAGCGGCCACGTGAAGGGGGAGAGCAACATGTACGAGGGAGTCAACGCATCCGATGGCATCGGCATTGGTGTCGCGCGCGTCGCCGTCGAGCCGGACCTGAGCTTCACGCCGCACGCCCCGGAGGACGCCGGTGACGAGAAGCAGCGCTACGCCGCCGCCGTGGCCAAGTTCGTCGAGCAGACCAACGCCCAGATCGCCCGCATGACCGAGACGGTGGGCGAGGAGGCCGCCGCCATCATGGGCGCCCACATCGAGTTCGCCGAGGACGAGGGCATCCAGGAGATGGTCAACGGCTCCATCGAGGCCGGCATGTGCGCCGAGCAGGCCGTCTCCGAGGCCTATGACATGTACTACAACATGTTCTCCAACATGGAGGACGAGCTCTTCCGCGAGCGCGCGGCCGACGTCGCCGACGTCAAGACCGGGCTTCTTGCCGACCTGCTGGGCAAGGAGGTCGTCGACCTCTCCACGCTGCCCGAGAACTCCGTCGTCGTGGTGCACGAGCTCACCCCGTCCATGACTGCGGACATCGACAAGGACAACGTCGCCGCCATCGTTACCGAGACTGGCGGCCGCACCTCTCACTCCGCCATCATCGCCCGCGCGCTGGAGATCCCGGCGGTCCTGTCCGTCGCCGACATCACCAAGGTGATCAAGAGCGGTGACATGGTCATCGTGGACGGTACGCGCGGCCGCGTGCTCGTCAACCCCGCCGACAACGACCTCGCCCACTATCGCGCAAAGGCCAAGCAGTACGCCGAGGAGAAGCTCGCGCTCGAGGCCTACCGCGGCAAGGAGACCGTGACCGGCGACGGCGAGAAGGTCCTTCTCGTCGCCAACATCGGCAACCCGGACGATGCCAACGTCGCGGCCGAGCATGACTGCGAGGGCGTGGGCCTCTTCCGCTCCGAGTTCCTGTTCATGGACGCCAAGGAGCTCCCGAGCGAGGACGAGCAGTTCGCCGCGTACCAGAAGGTCGCGCTGCGCATGAAGAACCAGCCGGTCATCATCCGCACGCTCGACGTGGGCGGCGACAAGGAGATCCCGTACCTCAACCTCCGCAAGGAGGAGAACCCCTTCATGGGCTACCGCGCGGTGCGCTACTGCCTGAACAACCCGGACCAGTACAAGGTCCAGCTCACGGCCCTGCTGCGCGCCTCCGCCTTCGGCGACATCAAGATCATGGTTCCGCTGGTCACCAACATCGACGAGATTCGCCAGGTGAAGGCCCTCGTCGAGGAGTGCAAGGCCAATCTTGACGCCCGTGGCGTGGCCTACAACAAGGACATCGAGGTCGGCACCATGATCGAGACGCCCGCCGCGTCGCTGATCGCCGACGACCTGGCCGCCGAGTGCGACTTCTTCTCCATCGGCACCAACGACCTGATCGGCTACACGATGTGCGCCGACCGCGGCAACGACCGCGTTGGCTACCTCTACGACGTCTATCAGCCCGCGGTTCTGCGCTCGCTCAAGCGCATCATCGAGGAGGGCAACAAGGCCGGCATCATGGTCGGCATGTGCGGTGAGGCCGCGGCCGACCCGCTGCTGATCCCGGTGCTCATCTCCTTCGGCCTGGGCGAGTTCTCCGTGTCCGCGCCGTCGATCCTGCGCACCCGTCGCATCATCTCCGAGTGGACCAAGGCCGAGGCCGACGCCCTCACCGAGAAGGTCATGAAGCTCAAGACCGCCACTGAGGTCAAGGCCATGCTCCAGGCCGCCGCTCGGTAGGCTCCAGCGCAAGAATCGCAATTCCGGCCCCGTCTTCCGCGGCTGAAAGCGCAACACGACGCTTTCCGACGGAAGGCGGGGTCTCTGCTGCGTGCGGCAGCCCCTGCGCGCAGGCTCGATGCTGGTGAACGTGCTTCTCCCTCAGTCGAACCCCTCTTGAGCCCCCTCTTGGAGAGCGCGGGTGCTGCGGTTGCTTAGGATTTGGGGGTCGTTGTAGGTCCGCTCGGTCATCACGCTTACGAATGTGGGGTAGTTGTAGGCTCACCCCGGCCTTTCGGCGTGGGATTCGGTGTCGCTTCGGACAAACCCGCAGGTCGTCTCTCTTCGCAGGAACTTCTCGTCCGCGAAGTCGCGTCCGGAAGGTACAACAACCTCGAATTCTTAAGCGAGAAGAGAAGGCTGGCCTACAACGACCCCCAAACCCTAAGCGCGTCGTTCGGCATCGCCCGTCGGCGGTCGATTCGCGAGGTGTCGGGGCGGGGGGCATGGGCCGTCCAACGCCGAGGGCCCGACTCAGACGGGGAAGATCACGCGCAGGGCGGCGGGGACGACTTCGACCTCGAAGTGGGTGCCGGAGAGTGCCTCGCCGTCGACCTGGCAGGGAGGCTCCGCCGCGAAGTCGAGCACCGCCCGGCGGATCTTCCGGAGGCGTACGACGCGCGAGCGCGCGTGACGTCCCGACCGCGCCAGGCCGAAGAGCGCGAGCAGGTGGGGGAGCACCGGCTTGCGCACGTTGTAGCAGACGTCGAGAAGCCCGTCGGCAGGGTCGGCGTCCGGGCAGATGCGGAACCCGCCCCCGTAGGTGGGGCCGACCTGAACCGCGAAGATGAGCGTGGAGAGGTCGACGGGGTCCTCGTCGTCGAGGCGCACCGTGCAGGGGAAACCGCCCCTCGCGCGCGAGAGTATCTTGAGCCCGGAGGTGACGTAGAGCGCCTCGCCCTTCTGCGAGGTGTCCGCCGCGCGGCGCTCGGTGGTGTCAATCGCGATCGCGGCGTCGAGCCCGAACGAGAGCGTCTCCATGAAGTGGGTCCCGTTGACACGCCCGACCTCGACGGGGCGAACGCTTCCGCGCACGAGCTGCGCGAAGGCGGCCTCCACGTCGTTGGTGACCATGCCGAGCGTGCGGGCGTAGTCGTTGCCGGACCCGAGCGGGATGATCCCGAGCTGGGGCCGGTCTTCCGCGTCTCGGCGCATGAGCCCGCAGACGGTCTCGTGGGTCACGCCGTCGCCGCCGAGGACGAGCACGGTGTCGAACCCCTCGGCGCCCTCGGCGATCGTGGTCGCCTCGCCGGGTCCCGACGTGAGACGGACCTCGTAGCCGCTCGTGACGGACGAGTAGCTACCCAGAAACCGTCGGGCGAACTCGGCCCCCTGGGCGCCCTTGCCGCTGTGGGCGGCGGGGTTGGCGATGAGGAGCGTGCGACCGAGAGGGGAGTCTGCCATGCGCGGCCTTTCTCGAGGTTCTTCTCGGCGTCCATTCTACGCTTGCCCGCCACGGGACGCTCACCTATACTTTGACCCTGCGACCGGGGCGTGGCGCAGCTTGGTAGCGCATCTGCTTTGGGAGCAGAGGGTCGCTGGTTCGAATCCAGTCGCCCCGACCAACGCACGCGGGTGTGGTTCAATGGTAGAACCTCAGCCTTCCAAGCTGATGACGCGGGTTCGATTCCCGTCACCCGCTCCAGACACTCAGAGCCCGGGCGCGCCCGGGCTTTTTTCGTGTCGCTCTCCTGTGGATTGCGCCTGTGTTTCGTGTGTACGGGAGATTACGCGCGAGGTTCGGTGACGTTACGCTTCTCGTCCGGATTTGTGCCACAGCGTTTCGTCAACGTATCCTCTCATGCGGAATTTCGGTTCGTCGCGGCCGCGGCCGCCCGTGAAGGGAGAAACGCATGACGTATTCCGAGAAGGTCATCGCCGACCTCGAGGCTCGCTATCCCGAGCAGCTCGAGTTCATCCAGGCGGCCAAGGAGGTCCTCGAGACCCTGCAGCCCGCCCTCGACGCCCACCCCGAGTACGAGGAGGCCAGCCTCCTCGAGCGCATCGTCGAGCCCGAGCGCGTGATCATGTTCCGCGTGCCGTGGGTCGACGACAACGGCAAGGTCCAGGTCAACCGCGGCTACCGTGTGGAGTTCAACTCCGCCATCGGCCCCTACAAGGGCGGCCTGCGCTTCAACCCCACCGTCACCGTGGGCATGCTCAAGTTCCTCGGCTTCGAGCAGATCTTCAAGAACGCGCTCACCACGCTGCCCATGGGCGGCGGCAAGGGCGGCTCCGACTTCGACCCCAAGGGCAAGTCCAACCGCGAGATCATGGCCTTCTGCCAGTCCTTCATGACCGAGCTCTTCCGCCACATCGGCCCCAACACCGACGTTCCCGCCGGTGACCTGGGCGTTGGCGGCCGTGAGGTTGCCTACATGTTCGGCCAGTACAAGCGTCTCAAGAACGAGTGGACCGGCGTCCTCACCGGCAAGGGCCTCACCTTCGGCGGCTCGCTCGCCCGCACCGAGGCTACCGGCTACGGCCTGGTCTACTTCGTCGACGAGTACCTCAAGAGCGCCGGCGACTCCTTCGAGGGCAAGAAGGTCGTCGTCCACGGCTCCGGCAACGTCGCCATCTACGCCATCCAGAAGGTCGCCCAGCTCGGCGGTACCGTCATCGCCTGCTCCGACACCAAGGGCTGGGTCGAGGACCCCGAGGGCATCGACTACCAGGTCCTCGAGCACATCTACAACAAGAAGCGCTCCGGCAACGACAAGGGCGTGAGCCTCGCGATGTACGTCGACGAGCGTCCCGGCGCCGCCTGGCACGAGGGTGACGGCCGCGGCGTCTGGCAGCTCCCGTGCGACGTCGCGCTGCCCTGCGCCCGCGAGAACACCCTGCACCTCGAGGACGCCAAGGCCCTCGTCGCCAACGGCTGCAAGGTCGTCGGCGAGGGCGCGAACATGCCTACCACGCCGGATGCCACCACCTACCTCATGGAGAACGGCGTCGCCTTCATGCCCGGCAAGGCTGCCAACGCCGGTGGCGTTCTCGTGTCCGGTCTCGAGATGAGCCAGAACGCCGAGCACCTCTCCTGGACCTTCGAGGAGGTTGACGGCAAGCTCGAGGGCCTCATGCGCGGCATGTTCCACAACGTGGACGACACCGCCCGCGCCTACGGTCACGAGGGCAACTTCGTCATGGGCGCCAACATCGCCGGCTTCACCAAGGTCGCCGAGGCCATGATGGCCCAGGGCGTCTGCTAGTCGCCTGACGCGTTCGCGGCGGGGGCGGCCCCTCCGGCTTCCACGCAGGACTGCGCTTCGCGGAAGATCCTGCTTAGGAAGCCGGAGGGCCGCCCTCTCACATGTCGCTCCTTCATCGTTTTGAGGTTGTGCGCAAGCCTGGAGGATATGTACGAAGTTGTAAGGTTGATACGAATGCGGCAATCGGTCTAGCTGCGGTTTCTCTGGCCGAGACTGTGTATCAAAGGTAAAATTGTGTACATAACCTCGGAGAGCGCGCATAACCCTTCGAGTCATCTGGCGAGAAGAACGTGCGATTCCGGCCTTCGATGGGATAGATTGTGGACGTTCGGCCCCAACGCGGAAAGGAGCCCCCCATGCCCTTTGTCCTTGGCGTGCCTGTGCTCGCACTGCCTGTGGTCGCTGCGGTGAGCCCCCGGTCGCGTGAACGTGTGCTGGCCCTTGTTGCCGCAAGCTACTTCTTCCTCTCGCTCTGCCTGACGTCGGTGCTCAGGTACAACGCCGGTGCCGACACGTCTTCGCTCATAGACACGGTGAACGGCTGGCTCTTCGGGGCCGTCTTTCTCCTGGCCTGGTCGACGTTTTTCTCGGCCATGGCCATTGTGCGAGGCCGTCAGCGCTAGACCCTCCCGTGCGGACTTTTGTGCTGATGCGTTATCCCGCGACACGGTGAACGCGTTTCCGGCTATACTGTCCCATGACCTTTAAGACGGTACGAGAGACCGAAAAGGCGTCCACAACCTAATCGCAGCTGCCTTATTCGGAGTCTCCGCCACGTGGCGGTCGCTCCGTTTTTTGTAGCTGCGGCTTTGCCCCTGGGCGCGCGACGAAAGGGCGGTGTTGCTGTGAACCTACTGGTGGACAACGGCAGGCATCCGAGGGCGCTTCTCGCGCTGGAGAA
Organism: Thermophilibacter gallinarum; assembly: GCF_014982725.1. Lineage (GTDB taxonomy): Bacteria > Actinomycetota > Coriobacteriia > Coriobacteriales > Atopobiaceae > Thermophilibacter > Thermophilibacter gallinarum. Next base: position 325,497 of record NZ_JADCJZ010000003.1, on the reverse strand, counting down.
CGGGATGTTCTTCTTCGGGCGCAGTGCCGGCGCCGAGGGCGAGACCTTCGGCGAGATCGTGTTCAACACCTCGATGGTCGGCTATCAGGAGATCGTCTCCGACCCGTCCTACGCGGGCCAGATCGTGACGCTCACCTACCCGCAGATCGGCAACTACGGCATCAACGAGAAGGACATGCAGGGCGACCCGCTCCACCTGGCTGGTCTCGTGGTGCACGACATGTGCTACACCCCGAGCAACTGGCAGTCCGTGGAGAGCTTCCCGAACTTCCTCGCGCAGAACGGCGTCGTCGCGATCGAGGACGTGGACACGCGCGCCCTCACCATCGCCATCCGCGAGGGCGGCGCCATGAGGGCGGCGATCTCCACGACCGACCTCGACCCCGAGAGCCTCATCGCGCGTGTCAAGGCGTCCCCTTCAATCGCCGACCACAACTACGTCGCCGACGTCTCCACCAAGGAGGCCTACACGGTCCCCGGCCAGGACGCCGACGGCCACCCGCGCCTGCACGTGGTCGCCTACGACTGCGGCGAGAAGAAGGGCATCGGCAAGCGCCTCTCGGCCGCAGGCTGCGAGGTCACCGTCGTGCCGTGGGACACGCCCGCCGAGAAGGTCCTCGAGACGAACCCCGACGGCGTGTTCTTCTCCAACGGCCCGGGCGACCCCGTCTCCGTGCCGCCCGTTGTCGACGCCGTGCGCGCGTGCCTCGGCAAGCTTCCCGTCTTTGGCATCTGCCTCGGCAACCAGGTCATCTCCATGGCGGCCGGTGCCCGGATCGAGAAGCTCCCGTACGGCCACCACGGCGGCAACGAACCCGTGATGAACCTGCTCACCGGCAAGGTCGAGATCACCGCGCAGAACCACAACTACGGCCCGGTCTTCTCGTCCTTCGGCCCGCTCGTACCCGAGCTCTCCGGCGGCGTCTCCGAGCACCCGGCAGACGAGGACCTGCGCTTCTGGTCCCGCGCCCACGTGGCCCCCGTCGTCCAGACCGAGAAGTACGGGCGCGTCCGCCTCACGCACGTCAACCTCAACGACGGCACGCCCGAGGGCATCCAGTTCCTGGACGTCCCGGCCTTCTCCATGCAGTACCACCCCGAGGCCAAGCCCGGCCCCAACGACTCCACGTACGCCTTCGCGGCGTTCGCCAAGCTCATGCGCGGCGAGGACGACTACCTCGCCATCGACGTCCGCGAGGGGAGGCGCTTCTAGATGCCCAAGCGCACCGACATCAAGAAGATCCTGATCATCGGCTCCGGCCCCATCGTCATCGGCCAGGCCTGCGAGTTCGACTACTCCGGCACCCAGGCCTGCAAGGCCCTGCGCTCCGAGGGCTACGAGGTCGTGCTCGTGAACTCTAACCCGGCCACGATCATGACCGACCCGGAGACCGCCGACCGCACCTACATCGAGCCCATCACCGTCGAGTCCGTGACCAAGGTCATCGAGAAGGAGCGACCGGACGCGCTGCTACCCAACATGGGCGGCCAGACGGGCCTCAACTGCGCCGTTGCCCTCGGCAAGGCGGGCATCCTCGAGAAATACGGCGTCGAGGTCATCGGCTGCGACGTCGACTCCATCGAGACCGGCGAGGACCGCGAGCTCTTCGCCAACGCCATGCGCGACATCGGCCTCGAGGTCGCCAAGTCCGGCATCGCGCACACCGTGGAGGAGTGCGAGAAGATCGCCGACGAGCTCGGCTACCCCGTGGTCATCCGTCCCGCCTTCACCCTCGGCGGCGCCGGCGGCGGCATGGCCTACGACCACGACGACCTGCTGCACATCGCGGAGCAGGGCCTCGCGCTCTCGCCAGAGAGCGAGGTGCTCGTCGAGCAGTCCGTCGAGGGCTGGAAGGAGATCGAGATGGAGGTGATGCGCGACTCCGCGGGCAACGGCGTCGTCATCTGCTCCATCGAGAACCTCGACCCCATGGGCGTCCACACCGGCGACTCCATCACCGTGGCTCCGTGCCAGACGCTCAACGACTTCGAGCTCCAGCGCCTGCGCGACTACTCGCTCGCCATCCTCGAGCGCGTCGGCGTGGCCTGCGGCGGCTCCAACGTGCAGTTTGCCGTGAACCCGGACGACGGTCGCGTCATCGTCATCGAGATGAACCCGCGCGTCTCCCGCTCCTCGGCGCTCGCCTCCAAGGCCACCGGCTTCCCGATCGCCAAGATGGCCGCGCTGCTCTCCGTGGGCTACACCCTTGACGAGATCGAGAACGACATCACGCGCGAGACGCCCGCCTGCTTCGAGCCCTCGATCGACTACTGCGTCGTCAAGGTCCCGCGCTTCGCCTTTGAGAAGTTCAAGGGCACCGACGACACGCTCACCACGCGCATGAAGGCCGTGGGCGAGGTCATGTCCATCGGCGCCACCTTCGAGGAGGCCATGCAGAAGGCCATGCGCTCCCTCGAGCAGGGGCACGCCGGCCTCGGCGCGGACGGCAACGATGACTTCGACGAGGAGGGCTTCGAGGAGCGCGTCGCCACGCCCACGCCCGACCGCATCCTCTACGTTGCCGAGGCGCTGCGCCGCGGCTGGGGCGTCGAGCGCGTCTTCGAGCTCACCAAGATCGACCGCTGGTTCCTGAACCGCATCGCCGACATCGTCACCGCCGAGGGCGTCATCCGCGAGCGCGGCCTCGCCGGCCTCGACGCTGACACGATGATGGCCGCCAAGCAGCTGGGCTTCTCGGACGCCCAGCTCGCGCACCTTACCGGCCAGCGAGAGGACACCGTGCGCGCCGTGCGCGAGGTCCTCGGCGTGCGCCCGTGCGTCAAGACCGTCGACACCTGCGCCGGCGAGTTCGCCGCCCGCACGAGCTACCACTACCTGACCTACGAGAAGGGCGGTGTGACCGAGTTCCACGAGGCCGAGAAGCCCCGCGTGGTCATCCTCTCCGCCGGCCCCAACCGCATCGGCCAGGGCATCGAGTTCGACTACTGCTGCGTCCACGCGGCCTACGCGCTCGCGGCCAAGGGCTACGAGACCGTCATGGTCAACTGCAACCCCGAGACCGTCTCCACCGACTACGACACCTCCGACCGCCTCTACTTCGAGCCGCTCACCTTCGAGGACGTCATGAACGTCATCGAGGTCGAGAAGCCCGTGGGCGTGATCGTCACCCTCGGCGGCCAGACCCCGATCAACCTCGCCAAGCGCCTCAAGGCCGCCGGCGTGCCCGTCATGGGCACCCAGCCCGAGGCCATCGACCTCGCCGAGGACCGCGACCGCTTCGCGAGCCTGCTCGACCGCCTCGAGATCGCCTACCCGCCCTCGAGCACGGCCGAGACTGTCGACGAGGCCAAGGCCGTCGCGCGCCGCGTGGGCTACCCGCTGCTCGTCCGCCCGAGCTACGTCCTGGGCGGCCGCGGCATGGGCATCGTCTACGACGACGAGGACCTCGTGAGCTACATGGCCGAGGCCACCAAGGTCTCCCCGGACCACCCCGTCTACCTCGACGCCTTCCTCGAGGACGCCATCGAGCTCGACGTGGATGCCCTCTGCGACACCGAGCAGTGCTACGTGGGCGCGGTCCTCGAGCACATCGAGGAGTGTGGCATCCACTCCGGCGACTCCGCCTGCTGCTTCCCGCCCTTCTCGCTCTCCGACAAGATCGTGGCCAAGGTCCGCGAGACCACGCGTCGCCTCGCGCTCTCCTGCCACATCCAGGGCCTCCTCAACGTCCAGTACGCGGTTCGCGACGAGCAGGTCTTCGTGATCGAGCTCAACCCGCGCGCGAGCCGCACCGTGCCCTTCTCGTCCAAGGCCACCGGGGTGCCGCTGGCCAAGTGCGCCGCGCGCATCATGAGCGGCGAGAAGATCCGCGACCTCGGCCTCCCCGAGGAGGGACGCGACCTCGGCTACTACGCGGTCAAGGAGGCCGTCATGCCGTGGAGCCGCTTCCCGGGCGCCGACGTGGTCCTCGGTCCCGAGATGAAGTCGACCGGCGAGGTCATGGGCCTCGACGTCACGTTCCCGAAGGCCTACGCCAAGACGCGCGAGGCCATCGACTACGACGTGCCGCAGTCCGGCAAGGTCTTCGTCTCGGTGTGCGACCGCGACAAGCGCTCGGTGGCGCCGGTGGCCCTCTCGCTCAAGAACCTGGGCTACGACCTGGTCGCCACGCGCGGCACGGCGAAGACGCTGCACGCCGCGGGCATCCCGTGCGAGGTCGTGAAGCCCATCTCCGAGGGCTCGCCCAACATCATTGACATGATGGTCGCGGGGGAGATCGCGTTCCTCGTCAACACGCCCAAGGGCCACAGCTCGCGCGGCGACGGCTTCAAGATGCGCGGCGAGGCCGTGAGCCGCGGCATCGACATGGCGACCACCATGTCCGGCGCCGTCGCGCTGGTGCAGGCCATCGCGGCCCTGCGCCAGGGCCCGCTCGACGTCTACGCCCTCCAGGACCTGTAGGTGACTCAAGAGGGGACAGACCCCTTTTGAATCATTCGGGCCGTCGGGTCTCTCGCCCGGCGGCCCTTCTCGAAGAGGGGGGGGGACGTATGGTAGTGGCCGACTGCCACACGCATACGAGCTTCTCGGACGGTGTGGGCACGTTCGAGGAGAACGCCCGTGCCGCCGACGCGGCCGGATGCGCCGCGCTGGTGTGCACGGACCACCTCACGCTGCCCGCGTCGATGGACCCGGCCGGCGAGGTGCAGGTCGTCGAAGGGAAGCTGCCCGCGCACCGCGCCGCGTTCGAGGCCGCGCGAGTCGCCCATCCCGAGCTGGAGATGGTCTATGGCTTCGAGGCCGACTGGTATCCCGGCTGCGAGGACGACGTCCGCCAGTGGTCGTCCGGGGCGCAGGTCCTTCTCGGCAGCGTGCACTGGCTGGGCGAGAAGGACGACGGCGCGTGGATCGACGACACCTCCGACCTGCACGTCTGGCACGAGCTCGGCCCGGACGAGGTGTGGCGGCGCTACGTGGCCGCATGGTGCGCTGCCTGCGAGAGCCCGCTCGCCTTCGACACGATGGCCCATCCCGACCTGCCGGAGCGCATGCGACCGCTCGGCCTTGCCGCCACGATCGACCTCGCGCCGCTCTGGGACGAGATGGCCGCCTGCGCTCATGACACCGGCCGTCGGGTGGAGCTCTCCACGGCCGGCCTGCGCAAAGGGGTGGGGGACTACTACCCCTCGTGCGGCCTGCTGGGGCGCTTCCTCGCCGCCGGCGTGCCCATCACTGTGGGCTCCGACGCGCACGTCCCGTCGGACGTCTGCGACGGGATACGCGAGGCCTATGCGCGCGCCTGGGAGGTCGGCTATCGCTCGGTCGAGATCCCGCATGCGGACGGCAGCTGGGAGTGCATGCCGCTATGATACGTGGGGGCGGTCCTTCGTGTCGTTTGGGGGAGGAGCATGGCGCGGGTTCTAGTGATCGAGGACGACGCGGCGATCAATGACGTCGTGGCGACGCGTCTCTCGCGTGACGGCCACACGGTGACGCAGGCGTTCTCCGGCTCCGAGGCGCGCCTTCTGCTGGGCGAGAAGGGCACGACGTTCGACCTCGTCATCAGCGACCTCATGCTGCCCGGCGTGACGGGGGAGGAGCTCGTGGGGCTCATTCGCGAGCGCGATGCCGCGACGCCCGTCGTGGTGATCTCCGCCCGTGCGACGGCTGCCGACAAGATCGGTCTTCTCGACCTGGGCGCGGACGACTACCTCGTAAAGCCCTTCGACCTCGACGAGCTGGCGGCACGCGTCGCCGTGCAGCTGCGCCACCGAGGTACGGGTGCGACCGCGGACTCGGGGGTCCTGCGGTACCGTCAGTGGGCCCTGGACACGGAGGCCCGTACGCTCACCGTCGACGGATCTCGTGATGTCCCGCTCACCAAGATAGAGTTCAACATCCTCGAGGCGCTTGTTCGACGTCCGAACAAGGTCTTCTCCAAGTCCGAGCTCTTCGAGCTGGCGTGGGGGGAGCCATTTGCGGGCGACGACTCCACCGTGGCCGTGCACGTCTCCAACATTCGCGGCAAGCTGCGTGCCACAGGCACCGACGGCTACCTCAAGACGGTCTGGGGCATGGGCTTCAAGCTTGCGTAGCGTCTGGGCGCTCTGTGAGGCGCAGACCGCTGCAGAACTCATGCTCGTGATGAAAAGGCGGCGTCTTGCGTGCAAAACTCTCGCTCGTGATGAATGTTTCTCGGTCTCATGACCACATTCGATGAAATTATTTTTCTCTCAACTGGGATTATGAACCGCGAAGAACTGCGCGAGGCTCTATTGCGTCACGTTTTTCTCATCACGAGCGGCTGTTTTGCAGCTCTCGGTCGAATCATTCATCACGAACGGCCGTTTTGCAGACGGCTTCCTCAAGCTTTCTTTAGATTTGGCTCACGGATTCTAAAGGTCTTCCCGTCATCATGGTGCGCAGCCTCTAGAAAGGAGCGAGCGTGAACGTCATAGAGACGCACGGCCTCACCAAGCGCTACCGTCGCAAGCTGGCCGTGGACAACCTGGACATGACCGTCGCCGCCGGCGACATCTACGGCTTCGTGGGCAAGAACGGATCGGGCAAGTCCACCACGATGAAGATGGTCTGCGGCCTGGCACGCCCCACCGCGGGTGAGGTCGTCCTCTTCGGCGACCCGGAGCGCGGCGGTGCCACGCCGCAGGGCTTCTCCCGCATCGGCGCCCTCATCGAGAGCCCGGGCGTGCTCGCCAGCCTCACTGCGCGCGACAACCTCGTCGCCAAGGCGCTCGCGCTCGGCCTGACGCATGCGGGGCAGGTTGCGGACGACCTGCTCGGCCTCGTGGGCCTCGACCCGACCGACCACCGCCGCGTGAAGGCCTACTCGCTCGGCATGAAGCAGCGCCTGGGCCTGGCGCTCGCGCTCGTGGGCAGCCCCGACCTGCTGCTCCTGGACGAGCCCTTCAACGGCCTCGACCCCGAGGCCACGCGTGCCATGCGTCTTGCGCTCGTTCGCCTCAACCATGAGCACGGCGTCACGATCATGATCTCCAGCCATGTGTTGGACCAGCTCGACCGCGTTGCCACGCGCTTTGGCGTGATTGCGGATGGCCATCTCGCGGCAGAGTTCACCGACGCCGAGCTCCACGAGCGCTGCGGCAGTTCCGTGCGCGTCCGTCTGGCGCAGCCAGAGCGTGGGCTGGCACTCCTCGAGCAGGCGCTCCCGCAGGCGACCTTCCGCGTGGAGCCCGACGGCGCGCTCGTGGTCACGGGCGTCGCGCTCGAGGAAGTGAGCGCTGCATGCTTCTCCTCTGGCATCGAGGTTCGTGAGCTCGCCCAGCAGGAGCGCGACATCGAGGAGTACTTCGTCGAGCTCATGGGCGGCGCAGACGGCGAGAAGGACGGTGGCGCCCGATGATCGCCCTGCTCCGCTCGGACGCCTATCGCGTCCTGCACTCGCGCTGGATTTGGGGCGTGGTCGCCATCGTGGCGTTTCTCCTGCTTGCGCCAGCCCTCATGATGCGTTGGACCAGCATGGGACCCGTCCGCTACGACGACCTCACCAACTCGGCGCTCGCCATGACGGGTGTTCAGATGCTCGCTGCGGCCATGGCGAGCATTGTGTGCTGCGACCGGACCGACATAGGGTTTTCCCGCTCGATCCTCTCATCTCTTGGTGAGCGCGCCCGCATGGTCTGGTTTGCTGAGAAGTGCGTCTTCTCGTTGCTGCTCGCTGCCGTCCTGATCGTGTTCGTGTTTGTGGTGGGGCTTCTCGCCCTGCCGGTCTCCGGGGTCCCGGTGGCAGACCTCGAGCCCGCGTGGCAGGTGGCGGCCTGGCTCGGCTGCACATGGCTCTGCGCCGCGCCCTACGTCGCGCTCACGGTGCTCGTGGCCCAACTCACGCGCAACGAGGGCGTGACCACGGTGTTTGCCGTTCTCGCTGCCGGAGGCCTGCTCGAGGGCGGCATCGTCATAGGTATCGACGCCCTCTGCTACCTTGCCGGCGGCAACTTCCTTGACTTCTCCTCGGCCGTCGCCCCCTGGCTGCCGTCGCAGATCGTTGGCATCGTCGGTCAGGGTGCCGTCACGCTGCTCTCGTCGGACAATGCCGCGCATCTGTCCGGCGCCGTTCGCGCGCTCATCGTCTGCCTGCCGCTTACCGTTGCCGTCACCGCCGTCGACGCGCTGCTCGTCTCGAGGAGGGATGTCGCATGATGGCACTGCTCAAGTCCGACCTCCACCGCACCCTGCACGCCCGCTGGTCGTGGGTTGTGCTCGCCCTCGTCGCGCTTGCCACCCTGGGCAGCGTCGTACTCACCATCTGGTGGCCGCTCGAGCCCGGCGTCGTCTACGACGGTCTCACCGGGCGCGCGGGCGCCCTGCGCCTCGCCGGGCGGGGAGCCTCGATCGCGCTCGTGTCGACGATCGCCCCCTTCGTTGCCGCGCATCTCTCCTGCGCGGACTCCGATTCCGGCTTTGACCGTACGCTTCTCTCGTCGATGCGCGGTCGCGTCGCGTACTTTGCCGAAAAGTACCTGCTCACGGTTACCCTCTCGGGCACTCTCCTGCTTGCCTATCTCGTGTTCAGCGGGCTTGGCGTCCTTGTGACCTTGCGTTCCGTGGAGAACGTCGAGCCGTTCTGGCAGGTCGCGGCGTGGGCAGGGGAGGGCTGGCTCGCGGCGTGCGTCTACGCGCTCGTCGTGCTGCTGGTCGGACAGCTCACACGCAGTCGGGCAATTGCATTTATCGTCGCGTTCCTGCTGCTCTCGGGTGCCGTGGAACAGGGCTTCTTCTCCTTCCTCCTGCTCGTGAGCAACGCGTTTGGCCTGGACTGGGGCCCTGCGCTCGAGGCCGCCCTCGCCTGGGCGCCCTACGTCACCATGGCCGCGGTCGGCAACGGCGCCGCGGACATGCTCGCCGTGGATGCGACCGGCTTCGCCCCGGCTGTCCGCGCGCTCATCGTCGGCGTCCCGCTCTGCCTCGCGTGTGGCACGCTCGGCATCCTCGCTGGCACGAGGCGCGATGTTGCATGATGCGCGAGGCGTTCCTCGAGCAGCTCTACCGCTGGCTGGAGCCGCTCGTAGACTGGCTGCTCGCAAGCTCTAGGATGGAGTGGTGGGCCGGCGTCGTGGAGAGGTTTCACATGGCTGATGCAATCATGCTTACGGCGATGCTGGCGCTGGGCCTGGCCATGGGGGCGGTCTTCGTCGTCGCCTGCTATGCAACCGAGCTGGGTCGCCAGGCGCGCTTTCTGACTGCCCGTGACCGTGCGAGCAACGCGCGCCTCACGACCAGCAGCCGTCTGCCGGGCATGGTCTCCCTGGTCGACTCCGTGAACGCTGAGCTCGCCGCCTCCGACGCGGAGCGCGTGGAGGCCCTGCGCTCCGCGGACGAGTTCTCGCGCGGCCTCTCCGCGCTCTCCCACGACGTGCGGACGCCGCTCACCGGTGCGCGCGGCTATCTGCAGCTGGCGCGAGAGGAAGAGGACCCGGCGCGCAGGGGCGCCCAGCTCGCAGCCGCCGACGCACGGCTCGCCGCGATGGCGGGCCTCCTGGACGAGCTCTTCTCGTATGCCCGCGCCGCCGACCCCGACACCCCTTTCGAGCTGGGATCCGTCGCCCTGCGACCGCTCTTGGAGCAGGTCCTTCTCGGCCACTACCCGGAGTTCGAGGGGCGTGGCTGGGAGCCTGCGCTGGAATGCGAGGACGTCATGGTCGAGGCTGACGCCGAGGCGCTCGCGCGCATCGTGGAGAACCTCGTGGTCAACGCGCTGCGACACGGGTCGGGGACGCTCTCGGTGACGGTCCGCCCGACCGAGAAGAGCCGCGTGCTCGCGGACTTTGCCAACCCCGTTGCCGAACCCGGCTCGATCGACGCCGATCGCCTCTTCGAGCGCTTCTATCAGGCCGACGCCTCACGCGCGACGCAGGGCTCGGGCCTCGGCCTGTCCGTCGCCGCCGAGCTCGCCACCGCCCAGGGGATGGAGCTCTCCGCGCGCGTGGCGGACGGAACCCTCACCATCACGCTCGTCATGAGCACCGTCTGAGAGGAGACATCCATGATCGTCACAACCACCAACTCCGTCGAGGGTCACCAGATCGTCGACTACCTCGGCATCGTCACCGGCGAGGCGGTAAGCGGCATCAACATGTTCCGCGACCTCGGCGCGGGGATCCGCAACGTCTTCGGTGGACGCTCGGCCGGCTACGAGGAGGAGCTCCAGCAGGCGAGAAACGAGGTCCTAGCCGAGATGCAGCAGCGTGCGGAGGCGCTCGGGGCGGACGCCGTCGTGGGTGCCTCCATCGGCTACGAGACCTTCGAGGGCATGATCATGACCTGCTGCTCCGGCACGGCGGTCCGCCTGCGCCGCGCGTGACGTTGGCCGACGGCGGCCCGCGGTGCCCGGTCCTTCTCGCCTGCGTGAAATATCTGCCGAGACGAGGGTATCCTGTAGAAGTTTGCTACACTCATAAGGCTGTGAAATCCGCGGGCGTGGTGGAACTGGTAGACACGCTGGATTTAGGTTCCAGTGGGGGTGACCCCATGAAGGTTCGAGTCCTTTCGCCCGCACCAGCTTGGGAAAACTGGCGGGGCAGGCCCGCCATCGAAGACACTGGAGGAACGTTGAAGATCACCGTCACCGCCGAGAAGCCGTCCGACGAGAAGATGGCTGCCACCCTCACCATCCCCGCCGCCGAGGTCGACGCCGCCGTCAAGCGGACGTACAAGGACATCGCCAAGAAGTACAACTTCCAGGGCTTCCGTCGCGGCCACGCGCCGCGCCCGGTGATCGACGGCATCATGGGCCGCGAGGCCGTGCTCGCCCAGGCCACCAACGACCTCCTCAACGCCGCCGAGCCCCTCATGCTCGAGGAGCTCGACGTCACCCCGGTCGGCCGCGTGGACTTCGGCGCCGAGGGCGCCGACCCCGAGCTCGCCGTCGAGGGCGCCGACTACGTCGTGACCGCCACCATCGGCGTGCGCCCGTCCTGCGAGCTCGAGAGCTACGACGCCCCCGAGATCAACATGCCGCCCGAGGAGGCCACCGAGGCCGAGATTGACTGGCAGGTCAACCAGCTCCTCAGCTACCAGATGACCTACGAGGACGTCGAGGAGGAGCGTGCCGTCGAGAACGGTGACATTGTCTCCGTCGACGTCGAGAACGTCGAGGGTGCCGGTCACCTCGCCGGCAAGAACCGCCTGCTCGCGCTTGACGGCCAGCAGATCCCCGACCAGCTCCAGGAGGGCATCGTCGGGATGAAGAAGGGCGAGGAGAAGGCCATCGAGTGGACCCGCACCCACGAGCACGAGGGCGAGGAGCACTCCCACACCTTCTCCGTCAAGGTCACGCTGAACGGCATCAAGAAGGCCGTCACCCCCGAGCTCGACGACGAGATCGCCAAGAAGTATGGCTACGACGACGTGGCCGCCTTCCGCGCCGCCGTCAAGGAGGAGGTCGAGGCCGACAAGAAGACGACGCTCCCCAACCTCAAGGAGGACCGCGTCGTCGAGGCCCTCGGCAAGGCCCTCAAGCTCGAGGCCGTTCCCGAGGCCTATCAGAACGAGATCTTCAACGAGCTCGCCTCCGAGTTCCTCGCCCAGCTCCAGCGCCAGAACGTCAGCCTCGACATGTACCTGCGCGCCCGCGGCGTGAAGACCGACGACTTCCTGGCCGACCTCCGCGTCCAGGCCGAGGAGCGCGCGCGTCAGTCCCTCGCGCTCGACGCCCTCGCCGCCAAGCTCGGCGTCGAGGCCACCGAGGACGACGTCCGCGCCGAGTTCGAGAAGGCCGGCGTCGAGGACGTCGACGCCTCCGTCGAGCAGTGGCGCTCCGAGGGCCGTCTGCCCGCCATCCGCGACTCCATCCGTCGCACCAAGGCCCTCGACTGGCTCGTCGAGAACGCCAAGGTGAACATCGTCGACGAGGTCGCCGAGCGCGCCGCCGCCGCTGACAAGGCCGACGCCGAGTAAGCTCGCCACACCTGTCTCCTGACGCCCCGGGCACCACTGCCCGGGGCGCACGCACAAGAAACGGAGATCACATGCACCAGCCCACCAACATCCCCCTCATCCCCTACGTCGTCGAGCAGACGCCGCGCGGCGAGCGCAGCTACGACATCTACTCGCGCCTGCTCAACGACCGCATCGTCTTTCTCGGCGAGGAGGTGACGCGCGACTCCGCCAACCTCGTGATCGCGCAGCTCCTCCACCTGGAGAGCCAGGACCCCGACAAGGACATCGCCCTCTACATCGACTCGCCGGGCGGTGACGTCTACGCCGGCCTCGGCATCATCGACACGATGAACTTCATCAAGCCGGACGTCTCCACCATCTGCGTGGGCATGGCCGCCTCCATGGGCGCCGCCATCCTCGCCTGCGGCGCCAAGGGCAAGCGCCTGGCGCTCCCCAACTCGATGGTCCTCATCCACCAGCCGAGCTCGGGCGTCTCCGGCCAGCAGACCGACATCCAGATCGTCGCCGACGAGACCCGCTGGATTCGCCAGCGCCTGAACGAGATTCTCTCCGAGGCGACCGGCCAGCCCATCGAGAAGGTCAACGCGGACACCGAGCGCGACAACTACATGCGCGCCTCCGAGGCCTGCGCGTACGGTCTCGTGGACCGCGTCATCACCTCTCGCACCGAGCAGACCCAGGAGTAGCGAATGGCCCAGGACATGGACACGCTCGGCGGCGAGGTGCGCTGCTCCTTCTGCGGCAAGACCCGCAGCCAGGTGAGCAAGCTCATCGCCGGACCCGGCGGCGCCTACATCTGCGACGAGTGCGTGCACGCGTGCTCCGACATGATCGACGAGGTCGACCTCGCCCGCGAGGCCGGCGCGCCGGACGCGGCTGACGAGGGCGAGCCGCCCATCAAGAACCTCCCGACGCCGCACGAGATCTACGACGAGCTCTCGCAGTACGTCATGGGTCAGGAGCAGGCCAAGCGTGCGATGAGCGTGGCCGTCTACAACCACTACCGTCGCATCCTCTCCGGAAACGACGAGGTCGAGGAGGGTGCCGAGGAGGTCGAGATCGCCAAGAGCAACATCCTGCTGCTGGGCCCCACCGGCACGGGCAAGACGCTGCTCGCGCAGACGCTCGCGCGCTTCCTCGAGGTCCCGTTCGCCATCGCGGACGCCACCACCCTCACCGAGGCCGGCTACGTCGGCGAGGACGTCGAGAACATCCTGCTCAAGCTCATCACCGCGGCAGACGGCGACGTCGAGCGCGCGCAGGTGGGCATCGTCTACGTGGACGAGATCGACAAGATCGCCCGCAAGGCCGAGAACCTCTCCATCACGCGCGACGTCTCGGGCGAGGGCGTGCAGCAGGCACTCCTCAAGATCCTCGAGGGCACCGAGGCCAGCGTGCCCCCGCAGGGCGGTCGCAAGCACCCCCAGCAGGAGCTCATTCACATCGACACCACCAACATCCTCTTCATCTGCGGCGGCGCCTTCGTCGGCCTGGACAAGATCGTGGCCGACCGCATCGGCAAGAAGGGCATCGGATTTGCCGCCGAGGTGGGCAAGAGCGCCGAGAAGGACGAGGACTACCTCATGGAGCAGGTCATGCCCCAGGACCTGCACAAGTTCGGCATGATTCCCGAGTTCCTCGGTCGCATCCCGGTCATCACGGCGACGCGCGAGCTCACCGAGGAGGACCTCGTCTCCATCCTCACCCAGCCGCGCAACGCGCTCGTCAAGCAGTACCGCCGCATGTTCGAGCTCGAGGGCGTCGACCTGGTCTTCGAGGACGACGCGCTCACCGAGATCGCGCGCCAGGCCATCGCCCGTGGCACGGGTGCCCGCGGCCTGCGCGCCATCTGCGAGGCAACGCTGCAGGACACGATGTTCGACCTGCCGAGCGACCTCGACATCACCAAGGTCGTCGTCACCAAGGACAGCGTCGGGGGCGGCGTGCCGCCGCGCATCGTCTCCAAGGCCCACGGGAAGCATCACGTGGCCTAGGGTCATGGGCCCTTCTCGCCAGCACGTGTCCAGACGGGGACGTCGCCTCCGGGCGGCGTCCCTTCTCGTTAGAGGTTGGAGCCGCCGAGGGCCATGTAGGAGCGGATGACGGCGTCGCGGCGGCGCGAGCCGGCGGGGCACACCTTGTCGAAGGCCGGCATGATGCCCTTGTAGATCGCGATGACCTGGAGGCGCTTGGCGAGGCCGGCGGCAGAGGCACGCGACTCCTCGAGCTGGCCCCTGATCTCGTCAAGGTAGGGCGAGCGCATGGCGTAGTGCCAGAAGAGGTCGGCGCGGTCGGCGTCGGGGTAGAGCCAGGGGCGGTTGTCCGGCCCGGCGAAGTGGATGATCGCGGGGTCGGCGGCCGCCTCCTCGTACTCGGCGCGCACGTCGGCGGGGGCGTTGGCGATGATGTGGGTGCGGCGGAGGTGCTGCCAGTCCATGAGGTAGTTCCAGCGCATGTGCACGCGCACGTAGTTGCCGTCGACCACCTTGTTGAGGACGTCTTGGTCCAGCCATCGCCACATGCGCTGCGTGGAGAGGTCGAGGAACTCCTCGGGCGTTATGGTCCGGCGCAGCTCCGCCAGGTTCATGAGCAGAACGCCCGCCTGGAAGTAATCGTGCGGGTCGCTCATGCCGAGCTCGTTCTTGAGGTAGGGCCCCACGGTCGTGTCGTAGCCCTCGATCTGGCCGATCGTGTCGGCGTCGCGCGTGGCCGCCAGCGGGTAGCCGGTGACGTCCACGTCGTAGAGCCCGGCGACATCATCGTCCACGATGAGGTCGGAGTCGAGGTAGATCGCCTTGTCCACGTTGGGCAGGAGCTGCGGGGCGAGCAGGCGGAAGTACGTCTCGGGGCGGAAGTGCCCGTGGTGGGGGAGCTCGATGTCACCGAGCGCCGCGTCGACGTCGAGGAAGCCGATGCCCACGTTGTCGGCCTTGGTCTGGCGCGTGAGCGTGATCATGCTCGCGGGCGAGATGTTGCGCGTGAGCACGATGATGTCGTAGCGACGCGAGGCGCTGGCGTTGTCCACGATGGACTGGATTGCCACGGAGAGGTACGGGACGAAGTTCTCGCTGCACGCGAAGACGATGACGACGTCGTCAAGGGGCAGGTCGAGGTCTCCCGACGTGCTGGCGAGCATCGTCGAGGAGAGCGGGTTTCTCACGTGCGTGGTCTTGCGCAGCGGCTTCATGTGACCTCTGTTCGGGCGCGTTCCGGGCCTCATAAACTCTACCATGCGCCGCGTCGGCCCTCAAACGTCGAGAAGGGCCGTCGCATTGTCTACGGAGACTCTGCGCACTTCCTCCGGGTCGATGCCGCGTGCGGCGGCCGCCGCGTCAAGGGCCCGCCCCAGAGAGACCGCAAGGGCGGGGACGTCGGTGCGGGCGTGCTCGGCCTCCGGGAGGTCCGTCTCCAGCAGCAGGCGGTCGAGGGGAAGGACCCGGGCGTACTCCCGCCCGCGCCTCGTTGCGAGCGAACGCTCGCCGAGGGAGAACCAGCAGCCGAGCCGTGCCGCGCGCCAGAGCTCGTCGGAGGAGCCGGAGAACCAGTGGAGGATGCAGCGGCAGCGTTCGGCGGCGCCGGTGCGTTCGAGCACATCGAGGGCGGCGTCGGTGGCGCGCACCGCGTGGATGGAGAGCACCTTGGGCGCCTCGGGGCCGCTCGCCTCCGCGCACGCGGCGCATATGCGCTCGAACGCCGCCACCTGCGCATCCCACGTCCCCGCATGGCGCTGGGAGGCGTCGAGCCCGACCTCCCCGACGAAGCGCGTCTCGGTAAGGGCTTCGACCAGCGCCTCGGCGTCATTCGGGTCGCGGACCCACCAGGGGTGCAGCCCGGCGGCGAGCCGCACGTTCTTCTCGCTCGCCAAGACGCCCTGCTGTGAGCGGAACTCCGCCGGTGTCACCGTGACAGCGAGGAGTGCGAGACCCGCCTCCGCCGCCGCGCGCGCAACGTCTGCAGGTGCGGCAAACCATCCCAGGTGGCAGTGCGCGTCGACCAGATTCCAGTTTCGCGAGTTCATGTCGGGGCATCCTCCTGCCAAAACGGGCCTTCGTGCAACATTGACGCCTTCCCAGAACCAAAACGCGCCCTCGTGCAACACGAATTTACCCCGCGGGGCCGCCCCCGTACGCCCCGAACCGGAGATGCCCAGTTGACGAAATCAAAAACGAAACATAATTCAGCATCAGGGCAAAATGGACGTTGCACGAGCGCCGGTTTTGGTTTCGGCTCGAGGGAAATGTAGCACGAACTGACATTTTGCGAAGCCCGTCCCCGATGTCGAGGACTGGCCTCGGAGCGCCTGCCCCGTGCTATCCTGTTGGACTGATATGCACGCGACCGGGAGAGGAATGCCCCGTGGAAGAGATGCCCAAGAACTACGACCCCCAGACCGCCGAGCCCGAGCTCATCGAGCGCTGGATGAGCGCCGGCTGCTACCAGCGCTCCAAGGGGGTGGGGGACTGCACCGTCGTCATCCCGCCGCCCAACGTGACGGGCATCCTGCACATGGGCCACGCGATGGACGACTCCATCCAGGACACCTACGTTCGCTACAGTCGCATGCGCGGCCGCTCCACGCGCTGGATCCTGGGCACGGACCACGCGGGCATCGCCACGCAGACCAAGGTTGACAAGAAGCTCAAGAGCGAGGGCGTCTCCCGTCTGGAGATTGGGCGCGAGAACTTCCTCGACGCCTGCTGGGACTGGACGCGCGAGTACGGCGGCACGATCGTCTCCCAGATCAAGCGCATGGGCTGCTCGATCGACTTCTCCGACGAGAAGTTCACGATGAGCCCCGAGTTCAGCCGCGCCGTGCGCAAGGTCTTCTGCGACTGGTACCACGACGGCCTCATCTACCGCGGCAAGCGCATCGTCAACTGGTGCCCGAGCTGCTGTACCGCCATCTCCGACGACGAGGCCGAGTACCAGGACGAGAAGGGCCACCTCTGGTACCTCCAGTACCCGCTCGTTGAGCCCGTCGACGGCATCGATCACATCACCGTGGCCACCACGCGCCCCGAGACCATGCTCGGCGACACGGGCGTGGCCGTCTCCCCGCAGGACCCCGAGAAGGCCAAGCTCGTGGGCAAGATGGTGCGTCTGCCCATCGTGGACCGCGAGATTCCGATCTTCTCCGACTGGCACGTCGACGCCGGCTTTGGCACGGGCTTCGTCAAGGTCACGCCCGCGCACGACCCCAACGACTACGCGATGGGCCAGGCGCACGACCTCGAGCAGATCAACATCTTCGACGAGCATGCCGTCGTGGTGGACGGCTACGGCGAGTTCTCCGGCATGAACCGTGACCAGTGCCGCGAGGCCGTGGTCGCGTGGTTCGAGGAGCACGGCCTCCTCGAGAAGGTCGAGGAGCTCGACCACTCCGTCATGCACTGCTACCGCTGCAACACCGCGCTCGAGCCCTGGCTCTCCGAGCAGTGGTTCGTCGCCGTTGACAAGCTCAAGGAGCGCGCCACGCAGGTCGTGCGCGACGGCGAGGTCAAGTTCCACCCCGAGCGCTGGACCCAGACCTACCTCACCTGGATGGACAACCTCAAGGACTGGTGCATCAGCCGCCAGCTCTGGTGGGGCCACCGCATCCCGGTCTTCTACTGCGAGGACTGCGGCTGGGAGGACGCCCTCATGGAGGACACGGACGTCTGCCCCAAGTGCGGCGGCCACCACGTCCACCAGGACGAGGACGTGCTCGACACGTGGTTCTCGAGCCAGCTGTGGACCTTCGCCACGCAGGGCTGGCCGGACGACACCTCCGAGCTCGCAGAGCACCACCCCACCAAGGTCCTCGTGACCGCGCGCGACATCATTGCGCTCTGGGTGGCGCGCATGATCATGAGCTCGCTCTACTTCACCGATGAGGTGCCCTTCCACGACGTCTACATCTACGCCACGATCCTGGCTAAGGACGGCAGCCGCATGTCCAAGTCCAAGGGCAACGGCGTGGACCCGATGGAGCTCATGGAGAAGTACGGTGCCGACGCCATGCGCTACAACCTCCTCACGCTCATCACCAACAACCAGGACGTCAAGTTCGACGCCAACATCGACAAGAAGACGCACAAGCTCATCGACAGCCCGCGCACCGAGCAGGCCCGTGGCTTCGTGACCAAGATCTGGAACGCGAGCCGCTTCGTCCAGATGAACCTCGAGGGCTACGAGCCGGGCGCTCCGGCCGCCGTCACGCCCGAGGACGCGTGGATGCTGTCGCGCCTTGCCCGCGCCGTCGCGCACGCCACCGAGCAGCTGGAGACCTACGCCTTCGGCGACTACGCGCGCGAGATCCAGAGCTTCTTCTGGGGCGACGTCTGCGACTGGTACATCGAGCTCTGCAAGAACCGCCTGCTCGACGGCGCGCCCGCCGAGCGCTTGCAGGTCCAGCGCAACCTCGTCTTCGTGCTGGACACCTGCATGCGCCTCCTGCACCCGGTGATGCCGTTCGTGACCGAGAGCGTCTGGGACAAGCTGCCCGCGTCCGGCCTGGACGACCACTCCGCCGAGTTCCTGATGGTGGCCGCGTGGCCGGAGCCCGAGTGCTTCGCCGGGTTCGTGAACGAGAAGGCCGAGAAGGACTTCGAGCTCGCCAAGCGCGTCATCTCCTGCGTGCGGTCCACGCGCGCCCGCTACCGCCTCTCGCCGCGCGCCGAGCTCGACGTCTGCGTGCGCTGCGGCACCGAGGACGCGGCGGTTCTCGCCGGCCAGGAGGGCTTCGTGCGCTCCGTGGGCCACGTGGGGGCGTTCGTTGCCGCCGACGACGCCCAGAAGCCCGAGGGCTGCGTCTCCGTGGCCGACGGCTCGCTCGAGATCTTCGTTCACGTTGGAGACCTCGTCGACCTTGCCGCCGAGTCCGCGCGCCTTGCCAAGGAGCTCGCCAAGGCCGAGAAGGACCTCGCGGGCGTGGAGCGCACGCTTTCCAACGAGGGCTTCGTCGCCAAGGCGGCGCCCGAGGTCATCGAGAAGAAGCGCGCCCAGGCCGCCGAGCTCACTGCCACTATCGAGCAGCTGAAGGCTCAGATATCTGACTTCGCGTAGGCTCTTACGCACCTGACGGCCCGCCGGTACTTCTCGCCAGCTCATTGGGCTTCGCCCAAAAGTCGCTGGCCGAGAAGTGTCGGCGGGCCTTTCCGTTACGATTCTCGCAAAGGGGGAGAACGTGAACTCGCTGGAGAACCAGGCCGAATCGTATACGGAAGTGAACGCGCAGGTTGTGGATGCGTGGGTGGCTGATGGGTGGGAGTGGGGGACACCCATCTCGCACGAGCGTTACCTGGCGGCGCTTGCTGGCGACTGGTCGATGGTGCTCACGCCGACGCGGGTGGTGCCGCGTGAGTGGTTCTTCGAGGAGATGCGCGGAAAGCGCGTGCTCGGCCTGGCCTCCGGCGGTGGCCAGCAGATGCCGATCTTTGCTGCTATGGGCTGTGAGTGTTCCGTGCTCGACTACTCGGAGGCGCAGATCGCGTCCGAGGTCATGGTCGCCGAGCGCGAGGGCTACGAGATTCGTGCGGTGCGTGCGGACATGACGCGTCCGTTGCCGTTCGACGACGGCGCCTTCGACCTCATCTTCCATCCGGTCTCCAACTGCTACGTCGAGGAGGTGCTCCCCATCTGGCGCGAGTGCTTCCGCGTGCTGGCGCCGGGAGGCCGTCTGCTCGCCGGGCTGGACAACGGATTCAACTACGTCGTGGACGACGACGAGAAGTGCGTCGTGCGCGGCCTGCCGTTCAACCCGCTCCGCGACCCCTCACTCATTCCCGAGAAGGACCTACCGGAGTGGGGCGTCCAGTTCTCGCACACGCTGGACGAGCAGATTCGCGGGCAGATCAAGGCAGGCTTTCGGATTCTGGACCTCTACGAGGACACGAACGGCGCCGGCCGTCTCCACGAGCTGGGCATCCCCACGTTCTGGGCCACCTGCGCTGAGAAGCCCACGGCCTGATGTGCAACAACTCGACTTTCTTAAGCGGCACTCTACCTGCAGAAACTTAAGAAATAGCAGGTAGATGACCTGTTTCTGGCGCTTAGAAATTCGCGGTCGTTGTAGGCCGCCGCTCGCGCGCCCCGGCATCCGGACGATGCACGCGAGCGGGAAGACGAGCGCCGCGCTCACGGAGATGACTGAGGCCGGCAGCGGCTTGGCGATGCCGTTCATGTAGCTCTGCGTGGCGAAGGAGAGCCAGCGGAAGAGGTACGTGATGGTGAAGAGGCCAAGCGCGCCGCGCGAAAGGGCGAGCACCTCGCCCGCGGCGTCAGGCATGAAGAGGGCGATGAGCGCGCCCGGGAAGAGCGCGACCACCGCCACCGCCACGGTGCCGATGGCCGCTGCGGCGGCAAAGCAGCGCTTCTCGAGCGCACGGACGCGGCCGTAGCGGCGGGCGCCCCAGTTGTAGCTCACGGCGGGCGGCAGAAGGCGAGGGTCGCGCGCCGCATCACAAAGGGGACAAGCTCCGGGACAAGGCAGAACAGGATGGCGAGGCTGCAGGCGAGCCCGGCCGCCCAGATGCCCCAGCCCAGCACGCCGAGGAAGAGCACCTCAAACACGAGCGCGAGCGCGGACATGAGCACGCAGAGTGCCATGTTGGCCTTGAGGTAGCCCGAGATGCGCATGTAGTTGTCCATGGCGTAGAAGGGCGTCGTGGGCGGGGACCAGAGCGCGTAGACGCGCAGGTAGCTCACGGCGAGCTCCGCGAGCTCTCCGGTGGCGCCCATGAGTGACATGATGGTCGGCGCCGTGGCGAAGAGCGCCGCCCCCAGCGCGATGCCGAGCCCCACGATGAGCAGGACGGAGCAGCTGAAGGCGTTGTTAGCCTGCCGGCGCTCTCCGCGCCCGAGCAGAAGCGTGATCACGACCGACGACCCCACGCCGATGAGGTCCGACACGGCAAAGTTGATGACCACGAACGGCATGGCGAGGTTCGAGTCGCTTGAGCGCGGAGTTGATGGTCTGCGGGGGATAGTGCCGGTCCGCACAGATGGCCGCCTGGGTGAGGTTGTCCCCGCCAAGGCGGATTACGTACAGGAGCCACAGCGCGGCGTCCGACACGCCCGCGCGGCGCGCATAGGTGTGGTAGAGCTGCTCGAGCTCCTTGCTGGTGCGGTTGTAGGTGATGTGAATCGTGTCGCCCTACAACAACCTCGATTCTCCAAGCACCGAAAACGGCCCATCTGCCTGCGCCAATTTGCATCTTCGCAGGTAGATGGCCGCTTAGGAAATGCCGCCTGTTGCATGTTGCGGCGTCAACCTGACCCGTGATGTGCGGTTATCATCCTGCATGTGATGAGGGGGCGACATGCGAGGAGGAGCCATGAACTACCGCAAGCTGGGCAACACGGGGCTCGAGGTGAGCGAGATCGGCTTTGGCGGCGAGTGGATGGACCGTTCTCCCGAGGAGACGCTTGCGGTGGTGCGCGCCGCGGAGGAGGCGGGCATCAACATCCTCGACTGCTGGATGAACGACGCCACGCGCCGCTCCAACCTGGGTGACGCGCTCCGGGAGCTCGACAGCCGCGAGCGCTGGGTCATCCAGGGGCACCTGGGGTCGGTCACGGTTGACGGGCAGTACACGCGCACGCGCGACCTCGACCTGGTGAGGCCGGCCTTCGAGGATCTTCTCGAGCGCTTTCACACCGACTACGTCGACTTGGGCATGATCCACTACGTGGACAAGGTTGAGGAGTACGAGCGGATCGTTCTGGGCGACAGCCCCTTCATGCGCTACGTGCGCGAGCTGCACGCGGCGGGCACCATCCGCCACATCGGCCTCTCCACACACAACACCGAGGTGGCGCGACGCGTCGCCGAGAACCCCGAGATCGAGACGATGCTCTTCTCGGTGAACCCGGCCTTTGACATGATGCCCGCGACCGAGAACCTCGACGACCTCTTTGGCGACTACACGGGCGTGGGGGAGGGCGGCATCAGCGCCGACCGCGCCGAGCTCTACGCGCGCGCCGAGGAGACGGGCACGGGCATCACCGTCATGAAGGGGTACGCCGGCGGCCGTCTGCTCGACGCGGCGACCTCACCCT
The DNA here is from genome assembly GCF_014982725.1 of Thermophilibacter gallinarum. Classification (GTDB taxonomy): domain Bacteria; phylum Actinomycetota; class Coriobacteriia; order Coriobacteriales; family Atopobiaceae; genus Thermophilibacter; species Thermophilibacter gallinarum. The sequence goes on along the minus strand of NZ_JADCJZ010000003.1, from coordinate 303,560 downwards.
TCGGCGTGGCGCTCACGCCCGTGCAGTGCATCCACTACGCGCTCACGCGCCCGGCGGTAGCGAGCATCATGGTGGGCTTCTCCACGCCCGCGCACGTGGTCGAGGCCGTTGCCTACGAGACCGCCTCTGCCGAGGAGCGCGACTATGCGAGCGCGCTCGCCGGGGCGCCGCGCCACGCCTACCTGGGTCAGTGCACCTACTGCGGCCACTGCGCGCCGTGCCCCAAGGGCATCGACATCCCCACGGTCAACAAGTTCTACGACCTCGCCGCCCTGCACGACGAGGTGCCCGATTCTGTGCGCGACCACTATCGCGCGCTCGATGCCCATGCGGGGGATTGCATCGCCTGCCACGCGTGCGAGGGCCGCTGTCCCTTTGGCGTGAAGGTTGCCGACAAGATGGCCGCGGCTGCGGGGCTCTTCGGGCTCTAGCGAGAGGCGCAACGAGTGCGCGCGGGGAGGGGCTCAGCGAGAGAGCCGTGGTAGCACGCGCTCGATGAGCTCAGAGCCCTTGCCCTGCCCGTCCGTGCGATACACAAGATAGAACGTCGCGCGGGCGCTGGCGTCGCTGAGCGGGACCGCGACGCGGGCAACGTTTTCGGTCTGATGCGATGTATACGGCGTTGCCGCCTCGGTGCTAAACGCGAGAGCATCGCTCGTGGAGAGCAGAATCTCAAACATCGAGCGATCCTCCTGCCAGAGGAATGTCGCATGCGGCAGCTCGCGCTCGACGATGCTGCGCCAGAAGCCGATGTTGGTGTATATGAGGAAGGTCTCGCCGTCGATGTCGCAAAAGCGCAGCGTCTGTTTGCTCGCGAGCGGGTGCGTGCGCGGCAGGAGCGCCGAGAGGCTCTCGGTCATGATGGGCTGCGAGATAAAGCCGGGGAGCACGAGCGGGTTGAGCGTGATGGTGGCATCGAGCGTGTCCTCCATAAGTCCGCGGCGCAGATGCTGTCATCAAGGGATTCCGAAGCGACGATGGTGCCGGGCGTTGTCTCTACCACGAGCTGCGTGACGCGCCAGAGCGGGGCTGGAGCGCAGGTGCCGATCCTCAGCGTGCGTCGGCGCGTCTCGAGCGAGGACAGTTCGTCTCGCATGCGCCGATAAGTGCGGAGCAGGTCGTCGGCGTAGTCTGCCGCGATGCAGCCCGCCTCGGTGAGCGCCGACCTGTTCGCGGTGCGGCGCAACAGGCCGCAGCCAAGCTCGTCCTCAAGCCGCCGGATGGAGCGGCTGAGCGCAGGCTGGGACATATGGAGCTCGGCGACGGCGCGGGATATGGATCCCGTTCGTGCGACGCAGGCGGACAGGGGACGCTTTGTTGGGAGCATCGATGCTGCCGGCAGAGCGCCCCTTTCCGGAACGTGTGAATTGTTTGAGCTACACGCGCACCACGTAGCCCTCCTTGCGCGGGGCGGCGGCGGGCTCGGGGCCGTCGGCGTAGCCGAGCGCGATGGCGCCCACACCGCGCAGCGCCTCGGGCAGGCCCCACTCCTTGAGGAGCGCCTTGCCCTCCTCGCTGTCGAAGATCTCGCGCTCGCGATGGATCCAGCAGCTGGAGAGGCCCACGGCGTGCGCCGCGAGCATGAGGTTCTCGAGCACGCAGGAGCCGTCCTCCACGAAGGTGCCGCGTCCGCCGTCGGCGAGCACCACCACGATGGCCGGCGCGCCGTAGTACGGGTCGGTTTCCTTGCCCATGACGGCGGCGTTGAGCGCGCGCAGGCGCTCGCGGGTCTCGGGGCTCGTCACGGCCACGATCACCGGCGATTGGTGCCCGCCGCCCGTGGGCGCGTAGGTGCCCGCCTCAAGCACGGTGTCGAGCAGCTCTTGGGGGACGGGGTCCGCCTTGTAGCTGCGCACGCTCCTGCGCGTCTTGATGAGGTCGATGAGATCGCTTGCCATACGCTGCCCTTTCTCTCGCCGGAAACCGCGATATAGAAAAACCGCCCATCTGCCCAAGGGCAGGTGAGCGGCGAAAAGATGATGGCGGCATCCGGAAAAATCCGCTGGGATTTTCGAGCCCCATTATGGGCACTCCCCACGCCGTGTCAAGCGTCGACAAGGACTTCTCGCCGTCGCTTGACTTCTGCAGGCAAGGCCCGTACAGTCAGTTTGTCTAAAATCGTGTGGACTTTTCTGGGCGCAAGCCACCTTTTTGCCGCACAACGGAGCTCCGGTTGTGCGGCTTTTTCGTACACATCGACCATATGGCGGTGCGGACGGCCTTCCTCCGAGAGCTCGAGGCGTAACGAGCCGAAGCCCCGTGTTGCGGGGCGAGAGGAGGGGCAGGCATGGAAAACGTGATCGATCGGCCGATGCCGTCTGCGGGGATGGCGCCCTCGGGACGCCGCCGGGCGGTGGCGGCGCTCCAGGTGTTCGCGGGCGGCGCCTGCTACGGGGCGATGGCGACCACCTACAAGCTCGCCTACGCGGCGGGCATCACCTCCGCGCAGGTGGTGGCGAGCCAGGCGTGGTTCGGCTTCCTGTTCTTCGGGCTCGCGGTGCTTCTCGGCCGTCTGCGCGGTGGGCGCTGGCAGCGTCTTTCTGGCAAGCAGGCGCTCGAACTCATGGGGCTCGGCGCCCTCACCTGCACCACTTCCATCCTGTACTGCTACGCCATGAGCGTGCTGCCCGCACCGGTGGCGCTCACGCTGCTCTTCCAGTTCACGTGGATGGGGCTCGTCTGGCAGACCATCGCGACGCGTCGGCCCCCGCGCCCCGTGGAGGTCGCCTCGGCGGCGGTCATCGTGCTCGGCACCGTGTTCGCGAGCGGCGTCTACAGGACGGGGCTTGCGGGCTACGACCCGGTGGCCCTCCTCTGCGCGCTCGCCGCCGCCGTGACCTGCTCGCTCTTCGTGACGCTCTCCGGCAAGGTGAAGGCTCCCTGCTCCAACGAGCAGCGCGGCCTCTTCGTGTGCCTGGGGGCGGGCGTCATGTCGCTCACCGCATGCCCGGACTACCTGGTGTCAGGCGTCGTCTTCCAGGGCATCCTGCCCTTTGCCGCGGTCGCGGGCTTCTTCGGCCTCATGTGCCCGGTGCTGCTCTTTGGCCTGGGGTCGCCGCACCTGCCCGCCGGCCTCTCCACCGTCATGGCCGCGGCGGAGCTCCCCGCAGGTCTTCTCATCGCCATGGTCGTGCTCGGTGAGCCGCTCGGCGTCGTCGAGTGGCTGGGCGTGGCGGTGATTCTCGCGGGCGTGTGCCTTGCTCAAGTGCCGTCGCTTTTCGCGCGACATGCCCACAGCGATTAAACTAGTGCGCGGGTACGCTGCATGAAAGGGAGGGCAATGGGTGCCGAAACAACGAAACCCTTCGCGAATTGCGAGGATGTCCTAGCGTGTCCTGTCTGCGGGGAGCCGCTGAGCTTGTCCGGGACGTCCTTGCGTTGCGTACGCAACCATTGCTTCGATTTGGGTCGCCAGGGGTACGTTAACCTGCTTGCGCATCACAAGGCGGCGGGACCGTATGATCGGGACTCGTTTCTCAGCCGACGCGCGGTCTTTTCAAGCGGGCTGTACGATGCGCTCGCTGCCGAGCTGTGCGACATCATGGTTTCACTCGACATCGAGGGCGTCGTTGTCGATGCGGGCTGCGGCGAGGGTTTCTTCTCGAGCCGTTTGGCGGAGCGTTTCGTGCCGCCGATCCGGCTCTTCTCGTGTGATATCTCCAAAGATGCCGTTCGCCTCGCCGCAGGTGCGGACCGCGAGGGCTCCGTTGCATGGCTCGTGGCAGACTTAGCCGCGATTCCCCTGCGCGACCACTGTGCGAGCTGCGTCCTCAACATCTTCTCGCCGGCAAACTATGGGGAATTCCAGCGTGCGCTCAAGCCCGGCGGCTTTCTCATCAAGGTGGTGCCGACCCCAAACCACTTTCGTGAGATTCGTGAGCGGGTCAGCGACAAGGCGCCTGAGCGAGGAGATTACTCAAACGAGCGGGTGATCCGGCACCTCTCCGATATTTGCGGGATACGGGAGAGGCGCGTGGTAACCTCCACGATCCGCATGACGCAAGAGCAGCTCGCCGCAGCGGTTGAGATGTCACCGATCATGTTTGGGATCGACGGCTCGACTCTCGACTGGACGTCAGTCGATACGCTCACCATGGAGGCGGAGATCCTGGTGGGGACGTTTGATCAAGCCGCCCGCCTCTAGGCGGATGCAGGCTCGGCGAGCACCGTGCCTTCGGGGAAGGCGCGGCGAAAGACCCAGCGCGAGACGGGACCCGCGACAAGCAGGTTCCACGGCAGCGCGGCGATGAAATTCCACGGGATATTGGCGATCCACGTGGGCAGGATCATGGCGGGATCGCCCGCGTGCGTGAATGCCTCGAGCGCGCCGTAGAGCGACATGAAGAGCACCATGGGAAAGACCATCATCGTGCTGATGGCCAGCGCGATCGCAAGGCGGCCGCTCTTGCCGGGAGTCACCAGGAAGCGGAACGCAAACCACTTGGCAAACCGGCTGGCGAGAAGAACGTCCAGCAGCATCGCCACCACGTAGGCCGGCGGGAAGCCGAGCCATGCGTCGGCGAGTGTGGGAAGGCCGAGCTCCCAGTCGTTCACGCGGGCGACGTTGTAGCAGGACATCCAGAGCACCATGCAGAAGCACATGATGACGGTGAAGATGAGGCTCTCGCGCTTGTTGGTGGGCATGGGAGGGTAGACCTTTCTCGACGGGACCCGCGATGGCGGGCGAATGCGAGGAGCTGCCCTACCAACTTTCCACGTCGCGCGTAAGCGGTGATTTTGTGGCGGACGCCCCTGCGCGACAGATGCCCCGGAGGGTTCTGTCGCACGCGGCTTGCGTCACGCCCACCCCAGAAGGTCGCGAATCACGCGGCTGGCGAGCATCTGGCCCATGATGGGGGGCAGGTAGCTCATCGTGCCCAGGAGCGACCCCTCGCGCAGCCACTGCTCGTCTGAGATGCGCTCCATGCGGACCGGCTTCTCGTCCGAGAAGAGCACGCGCAGGCCGCGGATGCCTCGGCGGCGGCACTCCTTTCGCATGACGCGCGCGAGCGGGCAGTTGACGGTGTCCTCGATGGCGGCGAAGCGCAGGCGGCAGGGGTCGAGCTTGTTGGCGCCGCCCATCGCGGAGAGCTCGGGGACGCCGCGCTCCTGGCACCAGGCGGCCAGGCGCAGCTTTTGCGCCACGGTGTCGATGGCGTCCACCACGTAGTCGAGGTGGCCGAGGGCGTCCATCTGCTCGGGCAGGGCGTCCTTGTCGAGGAACGCAGTCACGGCGGTGACGTCCGCCTCGGGGTTGATGTCGAGCGCCATGGCGCGCATGACCTCGGCCTTGGGGCGGCCGATGGTGCTCGTGAACGCGAGCGCCTGGCGGTTGAGGTTGCTCGGCGCCACCACGTCGCGGTCCAGGAGTACGAGGTGTCCCACGCCGCCTCGGACCAGCGCCTCCGCGCAGGAGGATCCCACGCCGCCGAGACCGATCACGGCCACGTGGGCCTCGCCCAGCCGCGCCAGCCCCTCGTCGCCGATGACGAGCCTCAGCCTGTCCGTAGCCGTCTCTGCCACGCCACCCTCCTCTGCAATTTGGGGACGGGTTTATTCTTGCAGCTTTTCTGGGACGGGTCCAACCAGCGGGGCGTCGCGCCGGCTTCAGGCCCGTCCCAAACGAGCAGCGCGTTTGAACCCGTCCCAAAAAAGCGTTACCGGTTTGCGACGGGTCGGCCAGAGGCTGCTTTGCTCTGCTAAAGTGCGGCGCAACGAGGGAGGTCAGTATGCACAGAGAGTTTCTGATGGGCAACGAGGCCATGGCCGTGGGCGCGCTCGCCGCGGGCGTGAACGTGGTGGCCGGCTACCCGGGCACGCCGTCGACCGAGGTCCTTGAGGCCGTGGCAGGGCGTCGCGGCGAGGGCGTCTACGTGGAGTGGTCCGTGAACGAGAAGGCGGCGCTCGAGGTGGCGGCCGGCGCGGCCTATGCCGGGGCCCGAGCGCTCGTGACGATGAAGCAGGTGGGCCTGAACGTCGCCTCCGACCCGCTCATGAGCCTCTCCTACATCGGTGTCAAGGGCGGTCTGGTGGTCCTCGTGGCCGACGACCCCGGTCCCATCTCGTCCCAGACCGAGCAGGACACGCGCACCTTTGCCGCCTACGCCAAGCTGCCGATCCTCGACCCCTCCAGCCCGAGCGAGGCCTACCAGATGATGGGGGAGGCCTTCGACCTCTCCGAGGAGCTGGGCTGCCCCGTGATCGTGCGGCCCACCACGCGCGTGGACCACGGCTACGAGGACGTCGAGGTGGCGGACCCGGATGTGTGGGAGCGCCGCGAGCCCGAGGGCTTTGTGCGCGACCCGTCCCGCTGGGTCATCTTCCCCGCGCTCTCCGTGCGCGCCCACGCCGCCATCGAGGCGCGCGACGCGGAGCTCGCGACGCGTCTCTCCGGCTACGCGAGAAACACCGTGACGCAGACGGCGGGGCCCGCCGCGCGCCCGCGCCTCGGCGTCGCCACGCATGGCATCAGCGCGACCTACGTCGCGGAGAACCTGGGCGAGGGGGACGACGTCCGCGTTCTGCGCGTGGCCACGCCGTATCCCTTCCCGGAAGACCTCGCCGCCGCGTTTCTCGACGGCCTTGACGAGGTCCTCTGCGTGGAGGAGCTCGACCCCGTGATCGAGCGCGCCCTGGTGGCGACCTGCGGCCGCCGCGGCCTGCGAGTCAAAATCCGCGGAAAGCTTACCGGCGACATCCAGCCGTCGGGAGAGAATACCGTCGAGTCAGTCGGCCGCGCGCTGGACCGGTTCCTGGGACGAGAGCCGGAGGGTTCTTCTCCGCGCGCAGTTCCGCATGAGCCGGAGGCGCCAGTGGCGCCTCCGTGCGAAGAGGACTGTTTGAGCACGGAGAAGAACCCTCCGGCGCCTCCCACGCTCCCAATCCGTCCCCCCGTCCTCTGCGCCGGCTGCCCGCACCGCGCGAGCTTCTATGCCGTCAAGCGCGCCATGCGCGGCCGCAAGACGCTCTTCTGCGGCGACATTGGCTGCTACACGCTCGGCAACGCCAAGCCGCTCGACATGGTGGACACGTGCCTGTGCATGGGCGCGGGCATCAACATCGCGCAGGGCGTGACGCACGTCGAGCCGGACACCGCTGCCTTCGCCTTCGTCGGCGACTCCACCTTCTTCGCCTCCGGCATCACCGGCGTGGTGAACGCCTTCTACAACCAGGCCAACATGACGCTCGTCGTGCTCGACAACTCCACCACCGCCATGACCGGCCATCAGCCGCACCCCGGCACGGGCCGCACGATGATGGGACAGGTTGTGGAGAAGGTGAGCATCGAGCGCGTCCTTCTCGCCATCGGACTCACCACCGTGGAGACCGTGGACCCGCTCGACCACGAGCGCGCCGTCGAGACCGTCCGTCGCGTCGCCGACGAGCCGGGCGTCAAGGCGATCATCTTCCGGAGTCCGTGCGTGGTTCTCGCCAAGCCGCAGACCACAAGCGCGGTGGATGCCGAGAAGTGCGTCGGCTGCCAGCGCTGCGTGCGCGAGCTGGGCTGCCCCGCCCTCGTGCCGGACGCCACGACGGGCAAGGTGCGCATCGACGCCGCTCAGTGCACCGGCTGCACGCTCTGCGAGCAGATCTGTCCCACGCACGCCATCACGGGAGGTGAGCGCCTGTGAGCACGAACGTCATTCTCGCCGGCGTGGGCGGACAGGGCGCCGTCCTTGCCTCCAAGCTCCTCGCCCGTGCCGCGATGGAGCGCGGCCTTCCCGTCAAGACCGCCGAGACGATCGGCATGGCGCAGCGGGGCGGCTCCGTCTTCAGCCACGTGCGCATCGGCGCCGGCGCGCACTCGCCCCTCATCGGACGCGGCCGTGCCGATGCGATCGTGGCCTTCGAGCCCGCCGAGGCCGCGCGCCAGCTTCCGTTTCTGCGCGCGCACGGCATGGTTGTCACGAGCGACGCGCCCGTGGTGCCGGTCTCGGCGGCAACGGGCGGCCCGGCCTACGACCTGCCCGCCATCATGTCCTACCTGCGCTCTGCGGTGGGCGAGAAGAACCTCGTGGTCGTGGACGCCGCCGCTGCCGAGCGCACGCTCGGCACGGCCAAGGCGCTGAACGTGGTCCTTCTCGGCGCCGCCGCCCGCGCGGGCGCTCTTGGCCCCGTCACCGCGGACGACCTCGCCGACGCCGTGCGCGCGACAGTGCGGCCGGCATTCGTCGAGCTCGACCTTGCCGCCCTCAACCTTTAGGAGGCATCCCATGCGCATCAGCCCTTCGCAGCTCAAGCTCGTGAACGAGCAGGTCCAGCGTCTCGTGGCATCTGGCAACTACTTCGGTCGACGCCTCCAGGAGGCGGGCGTCACCGAGGTCCTCACCGAGGAGGACTTTCTCGCGCTGCCGTTCTCCGAGAAGGAGGACCTCCGCAACTGCTACCCGCTCGGCGTCTCCGCCGTGGACGAGCGAGAGATCGTGCGCATCCACTCAAGCTCCGGCACCACGGGCACGCCGGTCATCATTCCTTATACCGCGAAGGACGTCGACGACTGGGCGGAGCAGTTCAAGCGCTGCTACGAGGTGGCGGGCATCACGGCCGACGACCGCATCCAGATCACGCCCGGCTACGGCCTCTGGACCGCGGGCATCGGCTTCCAGGCAGGCGCCGAGAAGCTCGGCGCGATGGTCGTGCCGATGGGCCCCGGCAACACCGAGAAGCAGCTCCAGTTCATGGTCGACCTGCAGTCCACGGTCATCGGTGCCACCTCGAGCTACGCGCTGCTGCTCGCCGAGGAGGTCGAGAAGCGCGGCATGCGCGACCGGATCGCCCTCACCAAGGGCGTCATCGGCTCCGAGCGCTGGGGCGAGAAGATGCGCGACCGCGTGAAGGCGGGCCTCGGCATCCAGATCTACGACATCTACGGCCTCACCGAGGTCTACGGCCCGGGCATCGGCATCTCCTGCGACGCCGAGGACGGCATGCACTACTGGGACGACTTCCTCTACATCGAGATCGTCGACCCCGCCACGGGCGAGCCGCTGCCGGACGGGGAGTGGGGCGAGATCGTCATCACCACCCTCGTCAAGGAGGGCGCGCCGCTCATCCGCTTCCGCACCCACGACCTCTCCCGCATCATCCCGGGCGCATGCCCCTGCGGCAGCCTCTTCCCCCGCATCGACGCGCTCCAGGGCCGCTCCGACGACATGGTCAAGATCCACGGCGTCAACGTGTTCCCGCGCCAGATCGAGGAGATCCTCCAGACGTTCCCGGCGCTCTCGAGCGAGTACCAGATCCGCCTCTCGCACCTCGAGGGCCGCGACACCATGCGCATCTACGTCGAGACCGACGGAACCCAGGACTTCCTGGACACCGCCGACGCCGTGGCGTCCGAGGTCAAGCGCCGCATCGGGTTCACGCCGCTGGTCAAGGTCGTTGAGCTGGGCGTCCTTCCGAGAAGCGAGAAGAAGACCCGCCGCGTCTTCGACGAGCGCTACGAGTAGGCCCCGCTCCTGGGCGTCCCCCGGGGTTTCTCCTCGGGTTGAAGGCCGCCCCTCCAATATGAAGGATTTGTAAACCGCTCACGCCGCCCATCCGACCGTCGGTCGATGAGCGCCGCGCTCCGTCCCCGGCGTCCCGAGGGCGGGTGTTAACGTACTCATAAGTTAAGGGCGCGCGGATGGCCGTGCGCCCGGGGAAACGGGGAAAGGAAACCTACCATGGATCTGACTCGTCGCAACTTCGTGAAGGTGTGCGGCCTCGGTCTCGCGGGTGCCGGCTCTGTCGCGCTCGTCGGCTGCGGTGGCGAGACCGCCGAGGAGCCCGCTGAGGAGGGCGGCGACTCCGCTGCCACCGGCAACGCTGCCAAGCCCGTCATCTTCTTCAACCGTCAGCCGTCCAACTCCACCACGGGCGAGCTCGACATGGACACCCTGAACTTCAACGAGAACACCTACTACGTCGGCTTCGACGCCACGCAGGGCGGCGACCTCCAGGGCGAGATGGTTCTTGACTACATCAAGAAGAACGCCGCCTCGCTCGACCGCAACGGCGACGGCATCATCGGCTACGTCCTCGCCGTCGGTGACATCGGTCACAACGACTCCATCGCCCGTACCCGCGGCACCCGCAAGGCCCTCGGCACCGCTGTCGAGAAGGACGGCAACATCGTCTCCGACCCCGTCGGCACCAACACCGACGGCTCCTCCGACCTCGTCGTCGACGGCAAGGTCACCGCTGATGACGGCAAGGAGTACATCATCCGCGAGCTCGCCTCGCAGGAGATGAAGAACCAGTCCGGCGCCACCTGGGACGCCGCCACGGCGGGCAACGCCCTCCAGTCCTGGTCCTCCTCCTTCGGCGACCAGATCGACGTCATCGTCTCCAACAACGACGGCATGGGCATGTCCATGTTCAACGCCTGGTCCAAGGACAACGGCGTCCCGACCTTCGGCTACGACGCCAACTCCGACGCCGTCGCGGCCATCGCCGAGGGCTACGCGGGCACCATCTCCCAGAACCCCGCCGTCCAGGCCTACCTCACCCTGCGTCTGCTCCGCAACGTCTTTGACGGCGTCGACATCGACACCGGCATCGGCACCGAGGACGACGCCGGCAACGTCATCGCCGCCGAGGACTTTACCTACAACGCCGACCAGCGCTCCTACTACGCGATGAACATCGCCGTCACCGCGGACAACTACGAGACCTACCTCGACGCCACCACGCTCTACGCCACCGCGCAGAGCCAGCTCGACGAGTCCGCTCACCCCAACAAGAGCGTCTGGCTGAACATCTACAACGCGGCGGACAACTTCCTGTCCTCCACCTACCAGCCGCTGCTCGAGAAGTACGACGACCTCCTCAACCTCACGGTCGAGTACATCGGCGGCGACGGCCAGACCGAGGCCAACATCACCAACCGTCTCGGCAACCCCGATCAGTACGACGGCTTCGCCTTCAACATGGTGAAGACCGACAACGGCGCCTCCTACACCGCGCTGCTCGCCTAATCGGGCCTATGAGGTCATTCCGCTGACACGGAGCACACAAGGGAGGGGGGAGGTAACACTCCTCCCTCCCTGCACGTCTTTGGGCACCGGTTCGGCGGATGCATTCCGGAGGCGCCACGGCGCCACGAATTACGTAAGGGGTGAAACTATTGGCTGACAAGCAAGATGACATCATCCTGTCGATTCAGGGCATGAGCAAGTCGTTCGGGCGCAACCGGGTTCTCAACCACATCAACCTCAACGTCCGTCGTGGCACGGTCATGGGCCTGATGGGCGAGAACGGCGCCGGCAAGTCCACGATGATGAACTGCCTGTTCGGCACCTACCAGAAGGACGAGGGCACGATCCTGCTCAACGGCAAGGAGGTCGCCTTCTCCGGCCCCAAGGATGCCCTTGAAAACGGCATCGCGATGGTGCACCAGGAGCTCAACCAGTGCCTCGACCGCAACGTCAAGGACAACCTGTTCCTCGGCCGCTACCCGACGAACGCCCTCGGCGTAATCGACGAGGGCCGCATGCGCAAGGAGGCCGCGGACCTCTTCCGCAAACTCGGCCTCACGGTCAACCTCAACACGCCGATGCGCAACATGTCGGTCTCCCAGCGCCAGATGTGCGAGATCGCGAAGGCCATCTCCTACAACGCCCAGGTCATCGTCCTGGACGAGCCCACCTCGTCGCTCATGACGCAGGAGGTCGAGAAGCTCTTCGCGATGATGCGCATGCTCAAGGAGCAGGGCATTTCGCTGATCTACATCTCCCACAAGATGGACGAGATCTTCGAGATCTGCGACGACGTCTCGGTCCTGCGCGACGGCGAGCTCGTCATGACCAAGCGCATCGAGGACACGAACATGAACGAGCTGATCGCCGCCATGGTCGGCCGTTCGCTCGACAACCGCTTCCCGCCCGTGGACAACACGCCCGGAGAGCCCATCCTCTCCATCCAGCACCTCTCCACGAAGTACGCTCCCAACCTCTCTGACATCACGTTCGACGTGCGCAAGGGCGAGATCTTCGGCCTCTACGGCCTCGTCGGCGCCGGACGCACGGAGCTGCTCGAGACGATCTTCGGCATCCGCACGCGCGCGTCGGGCCGCGTCTACTTCCGCGACAAGCTCATGAACTTCAGCAACGCCCAGGAGGCCATGGACTACGGCTTCGCTCTCATCACCGAGGAGCGCAAGGCCAACGGCCTCTTCCTCAAGGGCGACCTGACGTTCAACACCACGATCGCCAACCTGAACCACTACAAGTCTGGCGTCGCCCTCTCCAAGCCCAAGATGGTCAACGCCACCAACGACGAGATCAAGACCATGCACACCAAGTGCATGGGTCCCGACGACCTGATCTCCTCGCTCTCCGGCGGCAACCAGCAGAAGGTCATCTTCGGCAAGTGGCTCGAGCGCGCCCCTCAGGTCTTCCTGATGGACGAGCCCACCCGCGGCATCGACGTCGGTGCCAAGTACGAGATCTACGAGCTCATCATCAAGATGGCCAAGGAGGGCAAGACCATCATCGTGGTCTCCTCCGAGATGCCCGAGATTCTCGGCATCACCAACCGCATCGGTGTCATGTCCAACGGCAGGCTCTCCGGCATCGTCAACACCAAGGAGACGAACCAGGAAGAGCTTCTGCGCCTCAGCGCCAAGTATCTGTAAGGGGGACAACCTATGGCAAACGCAATTCTCACACCCGAGGAGGAGCTGGCCCTGCGCAAGCCGATCGACGAACACGTCGGCGCCATCCAGGCGAAGATCGACGCGCTGCGCGTTGACGGCACCGACAAGGTCATCGCCCTCGAGGGCTCCATCGACGACGCCAAGCGCGACAAGATCCTCACCAAGGACGAGCGCGACCGCGCCATCGCCGCCTACGAGAAGGACCTCTCCAAGGCCAAGGCCGTCGAGAGCCAGAACAAGTCCCAGGTGGACGCCCTCATCAAGGAGGCCGTCGACTACCTCTCCGCGCACTACGACAAGGACTACCTCGACGCCGTCAAGGCGAGCTGCGCGGCCGAGAAGGTCGTCGCCAAGCAGGACTATGACAAGCACCTTGCCCAGCTCGAGAAGGAGCACCAGGCCAACCTGGCCAAGCTCTCCGACAACGCGGAGATCAAGGACGAGAACTACGTCTACAAGAACCGTCGCTTCGACGCCAAGATCGAGTACGAGAAGGACCTCCAGCGCATCAAGGACCGCGGCCACGAGGCCTTCATCCACCGCTACCACCTGATCGACATGCTCCGCATGTCCAAGTTCACCTTCGCGGAGAACCAGGCCCAGCGCTGGGAGAACTACCAGTACACCTTCGACCGTCGCCAGTTCCTGCTGCGCAACGGCCTCTACATCGCGATCCTCGCCGTCTTCATCGGCCTGTGCATCGCGGCACCGATCGTCAAGGGCACCCAGCTGCTCACGGTCAACAACGTGCTCAACATCCTGCAGCAGGCCTCGCCGCGCATGTTCCTCGCCCTCGGCGTCGCCGGCCTGATCCTCCAGACGGGCACCGACCTCTCGATCGGCCGCATGGTCGGCATGGGCATGACCGCCTCGACGATCATCATGCACCAGGGCATCAACACCGGCACCGTCTTCGGCGTCACCTTCGACTTCACCAGCGTTCCGGTCGTCGGCCGCATCATCCTCGCCCTCGTCGTCTGCATCGTGCTCTGCACCTTCTTCGCGACGATCGCCGGATTCTTCACGGCAAAGTTCAAGATGCACTGGTTCATCTCCACGATGGCCAACATGCTGATCATCTTCGGCCTGCTCACCTATGCCACCAAGGGCGTCTCCTTCGGCTCCATCGAGCCCTCGATTCCCAGCATGATGATCCCGAAGATCGGCGACTTCCCGACGATCATCTTGTGGGCCGTTGCTGCCATCGCCATCGTCTGGTTCATCTGGAACAAGACCACGTTCGGCAAGAACATGTACGCGGTCGGCGGCAACCAGGAGGCCGCTGCCGTCTCCGGCATCAACGTCTTCTGGGTCATGCTCGGCACCTTCATGCTCGCCGGCGTCCTCTACGGCTTCGGCTCCTGGCTCGAGTGCATGCGCATGACCGGCTCCGGTTCCGCGGCCTACGGCCAGGGCTGGGAGACCGACGCCATCGCGGCCTGCGTCGTCGGCGGCGTCTCCTTCACCGGCGGTATCGGCAAGATCTCGGGCGTCACGATCGGCGTGCTCATCTTCACCGCGCTGACCTACTCGCTCACGATCCTCGGTGTCGACACGAACCTCCAGTTCGTCTTCTCCGGCATCATCATCCTGCTCGCCGTCACGCTCGACTGCCTGAAGTACATCCAGAAGAAGTGACACAAGCTTCTGAGCTGCGCTTCGTTGCCCGCCCGGGTCTTGCCCGGGCGGGCTTTCTCATGCGGGGGGATTCTCTGGGTGGTCGTCCTTCTCAGTCCATATGAGCGGTGCCCGCCCCGCTTAAGAAAAGCGGGTGGTTGCAGGTTGTGCGAGGCTTCGTGCTTAAGGATTCGGGGTGGTTGCACCTTCGTGGACGTCATGCGGCAGCGAGAAGGCCTATGGATTCGCTCGCAACTGGGGTTTGCCGGCGAGAAGTACTTCTCGCCGGCGCGCGACCTACAACTACCCCTAATCCCTAAGCAGTCAGAGCGCCGCAAGCTACAACTACCCCGGATTTCTAAGCAGCTGACGCAGCGGGGCCGCCGGAGACGGTGCGCGGTGCACTTAGCGCAGGTCGACCACGCTCGAGCGCTCGACGAGCTTCGGTCGAATGCGTATGGCAACCGGGCGGTATCCGGGGGCCGATCCCAGCAGGGCGTGCTCGACGGCCGTGCGGCCGCGTGCGAGGAGGTCAAACTGGACCGTGGTGAGCCACACGTGGGGCAGCGTGCGGCTGAGGGAGTCGTCCACGCCGACGACGCTCACGTCCTCCGGGACGCGCAGCCCGGCGTCCTGGAGCGCCGAGATCACCCCGACGGCCATCTGGTCGTTGGCGACGTAGATGGCCGTCGCGTCACGGTCGTTCGCGAGCCGTGCGCCAGCCTCGTAGCCGGCTGAGGCGGTCCAGTCCCCGCGCTCGGGCTCGACGACGCGCAGGCCGCGGCGTTCGAGCGCGTCGCGCCAGCCCTTCTCGCGAAAGACGGAGTCGACCGAGTAGGAGGGCCCGCCGACGAAGCGGATCTCGCGGTGGCCCCGCTCGAGGAGGTGCTCCATGACGATCTCCGAGCAGGCGTACTGGTCGGAGTCCACCGTCGTGCAGAGCGGGTGGTCGTACATGGAGAGCAGGACCGTCGAGAGGCCCGGCTGCGGCTCGAAGGCCTCGAAGTCGCTGGCCTTGATGCTCATGCTGATGATCAGCGCGTCGATGGGCAGGCCCATCATGCGACGGGACGCCTCCTCAAGGGAGAGCGGGGTGCGGTCGTCCATCTCCATCGTCGTCACGGCGTAGCCCATGTCGCTGGCCGCGTTGAGGATGCCCTTGATCGTGGCGAGGTTGCCGAACTGGTCGACGTTGTAGAGGCACAGGCCGAGGGAGTTGTAGCGTCCGCTTCTCAGCGACTTGCCCGCGAAGTTGGGGCGGAACCCGAGCTCGCGGACGGCCGCGAGCACGCGCTCGCGGGTGCGGTCGCTCACGTTCGGCTGCCCGTTGACCACGCGCGAGACGGTCTGCTGGGAGACGCCTGCCGCGCGCGCCACCTCGGCCATGGAGACGGGGCGGGGGGAGGGCTGGAATCCCATGGGCCCTGCGGTCATCGCCCCACCTCCAACCGTTCGCACGTCGTTTGGGACACGACGTCGAAAAAACAGCTAATCCGCCGATAAATGCCTATGTGTACGTTAACATCTGGAGAGCGGACGTATCCGACCAGACGGTGAACGGTGTCCATCTGTCCCGTCTGCGACAGAAGGGAGCGCATGATGGTCGAGGTTTCAGAGTTTGGAGTGGCGCCTTCGGGCGAGGAGGCGCATGCCTACACCCTCTCGTGCGGCGGCGCGCGCGTGCGCGTGAGCGACTTCGGTGCCACGCTCCTGGGCGTCGAGGTTCCCGACAGGGCGGGCGAGCCCGCCGACGTCGTGCTCGGCTACGCCGACGTGAGCGGCTACGCGGGCGTCAACGGCGCCTGCTACGGCGGCGTGATCGGCCCCGTAGCCAACCGCACCGACCGTGCCGAGGTGCCCCTCGGCGAGAAGGTCTACCACCTGCCCGGCAACGACGGTCCCGGGCTCGCCAACAACCTGCACTCCGACCTCGAGAGGGGCCTCCACAAGCGACTGTGGCGCGCGAGCGTCGACGAGGACGCCTGCTCGGTCTCCTTCTCCTGCGAGCTGTCCGACGGGGAGCTGGGGCTCCCGGGCAACCGCGAGCTCACGGCAGTCTACACGCTCTCGAGCGACGAGCGGGGCGCCGCGGTGCTGAGGCTCGACCTCGGGTGCGAGTCGGACGCCCCGACCTACGTCAACATGACCAACCACGCCTACTTCAACCTCGCGGGCCACGCTGCGGGCGACGTGCTCTCCCAGGTCGTCTCCATCGACGCCGGCTCCTTCCTTCCGGTTCGCGAGGACTCGGTCTCCGAGGGGGAGGTCAGACCCGTCGCGGGCACGCCCTTCGACTTCGGCTCCCCCAAGGCGCTCGGCGCCGACATCGAGGAGGACTGCGAGCAGCTCTGCCGCGCGCGCGGATACGACCACTGCTTCTGCGTGTATGGCTACGAGCCGCTCTCCATCCCGCGCCCCGCGCTCCACGCGGAGGACCCGGCGAGCGGTCGTGTGCTGGACGTCTCCATAACCACCCCGGGCGCGCACCTCTACACGGGCAACTGGCTCGAGGACGCCGCCGGGGTGAAGGACGGGGCCGTCTACGGCCCGCGCGACGGCTTCGCGTTCGAGCCGGAGTTCTACCCGGACAACGTGCATCACGCGGAGTGGGAGACCCCCGTCTGCGAGCCCGGCCGCCCGTATTCCTCCACGATCGTCTGGCGCTTCTCGGTGCGCTAGGCCGCCGCGAGGTGTCGCGGCGAGCGGCGCGGTATAGTAGGGTGCGGGCAGAGACCCGTTCAACCGACGCGAGGGGGAGAGATGGCCGCGTACAAGTCTGACATCGAGATCGCCCAGGAGGCTCGGATGCTTCCCATCTCGGAGGTCGCCGCCAAGGCCGGCCTCTCCGAGGACATGATCGAGCCGTACGGCTACACCAAGGCGAAGGTGGACATCCACTCGCTCGCGGACCGCCCGCGCAAGGGCAGGCTCGTCCTCGTGACCGCCATCAACCCCACGCCCGCCGGCGAGGGGAAGACCACCACCTCGATCGGCCTCGCCGACGCCATGAACCGCCTCGGCCACCAGACGATGCTCGCCCTTCGCGAGCCCTCGCTCGGCCCCGTGTTCGGTATCAAGGGCGGCGCGGCGGGCGGCGGCTACGCACAGGTCGTCCCCATGGAGGACATCAACCTCCACTTCACCGGGGACTTCCACGCCATCGGTGCCGCCAACAACCTCTGCGCCGCCATGCTCGACAACCACATCAAGCAGGGCAACGCCCTCGGCATCGACCCGCGCCGCATCGTGTGGAAGCGCTGCGTCGACATGAACGACCGTCAGCTCCGCAACGTCGTGGACGGCCTCGGCGGCATCGCCGACGGCATGCCGCGCCAGGACGGCTTCGACATCACCGTCGCCTCCGAGGTCATGGCGGTCTTCTGCCTGGCCACCGACCTCATGGACCTGAAGGCCCGCCTCGCCCGCATGGTCATCGCCTACACCTATGACCGCAAGCCGGTGACCGTGGCCGACATCCACGCCGAGGGTGCCATGACGGCCCTGCTCAAGGATGCCATCAAGCCCAACCTCGTCCAGACGCTCGAGGGCAACCCCGCCTTCGTCCACGGTGGCCCCTTCGCCAACATCGCCCACGGCTGCAACTCCGTCGAGGCAACCACCACGGCACTCAAGCTCGCCGACTACGTGGTCACCGAGGCAGGCTTCGGCGCCGACCTCGGCGCCGAGAAGTTCCTCGACATCAAGTGCCGCTACGCCGGCCTCAAGCCGAGTGCCGTCGTGCTGGTCGCCACCGTGCGGGCGCTCAAGTACAACGGGGGGGTCGCGAAGGCCGACCTGGGCACCGAGAACCTCGAGGCGCTCGAGGCCGGCATGCCCAACCTGCTCCAGCACGTCTCCAACATCCGCGACGTCTGGGGTCTCCCGGTCGTCGTCGCCATCAACGCGTTCCCCACGGACACCGCCGCGGAGCTCGCGCTCGTCAAGCGCAAGTGCAACGAGCTCGGCGTCAACGTCGCGCTCTCCGAGGTCTGGGCCAAGGGCGGCGAGGGCGGGTGCGCGCTCGCCGAGGAGGTCGTGCGCCTCTGCGAGCAGCCGAGCGACTTCCGCTTCGCCTACGACGTGGACGACACGATCGTGGACAAGCTCACCGCCATCGCGACCAAGGTCTACCATGCCGACGGCGTCGACTTCACGAGTGCGGCGGCAAAGCAGCTGAAGCAGCTCGAGGAGCAGGGCTTTGGCAACCTGCCCATCTGTGTGGCGAAGACGCAGTACTCGTTCTCGGACGACCAGACCAAGCTCGGCGCCCCGCGCGGCTTCCGCATCACGGTCCGCAACCTCAAGGTGTCCGCCGGCGCCGGCTTCATCGTCGCCCTCACCGGCGACATCATGACGATGCCGGGTCTGCCGAAGGTGCCCGCCGCCGAGAAGATCGACGTCACGTCCGACGGACGCATCGTCGGCCTGTTCTAGGGCCCGCCCGTGGCACCCACGAAGAAGAGGCTCACGGAGCTGAGCTGCGAGGAGTTCGGTGACAGACTCGCCTCGGAGGAGGGCGTGCCCGGCGGCGGCGGTGCTGCTGCGCTCGTGGGCTCCCTCGCCGCGGCGCTCTGCTCCATGGCGGGCGCCCTGACGGTCGGAAAGCCGCGCTTCGCCGACGTCGAGCAAGAGGTCTCCCAGATCATGGAGGAGACCGAGGATGTCCGGTTCCGGCTCCTGGCGCTCGTCGACGACGACGCCGAGGGCTTCTTGCCCCTTCTCGATGCCTACGCGCTCCCGCGCGAGGACCCCTCCCGCGCGGACGCGGTCGTGAGGGCGACGAAGGGCGCCTGCATGGCCCCCCTCGCCATGATGGGGGAGTGCTGCCGCGCGATCGTGCTTCTCGAGGAGATGTCCGAGAGATGCTCGCGCCTGCTCGCCTCCGACGTGGCCTGCGGTGCCCTGCTCGCCGCCGCCGCCCTCCAGGCCGCGAGCGTCAACGTCTTCGTCAACACCTCGTCTCTCCCCGGGGACGACACCGTCGCGAGCATCGAGGCCGCGTGCGACGAGATGCTCGACGAGTTCGTCCCGCGGGCCCGCGCGCTCGCCCGTCGACTGGCGGGGAGGTCGGTTCGCTGATGGCCGTCGAGCTGCGCGGTGCGCCCGTCGCCGCCGCGCTCACCGAGAGGCTCGCCGCGCGCGTCGTCCCTCTCGCCGAGCGCGGACTCGTCCCGACGCTCGCGATCGTGCGCGTCGGCGAGCGTGAGGACGACCTCGCCTACGAGCGGGGCGCGCTGAAGCGCTGCGAGCGCGTCGGCATAGACGTGCGTCGGGTCACGCTTCCGGCAGACTGCGGGCAGGATGACCTTCTCGCCGTGATCGACCGCGTCAACCGGGACGGCTCCGTCCACGGCTGCCTCATGCTCCGCCCGCTTCCGCCGACTCTGGACGAGGCCGCCGCCTGCGCCGCCCTCGCGCCCGAGAAGGACGTCGACTGCGCGACCGACGCGTCGCTCGCCGGCGTCTTCTCAGGCCGTCCCGTCGGCTTCCCGCCGTGCACGGCCGCGGCCGTCCTCGAGATTCTCGACCACTACGATGTGCCCCTCGCCGGGGCCCGCGTCACGGTCGTCGGGCGCTCCCTCGTGATCGGGCGCCCCGTCTCGCTCATGCTCCAGGCTCGCGACGCGACCGTCACCATGTGCCACTCGAGAACCCGCGACCTGGCCTCCGTCTGCCGGCAGGCGGACGTCCTCGTCGTCGCGGCGGGCCGTCCGGGCATCGTCGGACGCGAGTCGGTGCGCGAGGGCCAGGTCGTGGTCGATGTCGGCATCAACTGGGACGAGCGGAGCGCGCGCCTCGTCGGTGACGTAGACTATGACGCCGTCAGCGGCGTCGTCGACGCCATCACGCCCGTCCCGGGAGGGGTGGGCTCCGTCACCACCGCGGTCCTTGCCAAGCACGTCGTCGAGGCCGCCGAGAGGAGCTGCCGATGAGGGTTACCGAGAAGCCGTCCTCGTCCTACAGCGGGGCGATGACGCCGGCGTCGATGGAGCTCAAGAACGAGCGCGTCGCCGAGACGAAGGCGGGCACCGACGTCGTGAGCGCCCTGGTGCTCTCCGTGCTGGCCGGCGTCTTCATCTCCATGGGGGCGACGTTCATGCTCGTCGTCAAGTCCGACGCGACGCTGCCCTTCGCCGCCACCCAGCTCCTTGGCGGGTTCTCCTTCGCGCTGGGCCTCTTCCTGATCCTGGCGGCCGGCGCCGAGCTCTTCACGGGGAACTGCCTCATGGTCATGGGCCCGCTCGCCGGCCGGTTCTCCTGGGGCAGGCTGCTCGCGAGCTGGGGCGTCGTCCTTCTCGGCAACCTGCTGGGGAGCGTGCTCGCCGCGGCGCTCGTGCTCGCCGCCGACGTCGCCTCCGCGAACGGCGGAGCGCTCGGTCAGGCTGCGATCGCCGTGGCGGAGGGCAAGGTCGCGCTCGGGTGGGGCGTCGCCTTCTCCCGCGCGGTCCTGTGTAACCTGCTCGTCTGCCTGGCGGTCTGGGTTGGCCACTCCGCCAACTCCGTTACCGACAAGTTCTTCTCGGCGCTCCTGCCCGTCATGGCCTTCATGGCGGCCGGCTTCGAGCACTGCGTCGCCAACATGTTCTTCCTGCCCTACGCCCTCATGCTCCAGGCGACGGGCGTGGTCGCGGGGGGCGTCGAGCTCTCCGGTGTCATCTCCAACCTGACTGCCGCCACCCTGGGCAACCTCGTGGGCGGCGTGGTACTCGTCGGCGTCTCGTACTGGTTCGTGTACGGGCGCGGAAGGGGGCGCGCGTGAGCGTGGTCGAGAAGAACGAGCAGGGCTTCGGCCCCATCGACAAGCCGCGCGTGGAGGCGGCGGTCCGTGAGCTGCTGCTCGCGATCGGGGAGGACCCGGACCGCGAGGGGCTTCTCGGCACGCCGGATCGCGTGGCGAGGGCCTGCGAGGAGGTCCTCGGGGGCATGCAGGAGGATCCCGGCGCGCACCTGAGGAAGCAGTTCCATGAGCCGGGCAACCAGGAGATGGTGATCGTCAAGGACATCCCGTTCTCGTCGCTGTGCGAGCACCACATCCTTCCGTTCACCGGACGTGCCCACGTCTGCTACATCCCGCGCGACGGGCGCATCACCGGGCTCTCCAAGATCGCCCGCTGCGTCTCGGGCTACGCACGGCGCCTGCAGGTCCAGGAGCGGCTCACGGGCCAGATCGCCGACGCCATGGTGCGGGAGCTCGACCCGCTCGGGGTGCTCGTGGTCCTCGAGGCCGAGCACACCTGTATGACCATGCGCGGCATCCGCGCGGCCGGCGCGCTCACCACGACCTCCGCGGTGCGCGGCTGCCTGCGCGACCTCAAGACCCGCGAGGAGGCCCTGCGCCTGCTCGGGCTGTAGGCCTCGACGCGAGCGCCCGGGCGAGGAACATCCGGCGCTCAAACGGCTTGCCGAGAAGGACGCTCGGCAAGAACTCGCGGCGGACGTTCCCCGCCCGCGCGCCCGCCGCGCGCAATACGAGCTCGTTAACCTCGCGTCAGGGTCTGTGGGCGTGTCCCGCCGCGAGTTCTTTGCCGGACCGGAGGTACGGCAAAGCTGTCTGAGCGCCGGGGCACGCCCACAGACCCCGCCGAACGAGTGACAAGGGAGATAGTTGTGTATCAGCTGCCGTTCGAGGTACCGGAGATGACGTATGCGGAGGCGCTCGCGCACGTGCGCGGGGCGCTGCGCTTCGGGATCTGCCCGCTGCTGGAGACCGTGGAGGACATGCTCGCCGAGCTCGGCGACCCCGACCTCGCGTTCGAGTGCGTGCAGATCGCGGGCACCAACGGGAAGACGTCCACGGCGCGCTACACGGCCGCCATCCTCGCGGGGGAGGGGCTCGACGTTGCCCTCTACACCTCGCCCGAGCTCGTGAGCTACACGGAGCGCATGGAGGTCGGCGGGAGGCCTGTGTCGGAGGAGGCGTTCGCCCACGGCGTCTCCGCAGCCAAGGTCGCCGGCGAGCGCGTGAACGCGCGGCGCTCGGCGGTGGGGGAGCGGCCCTACGACATCACCGAGTTCGACACGCTCACCGTCGCGGCGATGGTCGTCTTCGCCGAGGCCGGCGTCGACGTCGCCGTGCTCGAGTGCGGGCTCGGCGGACGCTGGGACGCCACGTCGGCGGCCAAGTCGATCCGCTCGGTCGCGGTGACCGGCATCGGCCTCGACCACACGCGCATCCTCGGGGACACGCTCGAGGAGATCGCGGGCGAGAAGGCCGCCATCATCAAGCCGGGTCGCACCTGCGTGCTCGGTGCCGGGACCGCGGAGCCCGCTTCGGTTGAGCGGGTCCTTCTCGACCAGGCGCGCACGGCGGGAGTGGTGCCCGTGCTTGTCCTCCCGTCCGAGGAGTCCACGCTTGCCCCTGGCTCAGCGCTCGCTTCGCTCGCTCGCTGCGCGAAATCGCCAGAAACAAGCGCGGGCCCATCGGACGGGCTGCCCGTTGCCAGCTTCCACGTCACCAAGCATCCGCACCGTCTCGGCGCGCCGCTCGAGCTTGACGTGACTACGCCGCGCGCGACCTATGCCGAGCTGGCGGCTCTGAAGCCCGCCTACCAGGCGCAGAACATCGCCTGCGCGGTGGCACTCTGCGAGGAGTACCTCGGCCGCGCGCTCGACGCGGACGCGCTCTTTACCTCGGTCGTCCAGTGCCCGACGCCCGGGCGTTTCCAGCTGCTGCGTCCCGAGCCCCCCGTCCTCATTGACGCCTGCCACAACCCCCAGTCGGTCGAGGCGTTTCTCGCCGCGCTCGCCGACGTCGCCCCCGACCGCGACGAGCGGCCGGTCCTTCTCGCCGCCGTGCTCGCCGACAAGGACGTCGACGGCATCGTCGAGCTTCTCGCCGGGGCGTTCCCCCGCGTCGCGGTCACGCAGACCGCGAGCCCGCGGGCACTTCCCGCCGCGGAGCTGGCGCGCGCCTTCTCGGACGCCGGCGCGGACGTGCTCGGGGCGTACCCCACGGTCGGGGAGGCAACGTCGGCATTGTGTGGAGAATCGTACGTCGCGTGCGGCTCCATCACCCTCGCGGGAGAGCTTGCGGCCCTCTTCCGGTAGCTTTTGCTACAATCCTGCTTGTATGTGGCGGCGTGACGCCGCGCCCATAGTCCGAAGGAGTTCCCGACATGCAAGAACTTATCGACCAGCTCATCACCCCTGAGGTTCGCATGGTCCTCTACCTGATGGTCGTGTGCGTCGTCATGCTCTACGTCCTCTCCATCGTCTACGTCATCCGCGACGCGCAGCGCCGCGGCGCCGAGCCCTGGTGGATGTGGGCCATCATCTCCGTCATCCCCATCGTGGGCCTGCTCGCCTACGTGATCCTGCGCCCCAGCTCCTACCTGATCGACCGCGAGGAGCAGGACCTGGACATCGCCCTGCGCGAGCACCAGCTCTCGCACTACGGCATCTGCCCCAAGTGCGGCGCCCCGATCGACCGCGACTTCGTGGTCTGCCCGATCTGCAACACGCAGGTCCGCAACGTCTGCCCCACCTGCCACCGCCCGCTCAACGCCGACTGGAAGGTGTGCCCCTACTGCCGCACGCGCATCCAGCAGTAGTGCGTCTCGAACATCGTCTCTTCAGGGCCCCGTTCGCGGGGCCTTTTTCGTGCGCGACCGACCCGGCCGGCCCGTTGTGCCGGCGTGCGCTTAAGAAAGTGGAGTAGTTGTAGGTTGGCGTGGCCGCGCTGCTTAGAGAATCGGGGTAGTTGTAGGTCGAGAGGGACTATTCGCTTGTCGAGAAGTGTTTCTTGGCGAGAAACCCCAGTTGGCGCCTCCATGCCGCCAGGCCTCCGCCCCCGCGAACCTACAACGACCCCGATTTCTTAAGCGATCCGCCGACACGGGGCGCGGCGCCACGTCCGGCCCGGGCGAGAGGGGAGTGCGCGCGCTCGCCACTTGTGGTAAACCTATACAGGACCGATTACGAAAGGCAGCACGCAGATGCAGCGCTTCGCCGCACATATCTCCCGAACGCAGACTATCTAGGCGTCTGTCCATCCCGGCCGGCAGGCCCCGGGCAGGCGCCGCATATCGCTCGGCACCGCATGCGCGGTGTGCGGGCGTTTTTCATGTTCACACCCCGCTAGAAAGGTGCATCCCATGAAGGTCCTGTACAACGACGGTCACATCGACGAGTGCCCGGCCGAGGAGGTCACCCACGTCGTCCGTCACAGCGCCGCCCACATCATGGCGCAGGCCATCAAGCGTCTGTACCCCGAGGCCGACTTCGCCTACGGCCCGGCCACCGACAACGGCTTCTACTATGACATCGACCTCCCCGAGGGCCAGAAGATCTCCGAGGAGGACTTCCCGGCCATCGAGGCGGAGATGAAGAAGATCGTGAAGGAGAACCTCAAGTTCACGGTCTTCGAGCTCCCGCGCGCCGAGGCCATCGCCCTCATGGAGGAGCGCGGCGAGAAGTACAAGGTCGAGCACATCGGAGACCTCGACCCGGACGCTCGCATCACCTTCTACCAGCAGGGCGAGTACGTCGACATGTGCGTGGGCCCGCACCTCACCTACACCAAGGCGCTCAAGGCCTTCAAGCTCACCGGCGTCTCGGGCGCCTACTGGAAGGGCGACAAGGACAACAAGATGCTCATCCGCGTCAACGGCACCGCCTTCGCCACGAAGGAGGAGCTCGACGAGCACCTGCGCCTGCTCGAGGAGGCCAAGAAGCGCGACCACCGCAGGATCGGCCGCGAGATGGACATCTTCATGATGCGCGACGAGGCCCCCGGCTTCCCGTTCTTCCTGCCCAACGGCATGACGCTCAAGAACGAGCTGCTCGACTACTGGCGCGAGATCCACCGCGCCGCGGGCTACGTGGAGATCTCCACGCCCATGATCATGAGCAAGGAGCTCTGGAAGACCTCCGGCCACTGGGACCACTACAAGGACAACATGTACTCCACGATCATCGACGACGAGGAGTACTGCGTTAAGCCCATGAACTGCCCGGGCGGCGTGCTCGTGTACTCCTCCAAGCCGCACAGCTACCGCGAGCTGCCCATCCGTGCCGGCGAGATCGGCCTGGTGCACCGCCACGAGATGCGCGGCGCCCTGCACGGCCTCTTCCGCGTGCGCTGCTTCAACCAGGACGACGCCCACCTCTTCGTGCGTCCCGACCAGCTCACCGACGAGATCGTCGGCGTCGTGAACCTCATCGACTCGGTGTACGAGAAGTTCGGCTTCACCTACCACCTCGAGCTCTCCACGCGTCCCGAGGACTCCATGGGCTCCGACGAGGACTGGGCGCGCGCCGAGGAGGCCCTGCGAGTGGCCCTCGAGAAGCTCGGCAAGGACTACGTGGTCAACGAGGGCGACGGCGCCTTCTACGGCCCCAAGATCGACTTCCACCTGGAGGACTCGCTCGGCCGCACCTGGCAGTGCGGCACCGTGCAGCTGGACTTCCAGATGCCGATCAACTTCGACCTCGAGTACACGGACGCCGACGGCTCCAAGAAGCGCCCGATCATGCTTCACCGCGTGTGCTTCGGCTCCATCGAGCGCTTCATCGGCATTCTGATCGAGCACTTCGCCGGCAAGTTCCCCACCTGGCTCGCGCCCTGCCAGGTGAAGGTGCTGCCCGTCTCCGAGAAGAGCCGCGACTACGCGCGCTCGGTCACCGAGAAGCTCGAGGCTGCCGGCATCCGCGCGGTCCTCGACGAGCGCGACGAGAAGATCGGCTACAAGATCCGCGAGGCGCGCAACATCGACCGCCCGCCCTACATGCTGATCATCGGCGAGCAGGAGGTCGAGGCCGGCAACATCTCCGTGCGCGACCGCTCCAACGAGACCGTCACGCGCGAGCTCGACGAGTTCGTCGCCGACGTCACGGCCGAGATCGCCGAGCGCCGCTAGGTGGGCGAGGGACATCTCGACATAGATGCGCTCTCAGCGCTCTCGTCCCAGATAGGGCGGGAGCGCTGGCGCGCCCTGTCCGACTCGGCCCAGGTCGTCGCCAACTACCTTGCGGCCCACCCTCGCGTCGAGGCCGTGCGCTATCCCGGCCTCAAGACGGACCCGGACTTCCCGCGGGCGGCCAACGAGCTCGTCGGCGGCTTCGGCCCGCGCGTGGCGTATCTCGCGGCGGGGGAGTGGCGCCTCTGGGAGGCCGACGAGCGCGACCCGCGCGATCAGGTCATGGAGCTCGAGGCCCTTCTCGCCGGCTGACGTCGGGCTGCGCGCGTCGCTTCACGCCCCGCCCGCCGCCCGCGCCGGCGCGCGCGGCTCCCGATGACGGTCGTTCGTTGCGTCATGGTATACTCAACGCGTATGCACAAATGCGTGCATGTAGGTCCGTACCACAGCGCTTTACCTTGTCCTTTGTACGACCGAGCTGCGATGCGTCGCTGTCCGGTCCGAGAAATAGGAGGAACGCATGGCAGACTACGTCAGGACCCCGATTGACAGCGTCGAGGCGCTGCAGGAGCGCATCAGGGAGATGCGCGTCGCGCAGGCCGAGTTCGCTACGTTCACCCAGGAGCAGGTGGACAAGATCTTCTATGAGGCCGCCATGGCCGCCAACAAGGCCCGCATCCCGCTGGCCAAGATGGCCGTCGAGGAGACCGGCTACGGCGTCATGGAGGACAAGGTCATCAAGAACCACTATGCCTCCGAGTACATCTACAACAAGTACAAGGACATGAAGACGTGCGACGTCATCTCCGACGACCCCGCCTTCGGCTACAAGCAGATCGCCGAGCCGCTCGGCATCGTCGCCGCCGTCATCCCGACGACCAACCCCACCTCCACCGCGATCTTCAAGACGCTCATCTCCCTGAAGACCCGCAACGCGATCCTCATCTCCCCGCACCCGCGCGCCGGCAAGTGCACCGCCGAGGCCGCCCGCATCGTGCGCGAGGCCGCCGAGGCCGCGGGTGCCCCCAAGGGCATCATCGACTGGGTCGACGTCCCGTCCCTCGACATGACCTCCGAGCTCATGCGCTCCGCTGACATCATCCTGGCCACCGGTGGCCCGGGCATGGTCAACGCGGCCTACTCCTCCGGCAAGCCCGCCCTGGGCGTCGGCCCGGGCAACAACCCGGCCATCATCGACGACACCGCCGACATCGAGCTCTCCGTCAACTCGATCATCCACTCCAAGACCTTCGACTACGGCATGATCTGCGCCACCGAGCAGAACGTCATCGTCCTCGACAAGGTCTACAACAAGGTCAAGGCCGAGTTCGAGAAGCGCGGCTGCTACTTCCTCAAGGGCGACGAGATCGCCAAGGTCGGCAACACTGTCATCGTCAACGGCGGCGTCAACGCCAAGATGGTCGGCCAGCCCGCTCCCAAGATCGCCGAGGCCGCCGGCGTGACCGTCCCGGCCAGCACCAAGGTCCTCATCGGCGAGGTCGAGTCCGTCGAGCCGTCCGAGCCGTGGGCGCACGAGAAGCTCACCACGATCCTCGGCATGTACCGCGCCAAGAACTGGGAGGACGCCCTCTCCAAGGCCGAGCGCCTCATCGCCGACGGCGGCTACGGCCACACGAGCTCGCTGTTCATCGACACCCGCGAGACCGAGAAGATGGCCGAGCACGCCAAGCGAATGAAGACGTGCCGCATCCTCATCAACACCCCGGCCGCTCAGGGCGGCATCGGCGACATCTACAACTTCAAGATGCCGCCCTCGCTGACGCTCGGCTGCGGCTCCTGGGGCGGCAACTCCGTCTCGGGCAACGTCGGCCCCCAGCACCTGCTCAACATCAAGTCCGTCGCAGAGAGGCGTGAGAACATGCTGTGGTTCCGTGTTCCCGAGAAGGTCTTCTTCAAGAAGGGCTGCATGCCCGTGGCGCTTCGCGAGCTCTCCGAGGTCTACGGCAAGAAGCGCGCCTTCATCGTCACCGACTCCTTCCTCTACAAGAGCGGCTTCACCAAGAAGATCGAGGCGTCCCTCGACGAGCAGGGCATCGTCTACTCCAGCTTCTGGTCGATCTCGCCTGACCCCAAGCTCCAGGACTGCGAGCGCGGCCTCGAGCAGGTCAAGGCCTTCGAGCCCGACTGCATCATCGCCATCGGCGGCGGCTCCGCGATGGACGCCGGCAAGATCATGTGGATGATGTACGAGCACCCCGAGGCCAAGTTCGAGGACATGGCCATGGACTTCATGGACATCCGCAAGCGTGTCTACACGTTCCCGCAGATGGGCGAGAAGGCCTTCTTCGTGGCCATCCCCACCTCCTCCGGCACCGGCTCCGAGGTGACGCCCTTCTCGATCATCACCGACGCCAACACGGGCACCAAGTGGCCGATTGCCGACTACCAGCTCCTGCCCAACATGGCCATCGTCGACACCGACAACATGATGACCCAGCCCAAGGGCCTGACCGCTGCCTCCGGCGTCGACGTCCTCACGCACGCCCTCGAGGCCTATGTCTCCATCATGGCGTCCGACTACACCGACGGCCTCGCGCTGCGCGCCATGAAGCTCGTCCTCACCTACCTCGAGCGCGCCTATGACGACGGCACCGACGTCGAGGCCCGTGACCACATGGCCAACGCGTCCTGCCTCGCCGGCATGGCCTTCGCCAACGCCTTCCTCGGCGTCAACCACTCCATGGCCCACAAGCTCGGCGCCTACCACCACATCGCGCACGGCCTGGCCAACGCCGTCATCCTCACCCGCGTCATGCGCTACAACGCCGCCGAGCGCCCGGTGAAGATGGGCACCTTCCCGCAGTATGACCACCCCAAGACCCTGGCGCGCTACGCCGAGGCCGGTCGCTTCTGCGGCATCAAGGGCCGCAACGACCAGGAGGTCTTCGAGAACTTCATCGCCCGCATCGAGGAGCTCAAGGCTCACGTGGGCGTGCCCGAGACCATCGCCGGCTTCGGCGTCACCGAGGAGGACTTCCTCGCCACGCTCGACGAGATGTCCGAGAACGCGTTCAACGACCAGTGCACCGGCGCCAACCCGCGCTACCCGCTCATCTCCGAGATCAAGGAGCTCTACCTCGACGCCTTCTACGGCCGCGAGCCCAGCTCCTACGAGGACTAGTCCGCACACGTTCTTCTCGTTGCCCAGAAGGAGGCAGCAATGGAACTTTCTGACAGCAAGCAGGTCATCGTCGAGCGCCACAACAAGGTCGTCTATGTCGACGGCGGTCGCATCGTCAAGGTCTTCAAGTCCACGAAGCCCGCGTCGGACGTCTTCAACGAGGCGCTCAACATCGCCCGCGTCATCGAGGCCGGCGTCCGCGTCCCCAAGGTCCTCGAGGTCTCCCAGGTCGCCGACGGCTCCTGGGCCCTCTCCACGGAGTACGTCGAGGGCGTCACCATGCGCTCGCTGATGGACGCCGCCGAGGGCACCCCCGAGTACGACAAGCTCCTCGAGCAGTTCGTCGACTTCCAGATCGAGATCCAGGGCATCTACGGCTCCGATCTCATGAAGGACCAGAAGACCAAGATTGCCGGCATGGTGGGCAAGGCTCCCGAGCTTGATCCGTCCGTGCGCTACGACCTCCAGATGAGGGCCGACCGCATGGCGCCGGGCCGCAGCATCTGCCACTGCGACTTCAACCCGTCCAACGTGATCGTCGCCGAGGACGGCACCCTCTACGCCTGCGACTGGACCCACGTCACCCGTGGCCTGCCCGAGGCCGACGCCGCGATGACCTACATCCTCTTCAAGATGTATCACCCCGGCCACGCCGACGCCTACCTCGACCTCTTCTCCAAGAAGGCCGACATCGCCAAGCAGAAGGTGCACTACTGGGTGCCCGTCATGGCCGCCGCCGAGCTCTCCCGCGGCCGCAAGGACGCCGAGGAGTTCCTCCGCAGCCAGGTCGACGCCGCGGTCGACACCGACTAGCGTCCGTCGCATCGCACGACTTCGGACCCGTCAGCCTCCCGGCTGGCGGGCCCTTTTCGTCCGCGCTAGTTTGTGGCGCCGCGCGTCATAACCCCATGTCAAACGACCCGAGTGACGGGTTTTACGCATGCGGGCAGGCTTTTCGACCTGGCAGTGCGTGAAACCCGTCACTCGCTCGGGAGGCGTGCTCTGAGAGGCGATAAGGACGAGCGGCTAGCGACGCCCGTAGGTCACGAAGTCGAAGGGGACGCCCTCGGGGGTGACGCCACCCGCGCGGGTCTCGACGATCTCCCAGGCAGGGTCGGCGTCCAGGTCGGGGAAGCGCGTGTCGCAGGGTCGCACGCAGTGGTTGCGCGTCACGACGGCGCGGTTGCAGTGGGGGAGGAGCAGCTCGTAGACCTGTCCTCCGCCGATCACCCACGCCTCGTCCTCGTCCGCGATCGCGGCGAGCGCCTCCTCGACGGAGTGCACCACGTCGACGCCCGCGAGCGAGAAGGACGCGTCGCGCGTGAGCACGACGTTGCGGCGGTTCTTGAGCGGGCGCCCGCCCGGGAAGCTCTCGAGCGTCCTTCTCCCCATGATGACCGGGTGGCCCGTCGTGCAGGCCACGAAGTGCCGCATGTCCTCGCGGTTCTCGACGACCATCCCGCCGTCGAGCCCGATGCCCCAGTCGTCGCACACCGCCACGATCGCACTCAGCTTGCAGCTCATCACTCATACCTTTCTGCATCGTTGGGGGCTCGGCGCATTGCCCCGGCGCTCAGACAGCTTGCCGCAAAGAGCGCGGCAAGAACTCGCGGCGGGACAAAGCGCCGAGCCCGTCGAGCCGAAATGAGTAGGCGAGAAGGGCGTGTCGTCCCGCGCGGAGTTCCGCATGAGCCGGAGGCGACTTGATGTCGCCTCCGTGCGAAGAGGACCTGTTTGAGCACGGGGCGACACGCCCTTCTCGCTGGGCGCTCAGACCGCGATCGGGATGTTCTTGACCTGCGGGCCGTGCTCGTAGTTCTCGACGATCAGATCGTCGGTCGTGAAGTCGTAGAAGTCCGTGACCTCGGGGTTCAGGCGGACGGTGGGGGCGGGGTAGGTGGGGCGCGAGATGAGCTCTCGCACGACGTCAACATGGCGGTCGTAGATGTGGGCGTCGGCGATCATGTGGACGAGCTCGCCGGCGTTCATGTTCGAGACCTGGGCCACCATCATGAGCAGGATCGCATACTGGCACACGTTCCAGTTGTTGGCCGCGAGCACGTCCTGGCTGCGCTGGACGAGCACCATGTTGAGGGTGGGGCGCTCCTCGTCCGGCTCCTGCGTCACGTTGTAGATCGCGTTGTAGGCGCAGGGGTAGAGGTTCATCTCGGACAGGTCGGCGAACGTGTAGAGGTTCGTCATGATGCGGCGGGAGTAGGGGTTCTCGTGCAGGTCCTTGAGGACGCGGTCCATCTGGTCGTAGTCGCCGTCGGGGTAGTGGGACTTCACGCCCACCTGATAGCCGTACGCCTTGCCGATCGAACCCGTCTCGTCGGCCCACTCGTCCCAGATGTGGGGCTTGAGGTCGTGGATGTTGTTCGACTTGCGCTGGTAGATCCAAAGAACCTCGTCCATCGCCGACTTGAGGGCGGTTCGGCGAAGCGTCAGAGCCGGGAACTCCTCGCGCAGGTCGTAGCGGTTGCAGACGCCGAAGCGCTTGATGGTGTAGGCGGGCGTGCCGTCCTCCCAGCGCGGGCGGACCTTCTGGCCCTCGGTCGTGGTGCCGTGCGCGATGATGTCGGAGCACATGGAGATGAAGAGGTCGTCGGCCTTGCTCATGCCCGGCCTCCTTCCGCGCCGCGCGCCCCGGCGGCGACGAGACGGCTCGAGAGCCAGCCGTCGCCCGTCCAGTCGAGGTCGTCGCCGAAGTCGTAGTAGGGGTCGTCGTCGGGGGAGAGGAGCTCGTCGTAGAACTCGTCGTAGAACTCGTCGTACGGGTCGTCGTGCTCGAAGCCGTCGAGGTCGTGTCCGTACGAGTAGTCGTAGGACTGCGCCGCGAGCGTGCTGAGCATGCCGGTGCAGCTCGACACGCCGAGGCAGAGGACGGCGAGCAGGGCGACGGCGACGCCGAAAACGACATAGGCGGCGATTCCGGAGCTTGAGTTCTCGGGGTCGGTCGTGCCGCTCGCGCTCTCGATGACGGGGGGCCTCGAGCTGCCCTCGCCCTGGTCCTCGGTGCGCTGGTCCCTGTCTTCGGCCATGGGTTCTCCTCCCTCGTTGCCCTCAATCATACCAAGACGCTAGAGGAGCTGGTCGGCGAAGGCCTCGTCCCAGTAGTAGGTGAGCGAGCGGGCGAGCGCCACGTCGGCGGGAAGCCACTCCACGTCGAGAAGCTCCTCGCGCTCGAGCCAGCGGAGCTCGCTGTGGACGCCCTCGTTCGCCGCGGGCTCGGCCCCCGGCGCGAGCGTGCAGACGAAGCAGTCCATCGTCAGGTGGAAGTCGGGGTAGTCGTGCTCCACGGTGTCGTAGAGCCAGGCGGCCCCCAGCTCGCAGCCGAGCTCCTCCCGGATCTCCCGACGCAGGGCCTCAACGGGGCGCTCGTCGGCCTCGACCTTGCCGCCCGGCAGCTCCCAGAGCCCCTCCTGCGGCCCCGCGGCCCTTCTCGCCGCCAGGAGCCGACCGTCGCGGTGGATGAGGGCCGCCGCGACCCGTGTGACCTCGCTCATGAGCAGTCCTCCCTGTCCTCGAGCCGCTGGAACCGGACGAGCGCGTAGGTGCCGCCCGACCCGTCTGTCAGCTCGACGTCCCAGCCGCGCTCGCACGGGTACGCCACGGGGACGAGAAGGTCGTCCAGGTGCGCCATCTGGCGATAGAGCACCGAGACGCACCCGCGCGTCCTCGAGAGCACGGCGTCCCCGAGCGCCTCCGCGGCGAACATGACGTACTGCGCGTTGTTCACGTGCCGGTTGGTGTCAAGGTTGTGGGGCCTCACGCGCACGGGTGCGAGCTGGGTGCCCTCGCCGCTCGCCCGCAGGCGTCGGTCGAGCGGGCCCATCTCCAGGCGCGGCGCGTCCGAGCGGTAGACGAGCTGATCCTCGGCGACGCGGGTGGCGTGGCCCCGCTCCGCGTCGAACATGATCCACTGGGAGTCGGCGCGCACCAGCGAGCGGCCGTCGGCCGCCTCGATCTCGAAGCAGCGCAGCGCGTGGGCCCGCGTCATCTCGTAGCACCAGGTGGAGACCCGGATGCGGTCACCGAGCGCGGGCAGGTCCTCGACCTCGATCCGCCACGTGGCGAGCACCCAGGCGAGGTGGCGAGCCTCGAGCGACGCGAACCCCTGACCGAGCTCCTCGGACTGGAACGTGGAGCAGTCCTGCAGGTAGTCGATCGTAGAGACGAGCGAGAGCCGTCCCGTCTCGTCGCACTCGCTGTAGCGCACGCGGCTCTCGAAGCTGTACTTCTCCATGGTCCCTCCTTGTCACAAAGAGAACCATAGCAGGGCGCACGGCGTCGCGCACGGGAGAGGACGGTGTAGAATCGGCTTGGGGCAGACAACGAAGGGAGAGTCATGGGCACGGTTCGTTTCGCGACCATCGGTACGAGCGGCATCTGCGAGCGGTTCCTCGAGGCGCTCGCCGAGGCGGAGGGGGCTGACTACGTCGCTGCCTACTCGCGTGACCTCGACCGGGCCCGCGCGTTCGGCGAGCGGTACGGCGCTCGGCTCTTCTTCGACGACCTCTCCGAGCTCGCCTCGAGCGACGAGGTCGACGCGGTCTACGTCTCCAGCCCCAACGGCCTCCACGCCGACCAGGCGCTTGCCATGATCGCCGGCGGGAAGCACGTGCTCGTGGAGAAGTCGCTTGCCGCCAACGAGCGCGAGGCCCGCAGGGTCTTCGACGCCGCGCGCGAGAAGGGCGTCGTGGCCATGGAGGCCATGCGCAACCTGCACGTGCCTACCTTCGCGGCCATCGAGCGCGTCACGGCCTCCGAGCTCGGCGCCGTTCGCCTGGCGACGCTGCGCTTCTCCAAGGTGACCTCGCGCATGGCGCGGCTGCGCGCCGGCGAGCGCCTGAACATATTCGACCCCGCGCTGGCGGGCGGCGCCCTCATGGACATCGGCGTCTACTGCGTCGAGCCGGCCGTGGCCCTCTTCGGCAGGCCGAAGACCGTCCGTGCCCTCGCCGTCACCGCGCCCGTCCCGGGCTGCGCCGCCGACGACCCCTGCTCCACCATCGACCTCGCCGGCGAGGCTCTTCTCGGCTACGGCGACAAGATCGTGAGCCTCTCCTACGGGAAGATGTGCGATGACGTGATCCCCTCGCAGGTCGAGGGCGAGGAGGGGACGCTCCTGTGGGACCAGACGTCCTGCCCCGTGAACCCCCGCGTGCACGACCACGAGGACAAGGGCCTGATATTCCGCATGGAGGAGGCGTCCACCCGACCCGTTCCCGCCGAGGTCCCCGCCAACGACATGGTCTGCGAGATCGATGACTTCACCGCCGCCGTCCGCGGCGAGGCCGCCGCGCTCGAGGCGGCCGCTCGCTTCGAGCGGGTCACGGTCGACTCCCTGGCCGTCATGGACGAGATCCGCCGTCAGGTCGGCGTGCGCTTCCCCGCGGACCTCGCCGAGTAGCATGCCCGACGCGTCGCTCCGCTCCGACCTCGCCGCCGCCCTACCGGCGGCGCTGCCCGTCATGCTCGGCTACGTCGCCATCGGCATCCCCTGCGGCGTCATGGCCGCCGAGGTGGGGCTGTCGCCGGCCGTCGCGTTTCTCGTCTCGGTGACGTTCTACTCGGGCGCCGGGCAGTTCATGATGGCCTCGCTCGCCCTCGCGGGCACCCCGGTCGCCTCCATGGTGGCGAGCGTGGCGCTCGTGAGCACGCGCCAGCTGCTCTACTCCGCCGCCCTCTCGCGCTATGCCGAGCGCGCCCCCCGGCCGCTCGCCGCGCTCTTCGCCGCCACGGTCACCGACGAGAGCTTCGGGGTGAACATGGGGCGCTTCGTCGCCGACGAGTCCTGGACGGTCCGCCGCGCGACGGCGGTCAACGTGGCGAGCATGCTCTCGTGGGCGGCGGCCAACGCGCTCGGCGCGGCCGTGGGGCCCGCCCTCGCCATCCCCACGGCGATCATGTCGTTCGCGATGACGTCGATCTTCGTCTGCCTGCTCGTGGGGCAGTCGTGGACGCGCGTCAACGTCGTCGTGGTCGTCGCGTCCGTGGCGGCCGTCGTGGCGCTGAAGGCGCTCGGCGCCGGCTCGCTCGCCGTCCTGCTCGGCGCGCTCCTGGGCGTCGCCGCCGGTCTCGTCGCCGGCGCGCTCGAGAGGGGGTCGCGCCATGAGCACCGCTGACTTCCTCGTCTTCTACGGCTGCGTGCTCGCGGTCATTCTCGTCTGCCGCTGCGTCCCGCTCCTCGCCCTCAAGGGTCGCGAGCTCTCCCCGCGCGTGAGCGAGGCGCTCGGGCTCATCCCGCCCGCCGCGTTCGCCGCGCTCGTCGCCAACGACCTCTTCGACCCGGCCGTCGGCCTCTCTTGGCAGCCGCTGCTCGCGGCGGCCCTCGTCGTGGTCGTGGCGAGAAGGACGGGGTCGCTGATCTGGTGCGCGCTCGCCGGCATGGCCGCCTACGCGGCGCTCACGCTCGCGCTCTAGGCGCTGCGCGACCGTCGCCCCGCCCGAGGGCGAGGCTCTCGGAGGCGGTGCGGCCCGCGAGGGGGCGCCCCGTCGTGGCGCTACTTGGGGTAGGCGATGACGTCCGAGCCGCCGAAGCGGGAGGACCCGTCGTCCTCGGTCCCGTAGGGGCTCATCGGGTCGACGACGATGCGCGCCGCGCCGGGCAGGGCCCGCGCCTCGTAGGCGCTCACCAGGCCCGGCATGACCTCGCCGTCGACCTCGAGCGGCATCGCGGTCGAGCACTCGATGCGAATCTCGCGCCCCCTGAGCGACTCGATGTGCGGACGCCCGATGGCGTGTCCGCTGCGGTCCACGAGCCCGAACGCAAGGGGCTTCAGGAGCTGCGCGGCGTCCGAGGTCTCCACGACGATGACGTCGAGGAGCCCGTCGTCCATCCGGCAGTCCGGCACGATCTCGATGTCTCCCTGGATCATGGCGTTGTTGGCGACGAGACAGGTGATGCCCTCGCGCTCGACCGTCTCCCCGTCGACCGTGATGGTGAAGCGCCCGACGGTCGGACGGGGGCTCGAGAGCGCGGCGGCGAAGTACGCCGCCTGCCCCATGACTGCCTTGTTGGGCAGCGCCGCCTGCATGAGCTGGGCGTCGAAGCCGGTGCCCGACATGAGGGCGAAGCCCCGACGTCCCGCCTCGCCGTCGACGGTGGTCCAGGAGATCTCGCCGATGTCGAGCCGGGCCGTCTTGCCGATGCGGCAGGCGCGGGCGAGGGCGGAGGGCTCGGGCGCGTTGCCGATGTTCGCGCAGAGCAGGTTGGCGGTCCCGGAGGGGAATACGCAGGTCGGGATGTCGGCGTCGCGGAGCTCGTGGAGGAGCGTCGAGATGGTGCCGTCGCCGCCCGAGAGGACCACGACGTCGAAGGCGTCCGCCCCGGCGCAGGCGACGGCGGGGTCGAAGTCCTCGTCGAGCACGCGGGTGAGGCACTCGTCGCCGCCCTGGAGCAGGGCACGCTCGAACTGGAAGACGGCGTCCGACCCAAAGCCGGAGCGGGGGTTGTGTATGACGAGGGCGCGCACGGATCTCCTCCCGGGTCGGGCGGGGCGATTGGGTATCATGGTGGGGCGCGTATCGCGCCCAAGACAAGTGTACCCAAACCCCGCAAGGGGAGAATCGAGCGCCTTGTACCTCTCCACATCAGAGCAGCTCGCCGACTTCTGCGAGCAGGCCGCATCGGCCAAGGTGATCGCCGTCGACACCGAGTTCCTCCGCGAGAAGACCTACTACCCCAAGCTCTGCCTCGTGCAGGTCGCGGCGGGGGAGAGCATAGCGGCCATCGACCCCATCCTCATCGACGACCTCTCGCCGCTCGCGAGGCTGCTCGCCGACACGAGCGTCACCAAGGTGCTCCACGCCTGCGGCCAGGACCTCGAGGTCCTTCTCGAGGGCATGTCCGTCGCCTGCGCGCCCGTCTTTGACACGCAGCTCGCCGCCGCCTTTCTCGGAATGCGGCAGCAGGCGAGCTACGCGGCCGTCGTGGAGGCGTACTGCGGCGTCCGCCTGCCCAAGGCCGAGTCGCTCACGGACTGGTCGCGGCGCCCGCTCGACCCCGAGCAGCTCACCTATGCCGAGGACGACGTCCGCTACCTCCCGGCGATCTACGACCAGATGATGTCCGAGCTCGTCTCGAGGGACCGCCTCTCGTGGGTCCTCCCCGAGATGGAGGCGCTCTGCGACCCCGCGCGCCTGCGGAAGGACCCGCGCGAGGCCTACCTGCGCCTGCGTCGGTCGGGCTCGCTCACGCGGCGTCAGCTCGCCGTGGCGCGCGAGGTGTGCGCCTGGAGGGAGGAGTCGGCTGCCCGGCGTGACCTCCCGCGCAAGTGGGTCGCCTCCGACGAGGTCGTCGTCGAGGTGTGCAAGCGCACGCCGAACTCGCTCGACCGGCTCCGCAAGATCCGCGGCACCGACCAGATCCCCGAGCGCGACGCGCGACTCCTGCTCGAGGCGGTCTCCCGCGGCCAGGCGTGCCCGCCCGACGAGTGCCCCAAGGTCGCCCGCCACGCGCGCCCCTCCGCCGAGACCGAGGGGGTCGTCGACCTCATGTACGCCGTGCTGCGCCTGGCATCCGAGGGGAGCGGCGTGGCGACCCAGCTCATCGCCACGCGCGACGACCTTCTCGACTTCGTGCAGAGCCGCGACGAGTCGCCGCTCTCGCGCGGCTGGCGCTGGGAGCTCGCGGGCTCCACGCTCGACAAGCTGCTCTCGGGCGAGGTCGGCCTCACCGTCCGCGAGGGGCGGATCGAGCTGCTCTAGCGCCGCCCGCCCGGCCCGCGCATTGCCGTCCGGCGGCGTGGGTAGAATGGACGCAGTCCAGACGTGATTGGAGACGCACATGCCCTTCTACATCGGATACGGGTTCGACCCGGCCTATCTCGTCGTCGTGCTCGTCGCGCTCGTTCTGGGTACCGCGGCGCAGGGCTACATCAGGAGCACCTACCGCAAGTGGTCCCAGGTCGATGCCGGCATCCCCGGCACCGGCGCCGACGTCGCGCGGCAGATGCTGGCGGACGGGGGCGCTAACGACGTGGGCATCACGCGCGTCGCCGGCTCGCTCACCGACCACTACGACCCGCGTGACAACACGCTGCACCTCTCCGACGACAACTACCGCGGCGCCTCGGTCGCCTCGGTCGCCGTCGCCTGTCACGAGGCCGGCCATGCGATCCAGGCCGCACAGGGCTACGGCTTCTACCGCCTGCGCTCCGCGCTCGTCCCCGTGGTGTCCGTAGCGGAGAACTCCTGGATCCTCGTGCTCCTCGCCGGCGTGTTCCTCAACCTCGCCGGCCTGGTCCAGCTCGCCATCGTGCTCTTCGCGGCCGCCGTGGTATTCCAGGTGGTCACCCTGCCGGTGGAGATCGACGCCTCGAGGCGCGCGGTGGCGTACCTCTCCGCGCGCGGCTCCGGTCTTGACGAGAAGGGCGCCCGGTCGGTCCTCACCGCCGCCGCCCTCACGTACGTCGCCGCAGCGCTGACCTCTCTCATGCAGCTCGTCTACCTGCTCGGACGCTACGGCGGCAGGGACGACTGATGGGCGCCCAGCAGGGCCAGCCGATCACCGTCTCGGACGCCGTCGCCCTCGCGAAGGGGGCGGTCTCCTCGTGGCCGACGCTCGTCGTCGACGGGGAGGTGTCGGGGTTCCGGGGCCCCAACGCCCGCTCGGGCCACTGCTACTTCGAGGTGAAGGACGCCGGCGCCTCCATGAGCGTCATCGTCTGGCGCGGGACGGCCGAGAAGATCGGGTTCGACCTGCGTGACGGGCTCTCCGTGCGGCTCACGGGCAAGTTCGACGTCTACCAGGCCTCGGGCAAGCTCTCGTTCGTCGCCAGGAAGGTCGAGGCTGCGGGCGAGGGCCTGCTGCGCCAGCGGGTCGCCGAGCTCGCGCGCGCCCTCGAGCGCGAGGGCCTCATGGACCCCTCCCGAAAGCGCCACGTCCCCGCGTTCTGCTCGCGCGTCTGCGTGGTGACGTCGCTCTCCGGCAGCGTGGTGGAGGACGTCAAGCGCACGCTCGCGCGTCGCAACCCCCTCGTGGAGATCGACGTCGTCGGCTGCTCCGTGCAGGGCTCCGACGCCCCGGCGACGATCGCCCGTGCGCTCTCGACCGCCGCGGCCGCCCGTCCCGACGCGATCCTGCTCGTCCGCGGCGGCGGCTCGTTCGAGGACCTCATGTGCTTCAACGACGAGGGCGTCGCACGGGCGATCGCGGCCTGCCCCGTGCCGGTCGTGACCGGCATCGGCCACGAGCCGGACACGACGATCGCCGACATGGTCGCCGACCGCCGCGCCTCCACGCCGACCGCCGCCGCCGAGTCGGTGGCGCCCGCCATCGACGAGGTGGAGCGACAGATGCTCCAGCGGCAGGTGCGCCTGGGACGGGCCATGTCGGCGGTGCTGGAGGTGCGCTCCGCGTCCGTCACGTCCCTCGGCAGGCTCATGTCCGGCGCCATGGACGCGACGCTCTCGCGGCGCCGCGTGGCCATCGACGCCCTCGGCGCGCGCCGCTGCCTCTCCGACCCCGCCGCGCCCCTCCGGGACCTTCTCTCCGACCTGCTCCAGACCGAGGAACGCCTCCATGACGCCGTCCCGCGCGGCCTCGCCCGTGACGCCGAGCGCTGCGAGCTCGCGGCGGGGCGCCTCGCGGAGGCCGGCGGACGCCTCCTGCGTCCCGCCGAGGCGACGCTCGCACGGCTCGCCGCGTCGCTCGACGCGCTCTCGCCGCTCTCGGTCCTGGCGCGAGGCTACGCGATCGCCCGTGACGCCTCGGGGCGCGTCGTGAAGCGCGCGTCGGACGTGGCCTGCGGCGACCAGGTGAGCGTGCTTCTCGGCGAGGGGTCCATCGAGGCGACCGTCTCGTCCATCCGAATCGAAGATCGGGCATAGCCCGGGAAGGGGACACCATGGCAGACGAGCCCAGGAAGATCGAAGACATGACGTTCAAGGAGGCCTCCATCGAGCTCGAGCAGATCGTGCGCGCGCTCGAGTCCGGCGAGCTCGAGCTCGAGGACTCGCTCGAGCGCTACGCCCGCGGCGTGGAGCTCCTGAAGAGCCTGCGCGAGCGTCTGAGCACGGCGGAGCAGAAGGTGCGTGTCCTTCTCGACGCCACCGACGAGTCCGCGCCCGTGCGCGACACCGCCTCGGCGCCCAGCACCGCCTACCTGAACGAGTAGCAAGAAGCGAGAGGGGAGCACCATGTCTGACTGCATCTTCTGCAAGATCGCCAACGGCGAGATCCCGAGCGAGTTCCTCTACGAGGACGACAACGTCGTCGCGTTCAACGACCTCAACCCCCAGGCGCCCGTCCACGTGCTCGTGGTGCCCAAGGCCCACCACGACAACTTCGTCGACGACGTCCCCGCCGAGACGCTCGCCTCCATGGAGCGCGCGGTCAAGGCGGTTGCCGAGAAGACCGGCGTCGCGCAGACGGGCTTCCGCTGCATCATGAACACCGGCGCCGCCGCCGGCCAGACCGTCATGCACCTGCACATGCACGTCCTCGGCGGCAAGCCCCTCGGCGAGGGTCTCATTCCCTAGCCCCCCAGACGTAGCTGGCCGGCGCCCGGGTCTTTCTCCGGGAAGTGTGCTCCGCAGAACTTCCCTCCGAAAGACCCTGGCGCCTACCGTTGCCTAGGGCTGGCCGGGCTTCTCGCAGAGAAGTTCCGCGCAGCGCACTTCTCGGAGAGAAGCCCGGCCAGCCCGGCCAGCCCGTTCATCGACGTGAGAGCAACGAGGGCGTCCGACGGGCGTATCATGTGAGTGCTGTGTTTCAACGCTGAGTGGGGGAGACCCCGCGGGAGGAGAGTCATGAACGTCCTTGTTATCAACGCCGGCAGCTCGTCGCTCAAGTACCAGCTCCTTGACGTGGACACGCGCGAGGTCTACGCCAAGGGCAACTGCGAGCGCATCGGCATCGACGGCTCCTTCGTCGGCCACGAGGAGATGGGCGGGGAGAAGCAGAAGCTCGAGGTCGCGCTCCCCGACCACAAGACCGCCATCAAGTACGTCTTCGACATCCTCAAGACCATCGACAAGCCCATCGGCGGCATCGGCCACCGCGTGGTCCAGGGCGGCTGGTACTTCCCCGAGTCCGCCGTCGTGACCGACGAGACGCTCGCCCAGGTCCGCGAGGTCGCGCCGCTCGCCCCCCTGCACAACTACGCCGAGGCCGACGTCATCGAGATCTGCCGCGACATGTTCCCCGAGCTCGGAAACGTCATCGTGCCGGACACCGCCTTCCACTACCACATGCCCGAGCACGCCTGGCGCTACGCCATCCCGCGCGACGTGGCTGACACCTACCACGTCCGCAAGTACGGCGCCCACGGCACGAGCCACCGCTTCATCTGGCGTACCGTTCACGAGATGATGGGCGACAAGACCCACAAGCTCGTGAGCTGCCACCTCGGCTCGGGCGCGTCCCTGTGCGCCATCCAGGACGGCAAGTGCATGGACACCACGATGGGCCTTACCCCGCTCGACGGCCTCATCATGGGCACGCGCTGCGGCACGCTCGACCCGGCGACGGTGTTCTACCTCAGCCGCGAGGCGCACATGAGCATCGACGAGATCGACACGATGATGAACAAGAAGTCTGGTCTTCTCGCCGTGTCCGAGGTCTCCTCCGACTCCCGTGACATCGAGGCCGGCGCCGCCGACGGCGACGAGAAGTGCCAGATGGCGCTCGACATGTTCAACTACCGCGTCTCCCAGCTCTTCGCCGAGATGGCCGCCTCCATGCAGGGCGTGGACACGATGGTCTTCACCGCCGGCATCGGCGAGAACGCGCCCGAGATCCGCGCGGGCATCTGCGAGCTGCTCGGCTGGATGGGCGTCAAGATCGACGCCGAGAAGAACGCGCCGCGCTCCGACGAGCCGCGTGTGATCTCCACCCCCGACTCCGCGATCACCGTCATGGTTGTTCCCACCAACGAGGAGTACATGATCGCGCTCGACGTCGAGGAGCTGCTGGGGTAGGCGGCGGGGACCTCCCCTCTGCGAGTGCTCTCGAAGGGCCCCGACCTTTGCGGTCGGGGCCCTTCTTCGAGAAACTCGCGACGGGGAGGTCCCCGCTGCCAGCCGCCCTCGGGCGAACTTGCCGAAAGATGGGTTAGAGGGCTGTTTCGGGGTGAGACTAATTCCCACCGGATTGGGTACTATTTATACCTATGGAAGGGAACCCTACGGAAAGGACCCCTTATGTCGCTCAACGACCTCATGCTCAACCGCCGCCAGGCGCTCGGCCTCGGCGCTGCCGCCCTCTCCGCCCTCGCCCTCGTCGGCTGCGATGACGCGGAGGCTCCCGCCCCCACCACCGACGACGACGCCGGCGAGGAGAGCCAGCTCGACTCCGCCGCCTACGACGAGCTCATCGCCTCCGGCTTCGTGGCGACCGACGACGAGATCGCCGCCAGCGAGTGGGCTACGGCCGTCAGGGAGGCCGGCACGCTCCGCGTGGGCGGCGTCCAGACCTCGCTGCTCTTCTCGTCCCTCAACGAGCAGGACGGCAAGACCCGCGGCTTCGACGCCGGCCTCTCCCAGCTGCTCACCCGCTACATCCTGGGTGACGAGTCCAAGCAGGAGATCACGCAGGTCACCTCCGACACGCGCGAGTCCGTCCTCCAGAACGACCAGGTGGACACCGTCTTCGCCACCTACTCGATCAACGAGGACCGCATGATGCTGATCTCCTTCGCGGGCCCGTACTACACCACGCAGCAGTCCATCCTCGTCATGGCGGACAACACCGACATCAACTCCCTCGAGGACCTCGCGGGCAAGAACGTCGCCGCCC
Source organism: Thermophilibacter gallinarum (assembly GCF_014982725.1). GTDB lineage: Bacteria > Actinomycetota > Coriobacteriia > Coriobacteriales > Atopobiaceae > Thermophilibacter > Thermophilibacter gallinarum. Next base: position 260,562 of record NZ_JADCJZ010000003.1, on the reverse strand, counting down.
AGTCCGGCTCCACCGGCCCCTCCATCCTCGAGGAGTACGCGCCCGACGCCCAGGTCCAGGAGTTCAAGACCGATGAGGAGGCCCGCACGGCCCTCTCCCAGGGTCGCGTCGACGCCTACGTCATCGACACCGCCATGCAAATGGGCTCCATGACGCGCAACCCGGGCCGCTATCGCCTGGCCGGCGAGGAGTTCGGCCCGGTCGACGCCTACGGTATCGGCCTGCCGCTCGGCTCCGACGGCGTCGCGTTCGTCAACGCCTGGCTCCAGCGCGTTGAGGACGAGGGCCTGTGGGAGCAGCTCTGGCAGATCTGCATCGGCGACCGCGCCGGCATCTCCGAGGCCCCCGTTCCCCCCACGATCGGCGTGTAGCGCCGGACCCGGCGTGAGGGGTTCTCATGGGGCTTGCTGAGCTTCTCGGCACATACGGACAGAACTACCTCGACGGTCTTCTCGCCACATGGGGGATGACGGCCGTCTCGTTCGTCTTCGTCATGGTCCTCGCCGTGGCGGTGACCGTCGCGCGCGTCTCGCCCGTCGCGCCCCTGCGCGGCGTCGGCGAGCTCTATGTGCAGGTGTTCCGCAACATCCCCGGCGTCGCCCTGCTCATTCTGGTGGCCTACGCCCTGCCGCAGCTGCGCGTGGTCCTGCCGTGGCGCACCTGCGTCATCGTGACCGTCGTGCTCATGGCCTCGGCCTTCGGCTCGGAGAACTTCATGAGCGGCATCAACACCATCGGCGTCGGCCAGATCGAGGCCGCGCGCTCGATCGGCCTCACGTTCGGGCAGATCCTGCGCCATGTCGTGATCCCCCAGGCCCTCCGCACGACGGTCCTCCCCATGACGAACCTCCTCATCGCCGTCATGCTCACGACGGCGCTCGGCTCCCAGGTCCCGCTCACGCCCCAGGAGCTCACGGGCGTGGTCTCCTACGTCAATACGCGCGCCACGGGCGGCATCCTCGCCTTTCTGATCTCCGCGCTCGGCTACGTGCTCACCGCGTTCGCGATCTCGTTCGCCGGCAACCGCCTCGACAAGAGGGTGAGGATCCTCCGATGAGCATGCGCACCCAGACAGCGCCGAGCGTGCGCTCCGCGCTCTACGAGGCGCCCGGCCCGCGCACGCGCCGCCGCATCGCGATCGGCACGGCGATCTCCGCCGTCCTGCTCGCCCTGCTCGCGTTTCTCGTTGTCCGCCAGTTCTACGTGACGGGCCAGCTCGCGCCGCGCTACTGGTCTTTCCTGCTCGAGTGGCCCACGTGGCGCTTCCTGCTGCAGGGCTTCGCGGGCACCGTCGAGGTCGCGCTCACGGCCGGCGTCATCGCGCTCGTGCTGGGGCTCGCGCTCATGCTGGGCCGCACGAGCGGGATCGCCCCGCTCGCGGCCGTCTGCCGCGTGGTCACGGACTTCTTCCGCGGCGTGCCGAGCCTGCTCCTGATCTACTTCTTCTTCCTCGTGGTCCCGCAGTACGGCATCCAGATGCCCGCCTTCTGGATGCTCACGCTGCCGGTGGCGCTCGCCGCCTCGGGCGTGCTCGCCGAGGTCTTCCGCGCGGGCGTGAACGCCGTGCCCAAGGGCCAGGTGGAGGCGGCGTACTCGATCGGGCTCAGCCCGGCCAAGACCATGCGGAGGATCGTGCTGCCCCAGGCGATCCGCTACGTCATCCCCTCGCTCATCGCCCAGCTCGTCGTCGTGGTCAAGGACACGACGGTCGCCTATGTGGTGAGCTACCCCGACCTCATGCAGAACGCGCGCGTGCTCATCACCAACTACGACGCGTTGCTCTCCATGTACCTGGTCGTCGCCGTCATCTACATCCTGATCAACTTCGCCATCAACAAGGCGTCCGTCTACGTGGCGCGGCGCACGGGCGTCAAGATCATTCGCTAGGAGCGGGAGAATGAGCCAAGACAGCGCATCCGAGAAGAACGTGCCGGTGATCGAGCTTCGCCACGTCGACAAGCACTTCGGGGACCTCCACGTGCTTCGCGACGTGAACCTGTCGGTCGGCAGGGGAGAGGTGCTCGTCGTGATCGGCCCCTCCGGGTCGGGCAAGTCCACGATGTGCCGCACCATGAACCGCCTCGAGACCATCGACTCCGGCGAGATCCTCATCGAGGGCGAGCCGCTGCCGCAGGAGGGGCGCGAGCTCGCCCGGATGCGCGCGGAGCTCGGCATGGTCTTCCAGCAGTTCAACCTCTTCGCTCACATGACGATCCTCGACAACGTGACGCTCGGGCCGCGCGAGGTCCTCGGGCAGGGCAAGGAGGAGGCCGAGAGGTACGCGATGGAGCTTCTCGAGCGCGTCGGCGTTGCCGAGCAGGCCCACAAGGTCCCCGCCCAGCTCTCCGGCGGCCAGCAGCAGCGCGCCGCAATCGCCCGCTCGCTCGCCATGCGACCCAAGGCGATGATGTTCGACGAGCCCACGAGCGCCCTCGACCCCGAGATGATCAACGAGGTCCTCGACGTCATGGTCGAGCTCGCGCGGGGTGGCATGACCATGGTGGTCGTCACGCACGAGATGAGCTTCGCGCGCCGCGTCGCCGACCGCGTGGTCTTCATGGCCGACGGGCAGATCGTGGAGGAGGGCTCTCCCGACGAGTTCTTCGACCACCCCAAGACCCAGCGCGCCCGCGACTTCCTCGACTCGATCAAGGGGCACTAGGCATGGCGAGAAGACCGGTCATCTTGGTGGCTCCCCGCTGGGAGGCGCCCGTCACGGAGGGCTCGGAGACGATCGCCCCGCAGGAGGCCATCGCCGACTGCTTCGTCGACGCGATTCTCGCCGCCGGCGGCCTGCCGCTCATGATGGCGCTCGCCGAGGACGAGGGCGTCATCGCGGAGTATGTCGAGCGCGCCGACGGCATTGCCGTCCCCGGGGGACCCGACGTCAGTCCCGCGCTCTGGGGCGACGAGGCGCCCTATGACCCCGCCCTGCTCTGCCCGCAGCGCGACGCCTTTGAGCTGCCGCTCCTGCGCGCCGCCGTTGCCGTCGACAAGCCGCTGCTCACGACCTGTCGCGGCACGCAGCTTCTGAACGTCGCGCTCGGCGGGACGCTCTGCATGGACGTCCCGAGCCTCGGCTCCCGCGAGGGCATGGTCCAGTGGCGCCACACCGGCATCCTGAACGGCGTCTGCCATCCCGTGGAGGTCGAGGAGGGCTCGCTGCTGTCACGCGCCCTCGGCGGGGCCACGCGCGTGCAGACCAACTCGGCGCACCACTGCTGCGTCGACCGCCTCGGCGAGGGAGTACGACTCGTGGCGCACGCGACCGACGGCGTCCCCGAGGGTATCGAGGTCCCCGGCGGGCGCTTCTGCGTCGGTGTCCAGTGGCATCCCGAGTACACGTGGCGTACCGTCGAGACTGACTTCACCCTCTGGAAGAGCTTCGTCGCTGCGTGCCGCTGACCGGGCGGCCCCCGCCCGACATGCTTAAGGATTCGGGGTAGTTGCAGGCGCCGGTCGCCAAGGCGCATAAGAACCAGGGGTCGTTGTAGGTTCGGTGTGGGGCGCGCTTAGCAATCCGGGGTAGTTGTATGCCGAGAAGCGCCTCATGCCGACAACGTCCCAGTTGACGCTCGATTGCATCCCCCTCGATGCCGTCCCAGGGGTGCAACAACCCCAGATTCTTAAGCGGATGGGGACTGCGGACCTGCAACAACCCGGCTTTCCTAAACGAGGCGTGCGTCATCGGCGCAAACAACCCGCTGGCGCGTTGCGACTACCGTACGAAGTGGTATGCGATCCTAGGGGTGCCGTCCTCGACCCAGATCGTGCCGCGTCTGACGAAGCCGCACTTCTCGAGCGCGCGCTGCATGGGGACGTTGTCGGCGTGGGTGTCGACGCGGACGTTGTCATGCTGCGCACAGAGCCACTCGAGCATGCGCGTGCCCGCGCCATGGCCGCTCTCGGCCACGGCGAGGCGATGCATGACCCAGTAGGGCTCGTCGTTCAGCCAGGACTCGCCTTCGATGACGGCGTAGGTTGGGTCCGGTCCGGGGAGCACGCTCATGACGGCGATGGGCCCCCGCCCCTCGTCGAGCACCCAGAGGGCGTCGGCCTCGAGGTCCTCCTCGGCGTCAATGAGACCGGGGTAGTCACCAGGCCATTGGGTGGGGTTGCCGTTGGCGTGCATGAAGCGTCGCGCGGCATCATAGATGGCGCAGACGGCCTTAAGGTCGTCCGTGTTGGCAAGGCGGATCTGCCCCATGGCTAGAAGGGCCTCATGGTGAAGGACCTCACGCAGGTCTCGCCGGGGGCGAGCGTGATGGTCCCGCGCTTCTCCTCGAAGACGTCCGACTCGTCGTAGGCCGTGGCGCAGCCCACCCAGGGCTCGATCGCGACGAACGGGGAGTCGCTCGTGGCGGTCCACACGCCGAGGAAGGCGAACCCGTCGAAGTCGACCTGGATGCCGTGGCCGGCGGGGCCGACGAGCCTCACCGAGCGACCGGGGACGTCGACAAACACGACCGTGAGGAGCTCGTCTATGAGCTCGTGCGTGAGGCGGATCCGGTCCGTGTCGCGGAAGAGCTCGTGCATGTGGCCGAAGTCCTGGAGCCCCTGCTCGTCGATCGACGGGACGCGTGCCGTCCAGGGCTCCGGGAACACGAGCTCGTAGTCCGAGAAGGACGCGCCCCCCTCGCCGGGAACGGGCACATTGAAGGCGGGGTGGCCGCCGAGCGTGAAGGGGAGGTCCACGTTGCCGGTGTTGGTGACCTTGAACGTCTGGGTGAGGCGGCCGTCGGCGAGCGCGTAGGTCATGTTGAGGCAGAAGTCGAAGGGGTAGGCGGCGCGCGTCTCGTTGGTGGAGCGGAGCTCGTAGGTCACGCTCGAGGGCGTCTGCTCCACGACGGCGTGCTCGTAGAGGCGGGCGATTCCGTGGCGCTTGAGGGAGACGTCGCCCTGCGCCGAGGTGGCGTGGTCGCCGCGCAGGCAGCCGACTATGGGGAAGAGCACCGGGGCGCGCCGCGCCCAGTAGCGCTCGTCACCCTGCCAGAGGTACTCGCCGTCGCCGAGTTTCACGCTCATGAGCTGCGCTCCTTGCGCGTCGATCGTGGCGGAGAGGTCGCCGTCGGTAATGGTCGTCAGCTTGGTCATGGTCGTCCCTCCTTGGTCCCTATTTCTCAAAACTCTATTCCCTCCGCGTCCTTCTCGCCTTCTTGGCTAGCTGAATGGGGCGTATGGAGCCGCGAGCGGGGAGTTGTGTCATAATATCCAACCGGTGCCCTCGGAATTTGGGGGACTGCTATGCGTCTTAAGTCGGCGGATACCCGCCTGCCATAAGGAGGCACGCATGATCATCGAGGAACTTCAGCGCTACGGCATAGCCCACACGGAGGAGAAGACCGTCATCGACGCGTCCCCCGCCGTGTTGATCGAGACCGCCGTCGAGCGCGGCGAGGGCGAGCTCACCAGCACCGGCTCGCTCTCCGTCATCACCGGCCAGTACACCGGCCGCTCGCCCAAGGACCGCTTCATCGTCGACACGCCCGACGTCCACGACAAGATCGCGTGGGGCAGCGTCAACGTCCCGTTCTCCGAGGAGAAGTACCAGAAGATCAAGAGCGAGGTCATCGGCCACCTCTCCGAGCGTCGCCTCTTCGTCGTGCACGGCCTCGCCGGTGCCGAGCGTCGCTACTCCCGCAAGATCTGCGCCATCTGCGAGCTCGCGAGCCAGGCGCTCTTCGTCCACCAGATGCTCGTGCGTCCCACCGAGGACGAGCTCCGCGACTTCGGCGAGGCCGACTTCGTCGTCATGGCGGCGCCCTCCCTCAAGCTCGACCCCGAGGTCCACGGCACCCACTCCGAGGCCGCCGTCCTCATCAACTTCCAGGAGCGCACGATCCTCGTCGTCGGCACCCAGTACTCCGGCGAGATCAAGAAGTCGATCTTCTCGGTCATGAACTACCTGCTGCCCGTTGAGGACAACGTGCTCACCATGCACTGTTCCTGCAACATGAACCCGCGCTCTCACGGCACCACGGTCTTCTTCGGCCTCTCCGGCACCGGCAAGACCACCCTCTCCGCCGCCGAGGACCGCCTGCTCATCGGTGACGACGAGCACGGCTGGGCCGAGGACCGCGTCTTCAACATCGAGGGCGGCTGCTACGCCAAGACCATCGACATCACGCCCGAGACCGAGCCGCAGATCTGGAACGCCATCCGCTTCGGCTCCATGTGCGAGAACGTCGTGATCGACGACGAGACGCGCGTGGCGGACTACTTCGACACCTCCCTCACCGAGAACGGCCGCGTGGCCTACCCGGTCGAGTTCGTCCCCGGCGCCGTGGCCAAGGGCCGCGCCAAGCGCACCCCCGACGTCGTGATCTTCCTCACGGCCGACGCCTTCGGCGTGCTGCCCCCGATCGCCAAGCTCGACCGCAACGCCGCCATGTACCACTTCATGACCGGCTTCACCTCCAAGGTCGCCGGCACCGAGCGCGGCATCAAGGAGCCCCAGCCCACGTTCTCCTCGCTCTTCGGCGAGCCGTTCATGCCGCTCGACCCCAACGTCTACGCCCAGATGCTCGGCGAGAAGATTGACAAGGGCGGCGTGCGCGTCTACCTCATCAACACCGGCTGGACCGGCGGCCCCTACGGCGTCGGCAAGCGCATGAAGCTCTCCTACACGCGCAAGATGGTCGAGGCGGCCCAGTCCGGCATCATCGACGACTCCGAGTTCGTCCACGACGAGCGCTTCAACCTCGACGTGCCCACGTCCTGCCCCGGCGTGCCCAGCGAGCTGCTCAACGCCCGCAACACCTGGGAGGACCGCGCGGCCTACGACGACATGGCCGAGAAGCTCGCCCAGATGTTCGTCGACAACGCCGAGAAGCGCCTCACCACGATGGCGCCCGAGGTCCGCGCCGCCGGCCCCAAGCCCATCGGTCGCTAGGCTGAGTTTCATAGACCGCATTTCGCGGGGTCGAGGTCTTTCTCGGCCCCGCGTTTCCTTTTTCGAGGTTGTGCGCACACTTCAATACCTTATGCTCCTCTTGCCAGTGCGTCTACCTGCGGATTTGTCGAGAAACACCTAATATCAAAGCCGAAATTGCGTACACAACATGAGCCAATGCCCTTGAAATCTGCGGTCTGTCTTGGCATGAGAAAGGCCCCGGCGCCATACGGCGTCAGGGCCAGGCAGTAGCAGTTTCGGATGTCCGCTACTAGTGCATCTCGGCCATCTGGGCCTGGACGGCGGTGATGGCCACGACGCCCACGATGTCGTCGGCCACGCAGCCGCGCGAGAGGTCGTTCACGGGCTTGGCGATGCCCTGAAGGATGGGGCCGTAGGCCTCGGCCTGGCCAAAGCGCTGGACGAGCTTGTAGCCGATGTTGCCGGTCTCGAGGTTGGGGAAGACGAGCACGTTGGCGTGGCCCGCGACCTTGCTCTCCGGAGCCTTGAGGGCGGCAACCTCGGGCACGATGGCGGCATCGAGCTGGAGGTCGCCGTCGATGGCGAGCTCGGGGGCCTTCTCCTTGGCAAACTTGGTCGCCTCCTGGACCTTCTTCGCCGTGTCGCCGCCGGCCGAGCCCATCGTGGAGTAGGAGAGCATGGCCACGCGCGGCTCCACGTCGTCCATGAAGGTGGCGAAGGAGTTGGCGGAGGCGATGGCGATCTCGGAGAGCTCGTCGGAGGTCGGGTCGATGTTCAGGCCGCAGTCAGCGAAGACGAGCGTGCCGTCGGCGCCGAACTCCGGGGTCTTGGTGCACATGACCATGAAGGCGGATACGAGCTTGGTGCCCGGGGCGGTCTTCAGGATCTGGAGCGCCGGGCGCAGCGTGTTGGCCGTGGAGTGGCAGGCGCCGGAGACGAGGCCGTCGGCGTCGCCCATCTTGACCATCATGGTGCCGTAGTAGGTGGCGTCCATCATCTGGGCGCGGGCCTGCTCGATCGTGACGCCCTTCTTGGCGCGCAGCTCGGCGAACTTCTGGGCGTAGGCCTCGTGCTTGGGGGCCGTGGGGGAGGTCGGGTCGATGACGGTCACGCCGTCGACGTCGATCTTCGCGGGGTCGCCCAGGATCACGAGGTTGGCCAGGTCCTCAGCCACGATCTTGCGCGCAGCCTCGAGGGTGCGCGGGTCCTCGCCCTCGGGCAGGACGATCGTCTTCTTGTAGGCCTTGGCCGCGGCCTTCATGCGGGCGAGAAAATCGCTCATCGAAACTCCTTCACTATTCGTCCATCCTCGCGCGAGCCCGATTGTGTTCCTCTGTCGGGCATGCGCGCCGCTTTGGTCCATTATAGGTTCGAGGTGGTAGAATCGTGCGGACGAATGGGCGAGCGCACGTCGGCTCGTGACGGCGCGAAGAGAGGATTTCCATGAGCATCGAGAAGGGTCTTCCCACTGGTTTCAACCCTGACTGCTATGACGCGATCGTCGTCGGCGCAGGCTACGCGGGGGCCACCTGCGCGCGTCGACTTGCCGAGTCCTGCGGCTTCAAGGTCTGCGTGCTCGAGCGTCGCGACCACATCGCCGGCAACGCCTACGACTACGAGGACGAGGCGGGCATCCTCATACACAAGTACGGTCCGCATATCTACCACACCGTGAACGACCGCGTGAACGAGTTCCTCTCGCGCTTCACCGAGTGGACCGACTATCAGCACAAGGTGCTCGCCAACATCCACGGCACGCTCATGCCCGTGCCCTTCAACCATCGCTCCCTCAAGCTCGCCTTCGGCGACGAGAAGGGAGAGCGTCTCTATCAAAAGCTGGTGGACACCTTCGGCGAGAACAAGAAGGTTCCCATCATGGAGCTTCGTGAGAAGAATGACCCCGATCTCGTGGAGGTCGCCGACTACGTCTACGAGAATGTCTTCCTCCACTATACGATGAAGCAGTGGGGGCAGACCCCCGACCAGATCGACCCGTCGATTACCGGTCGCGTGCCCGTGTTCGTGGGCGACGACGAGCGTTACTTCCCGCAGGCCCCATACCAGGGCATGCCGGCCGAGGGCTATACCGTCCTCTTCGAGCACATGCTCGAGCATGATCTCATCTCGGTATTCCTGGACGTAGATGCCCGCGACATCCTTAAAGTCTCCGAGACCAGCGTCTCGGTCTGTGGGCGCCCTTACGGCGGGGAGATCATCTACACCGGCCCGCTTGACGAGCTCTTTAACCTTGACCTCGGCGCGCTTCCGTACCGCACGCTCGATATGGTCTTCGAGACGCTCGACTGCGACCAGTTCCAGCCCGTCGGAACCGTTAACTACACGACGAGCGAGAACTTTACGCGCATCACCGAGTTCAAGAACATGACCGGCCAGGTGGTGCCCGGCAAGACGACAATCATGAAGGAGTACTCCAAGGCCTATGAGCCGGGCAGCGGCCAGGATCCGTACTACGCGATTCTCGAGGACGAGAACCTCGAGCTCTACCGTCGCTATCGCGCGCGAGTCGAGGACCTCGTCAACTTCCACTGCGTCGGCCGTCTCGCCGAGTACCGCTACTACGACATGGACGGCGTCGTCGCCTCTGCGCTCGACCTCTCCGACGAGATCATCGCCCAGCACAGCTAGCAAGGGTGCCCTTGACTGCGCCCGCGAGAAGGACAGGCATGAAGAAGACCATCACGTTCGGAATCCCGTGCTATAACTCGTCCGCCTACATGGACCACTGCATCGAGTCCATCCTGGAGGGCACCGGGTACGCGGAGGACGTCGAGATCATCATCGTCGACGACGGCTCGACCAAAGACGACACGCCCCAGCGCGCCGACGCCTGGGCCGAGCGCCACCCGGGCATCATCAAGGCCGTCCACCAGGAGAACGGCGGGCACGGCGCCGCGGTCATGCAGGCCGTGCGCAACGCGAGCGGCACCTACTTCAAGAACATCGACTCGGACGACTGGGTTGACGCCAATGCCGTGCGGGTCCTTCTCGACCAGCTCCGTCGCTTCGAGGAGCTGGGCGAGCATGTCGACCTCGTCATCACCAACTACGTCTACGAGCACGTCGAGGACGACACGCAGAACAAGGTCGACTACCGTCGCGTGCTGCCGGTGGGGCGCATCTTCACCTGGAACGACATGGGTCACTTCATGATGTGGCAGTACCTGCTCATGCATGCGCTGACCTACCGCGTCGACGTGCTGCGTGAGGTGGGGCTCGAGATGCCGCCCCACACCTTCTACGTCGACAACATCTACGCCTACGTGCCCTTCCCGGCGTGCCGCAGCATCTACTACCTCGACGTGGACGCCTACCGCTACTTCATCGGGCGCGAGGACCAGTCCGTCAACGACAAGGTCCTCACCAGCCGCGTCGACCACTACTGGCGCGTCGCGCGCGTCATGATGCACGCCTACCACGTCTACGACGACGTCTCCTCGGCGAAGCTGCGCAGCTACATGATGAACTACTTCACGATCATCATGGCCATCTGCTCGGTCTTCTCCAAGAAGAGCGACCGCCCGGACGCGATGGACGAGCTCCAGAAGCTCTGGGACGAGCTCAGGGCCTACGACCGCCGCATGTACCGCCGCGCCCGTCACGGTGTCGTCGGACTCGCGACCAACCTCCCCGGCACGCTCGGCCGCGCGCTCACGCTGGCCGGCTACCGCGCCGCACAGAAGCTCGTGAAGTTCAACTAGGACGCCCGCGGCCGCGGAAAACCCACCGAGACGCTAGGAATAAACGGCAGCTCATGGCCGTTGACGGGCTATTTCTGCCGCACGCAAGAAACGGTTGCGCACAGGCGTCGAAACGTGTACAAAAAGGTGGTAACCCGGGCAGGGGGTCCGGGCAAGAGAGAGGATTCACACATGAAGGCTACTGTCAACGAGGAGTGCATCGGCTGCGGTCTGTGCGAGGGCACCTGCCCTGACGTCTTCTCCATCTCCGACGACGGCGTCGCCGTCGCCATCGAGGAGGACGTGCCCGAGGACGCCGAGGACGCCGCTCAGGAGGCTGCCGACAACTGCCCCGTCTCCGCCATCGTCGTCGAGTAGATCGACGCGCGTCAACGTGACGTCAAGCGGGGGCCGCTTCGGTCCCCGCTTTCTTTTTGGAGGTAAGCCGTGATACTCGCATCCCAGTCGCCCCGGCGCCGGGAGCTCCTCGGCGACGCCGGCTTTGAGCTCGAGGTCGTCCCCGCCGACATAGACGAGACGCGCCAGGACGGCGAGAGCCCCGTGGACCTCGTGGGCCGCCTCGCCGCCGAGAAGGCCGAGTCCGTGCGCGCGGCGCTGGAGCATGCGCCCGCCGACGGCCTGCTCGTCGCCGCCGACACGATCGTCTGGATGGGCGACGAGGCGCTGGGCAAGCCTGCCGACGCCGCCGACGCCGCGGCGATGCTGCACGAGCTCTCGGGCCGCACCCATCACGTCTCGACCGGCGTCTGCGCGATGCTGCTCGCCCCCGACGGCTCCCTCGAGCGCGAGGCGCGCTTCGTCGAGACGAGCGACGTCACGTTCTGGGAGCTCACCGACGAGCAGGTCGACGCCTATGTCGCCTGCGGAGAGCCGCTCGACAAGGCGGGCGCGTACGGCATCCAGGGCACCGGCAGGCTGCTCGTGCGCGAGGTGCGCGGCGACTACAGCAACGTCGTCGGCCTGCCCGTGGCGCGACTCGTCCGCGAGCTCGGCAAGCTCGTCGGGGGCGGCCGCGACCTCGTGGTACAGTCGATCAGGATCGGAGGGGCCCATGCCTAGCGAGAAGATCGTCCGGAGCGTCACGCAGATTCCCGGCGTGTACGCCGCCCATGCCACCGACGAGGCGGGTGCCACGGGCTGCACCGTCATCCTCTGTCCCTCGGGCGCCGTAGGCGGCGTCGACGTCCGCGGCGGGGCGCCCGCGACGCGCGAGACGGACCTGCTTCGACCTGAGGAGACCGTCCAGGAGCTGCACGCTGTCGTCCTGTCGGGCGGCAGTGCCTTCGGCCTGGCCGCCTCCTGCGGCGTGGCGGAGGAGCTCGAACGGCGCGGCCTGGGCCTTGACGTTGGGGTCGCCCGCGTGCCCATCGTCTCGGGCGCCTGTCTCTTCGACCTGGCCTGTGGCGACGCCCACGCGCGCCCGACGGCCGAGGACGGCCGAAACGCCTGCGCCGCCGCGCTGGACGAGCCCGGGCGCCCGCTCGAGCGCGGCAACGTGGGCGCCGGGACGGGCTGCACGGTCGGCAAGCTCACCGGCCAGGAGCGGGCGATGAAGTCGGGTCTCGGCGAGGACGTGGAGTGCGCCGGCGCCCTCGTCTGCGGCGCCGTCGCCGCCGTCAACGCCTGCGGTGACGTGCGCGACCCGGACACCGGAGAGGTCATCGCGGGGGTCCGCGAGGAGGGGGGCGCGCTGGGGAGCAGCGTCGAGGCGCTTCTCGGCGGCGTCGCCCGCATGCCGCTCGCGCGCGCCAACACCACGATCTCGTGCGTGGTCACCAACGCACGGCTCACCAAGGCGCAGGCAACCAAGGTGGCGCAGATGGCGGCTGACGCCTACGCGCACGCCATCACGCCGACGCACACCACCAACGACGGGGACACCGTCTTCGTCATGGCAACCGGCTCCGTGGACGCGCCGGTCGACGCGGTCGGGGCGCTCGCCGTGCGCGCGCTCGGGCGCGCGATTGCCGACGGCGCCCGCCAGGCGGAGTCGGCGTACGGGTACGTGGCCGCCCGCGACCTGTAGTGTGGGCGCGGCCTCAGGCTCGTGCGCGCTCGAGCAGGGTGACCGTCTCCACGTGGTAGGTCTGGGGGAAGAGGTCCACGGGCGTGACTCGGGTGGGCCTGAATGCCCCGATCTCCTCGAAGCGCGCCAGGTCGCGGGCGAGCGTGGCGGGGTCGCAGCTCACGTAGGCGATGGCGCGCGCGGGCTGCTCGGAGAGACGCGACACGACGTCCGCGGCGAGGCCGGCGCGCGGCGGGTCGACGACGATGACGTCGGCGTCCGTGTCGGGGAACTCGCGTCCGGCGTCGCCCCCCACGGCGTCGACGTTGCCCAGTCCCGCGCGCTCGAGGTTGCGACGCAGGTCGCGCACGGCCGGGCCGTACGACTCGACGGCCGAGACGAAGCCCGCACGTCGTGCGAGCGGGAGCGTGAAGGTGCCCGCCCCGCAGTAGAGGTCCATCGCCTCCTCGTCGGCCTGAGGGTCGAGCGCCTCCATGACGAGCTCCACGAGCTTCTCGGCGCCCCTGGTGTTGACCTGGAAGAAGGACGGCGCGGAGACGCGCATCGACTCCGCGCCCACGACCTCGCCCCACGAGCCGGCGCCCGAGAGGCACTCGACGCCAGCGATGCGACGCGCCTTGGCGGGCCCCTTCTGCATGACGCGAACGACCGACGTGGGGCGCAGGGCGTCGCCGAGCACCTTGGCGACCTGGGCGCGGGGGAACGCGCCCGGCCTCGTCCAGAGGGCAACCTCGAGGTCGCGCGTGCGCCTCGAGGCGCGAATCCCGACACGCTCGAGCTGGAGGTCATGGCTTCCGGCGAGGTATCCGAGCGCGCCCGAGACCGACTTCACGGCCCCGGAATGCGCCTTGTCGAGCAGCGCGCAGCTCTTGACCTGCACGACGTCGCCCTCGCCGCGGCCGTGCATGCCGAGCGTCACCCTGCCGCGCGCATCGCGCGCGACGGCGAGCTCGACCTTGTTGCGGTACCCCCAGGGGTCTCCCGGGGAGACGAGCGGGGAGACGAGCGCCTCGGCGCGCTCGGTGCCCAGGCGCCCGATGCGCGCGAGCGCGTCGACGACGCCGTCGCGCTTGGCGCGCGCCTGCGCCTCGTAGGAGAGCGCCGCCCAGGGGCAGCCCCCGCAGGCGCCCGCATGGGGGCAGCGGGGGACGACGCGCTCGGGCGAGGCCTCGGTCAGCTCGAGGGCGGCCGCGTGGGCCCAACGTCCCTCGTCGCGGTCGATGACGGCGCGGACGCGGTCGCCGACCACGGCGCCGGAGACGAAGACGGCACGGCCGTCGGTGTCATGTGCGAGGGCGTCGGGCCCGTAGGTCATCCGCTCGCAGGTCAGTTCGAGCTCGGGCGACCCGCTCACTCGTCACCCCCGCCGAAGAGGGCGCCGAACGCCTGGCCGAAGAGCGAGAGGGAGCGGGAGAGGCGTCCCCGCCTGGCAGGCTTGGTCGTCGGCGCCACGACGGCGGGCTCGGCGGCGGGAGCGGGCGGCACGTTGACCTCCGGGGCCTCGGCCGCCTCTGCGGGCTCCTGCTCGACCGAGGCGAGGTCCGGGCCGGCGGACGCCTCGGGCTGGATTCGCTCGGCCTTCTGCGCGGCGGCGCGCTCCTCGGCGGCGGCGCGGGCATGCGCGTAGGCCTCCCGGAGCAGCTCCTCCTGGCAGACGACGCGCGGGGCGTCCTCGTCGGCGTCCACGCGCGCCCAGGTCCCCTCCGCCGTGAGCTGACGCGCCTTCACGTTGTCGGAGAGCTGCAGCTCGACGAAGTGGCGAACGATCTCGGAGCACGCGGGGTCGCGCACGGGGTAGGCGATCTCGACGCGCCTCTCGGTGTTCCTCGTCATCATGTCGGCGCTCGAGAGGTAGATCGTGTCCATGTACTCGCCGAACGCGTAGATGCGGGCGTGCTCGAGGAAGCGGCCGGCGATCTGGCGCACCACGAGGCCGTCGGTCTTGCCGGGGACGCCCGCCTTGATGCAGCAGATGCCGCGGACGATCATGACCACCCGTACGCCCGCCTCGCAGGCCTCAGAGATCTTGTCGATGACGTCGCGGTCGGTGAGCGAGTTCATCTTGAGGAAGACCTTCGCGGGCGCACCCTCGCGCGCGCGGGAGATCTCGCGGTCGAGCCCGCGCATGACGAGTGGCTTGAGGCCGACCGGCGCCACGCCGAGGTGCTTGTAGGAGCCGCGGAGGTTGCCGAGCGAGAGGTTGCGGAAGAAGGTGTTGCCGTCGGCGCCGATGCCCTCGTCGGCGGTGAGCAGCATGAAGTCGGAGTAGAGGGCGGCGGTCTTCTCGTTGAAGTTACCGGTGCCGAGGCAGGTGATGCGGCTGATGCCCTCGCGGTCGTGATAGGTGATCTGGCAGATCTTGGAGTGGCACTTGAAGCCCTCCGAGCCGTAGATCACCGTGCAGCCGGCGTCTTCGAGGCGCTCTGCCCAGGCGATGTTGTTGGCCTCGTCGAAGCGGGCGCGCAGCTCCATGAGGACGGTCACGTCCTTGCCGGCCTCGGCGGCACTGATGAGGCTCTCGCAGAGGTGAGAGCTCTTGGCGACGCGGTAGAGCGTGATCTTGATGGAGATGCACGCATCGTCGGAGGACGCCTCGCGCACGAGGCGCAAAAGCGGCGTCATGGACTCGTAGGGATAGGTGAGTAGGACGTCGTGGTCCTCCACCTGGCCGCGCATGGGGAGGGAGAGGTCGACCATGGGGGAGATCTGCGGCTCGAAGGGACGATACACGCAGGCGGTGTGCTCGTGGTCGGGGATGGACGACTCGAGGCCGTAGACGTAGCCGAGGTCGATCGGGCGGTTCAGGCGGAAGATGCGGCGCGGCTCGAGGGAGAGCTCGGCGGCGATGAGGTCCTCGAGCTTCTTGCCGAGCTTGCCGCGGATCTCGAGGCGGATCGGCTGTAGCCTCTGGCGCAGCTTCAGCACCTTCTTCATGTGCTGGCGGTAGTCCTCCTCCTCCTCGACGCCCTCGCCGTCCGGGTCGATGTCGGCGTTGCGCGTGACCCTCAGCACGACGGAGCGCTTGGGGACGTAGTCGCCGAAGCACTGGTCGAGGCAGGTCTCCAGCACGTCCTCGAGCAGGGTGTAGCGATAGGCCTTGGCCGAGGCGGGGAGCGCGACGACGCGCGCCTCGGCGGCGGGGACCTCGATCATGCCGAGAAGCCCCGTCTCCTCGACGCCGTCAAGAGAGCACGCGACGAAGAGGCGCCCGTTCCGCAGGTTCGGGAAGGGGTGGCGCGGGTCGACGATGAGCGGGGAGATGATGGGGGCCAGGCGACGGTCGAAGTGGCGCTGGACGGCGGCACGGTCGGCCTCGGTGAAGTCGGCGGGGGAGACGCGCACCAGCCCATGCTCGGCGAGCGCCGCCTCGACCTGCTCGAGGCCCTTCTCGTGACGCTCGATCAGCGGGGGCAGGGCCTCGAACACGGCGTCGAGCTGCTCCTCGGGGGTCATGTTCGACTTGTTGTCCTTGGGCTGGTTCTTGAGGGAGGCGAGGTCGGAGAGGCCGCCCACGCGGATCATGAACCACTCGTCGAGGTTGGACTCCACGATCTCGCAGAACTTGAGGCGCTCGAACACGGGGACGCTCTCGTCGTATGCCTCGTCGAGGATGCGGTCGTCGAAGCGCAGCCAGCTGATCTCGCGGTTCTGGGTGTAGGAGAAGTCGCGCTCGGTGGCCCGATCGGCCTTCTTCTCGCCCTTCGCGGCCTTGCCCGCCTTCGGCTCCTTGGCGTGCGTCTCCGCCTTCACCGCAGCCTTGCCGTTCTTCTCGGCAGCGTCCTTGCCCATAGCACAGCACCTCTCGTCTCGCGGCGCCCGGGGGCGTCGAATTGTGTCCTCTCATGATGATAGCAGCCGCACATGGGACGAACGGCGCCGCGTGCGTTATGGTTATGAAAGGAACCTCACGGAGGGAGCCCCAATGCACGAGGGACTGAACATTCGCTCTGAGATCGGGCGCCTGCGCAAGGTGATGCTCTACCGCCCGGGAAACGAGCTCCTGAACCTCTCGCCGGACACGCTCGGCCCGCTGCTCTTCGACGACATCCCCTTCCTCGAGGAGGCGCAGCGCGAGCACGACTGCTTCGCCCGCATGCTCGCCGACGAGGGTGTCGAGGTGCTCTACCTCGACGAGCTCGTCGCCGAGGCGCTCGACGCCGTGCCCGGCGCGCGCGCCGAGTTCTGCGAGCGCTGGCTGGACGAGGCGGGCCTCCCCGGTCGCGCCGCGCGGGGTGCCGTGCGCGAGCTCCTGGACTCCATCGACGACACGCGCGCGCTCGTCGACAAGTGCATCGAGGGCGTCCGCGCCGACGAGCTCGACCTCTCCCCGACGCGCGCCGCCTCGCTCGCCGACCTCATGCTCACCGACCGCAACGCCGGCTCGCCCCTGGTCATCGACCCCATTCCCAACATCTACTTCACCCGTGACACGTTCTCGGTCATCGGGTCCGGCGTCTCCCTCAACAGCATGCTCTCGCGCACGCGCCGTCGCGAGGGCGTCTTCGGCGAGTTCCTGCTCCGCTACCACCCGGAGTACGGCGGGACGCCGCTGTGGTACACGAGCGACCGCCCGCACAACATCGAGGGCGGCGACATCCTCGTGCTCGGGCCCGACGTCATCGGCGTGGGCATCTCTGAGCGCACCTCCCCGGCGGCGATCGACGAGCTCGCTGCGCGCCTGCTGTGGGGAGAGCCCGAGTCGGGCGTCGCGCGCGTCTTCGCGTTCTCGATCCCGCACAAGCGCTCGTTCATGCATCTGGACACCGTTTTCACCCAGGTCGACGTTGACACGTTCACGGTTCACCCGGGGATCCTCGGCACGCTCGTCGTCTTCGAGCTCACCCGTGGCGCGCGCGAGGGTGAGGTCGGCATCAGGCGCCTGGACGGCTCCCTCGACGAGATCCTCGCCCGCGCCCTGGGACTCGACGCCGTGCGCCTGATCAAGTGCGGCGGCGATGACCCGATCGCGAGCGTGCGCGAGCAGTGGAACGACGGCTCCAACACGCTCGCCGTCGCCCCCGGCCGCGTCCTCGTGTACCAGCGCAACGCCGTCACCAACGACATCCTCTCGCGCGAGGGCATCGAGCTTCTGGAGATCCCCTCCGCCGAGCTCTCGCGCGGCCGCGGCGGCCCGCACTGCATGTCGATGGCCTTCTGGCGAGACGCCGTGTAGGGGGAGTTGAGAGGGACGCCCCTCTCGCCCCTTGCGCTACAATCGGCTGCGGACCAGCCACCCCCGAAGGGAGAAGAACATGGCCGTAAGCCTCACCGGACGCAACTTCCTCAAGCTCCTCGACTTCACGCCGGAGGAGATTCGCTACCTGCTGGACCTCTCGGCCGAGCTCAAGGCCAAGAAGCACGCGGGGGAGCCGCACCGCTACCTCGAGGGGAAGAACGTCGCCCTCATCTTCGAGAAGACCTCCACGCGCACCCGCTGCTCCTTCGAGGTTGGTGCCGCCGACCTCGGCATGCACGCCGTGTACCTCGACCCGAGCGCGTCCCAGATCGGCAAGAAGGAGTCCATCGCCGACACCGCCCGCGTCCTCGGCCGCATGTTCGACGGCATCGAGTACCGCGGCTACGGCCAGGAGCGCGTCGAGGAGCTCGCGGAGTACGCGGGCGTCCCGGTGTGGAACGGCCTCACGACCGAGTTCCACCCCACGCAGATGATCGCCGACGTCCTCACGATGGAGGAGGAGTTCGGCCGCGGCGGCATGCGCGGCCGCAAGGTGACCTTCATGGGCGACGCCGGCAACAACGTCGGCAACTCGCTCATGGTCGTCTGCGCCAAGCTCGGCATCGACTTCTGCGCCTGCGGACCGGCCGAGCAGATGCCCGACGCGGCGCTCGTTGAGACCTGCCGCGCGGTCGCCGCCGAGACGGGCGCCACGATCACCCTGACCGCGGACGTCGACGAGGGCGCACGCGGCGCCAGCGTGATCTACACCGACATCTGGGTCTCCATGGGCGAGAGCGCCGAGCTGTGGGGCGAGCGCATCCGCCTGCTGTCCCCCTACCAGGTCAACGCCGAGCTCATGGCCAAGACCGAGCCGGACGCGATCTTCATGCACTGCCTCCCGAGCTTCCACGACCGCAAGACCGACATCGGCGAGGAGGTCTACCAGAAGTTCGGCCTGCCCGAGCTCGAGGTCACCGACGAGGTCTTCGAGGGGCCGCGCAGCCGCGTCTTCGACGAGGCCGAGAACCGCCTCCACAGCATCAAGGCGGTGATGCTGGCGACGCTGCGCTAGCGTTGACGCAGGCGAGCCCGTCGTCCCCGCGGGCATCGCGACCACAAATCCCGTGCTGCGCGTGCTCTTCGTACCAAGAATCCCGAGCAGCGCATTCAAACGGACAAGAATCCCGAACGACGCATTCCGAACTCCTCTGCGGAGCATGCGTCGCTCGGGATTCTTGGTACGCGGACAAAAAACCCGAGCGGTGCGTTCTTCTCGCCATGCGCCGCTCGGGATGTATGGTTCCGGCTGTCTCTGGGGGCAAAGGCCGTTGTGCCTAGTACACCATGCCCATGGCCTCGCGGACCTCGTCGAGGGTCGCGGACGCGATCTCGCAGGCACGGCGGTTGCCCTCGTGCAGGACGTCCGCAACGTATCCCATGTCCTTCGCGAGCTCCTCGCGACGCTCGCGGATGGGGGCGAAGTAGTCATTGACCGCCTCGGTGACGTAGCGCTTGAGCTGGCCCGCGCCGCCCATGCCGATCTCCTCGGCGATCTCGCGCGGGTCGCGGCCGGTGCAGATGCCGGCGGTGGTGAGCAGACCGGAGATCTCCGGGCGGTTCTCGGGGTCGAAGGTGATGTTGCGCTCGGAGTCGCTCTTGGACTTCTTGATGAGCCTGGCCGTCTCCTCTGCCGTCATGGAGATGGAGATCGCGTTGCCGTAGGACTTGCTCATCTTGCGGCCGTCGAGGCCGGGGAGCAGCGGAGTTGAGGTGAGCAGACCCGTCACCTCGGGGAAGACCTTCCCGTAGCGCTCGTTGAAGCGACGGGCGATCTTAGAGGTGATCTCGATGTGGGGGAGCTGGTCGCGTCCCACGGGCACGATGTTGCCCTTGCAGAAGAGGATGTCGCACGCCTGGTGCACGGGGTAGGTGAGCAGCAGCCCCGTGAGCGCGTGGCCCGAGGCCTCCTGCTCGGCCTTGACGGTGGGGTTGCGCTCCATCTCGGCCTCGGTCACGAGCGAGAGGAACGGCAGCATGAGCTGGTTGAGCTCGGGCACCGCGGAGTGCGTGAAGATCATGGTCTTCTCGGGGTCGAGCCCGCACGCGAGGTAGTCGACGACCATGTTGTAGACGTTATCGCGGATGTGCTCGGTGGTGTCGCGGTCGGTGATCACCTGGTAGTCCGCGATGATGACGTTGGTACGCACGCCCATGTCCTGCAGGCGGACGCGGTCGACGAGCGTGCCGAAGTAGTGGCCGAGGTGAAGCCGCCCCGTCGGACGGTCCCCCGTGAGCATCGTGTACTTCTCGGGATTGACGAGCAGGTCGGCGTGGACCTCGTCGCTCTTGCGCTTTGCGGCCTCGTAGCTACCCTCGTTGGGCATGGTGCCTCCATCCGATCACGCGCGGTCGCGCTTGTCTCAACCAGCGCACCATGGTACGGCAAACACGTCCGATGTGCGAACGCGGAGTCGAGAAACCCTGATAGAATGAATGGGTCTGACTCAGCGCGTGGAGGAGGCTCCCTTGGCAAGCTCATATGGCACCGACGCCGACAAGAGCTCACTGCGGAGCAACTACCTCGCCGCGCGTCGCACCATCCCCGCGCGCACCCGCATCCAGAGCGACTCCTCAATCCTGAGCGCGCTCAAGGCGTTCCCGATCTTCGCCGAGGCGCCCCTCGTGCTCACCTACGTCTCCCGCGCCGCCGAGGTCGGGACGCTCGACCTCATAGAGGCCGTCCTCGCCGAGGGTCGCCGCGTCGCCGTCCCCCGCGTCAACCGGGACGAGCACGCCATCTCCTTCCACGAGATCTCCTCGCTCGACGAGCTCGTGCCGGGCACGATGCGAATCCTGGAGCCGGCGGCCGACGTCCCTGCGCTCGACGACCCCGCTCAGCTCGTCGGATCCGTCTGTCTGGTCCCGGGCCTCGTCTTCGACGGCGACGGCCACCGCGTCGGCTACGGCGGCGGCTACTACGACCGCTTCCTCGCCTTCTATCCCGGCGACAAGATCGGACTCGCGAGGACCACCATGCTCTCCTCGAACCCGCTCCCCACGGACGGCCACGACGTCCCCGTCGACTTCATCGCCACGGAGGGCGGCGTCTGGAGCTGTCGCGGACGGTAGCGCCCGGCGAGAGGGGACTACAGGCCGAGGTAGGCGGCGAGGTCGAGCATCGCCTTGCGATAGCCCTCGATGCCCATGCCGGAGACCGTCTCGAAGCAGGCGTCGCGTATGTAGGACACCTGGCGGAACTCCTCGCGCTCGTCGACCTTGGAGATGTGCACCTCGACCATGGGCAGGCCCACGGCGCGGGCGGCGTCGAGAATGGCGATGGAGGTGTGCGTGTAGGCACCGGGGTTGATGATGATGCCGGCATAGGTGCCGTACGCGTCCTGTATGGCGTCGATGAGGTCGCCCTCGTGGTTGGACTGGAAGCAGGTGCACTCGGCAAAACCCGCCTCCTTGGCGCAGCCGTGGCAGAGCTGCAGCATGGCCCGGTAGGAGTCATGCCCGTAGATGTCAGGCTCGCGCATCCCGAGCAGGTTGATGTTGGGCCCGTTGATCACGAGCACGCGCGCCGTGGTGTGGAGCGTGTCCTCCTCGGCGTCGTCGAGGTCCGAGTCGTCGGCCGGGGCGCCTGAGTCGATCGCGCCGAGCAGGCTGACCAGGTCGTCGACGCCGTCAGAGCCTCCCGAGACGTCCTCGGGGTCGTCTGCCTCCTGCTGGACGCGGGCGGCGTCGCGCAGCGGGTTCTGCGAGATGTGGACATGCAGGGGGGCCGCAACCGTCCCTGCGGGAGACTCGAAGGCCTCCTCGTCGCCCTCGAGGCCCGTGAGACGAACGAGCGCCTCATGGACCGCCTCGACCTTGCCGGGCCCAAACACGACCTCGATGCCGTTCGACCCGCGCCGCACGTATCCCAGCACACCGCGTGCCGCGGAGAGCTGCTCGGTGTCCACGAGCGCCGGGTCCTCGGTGAGGATCCTGAGACGGGTCATGCAGATGTCGTTCGCGGTGACGTTGTCCCTGCCGCCCACGGCCGCAAGGACCTCCCGCGCTATCTGCTCTCTGTCCACTTCGCGACCCTTCCGTCGTCGAATCGCAAGTGGGAGCCCCGTCTCCTCACTCACCCATCATGTCACGTGCTTCGTTCCAAAGAAGTATAGGGTCCGCGCCGCCGATGGGGCGGCACGTCGGCGAGCGGTCTCGCAGACGGCGAGAAATGCGGTGTATTTGTGCCTTTTCCGACGTCTCGCGGGCGAGTCGATCACCCGAGGGCGAGGCGCTCTGCGATGGCGCGGGCGTCCCCGGCCGCCGACCCGGTGCAGGGCAGGACCAGGTCGGCCCACGAACGGTACAGCGGCATGCGCTCGGCGGCCAGCTGCTCGAGCCCCCGCGCCCGCGAGACGGGCCGCCCCTCGACGCTCAGGTCTCCGAGCGGGCGCTCGAGCTGGACGACCGTGCCGTTCTGCCTCAGAAGGTCGTGGTTCTCGGCGCGCGTGACGATGCCGCCGCCGCAGGCGATGACGAGGCCCGCGCGGGAGCCGTAGGTCCCCGCGACCCGGGTCTCGACGTCACGGAAGGCAGCCTCGCCGTCCTCGGAGATGATCTGCGCCGGCGTTCGCCCGGACTCTATGGTGACGGCGTCGTCGAGGTCGACGAAGGGCCGCCCGAGCAGTCGTGCGAGCTCGCGCCCGCAGCTCGACTTGCCCACGCCCGGCATGCCGACGAGCACGACATTGCGGGTGCGGGCGAGCAGGTCGCGCTCGACCGCGTCGACGAGCGCGTCGTCGAGCTCCCTTCCTTGGAAGAGCTCGCTGGCGTAGAGCGCCTGCGCGACGAGCATGGCGAGGCCGGACTCGGCGGGCAGGCCCAGGCGCTCGGCCGCGAGACAGAGGCCGGTCCGAAGCGGGTTGTAGATCACGTCGAGCACGCCGAGGAGGGACGTGAGCGCGGAGAGGGTCTCCACGGGGACCGGCGATGCCGGGCATGCGGGGTACATGCCCACGGGGGTGGTGTTGACGAGAAGAGCGGCGTCGGAGTGCCGCTCGGCGAGGCTGTCGTAGGTCTCGGGGCCGCCGCGCGAGATCGTCGCTGCCTGAGCGCCCACCACGTGCTCGAGCGCGTCACGCACCGCGGCGGCGGCTCCGCCGCTGCCGAGGACGAGGACCTTGCGACCCCCGAGAAGCTCGTGCGGGGATCCGCCCAGCCGCGTGCGACAGAAGCGGTCCAGCATCCACGAGAAGCCGAGGACGTCGGTGTTCTCGGCGACGATTCGCCCGTCCCCGTCTCGGACGAGCGTGTTGGCGGCACCGAGCCGGACGACGGCAGGGGAGCGCACGTCGGCGACTTCCGCCGCCAGGCGCTTGTAGGGGATGGTCACGTTGAGGCCCTGCCAGGCGCCGCCGCGAAGGAACGCCTCGACCTCGTCGGGGCCGAGGTCGTGGAGGGCGTACGGCTCCGAGCCCAGACGCTCGTGGATCTGCGGCGACCAGCTGTGGCCGAGCGGGTGTCCGACCAGGCCGTAGGGGACGGATGTGGGCCGTTCCCCCGTCGTCTCGACCGTGCGGCCCTTCTCGTCGTCCACGCTAGAGCACCTCCGCGTAGCTGCCGAGATAGCGGCACTCCTGGCAGAGTCCGCCGATCGTGGCCATGAGTGACGAGAACTCCGGGGCCGCGACGGGGCACTCGAGGTCGAAGTAGAACATGAACTCGAAGTCGCGCTCCGGGATGGGGCGGCTCTCGAGCTTCAGGAGGTTGATGTCGAGCGCGTAGAACTTCGCGAGCAGCTTGTAGAGCGAGCCGGGCTCGTGCGGCAGCACGATCATGAACGAGGTCCGGTCCGCTCCGGGATAGACCTCGAGCTCCTTGGAGATGCAGGCGAAGCGCGTGTAGTTGTTGTCGCGGTCCTGGACGCTCGCGGAGAGCACCTGGAGCCCGTAGAGGTCGGCGCAAGGGAGCGACGAGAGGGCGGCGGCGTCCGTGCGGCCGGACTCGGCGACGCGCTGGGCGGCCACGGCGGTGTTCTCGCACACGTGGACGCGGACGTCGGGCAGACCGGAGAGGAACTCGGCGCACTGGGAGATCGCCTGCTCGTGGCTGTAGATGTCGCGCAGCCCGGAGAGCGTGGCGCCGGCGTTGGCCAGCAGGTTGTGGTCGACCTTGACGCGCGTGGTGCGCACGATGTGGAAGGAGTGCTCCATCATGAGGTCGTAGAGCTGGTTCACCGACCCGGCAGTCGAGTTCTCGAGCGGGAGCACGCCGTAGCGGGCCAGGCCCTGCTCGACGGCCGAGAAGACCCCGTCGAAGGTGGGGGAGTAGGCGATCTGCGGTCGCCGGAAGATCTTCTCGGCTGCGATCTGCGAGTAGGCGCCCTCCACGCCCTGGCATGCGACGCGCGCCGACGGCGGGAAGAGCTCGGGCGTCGCGGCGCGGGCGGCGTTGATGCGCCTCAGCGTGTCGTCCTCTGCGACGTCGCCGAGGAGCTCGTGCTGGCGGGCCCGCGACGCCTCCATGAGGACCTCCATCATGACCTGGGCGTAGGTCGCGAGGTCATCCGGGACGCGCGCGGCGGCGTCTGCGACCTTGGCGCGCTCGCGGGCAGGGTCGAAGACCCGTATCCCGCTCTCGCGCTTGTAGGCGGCGACGCCCTCCGCGACCTCGGCGCGCTGCGTGAAGAGGTCGAAGATGCGCGCGTCGATGTCGTCGATCCGTCTCCTGAGTTCAGAGAGCTCTGCCATGTTCCGCCTTTCGTACGTGGTTGGACTCCCGGGTGCCCCGGTAGGCTACTCCGCCGGCCAGGCGAGCAGCGCGTCCGCAATGCCGAGCGCGCAGACGGCCTCGACGACGGGCACCGCGCGGATCACGGCCGTGGTGTCGTGGCGGCCGCGGACCTCGAGCCTCGCCGGCTCCATCGTGCCGAGGTCCACGGAGTCCTGCTCGACCATGACACTAGAGATGGGCTTGAAGGCGCAGCGCACGAGCAGCGGCGCGCCGGTGGTGATGCCGCCGAGGATGCCGCCCGCGTTGTTGGTCCGCGGCACGCAGGCGCCGTCGCGCACCTCGTAGGCGTCGTTGTTCTGCGTCCCGCGCAGACGCGCGGCGGCAAAGCCCCGACCGAACTCCACGCCCTTGACCGAGGGGATCCCGAAGAGGTCGCGCGCGAGGACGTTCTCCATGCCGTCGAACATCGGCGAGCCCGTGCCGGCCGGCAGCCCGGTGGCGACGCACTCCACGATGCCGCCCAGCGTGTCCTTCTCGGCGCGCGTCGCCATGACGGCGTCAACCATGAGCTCGCCCGCCCGCGGGTCCACGGTCGGCACGCGACGGCCGTCGGCGAGGGCGTCCATCTGCCGTGCGAGCTCGGCGTTCGCCGCGAGGGAGTTGTCGAGCGCCGAGAAGGGCGTGTCCTCGATGCCGGCGAGCTCGGCGACGTGCGCGCGCACGGTCACGCCGCGCGTGGCGAGCCACTGCAGCGCGATGCCGCCCGCCACGCAGAGCGGGCCGGTGAGACGTCCCGAGAAGTGCCCGCCGCCCGGCACGTCCTGCGCGCCGTGCCACTTCGCCCAGGCGGTGAAGTCAGCGTGGCCGGGACGCGGCACGTCGAGCAGGTTGTCGTAGTCGTGCGAGCGCGTGTTGGTGTTCTCGATCACGGCGGCCAGGGGCGCCCCGCAGGTCTCCCCGCGCGAGTTCAGGCCGGAGACGATGCGAGGCACGTCCGGCTCCCTGCGCGGGGTGCCCCAGGGGTCTGAGCCCGGCGCCCGGCGCGCCACGAAGGCCGCGAGCGCGTCCTGGTCGACGCACAGGCCGGCGGGCAGGCCCTCGACGACGCAGCCGACGGCGGGAGAGTGGGACTGGCCGAACACGCTCACGCGGAGCGCGGTTCCGAGCGTAGAGGGCATCAGGCCTCCTTCTGCCAGGCGCCCCCGAGCGAGGTGAGGTCCTCGTAGAAGCGCGGGTAGGACTTGTCGGCGCACTCGGCGCCGAGGATGGTCACGGGTGAGGCGCAGCGCGCGGCGAGCACCGCCGCCATCATCGCGATGCGATGGTCGTTGGCGGCGTCCACGGTTCCTCCGGAGAGCTGCGTCCGACCATCGATCACGAGGCCGTCATCGGTGACGGCCGCGCTTCCGCCGAGCGCGCGCAGCGCGGCCGTGACGGTCTCGAGTCGGTCGGACTCCTTGAGGCGAAGGCGCGCGGCGCCGCATATCCGGGTGGTGCCCTCGGCGCAGGCGGCGACCGCGGCGAGCGGCGGCACGAGGTCGGGGCAGTCGCTCACGTCAAGGGTGGCGCCCCTGAGGCGCCCCGGTCGTACGGCTGCCCCCTCGGGCGAGCGCAGAACGTGCGCGCCGAGCAGGGAGAGCGCGGCGAGGATGCGCCGGTCGCCCTGGGCGCTGCGGGGGTCGAGCCCGCGGACGGCCACGCCCGAGGCGCCGAGCGCCCCTGCCGCGAACCAGAACGCGGCGTTCGACCAGTCGCCCCCGACCTCGAGCGACCCGGGCGACGTCAGGCCGTTCGGGGCGCAGACGTCCCATGCGAGCGCCCCGCGGCCGGAGTCGGGCATGCGACGCTCGCAGGTGACCTCGACGCCGAAGCGCTCCAGCACGTATGCGGTGAGGTCGATGTAGGGGCGCGACTCGACCGGCTCCGTGACGACGACCTCGACCGGCGCGCGCAGCAGCGGCGCGGCGAGGAGCAGCCCGCTCACGTACTGAGAGGAGACGTTGCCGGGCAGCTCGTAGCGCCCGGGGCGCAGCCTTCCGGCGACCTCGAGCGGCATCTGGCCCTGAGGGGAGAGCTCCGCGCCGTGGGCGACGAGCTCCTCGTAGAGCGGGGAGAGCGGTCGCTCGGGGAGCCTGCCGCGGCCGACGAGGGAGGCGCCGGTCCCGAGCGCGCAGGCCACGGGCAGCATGAAGCGAAGCGTCGACCCGGACTCCCCGCAGTCGAGCGTCGCGTTTGCGTGCGGCGAGGGGACGTTGTCCGTGGCGGAGCTGCCGGGTACGGGGCGCACGCGGAAGCCGACCCTCGTCCGGGTCACGCGCGCCCCGAGTGCCTCGAGGCAGCGAACCGTGGCATCGATGTCCGCCGAGGTCGTAGAGCAGGCGAGGTCGGTCGTCCCCGGCGCGAACGCGGCGCAGATCAACGCGCGATGGGCCTCCGACTTGGAGGCGGGGGCGCGGACCTCGCCGGTGAGCGCTCCGGGTTGTACGGTGATGTTCAAGCTGCCGCCGTTCCTCTCGGGTGTGTGCGCGTCCATGCTAGCGCGTTGTCGACAACGGCGCGCGCGCCGACACAGGCGAGAAACGCGGCCGCTCCTCCGGCGCTTTCTGCGCGATTTGGATGGTATGCGCAAATCGCTGTGGTATGCGCAATTCGGCCTTCCAAGTATCCGCAGCTAGTGCGCGTGGTGAGAAGTGCGGGCGATTGACGAGTTGCGCATACCGCAAGCGATTGCGCATAGTGCGCGGAATGTGCTGCCTAGTTGCTCAGCAGCGTCTGAACCAGGTCGTGCTGGAGGCGGTCGAAGCGCTCGTCGCTCGGGAGGGCGCGCCCGAAGCGCCTCATGACCCGGGAGACCAGATGGCGGCGCATGGCGTCGTTGCCGAGCATGCCCGCCGTGACGGAGCGCACCATCCAGCCTTGGTCGCGCAGCCCCTCGTTGCGGGTGCTGTCAGAGTCGACGGCAAGGGCGCTGGAGTGCCATAGGTAGCTGTCATACTCAAGGATGATGCGCTGCTCATCCCAGCACAGGTCGACCACTACGTATGGCTTCCCTATTGCCGCGCGGAGTTCGGGCGAGATTTCCACCCGCACATTTAGCCGGGGCGCGGGCAGGCCGCATCCGCCCAGCTCGACTGGGAGCGTGAAAAGCAGGACCACCACGGTCTCCATTGGGGATCGTGAGCCGGCGATCGCATGGGCAACGGCCGCGCGGGCGTGGCGAACGCCATAGCTGTGGTTTGTCCGGAAATGCTCGGTCAGCTGCTCGGGCGTGGCAAGGGGGCTTCGCTTGTAGAAGCCGCCCGGCGCCGATGCGCAGCGACCATAGCCACCACAGATCTCCATTGCCGCCAGCGCGCCTCTGACCTCCCCGTATCTTGTGGCTATTCCCTGGAGGCAGAAGGCGGGGGATGCGATGAGCACCCGGGGAGTCAGCTGGAACAGCGCTCCGTCGGGAAGACTCGCGGACCACACGTGCGAGATCACGCCGCGGCGTCGAATTCGACGCGAGGGGTCGTCAACGATGACGTGAAGCGGGGCCTGGACGTCTGCTACCAGGCCCGCCGCCCTGAGGACGGACTCGTCCTTGACGTCATCAAGGCTTGTCGACCAGTCAGGGGGAGGTGGTTTAGGGGCGGAGAGCCTCTGGGATAGGCCGGGCTCCGACCAGCGGGCGAGTGCGGATATGTCATCTACGGCGATCATGGGCGCCACTATACTCGGCGCCGCTTTCAGCAATCTGACGCTAACTGTCACCAAACTATCCTGCCCGCATCTGGTCAGCTCAAGAGGCGTGTCGCCAGGCTGGGGTCAGCCCGACGAGTTCGTGGGCGGCAATCTATTGGCCGCGAGCGTCGCGCCCTTCTCGCCGACTGGGGAGGTGCCGTGCGGCAGTGAACAAAGGGGGACAATTTGTGAGCGATCCACGCGGTATGCGCAAGTCGCTGTGGTATGCGCAATTCGGCCTTCCAAGTATCCGCAGCTAGTGCGCGTGGCGAGAAGTGCGGGCGATTGACGAGTTGCGCATACCGCAAGCGATTGCGCATACCGTAGGAGCGGCGGCAGGCGAGAAACGCGGCCGCGCTAGCGGCCGAGCTCGACGAGCTCGCGGAGCTCGGACAGGCTCACGCGCCGCACCTCGCAGCTGCCGACCTCGCGCGGGACGACGACGTTGACGCCGTCGCCGTGCCGCTTCTTGTCATGTGCCACGAAGCTCATGAGCACGTCTGCGGGGAGGTCGGAGCCCGTGGGGAGGCCATGTGCGGCGACGCAGCGCTCGACGCGCTCGCTCGTCTCGTGCGCGCACCAGCCGCGCGCGGCCGCCGCGCGCGCCATCATGCAGAGCCCGGCCGCGACGCACGAGCCGTGACCGAGCGAGAAGTCGCTTGCCGCCTCTATGGCGTGGCCGATGGTGTGCCCGAGGTTGAGGGTCTGGCGAAGCCCGCGCTCGCGCTCGTCCGCGCTCACCACGTTGCGCTTGATGGCGACGTTGCGGGCCACCACGTCCTCGAGGCGCCTGGCGTCGCGGAAGGATGTGAGCGGCCGTTGCGCGAGCTCCTCGAGCATCTGCGCGTCGGCGAGCACCGCATGCTTGACGACTTCGCCGCAGGAGTCCCGGAAGAGCTCGTTGGGGACCGTGGTGAGCGTCTCGACGTCCGCCACGACGAGGCTCGGCTGCCAGAACGCGCCCACGAGGTTCTTTCCGGCCGGCAGGTCCACTGCCGTCTTCCCGCCGACGGAGGAGTCGACCATCGCCAGCAGGGACGTGGGAACCTGCACGACGGCAATCCCTCGCAGGTAGAGGGCCGCGGCAAGCCCGGCCATGTCGCCCGTCACGCCGCCGCCGACCGCGATCACGACGTCGTCTCTCGTGAGCTCGCGTTCCGCGAGGCCCCCGAGGATGGTGGCGAGCGTGGCGAGCGTCTTGCTCGCCTCGCCGGCGGGGAAGGTGATGCGGGGCGCGACCTCGAGTCCCGCGGCGGCGAGGGACACCTCGACGGCCTCGGCGTAGAGCGGGCCCACGTTGGTCTCGGTCACGACGCAGCAGCGCGCCGTCCCGACAACGTCTCGCAGGAGGTCCCCGAGCCGGGCGAGCAGGCCCGCACCCACCACGACGTCATAGGCCCTCGAGCTCGCGTCGACTCGTATCCTCCTCATGGCTACCTGCCCTCGATCTCGCGCTTGATTCGGTCGCCCTCGGCGAGAAGCGCCTCGAGCCGCTCCGCGTCGCGCGCGGCGAGCGCGTCGCGGTATGCCGACAGGCTCTCTATGACGGTGTCGAGCTCCTCGCCGAGGAAGTCGGCGTTGTCCAGGAAGAGCTCGGTCCACATGGGGGCGTTCAGGCGCGCCACGCGGGTGAGGTCCTTGTAGCTTCCCGCGGAGAAGCCCCGGTGGTCTCGTGCCGTCGGGCTCTTGACGTAGGCGTTGGACACCACGTGGGCGAGCTGCGAGGTGAAGGCGATGTTGCGGTCGTGCTCCTCTGCGGTGGCCAGCGTGAAGCTGCCGAACTGGCAGGGCTCGAGCAGCCCCTTCAGGCGCTCGAGCACCGTCGCGCGCTCGAGGTCGTCCATCTCGGGCGGGACGACCACCATGGGCGCGCCCTTGAACATGTTGGCCCGGGCGCGGGCGAAGCCGGAGTACTGCGTCCCCGCCATCGGGTGGCACCCGACGAACGTGAACGGGTACGGCTCGCACAGCGCCTCGCAGCGCTCGCAGATGACGCGCTTGACGCCCACCGTGTCGATGACGATGGCGCCGGGCGAGACGAGCGCGGCGTAGCGCTCCAGCCACTCGATCGTGGAGGCGGGGTAGCCGGCGAGCACGATGAGCTCGCAGGTGGGGATCGTCGTCTCGTCGAGCTCGCCCGTCACGGTCTCGATCATGGCGAGCTCGAGCGTGGAGCGCGTGCGGTTCCAGGCGAAGACCTCTACGCCGGCGGCGGCGAACGCCTTGGCGAAGGAGCCGCCCATGAGACCGAGGCTCACCACACCGCAGCGGCCGGGGACGAACGTCGGCGACGGGTTCCTCTCTTCAGACACCTAGGCCTCCTCGACGGGTGCGACGACGGCCTCGCGGATGAGCGCGATGCGCCGCATGGCGTCCGCGAACTGCGCGGGCGTGAGCGCCTGGGAGCCGTCCGACCATGCGCGGCTCGGGCAGTCGTGGACCTCTATCTCGAGGGCGTCGGCGCCGGCGGCGACGGCCGCGTAGGCGCCCGGGCGGACGTAGCGCGTGTAGCCCGTGGCGTGGCTCGGGTCGCCCACGACGGGCAGGTGCGTCAGGTGGTGGAGCACCGGAATGGCGTTGACGTCGAACGTGTTGCGGGTCCGCGTCTCGAAGGTGCGGATGCCGCGCTCGCAGAGCATGACGTTGGCATTGCCCTCGCTCATCACGTACTCGGCGCCCATGAGCAGCTCGTCTATGGTCTCCGACATGCCGCGCTTAAGAAGGACGGGCACGTTGGTCTTGCCGACCTCGCGCAGGAGCGTGAAGTTCTGGGCGTTGCGCGCGCCGATCTGCAGGACGTCGACGCCCTTGTCGAGGAAGAGCTGCACGTCGCGCGGGTCCATGACCTCGCTCACCACCGGCATGTCCAGCTCGGCGCCCGCCTCCATGAGGAGGTCGAGGCCGCGTGCGCCCATGCCCTGGGAGGTGTAGGGGCTCGTGCGCGGCTTGAAGGCACCGCCGCGCAGCATCGTGGCGCCGGCGGCCTTCACGGCCCGCGCGATCTCGATGAGGTTGTCGCCCTCCACGGAGCACGGCCCGGCGATGACCTGGAAGTTGCCGCCGCCCACGAGCACGCCGTGGCCGCAGTCGACGACGGTGTCCTCGGGGTGGAACTTGCGGTTGGCGAGCTTGTAGGGCTCCGAGACGCGCTGCACGCGCTCGACGATGTCCATGCTCTCGAGAATGAACGGGTCGATGCGCGTGGTGTCGCCGATGATCCCGATGATGGTCTCGTTGTCTCCCTGGGAGACGTTGGTCCTGAACCCGCGGTCCTCGATCCAGCTGACCAGGTGGTCGAGCTGCTCGGCGGTGGCGGTGTCCCTGACGACTGCGATCATGGTTGCCTCCCGGTCCTGGGTCGCCCTGCTGCCGGGTGATGGTACCACGCGCATGTGGCCGACAGGTTACGAGCCCTCATGAAAAGAAAGCCGCCGGGCGAGGGGCCCGGCGGCTGCGAAGACGGTGGTGCGCCCAGGGGGATTCGAACCCACGACCTTCTGCTCCGGAGGCAGACGCTCTAATCCACTGAGCTATGGGCGCGTGCGGGAAGAGTATAGCCGAATCGCCGCGGGCGCGTGGGGCGGGCCGGGCGGCATGGAGCCATTCTCTCTTTTTCGTAAGCTTCGGGTGGGGCAGGTCGGCCCGTGGCACAATGAAGCCCGTGTCTATCGGGAGGGATGAGATGATGCCTGACGAGAAGTGCCCTGACGAGAGGAGCGCCGCGCTCGTCGGCCTCACCGACGAGGAGGTCGCGGAGCGCGTCGCAGCCGGGCGTACCAACGCCAACACCGACGTCAAGACCAAGCCCGTTCGCCAGATCGTGGCCGAGCACGCCTTCACGCTCTTCAACGGCGTGAACCTCGCGCTCGCCGTGCTCGTGCTGCTCACGGGCCAGTACCGCAACATGCTCTTCATGTGCGTCGTCGGGGCCAACCTGCTCATCGGCGTCACGCAGGAGATCCGCGCCAAGCGCATGGTGGACAAGCTGACCATCCTCACGCAGAAGGAGGTCACCGTCCTGCGCGCCGCCGGAGAGCTTCAGATCGCCCCCTCGGAGCTGGTGGCGGACGACCTCATGCGGCTGGCCCACGGCGACCAGGTCCCGGCTGACGCCGTCATCGTCGAGGGCTTCGTCTCCATGAACGAGAGCCTGCTCACGGGCGAGGCAAAGCCCGTCTCCAAGGGTCCCGGCGACGAGCTGCTCTCGGGGAGCTTCGTGGACGCCGGCAGCCTCGTCGCGCGCGTCACGCGCGTCGGCGCCGAGGGCTACGCCGCCCGCATCAACGCCGAGGCCAAGTACGTCAAGGTCGTCCGCTCCGAGATCCAGGACACGCTGCGGGCGATCATCCGGCTGGGCACCGTGGTCCTCGTTCCCCTGGGACTGGGGCTCTTCCTGCGCTCCTGGCTCATGGACGGCGGAAGCCTGAACGACGCGATCCTCACCTCGGTCGCGGCCGTGATCGGCATGATCCCCCAGGGACTCGTGCTGCTCACCTCCTCGGTCCTCGCCATCGCGACCTTCCGGCTGGGCCGGCGCATGGTCCTCGTGCAGCAGGCCTACTGCGTCGAGACGCTCGCGCGCGTCGACACGCTCTGCCTCGACAAGACCGGCACCATCACCACCGGCGAGATGGAGGTCGCGAGCATCATCGCCGCTGCCGGGTCGGACGAGGGCGAGGTGGCCGCCGCCCTCGCGGCCATCGTCTCCGCCAACGAGGAGGACGCCAACGAGACCGCCCGCGCCATCCTGCGGCATGCCGCCGAGAAGGGCGTGGCCGCCACGCCCGCGACGCGCGCCGTGCCCTTCTCGTCCGCCCGGAAGTACTCCGGCTGCGTGACGATTGACGGCCGCGCGCTCGTCATGGGTGCCGCCGCCTTCGTCCTCGGCCCCGAGCGCGTCGGCGAGGCCGATGCCCTGGCCACGGCGTTCGACGCCACCGAGCGTGTGCTCGTGGTGGGGGAGTGCCCGTCCTTCTCGGACGACGACGCCATCGTGGGGGAGGTTCGCCTGCTCGGGTGCGTGGCGATTCGCGACGAGATCCGCCCCACCGCCGGCCAGACCATGGCCTACTTCCTCGAGCAGGGCGTCGAGCTGCGCGTCATATCCGGTGACGACCCCCGTACCGTCTCGGCCATCGCCGCCCGCGCGGGCGTGCCGGAGGCCGACCGCTTCGTGGACGCCACCACCCTGACCACGCAGGAGGCCCTGGACGCCGCCGTCGACGAGGCGCGCGTCTTCGGTCGCGTGACGCCCCAGCAGAAGCGAGAGCTCGTCCAGGCGCTGCACCGGCGCGGCCGTACGGTCGCCATGACCGGTGACGGCGTGAATGACGTGCTCGCGCTGCGCGAGGCGGACTGCTCGGTCGCCATGGCGTCCGGGTCGGCGGCGGCGCGCAACGTGTCCGAGATCGTCCTCGCGGACAACGACTTCTCCCACATGCCCGAGGTCGTGGCAGAGGGCCGTCGCTCTATCAACAACCTCCAGCGCTCGGCGTCGCTGTTCCTCGTCAAGACCGTCTTCACGGCCGTGCTCGCGCTCGTGTGCATCGTCATGCCGCCGTACCCGTTCATCCCGATCCAGATGTCGCTGCTCTCCACGGCCATCATCGGCATACCGTCGTTTGTGCTCGCGCTCGAGCCCAACCGCGACCGCGTGAGCGGCAACTTCCTCGCCAACGTGCTCGCCCGCTCGCTCCCTGCGTCGGTCGCCATCGTGTGCGCCCTGCTCGCCGAGCTTGTGGTGGGGCGCGCGTTGGGCCACTCCTTCGGGGAGATCTCCTCGGTCTGCACGCTGCTCGTCGCCTGCGTGGGCATTGCGCTCATCTGGCGCATCTCGCTGCCCCTCACGCCGCTGCGCGCGGCGCTGCTCGTCCTCGTGGGTGCCATTGTTGCGCTTGGGTGTACGGTGGGCGCCCCGTTCTTCGAGATCGTCGGCTTTACGGGTAGCATGGGTGTCGTGGTCGTCGCGGCCGGAGCCGTGGCGGTGGCGTTCTTCAACTGGATGTACACGCGCTCGCTGTCGGGCTTCGCCTCCGACGAGCGCTTCCTCTCGCTGGTGAGAAGGGTGGAGGGAAAGCATGGTGACAGATAGCGAGCTCAGGTCTGCGGTTCTCGCCGCGCGCCGTCCCGTCGAGGTCGAGGCCGGGGGCACGAGGCGCCTCGCCCACGTCGTCTCCTCGATTCCCGGGGCGGAGCGGCTCCCGCGTGCGCTCGTCGTGCTTCTCGAGAACGTGGTGCGCCGCGCCGCCACCGACGACGACGCCGTGCGCATGGCCTCGGCGGTCGTGCGGGCCGGGCTCGACGGACGCCCCGGCGACGAGATCGAGTTCATGCCCGCGCGCGTGCTCTTCCAGGACTTCACCGGCGTCCCCGTGTTCGTGGACTTCGCCGCGATGCGCGACGCCATGGTCGAGCGCGGGGGCGACCCGATGCGCGTGAACCCGCGCATCCCCTGCACCCTCGTCGTCGACCACTCCGTCATCGCCGACGAGTCCGAGTGCGCCTGCGCGGTCGAGAAGAACCAGGAGATCGAGGCCCGTCGCAACCGCGAGCGTTTCGCCTTCCTCAAGTGGGCGAGCCGCTCGTTCGACAACGTCGAGATCGTGCCCCCCGGCGAGGGCATCTGCCACCAGCTGAACATCGAGCGGTTCTCCAGCGTCGTGACGACCGACGCCCTCCACGAGGGCGGGGGCACCATGGCCTGCTTCGACACGCTCGTCGGCACCGACTCCCACACGACCACCGCCAACGGCCTCGGCGTCCTCGGCTGGGGCGTCGGCGGCATCGAGGCCGAGGCCGCCGCGCTCGGCCAGCCCGTCTCCATGCTCGTGCCCCCCGTCGTCGAGCTTCGGCTCTCGGGGTCGCTTGGGGCGGGCGCCTCGGGCATGGACGTGGCGCTGAACGTCGCGGAGCTCCTGCGCTCCGCTGGGGTCGTCGGGTCCATCGTGGAGGTCACGGGGCCGGGCGTCGCCTCGCTCACCGCCACGCAGCGCGCCTGCGTCGCCAATATGACTCCCGAGTACGGCGCCACCGCCACCCTCTTCCCGGTCGACGACGTCACCTGCGACTACCTCGTCCTCACCGGGCGTCGCGAGGCGGACGTCGCGTTCGCCCGCGCCTATCTCGAGGCCCAGGGCGTCTACGGCGCCGGCCCCGAGCGCGTCTACGCGCGCACGCTCGAGCTCGACCTCGGCGCGGTCGAGCCCTCGCTCGCGGGCCCCTCCCGGCCCCACGACCGGGTCGGCGTCTCGGGGCTCAAGGGGCGCTTCGAGTCCGCCGCACGCGAGAGCGGCCGTGACCTCTCCGAGAGGGTCGAGGTCGACGGTATGGGCTCGCTCGGCCACGGCGCCATCGCCATCGCCGCGATCACGAGCTGCACCACGGCGACCGACCCCGCGATGATGGTCGCCGCCGGCCTGCTCGCGCGGCGCGCCGTCGAGCGGGGCCTCGCGCCCAAGCCGTGGGTGAAGAAGGTCCTGGCCCCCGGCAGCCGCGCGACGGAGCTCCTCCTCGAGCGCTGCGGGCTCATGGGCCCGCTGCGGAGCCTCGGCTTCCACACCTGCGGGTTCGGCTGCATGAGCTGCATCGGCAACTCCGGCGAGATCAAGGCGGCCCTCAAGCCCCACGCGCGCGAGCTCGAGCTCACGAGCGTGCTCTCCGGCAACCGCAACTTCGAGGGTCGCATCTCGCCCGACGTCTCCCAGAACTACCTCTGCGCCCCGGCGCTCGTCGTGGCCTACTCGCTCGTGGGGACCATGGACGTGGACCTCACGCGTGAGCCCGTGGGCGTCGGTGCGGACGGGACGCCCGTCATGCTCGCCGACCTGCTGCCCACCGACGCCGAGGTCGCCTCCGCGCTTGCGGTGCACCTGGACGCCACCGTCTTCGAGGAGGGCACGCGCGGCCTCTTCGAGGGCGGCGCCGCCTGGCGCACGATCGAGTCCTCCGAGTCGGCGACCTTCCCCTGGGACCCGGACTCAACCTACGTCCGTCGCGCGCCCTACTTCGACATCGCGCGGCCCCAGGACGTCGTCGAGGTGAGCGGCGCCCGCGCGCTCGCCCTGCTCGGCGACTTCGTGACCACCGACCACATCTCGCCGGCCGGCTCCATCGCCGCCGACTCGCCGGCGGCCCGCTACCTTGCGGAGCGCGGCGTCGCGCGCGAGGACTACAACACCTACGGCGCCCGTCGCGGCAACCATGAGGTCATGGCGCGCGGCACCTTCGCCAACGTGAAGCTCAGGAACGCGCTCGCCGAGGGACGGGTCGGCGGATGGACCAAGAACCTGCTCTCCGGGCAGATCCAGCCCATCTTCGACGCCGCCGAGGCCTACGGCGCCGCCGGCGTGCCGCTCGTGGTGGTCGCCGGCAAGCTCTACGGCTCCGGGTCGAGCCGCGACTGGGCCGGCAAGGGCCCGCTGCTCCTCGGCGTCCGCGCCGTCATCGCCGAGAGCTTCGAGCGCATTCACCGCTCCAACCTCGTCCAGATGGGCGTGCTCCCGCTCCAGTTCCAGGAGGGTCAGAGCGCCGAGAAGATTGGCCTTCTCGGCACGGAGGTCTTCGACGTCGACCCCGTCGACCTCTCCGCCGGTCTGCCCGAGCCGCGCACGGTGGGCGTGCGTGCCACGCGTCCCGACGGCACCGAGCTGCGCTTCGAGTGCGTCGTCCGCGTCGACACGCCCATGGAGGGACGCTTCCTCTCTCGCGGCGGGATCCTGCCCTTCGTCCTCGACTCCCTGTCGTAGGGAGGGGTGCCCGTGCCGTTCGTCTGCCCACACTGCGGGAGGAGCGTGAGGGAGGGTGCGCTCACGTGTCCGTACTGTCACGCCTCCCTCGACGTCACCCAGAGGTTGAGCCTGAGCGAGGCTACCTGGTGCCCTGACTGCGGCGCCCTTCTGGCCCCCGGAACCGAGCGGTGCCCGAAGTGCGGGCGTCCCGCCGAGTGTGGCCCGCGTCGCCGCGTCCGCAAGGACATGAACCTGCCCGACATCGGCAGTACCGGCGTCATCGGCAGCTCGGAGGAGCTTTCCGGCACGCCCGCGGCCCCGCGCATCGAGAGCGCCATCCCGCCCGCCGACGGCGAGTCCTCGCCCGGATCGGCGCGCGACCACATGCCGCGGCCGCGCGCCTTCGCGTTCGCCGCGCTGTTCGCCGTGCTCGTCGTCGGCGGCGCGGCGCTGCTGATCACCCACCCGTGGGACCCCACCGCCTCGATCACGCGCGCCTCCGAGCCCGCCGACACCTCGATGTCCGGCTTTCCGGGCCTGGTCGAGTCGCTGACCGGCCAGGACAAGACCTCCCAGGGCGACGGTGCCACGACCGCGGACGCCTTCGATGCCATCGACGCCGCCCATGCCGAGCTCGGCGAGCTCGAGGAGGCGGTGGGGGAGAGCGAGTCCGCGCTCAGGGCCGCCTGCTCGGGTGACGGCGACGCGGACGTCGAGGCGGGCCTCGAGGACGCCCGCGCCGTCTCCCTCAGGGTGTCAAACCTGATCTCCGAGATCGGGCTTCTCGACGACTCCGACGGGGCCTATGC
The DNA here is from genome assembly GCF_014982725.1 of Thermophilibacter gallinarum. Lineage (GTDB taxonomy): Bacteria > Actinomycetota > Coriobacteriia > Coriobacteriales > Atopobiaceae > Thermophilibacter > Thermophilibacter gallinarum. The sequence goes on along the minus strand of NZ_JADCJZ010000003.1, from coordinate 222,777 downwards.
CGATGACCTCGAGAACCTCCAGACGCTCGGCAACTGGCTGAGGAACCGCTGCGACGCGCTCACGAGCGCCTGGGAAATTGCCGCCGACGCCGACGACCCCGCGGACGTGGCCGACTCCGTGGCGTCCACGCTCAACGGCGCGCGCGACTACGACCGCCTCTTCGCGCAGAACTACGGCTCTTGGGCTCCGGAGCGCGCCGAGGAATAGGCGCGCCGTTGCCCGTCGCACGACCCGGCGTCTGCCGAATATGTGAAACCTCTTGCATACTGATAGAATTACGGAGTTGAAGATTCGAGCAATGCGCTCCGATCAGGGAGGCAAGATGGGATTCATCCAGGACCCGCTCTATACGCCGAGCTACGTCGTCACGGGTGACGAGGTCGCCGTGTTCGACACCTCCAAGGGCGTCATCCGCGTGGCGCTCGACGGCGCGGGCGCGCCCGTGCACGTCGCCAACTTCTGCGAGCTGGCGAGCTCCGGCTTCTACGACGAGCTGAAGTTTCACCGTTACGTGCCCGGCTTCGTGATCCAGGGCGGCTGCCCCAACACGCGCGACATGACGCCCGAGCAGGTCGCGCGCGGCGAGGTCGGCCCCACCGGCCGTCCCGGCACCGGCGGGCCCGGCTACCGCATCCGCCAGGAGTTCACCACGAACCCCAACAACTCCCACGAGGATCGCGCGCTCGCCATGGCGCGCTCCGCCGACCCCGACTCGGCCGGCTCCCAGTTCTACTTCTGCCTCGGCCCCCAGCACGGCCTTGACAGCGGCTACACCGTCTTCGGTCGCACCATCGAGGGAGAGGACGTGATCGGCGAGCTTCGCGCCGGCGACGTCATCAACGCGATTCGCATCGAGCACGCCGGCGCCTAGGCGCCCGCCCAACCAGGAGGACTAACGTGAACCAGCAGGCATTCGAATCCGGCAAGCGCGCCTACCAGGAGGGCGACTGGCTCCGTGCCGTCACGCTTCTCGACGGGGCCAAGCAGCCCGGCGAGCTCTCCGGCGAGACCGATCACCTTCGCGGCAACGCGTACATGAAGCTCGGCGACTTCGACGCCGCCGCAGCCGCGTACGAGAGCGCCCTCTCCGACGCCGCCTACGGCAAGCGCGGTGCCCTCAGCTGCAACCGCGGCCGCGCCCTGCTCGCCGCCGGGCGCACGCAGGAGGCCGTCGCCGCCCTCACCGAGGCCGTCGCCGACGCCTCCTACCCGACCCCCTACAAGGCGTACCTCGCCCTGGGAGGCGCCTACGAGCAGCTCGGCGACGTCCGCAACGCCGGCATCGCCTACCGCAGCGCCGCCATCGACGAGTCCAACCCCGCACCCGCTGGCGCTCTCACGAGCCTGGGCGGGTGCTTCATGCGCCTCGGTCGCTCCGTCGACGCCGTCGAGGCCTTCCGCACGGCCCTGGACTTCACCACCCCGCTCGAGGACCAGAACAAGATCTGGTGCGACCTCGCACTCGCCTACGTCGCGGCGAACCGCATGAACGAGGCAGTCGACGCCTTCGCCCACGCGACGGCCGACGGCACCTTCGTCCTCTCTCCCGAGGCGCAGGCCTCCTACGACGCCGCGCGCAAGGCGGTCTCCTCCATCGGCGCCCGCCGTCCCTCCGAGACCGACGCCATGCTCGCCGCGGCGGGCTACGCCAGCCCCTACGACCCCCTCGACCCGACGGGCGCCTCCGGCGAGCTCATCCCCTCTCCCGAGGACACCGGCTTCTTCTCGGTCACCGAGGAGGACCTCGTCCAGCAGGACAAGCTCGACCGCAAGGTGCGCCGCAAGCACCGTCACACCGGCCTCAAGGTCTTCGTGACGATCCTGATCCTGGTGCTGCTCCTCACGGGCGCGGGCGTCTTCGCCTTCACCCAGGGCTTCGGCTGGCCCACGCAGCAGGCCGTGGCCGAGCAGCTCTTCGACGCCAAGACGCAGGGCAGCGACCTCTCCTCCTACGTCGTCCCCGGCACCTCCACCACGCAGATCCAGGAGTGGGCCGACCTCATCCCCTCCGGAGCCGAGGTCGACGTCACGGGGATCGACCGCTCCATGACCGAGTCCACCGTGTACCTCACGGCCACCCTCTCCTCGGGCGGCCAGCAGGACTACGTCATCGAGATGGCCCGTGACGGCATCGGCTGGAAGGTGAGCTCCGTCTCCACCGCCTACCTCTCCGAGGATTCGTCCCCCTCCGCCGGGTCTAACACCGAGACCGACGCCGAGACGACGAGCACCGACGACGGCTCCGACACCGCGAGCGAGTAGGAAGCGCCCATGTCCATCATTGACACACTCTTCGGCGAGTACGGCGGCGACCTGGCCATCGACCTTGGCACCGCCAACACGCTCGTCGCCGTGCGCGGCGAGGGCATCGTGATCAACGAGCCCTCGGTCGTCGCCATCGACAAGAGCGAGAGCCGCGTGCTCGCCGTCGGCGCCGACGCCAAGCGCATGATCGGCCGCACCCCGGGCTCGATCATCGCCGAGCGCCCGCTGAAGGACGGCGTCATCGCCGACTTCGACGTGACGGAGGTCATGCTCCGCTACTTCATCGAGAAGGCGAGGGAGCGACGCTATCCCTGGTCGCCCCGTCCGCGCGTCGTCGTGTGCGTCCCCTCCGGCGTGACCTCGGTCGAGAAGCGCGCCGTCTTCGAGGCGACCATCCAGGCAGGCGCCCGCCAGGCCTACCTCATCGAGGAGCCCATGGCCGCCGCCATCGGCGCCGACCTGCCCATCGAGGACCCGACCGGCTCCATGGTGGTCGACATCGGCGGCGGCACGACGGAGGTCGCCGTCATCTCCATGGGCGGCATCGTCGTCTCGCAGTCCATCCGGACGGCCGGCGACGAGTTCGACCAGACGATCCTCCAGCACGTCCGCGACGCGTACAACCTCTCGATCGGAGAGCGCACGGCCGAGGACATCAAGATCAAGGTCGGCTCCGCGGCGCCGCTCGCCGAGGAGCTCGACGTGGAGGTCAACGGTCGCGACGTCATGAGCGGCCTGCCCAAGACCGTGCGCATCGAGAGCGAGGAGATCCGCCGCGCCCTCGACCGCCCCCTCGACGAGGTCACCAAGGCCGTCAAGGACGCGCTCGACGTCACCCCGCCGGACCTTGCCTCCGACCTCATGTACTACGGCATTCTGCTCACGGGCGGCGGCGGTCTGCTTCGCGGCCTGGACCAGCGTCTTCGCGAGGAGACGGGCGTTCCCGTGAACGTGAGCCCCACCGCCCTCGAGAACGTCGTGAACGGCTGTGCCAAGGTCCTCGAGGCCAACGCGCTCTCCGGCGGCTTCGTCCAGAGCACGGGGCAGTAGCGTGCCGCTTGCTTCGAGGGGTCGGGGAGCGGCACCGACCTTGGGGTCTCCCAAGCAGTCAGCAGGTCTTCGCGAGCTCGTCGCATGTCTCGTCGTCTCCGTCGCGCTCTTCACGTGGAGCTGCCAGTCCGGCGGCTCCGGGCCGCTCGCGGCCATCCGCGGCGTGTTCCAGACCGTGACGATGCCCGTCACCTACCTCGGTGCCGCGGTCTCGTCACCCCTGCGCGGCCTGGGCAACATCTTCGCGAACCTGACCGCGGACCAGGCCACGCTCACCGAGCTCGAGGCCCAGGTCAGCGAGCTCCAGGCGCAGAACGCCGAGCTCGAGGAGCGCGCCTCCTCGGCCGAGCGTCTCCAGGGCCTGCTCGACCTCCAGGACAGCAACGACCTCCGCTCCACGGCCGCCCATGTCATATCGGGCTCGACCGACTCGTGGAGCGCGACCGTCACGCTCGACAAGGGATCGGCAGCCGGGATCACCCCGGGCATGCCCGTCACGAGCTCGAGCGGCGTCGTCGGCCAGGTCGTCTCGTGCAGCGCCACCACCTCGACGGTGAGGCTGCTCACCGACGAGTCCTCCTCCATCTCCGCAATGGTGCAGTCGACGCGCGCGCAGGGGATGCTCAACGGGTCGGCCTCGGGCGAGGTCACGCTCGAGCTCGTGAGCACGAGCCAGGATGTCGAGGTCGGCTCGGTGATCGTGACGAGCGGCCTCGGAGGGGTGTTCCCGAAGGGGCTTCCCATCGGCGAGGTCGCCAGCGTCTCCGGTGACCCCTCCGGTCTCTATCTGGACATCGTGGTCGACCTGTACGCCGACCCATGGGCGACCGAGGAGGTCCTCGTCATAACCTCGCTGACAGACGACCAGCGCGCCACGGCCGAGGACATCGCCGAGGCGGACGCCCAGGAGGGCGCCCGCTCCTCAGAGGACGACGACACGGGTTCGGACGAGTAGGGGAGGCAGCATGCAGGTCGTAGACAGAAACCGTGAGGTCCGCACGACGGCCGTGCTCGCCGTCGTCTGCCTCGTGCTCCAGCTTGCGCTCGCCCCCAACATCGGACTCGGGAACGGACGCGCGAACTTCGGGCTCGTCCTCGTCGGAAGCGTCGCCCTCTTCTCGAGCTCTCGGCATCCCGTGCTCGCCGGGTTCCTGTCCGGCCTCGTCTTCGACCTCTGCACGACCGGCCCCATCGGCCTCATGGCCTTCTGCCTCACGGTCACCGCGTTCGTACTCGGCCTCGAGGGCGTCGGTCGGGGCGCCGGGGACCTCGGCTCCGCGATGGCGCGCTTCTCGGTCGCCGCCGCGGCGGTCTCGCTCGTGTACCATCTCGCCATGCTCCTCACCGGCGCGACGTCCTCCTTCGTCGATGCCGTGTTCCTGAGGGCACTCCCGACGACGCTTCTCACGGTCGTGGCCTTTGTGCCGTTCGCCTATTACCTCTCGCGCGTGCGGGCCGCCAGCTCGGGTCTCGGGCTCTCGCGCCGGGGCTCCCACCTCTCGGGGAAGGGACTGTAGCGACTGCATGGACGTCACCCTCCTCATAGTCCTTCTCTGTGTCGCCCTTGCCGTCGTCCTCATCGTCGTCTTTCTCGTCTTCGGCAGGGGCGAGGCGAACTTCACCTTCGACATCGGGGGTGCCGCGCCGCGCGCGTCAGGCGGCTCCGACTCGTCCACCGAGAAGACCGCCTCCTCGAGGCTCGTGGGGCTCGCGGTGGCCGTCGGAGCGGCCTTCACCGTGCTCGTGGGTCGTCTGTGGTCCATGCAGCTCGTCTCCTCCGAGGAGTATGCGGAGCAGGCGGAGAGCAACCGTCGCAGCACGATCTACACGCAGGCTCCCCGCGGCCGCATCCTCGACCGCAACGGGATCGAGCTCGTCACCAACCGCTCGAGTCTGACGCTCGTTGCGGAGGGCGGCGTGGTGGACGATGCCGTCGAGGTCCAGCTCATCGCCAACCTCGTGGGCATGCCGGCCCAGGCCGTCCGACGCAAGCTGCAGGACACCACCGAGGGCTACCAGAGTCCGCGCACCGTGTCGGTGGACGTCTCGCGGCGGGTGGTCGCCTTCGTGGGGGAGCACCCCGACGTCTTCCCCGGGGTGTCCATCCAGCAGCGGACCCAGCGCTCCTATCCCTACGGCTCGCTCGCCGCACACGTCATCGGATACGTCGGCACCGTAACCGAGGACCAGCTCAAGGAGGGCGAGGGGGCAGAGGACGGCTCCGTCACCTACCGCTCGGGCGACGTGGTCGGCCAGGCCGGCGTCGAGCGGGCCTACGAGCGTGCCCTGGCGGGCGAGCGCGGCGAGCAGGTCGTCTTCGTCGACGCGGCGGGCGACGTGCTGGGGTACTCCACCTCCATCGAGCCCGAGAGCGGCTCGGACGTCGAGCTCACCATCGACGTCCCCCTCCAGGACGCCGTGGAGAAGTCGCTCGCCTCGGTCGTCAAGAGCCAGCGCGACCAGGGCAACGACTGCGTCGGCGGGAGCGCCGTCGTGCTGGACTGCACCAATGGCGAGGTCCTCGCCATGGCGAGCTACCCGACCTTCTCGCCCAACGTGTTCGTCGGCGGCATCTCGCAGTCCGACTGGAGCGCCCTCTCCGACGAGAAGGCGAACCAGCCGCTCATGAACCGCGCCATATCGGGACAGTACGCCTCGGGCTCCGTCATCAAGCCGCTCACCTCCTTCGCGGCGCTCGACAACGGCATCGCCACCCCGGAGTCCTCCTGGGTCTGCAACGGCTGGTGGTCCTGGTCGGGCAAGTCGACGGACGACACGATCATGAAGTGCCACCTCGAGACCGGCCACGGCGGCATGAACCTGCGCGAGGGCATCGTCTACTCCTGCGACGTCGTCTTCTACGAGATCGGCAAGGGGTTCTTCTACAGCGACAACCCCGAGGGCATGCAGCAGACCTTCCGCGAGTACGGAATGGGCTCCGTGACGGGCATCGACATCGGGGGCGAGGAGGCCGGCAGGGTGCCTGACGCCGCCTGGAAGGAGAGCTACTACACCGACCTGGGCTACTCCGCCGAGGACAGCGCCTGGAAGGGCGGCGACAACTGCAACATCGCCATCGGCCAGGGCGACATCCTCTCGACCTGCCTGCAGATGGCGCTCACCTACTGCAGCATCGCCAACCGAGGCCCGGCGTACCGCCCGCACGTCCTTCGCGGCATTCGCTCCAAGATGGGCGACGGGTTCGTCTCCGAGTACAAGCCCGAGAAGATCCTCGACATCGAGGAGGACCCCGCCTACCGCGAGCTCGTCGAGAGCGGCATGTCCGGCGTCATCTACGAGGAGGCCGCGTCGCAGGCCTCGCACTGGACCAACCTGAGCGTTCCCGTCGCCGGAAAGACCGGAACGGCCGAGCAGGCCGCCACGAACCGCAACGCCTGCTGGTTCGGGTGCTACGCTCCGGCAGACGACCCCAAGTACGTCGTATTCTCCAACGTCGACGGCGGCAGCTGGGGCTCCTCGTCGGCGATGTACGTCTGCCGCGACGCCCTCGGGGCGATCTACGGTGAGCCGGACACGTCCTCGGAAGAGTCGTCGGTCGGGGACTAGGGAGGAGTTGCATGCCTGACCTCAGCATGATAGGGGGCGCCGCCTCCGTGCCCAAGGGCTCGGCGCACGCGCGACGGGGACGCGTCGGCGGCGGTCGTGGTCCGCTCGAGAAGCTCTACCTGATGCAGCTCATACCCGCGCTGCTCGTCGTCCTCATCGGCATCCTGACGATCTACTCCGCCTCGCTCTCGATTCCCGAGGCGAGCTTCAGGAGCCATCTTGTGGGCGTCGCGCTCGGAATCGTCGTGGCGATCGCCGTCTGGCGCTACGACGTTCGCGCCCTCTCCAACATGACGACGGCCCTCTTCGTGCTCGCCTGCGTCCTCATGGTGCTCCCGCGGGTGCCGGGCCTCGGCGTCGAGGTGAACGGCATGATGGGCTGGGTGAAGCTCGGCCCGCTGCGGTTCCAGCCCTCCGAGCCCTCGAAGATCGTCGTCATCTTCCTCATGGCGTCAGCCTGCGCGCAGTACAACGGAAAGATCGAGACCTTCAGGGACTACGCCAAGCTCTGCGGCACGCTGCTCGTCCCCCTGCTGCTCATCATGTCCCTCGACCTGGGAACCGGCCTCGTCATCTTCTTCATCGGCGCCGTCGTCATCATCGTGAGCGGCGCCCCCCGCACCTGGGTGCTCGCCACGATCGCGCTCATCGTGGGGGTGGCGGCGCTCGTCGTCATCACGTCGATGATCGACGGTCTCCCGCACATCCTCAAGGAGTACCAGCTCAAGCGCCTCATCGTCTTCGTGGACCCGAGCGTCGACCCAACCGGTGACGGCTACAACCTACAACAGGCCATGATCGCGGTCGGGTCGGGCGGTCTCTTCGGAAAGGGCTTCGGCAACGCCACCCAGGCCCTGACCGGCTTCGTGCCCGAAGCGCAGACCGACTTCGTCTTCTCGCTCTTCGCCGAGCAGTTCGGCTTCGTGGGCTCCCTCGTCCTGCTCGGCCTCTACGCCTGGATGATCCTCTCCACGGTCCTTCTCGCCATGCGGACCGAGGGCTTCTTCTCGCGCCTCGTGCTCGTGGGATGCGTGGCCATGTGGACGTTCCAGGTCCTGGAGAACGTGGGCATGTGCCTCAGCATCATGCCCATCACGGGCATTCCGCTGCCGTTCGTGAGCTACGGCTCGTCGTCGATGGTGGTCCAGCTCGTCTCCGTCGGTATCGTGCAGTCTGTCTGGCGGCATCGCCAGAAGAGCGCCTAGGCGCTTGGGGAGGGGAGAGTCGATGGGCGGAAGATCTTGGTCGGTCGGGCGCGTCGCGGACGTGGTGTCGTCGGGGCGCGCCTCGCTCAGGGGCAGGGACGAGCGTGCGTGCCTGCACGTGCTCGTCGACCCCGCCGCGCCGCGCCCCCTCGTGTGCGCCGTGCGCGACCTCCTCATGCCCGAGCGGGCGAACGTCGAGGTCAGGGTGCTCCCGCTCGACGGCGCGCGACCCGGCTCCGACGCCGTGGACGCCGCCGTCGCGCTGACGGCGCCGGACTCGTCGACCGGTCCCCTGCGCTCCTACGTCGGTGCGGGGGTGCCCGTCGCTCTCGTCGTCGAGGGCGCGCTCGAGGCCCCGCGCCTCGAGCTCGACGAGCGAACCGCCCCCCTCGTGGGCGTCGTCGCCGCCTCGAGCGCGCGGGCGCTCGCCGACAAGCTCGCGACCTGGCTGGCCGCGGCCACCGACAAGCCCCTCGCCCTCGCCGCCAACCTCCCGTTCTGCCGCCGCGCGGTGTGCGACCTGCTCGTCTCGCGCTGCGCCCTGGAGAACGCGGTGGTCGGCCTCGTGCGCCTGGTCCCCGGGTCGGACCTCCCGCTCATGACGGCCAATCAGGCCAAGCTCGCCCTCGACATCGCCGCGGCGCACGGTCGCGCGCTCGAGCCCGCCCGTGCCCTGGAGCTCGCGGGGGTCGTCGGGGGCGGCCTCGCGTGGCGCGCCGTCGCCCGCACGCTCGTCTCCATGCTCCCCGGGCTCGGCACCCTGGCGCGCGTCGGCGTCGCCTATGGCGGCACCCTCGCGACCGGCGCCGCCCTCAGGCTGCGCTTCGAGTCCGAGACCGGAGTGACGCCCCGACGCGACGACGTCGACGCCGGGCCGGCGGAGCCGCGTCAGCAGGTCCTTCTCGACACGTCGGCCGACCAGGACTCCGGCTACGTCACCATCGGGGTGACGGGGGCATGAGGGCGCCGCGCGAGAACCTCTTTCACCTGTTGGAGCCGCTGCTCGCGCACGTCGAGCACCCGGCCCGCTACATCGACCACGAGTGGGGCGCCTGCGAGGAGCAGGACGGGCCCTTCCACCTCTGCATGGTCTACGCTGACGTCTACGAGGTCGGCCAGCCCAACCTGGGCGTCTCGATCCTCTACAACCAGGTGAACGCCCAGGAGGGAATGAGCTGCGAGCGGTGCTACCTTCCCTGGAAGGACCTCTCCGCCCTCATGCGCGAGCGGGGGGTGCCGCTGCTCTCGCTCGAGGGCTCGGCCCCGCTCGCGTCGTTCGACGCGATCGGCTTCACGCTCGCGCACGAGCTGATCGCCACCAACGTCCTCGAGACGCTGGACCTTGCCGGCATCGCCCTCACCTCGGCCGAGCGCGACGAGGACGACCCGATCATCCTCGCGGGCGGGCCCTCCGCCTGGAACTGCGAGCCGCTCGCCGCCGTCTTCGACGCCGTGCTGCTGGGCGACGGCGAGGAGTCGATCGTCGAGGTCTGCGCGTGCATACGCGACGCGCGCTCGGAGGGCGTCGGCCGCGCCGAGCTGCTGAGGCGTCTCGCCCGCGTGCCGGGGACCTACGTCCCCTCGCTCTACGAGACGCGCGTGGACGAGACCTCCACGCGCTGGGGCTACGCCGTGCCGCGTCCCGGGGAGGACGTCCCCGAGGTCGTGCTCAAGCGCTGCGTGAACGACTTTGCCGCTACGCCGGCCGTCGCCCAGCGCATCGTCCCCTACGCCGGCATCGTGCAGGACCGCCTGTCGCTCGAGGTGCTGCGCGGCTGCGCCCGCGGGTGCCGCTTCTGCCAGGCGGGCATGACGTACCGCCCGGTCCGCGAGCGCCCCGCCGAGCAGGTCGTCGCCGGTGGCGTCGAGGGGCTCGAGGCGAGCGGCCACAACGAGATCTCGCTCTCCTCGCTCTCCACCACCGACCACTCGCAGTGCGCGGAGATCCTCTCCGGCCTGAACGAGCGCCTCGCCGGGCGCGGCGTCCGCGTCTCCATCCCCTCGCAGCGCCTCGACGCGTTCGGCGTCGAGATGGCGGCCGCCGTGGCCGGGGCGCGTCGCGGCGGGCTCACCTTCGCGCCCGAGGCCGGCAGCCAGCGGCTGCGTGACGTGATCAACAAGAACGTCACCGAGGACGACCTGGAGCGCGCGGCGAGAAACGCGTTCGAGGCCGGGTGGCGGCGATGCAAGCTCTACTTCATGATGGGCCTCCCCACCGAGACGGACGAGGACGTCGTGGGCATCGCGCGGATGGCGGAGCGCGTGCTCGAGATCGGCCGGGAGGTGGTCGGCCGGGGCGTCAAGAGCGGGGTCTCGGTCTCCATCTCCGTCGCGGTGCTCGTGCCCAAGGCGTTCACGGCGTTCCAGTGGGCCGGCCAGCTCGATCCCGACGAGGTGCGTCGCCGCCAGCAGCTGCTGCTCCACGAGGTGCGCGACCGCGCCATCCGCGTCTCGTACCATGACGCCGACGTCTCGCTCGTGGAGGGGGCTCTCTCCAAGATGGGGCGCGCGGGCTTTGACCTGGTGCGTGAGGCCTGGAGGCGCGGGTGCCGCTTTGACGCCTGGACGAGCGAGTTCCGCTTCGACCTCTGGCAGGAGGCGGCTGCCGCGTGTGGGCTCGACCTCGCCGAGGTCGCCTGCGAGGAGTTCCCGCTGTCCGTGCGCCTGCCGTGGGAGCACACCTCTCCCGGCGTCGACAAGGGATACCTCCAGCGTGAGTGGCTCCGTGCGCGCGAGGAGGTCACCACGCCCGACTGCACGCGGGAGAGCTGCACGGGCTGCGGCGTCTGCCCGACGCTCGGCGTCCGCAACGTGATACAGGGGGTCCGCGCATGAGCAGACCACAGCGACAGCCCGTCTCCGAGCGTCCCCAGGACCTTCCCACCAAGGCGGAGCTCGCCCGTCTCCGGGTGGCCTACGCCAAGGACCGACGACTCGCATACCTGGGCCACCTTGACCTCATCTCCACCGTCGAGCGCTGCGTGCGCCGCTCGGGGCTCCCGTTCTCGATCGGCAACGGCTTCGCCCGCCGCATGCGCATCCAGTTCTCGAGCGCGCTGCCCGTGGGGGCCTCCTCGGCCTGCGAGCTCTTCGACCTGCGCCTGACCCGGCGCGTCGACGCCGACGAGGCGCTCGCTGCGCTGCGCGCGGCCACGCCTCCTGCGCTCGCACCCTATCGTGCGGCCTACGTTGACGGCCGGCTGCCCGCGCTGGAGGCGTGGCTCGACCGCGCCCAGTGGTCCCTCGAGCTCGGACCCGCGTGCCCGGCCGACGAGCTCTCCGACGCGATCGAGTCCGTCTGGCGCCGGGGCGAGGTCCGCTACCTGCGAGGGGAGAAGGAGAAGGTCGTCGACCTCTCGAGGACGCTCCTCGGCTTCCAGGTGGGGGAGGGCGACGAAGGCCTCACGGTCGCGCTCGACACGCGCTCCGGGGCGGGAGGGGCCCTGCGGCCCCAGGTCCTTCTCGACGCCGCGTTCTCCGAGATGGGCCGTCCGGCTTCGGACGCGCCGCGCGTCAGGCGCCTGCGCCAGGGCCACGAGGAAAGTGGGCGAATTGTGGAACCTTTCGGGCCCTTCGACACCGAGGCCCGCGCACCATTATCCTGATTCAGGTCGCACTGTGCCGGCGCGAGCTGCGCTGCCGTCTTTTCCCTTACGGTATCCGCAGGTCACGGCAACTTTTTGTTGACGGGTCCGGGGCAGGCTAGTAATATAAGCAACTGTTGCATTCAGCCAGCAATGAAGGGTTTCGCACATGTACGCAATCGTAGCAACTGGTGGCAAGCAGTATAAGGTTGCCGAGGGTGACGTCATCGACGTCGAGAAGCTCGACGCGCAGCCTGGCGACAAGGTCGAGCTCCCCGTCCTTCTCCTGAACGACGGCACCAAGACCGTCGTTGGCTCCGCCCCCCTCGAGGGCAAGGCTGTCACCGCCGAGGTCGTCGAGCAGTTCAAGGGCGAGAAGGTCCTCGTCTTCAAGCTCAAGAAGCGCAAGCGCTACCACCGTGCCAACGGCCACCGTCAGAACCTGACGAAGATCAAGGTCGTCGAGATCCCCGCGTAGCAGTTCCCCCGCTTCACTCCCTCGCTCTAGGAAGGCAGGTCAGATAATGGCTCACAAGAAAGGCCTCGGCTCGTCCCGCAACGGCCGCGACTCCAACGCCCAGCGTCTGGGCACCAAGCGCTACGGCGGCCAGACCGTGAAGGCCGGCGAGATCCTCGTCCGCCAGCGCGGCACCCACATCCACCCGGGTGACAACGTCGGCATCGGCAAGGACGACACGCTGTTCGCCCTCACCGCCGGCACCGTCGAGTTCACCAAGGGCGTCAAGCACCGCGTCCACGTCCGCGAGGCGTAGGTCTCGGCACACAAGGCACGTCACGGGGCCCCGGTCGAAGGACCGGGGCCCCTTTGCTGTCATGGCGCCTCCGGTTGGACGCGTTGTCGCAGTTGCCGTACCATGTAAGCTCGACCAAAGGAGAGCAGCGTGGAGAACACGTTCACCGACCTATCCCACATCAACGTGCGCGGCGGCGACGGCGGGGCCGGCTGCATGTCCTTCAGGCGCGAGGCGTTCGTGCCCAAGGGCGGTCCCGACGGCGGCGACGGCGGCCGCGGCGGCGACGTCATCGTCGAGGCCGACCCGCAGCTCTCGTCGCTCATCGACTACCGCTACAAGCACCACTTCCGTGCCGAGCGCGGCACGCATGGGCAGGGCGCGCGACGCCACGGCCGCGACGGCGAGGACCTCGTGCTCCGCGTGCCGGTCGGCACCGTGGTGCGCGAGCTCGACCCGCAGACGCAGACGCCGTCCTACGACATCGCCGACCTCACCCAGCCGGGCGAGCGCGTGGTGGTGGCGCCCGGCGGCGCGGGCGGCCGCGGCAACATCCACTTCGTCACCTCGGTGCGCCGCGCGCCCGCCTTCGCCGAGAAGGGCGAGCCCGCGCGCGAGCACTGGATCGAGCTCGAGATGAAGCTCATGGCCGACGCCGCCCTCGTGGGCATGCCCTCGGTGGGGAAGAGCTCCATCATCGCCCGCATCAGCGCCGCGCGCCCCAAGATCGCCGACTACCCCTTCACCACCCTCGTCCCCAACCTGGGCGTCGCCCGTGCCGCGAACGGCCAGTCCTTCGTCGCGGCCGACGTCCCCGGCCTCATCGAGGGCGCGAGCGAGGGCAGGGGCCTCGGCCACCAGTTCCTCCGCCACATCGAGCGCACCGCCCTCATACTGCACGTCGTCGACGTGACGGGGGGATACGAGGGGCGCGACGCCGTCGAGGACTACGAGGTCATCAACGACGAGCTCGCGTCATACGCCGCCGAGCTCGCCGCCCGCCCACAGATCGTTGTCGCCAACAAGTGCGACCTCCCCGGCACTGAGGAGGCCGTGCGCCGCCTGCGCGAGGTCGCCGATCGTGACGGCCACCAGTTCTTCGCCGTCTCCGCCGCGACGGGTGCCGGGCTGGACGCGCTGGTGAGCTCCTGTGCCGCCGAGGTCGCCCGCCTGCGCGCCGAGGCGGCGCCGAGCGCACCCGTCGTCGACCTCTCCGAGCGCTGGGAGCGCGAGAGGGAGCGTCGCGATCGCCAGATCCGCATCATTCGCGAGGAGCGCCACGCCTGGCGTGCCACGGGCGCCCAGATCGAGCGCATGGTCATACAGACCGACTGGGAGAACGACGAGGCCGTTGCGTACCTCCAGCATCGCTTCGCGCGCTGCGGGCTCGACGACGCGCTCGCCAAGGCGGGCGCCGTCACCGGCGACGAGGTCCGAATCCTCGAGCTCGCCTTCACCTACGAGGGGAAGGACGCCGCCCCCGACTATGACGAGCTGCCCGACGAGGACGACACGCTTTCCGAGGGGGAGGTCGAGTAGTGGCGCGCCCCACGCTCATGGTCGTCAAGATCGGCTCGTCCACGCTGGTGGACGAGGGCGGCGCGCTCGACCGCGCGTTCGTGCGGTCGCTGTGCGACCAGATCGCCGAGCTCATGGCATCGGGGACGCGCGTCGTCGTGGTCTCCTCCGGCGCCGTCGCCGCCGGCCGCGACGTCCTGGGCTTCTCCGCCCGACCGGACGACCTGGCGACGCTCCAGGCCTGCGCTTCCGCCGGACAGGCGCGCCTCACGCAGGCGTACGCAGACGTCCTTGCCGAGCGCGGCATCCCCTGCGGACAGGTGCTGCTCACGCGGCGCGACGTCATGGACCGCGACGCCTTCCTGAACGCCCGCGTCACGCTCACGCGTCTCGTGGAGCTCGGCGCGGTCCCCGTGGTCAACGAGAACGACACGCTCTCAACCGCCGAGTTCGCCTTCGGTGACAACGACATGCTCGGCGCCCTCGTCTCTGCACTCGTCGGTGCCGACCTCTACGCGATCTGCTCCGACGTCGAGGGGCTCTACACCGCCAACCCGCAGGAGGACCCCTCGGCCACGCTCATCCCGCACGTCACCGAGGTCGACCACCGGCTCACCGAGCTCGCCGGCGGCGCCGGGACCTCCTTCGGCACCGGGGGCATGTCCTCAAAGCTCAGGGCCGCGCGCGCCATGCTCGCCGCCGGCATACCGACTGTGATCTGCCGCGGCCGCCGCGAGGGCGTGCTGCTCGATGTCGCCGACGGCCGGGGCGTGGGCACGCGCTTCGAGTCCCCGGCCGGCAGCCCCCACGAGGGCGGCCGCAAGCTCTGGATCGGGCTCGCCGAGGTGCCGCGCGGCACGATCTCGCTCGACGAGGGCGCGAGCCGGGCCGTCCTGGAGCGCGGCGCCTCGATACTGCCCGTGGGCGTCGCCGCCACGAGCGGATCCTACGAGGCGGGCGACGTCGTGAACGTCCGCTCCGCCACCGGCGACGTGGTCGGACGCGGCATCGCGCGCTACTCCTCGGAGGACATGGCGCGCGTGCGCGGCATCAAGCTCGACGTCATCGCGCGGTTCCTGGGCCCCGAGCGGGCCCAGCCGGCCGTTCACCGCGACGACCTTCTCGTCTTCTAGAGGGGAGCACACATGTCTGAGGCAAGGGACAAGGCAACGCTCGCCAAGGCGGCCGCACCGGAGGTCGCCCGTGCGCCGCGCGGCGTGCGGGAGCGCGCCCTTAGGCTCGCCGCCGAGAACATCCGCGCCGCCGAGACCGACATCGTCGCCGCCAACGCGCGCGACCTCGAGCGCGCCCGCGCAGCGGGCATGAGCGAGCCGCTCCAGGACCGGCTCATGCTCGACGGGTCGCGCATCCGCGCCATCGCCGACGCGCTCGACGACATCGCGCGCCAGGAGGACCCGCTCGGTCTCGTCCTGGGCGGGAGCACCCTCGAGAACGGCCTGCGCATTGAGCGGGTCACGGTGCCCCTGGGCGTCGTAGCCATGATCTACGAGGCCCGCCCCAACGTCACGGCCGACGCCTTCGGCCTGTGCGTCAGGTCGGGCAACGCGTGCGTGCTCAAGGGCGGTTCCGCGGCGCGCGAGTCCTGCCTCGCAATCGTCGGGGCCTGCCGTGTGGCCCTCGTCGAGGCTGGCCTGCCGCAGGACGCGCTCCAGTACGTCGACGACGACGCCGCCCACACGCAGACCGCCGAGCTCCTCGGCGCCACCGGCCTCGTCGACGTCCTCATTCCGCGCGGCGGTGCCTCGCTCATCCGCGCCTGCGTCGAGGGCGCCAAGGTGCCCGTCATCGAGACCGGCACGGGCAACTGCCACGTGTACGTCCACGAGGCGGCCGACCTCGACCGCGCCCGCGCCATCGTCATGAACGCTAAGACGCAGCGGGTCGGCGTGTGCAACGCCGCCGAGTCGCTGCTCGTCGACCGCTCCGTCGCCGCCGCCTTCCTGCCCGCCATGGTCTCCGAGCTCGCGGCGGCCGGCGTGGTCGTGCATGGCGACGCCGAGACGCGCGCGGCGCTCGCCGACCGGCCCGACCTTCTCAGCTCCTTCGTGGACGCGACCGAGGAGGACTGGGGCCGGGAGTACCTGGCCCTCGAGATCAGCTGCCGCGTGGTCTCCGGCGTGGACGAGGCCGTCGAGCATGTCAACCGCTACGGCACGGGCCACTCCGAGGCCATCGTCTCGAACTCCTACGAGGCGTGCGAGGCCTTCCTCGCCGGGGTCGACGCCGCCGTGGTCTACGCCAACGCCTCGACCCGCTTCACCGACGGCGGCGTCTTCGGCCTGGGAGCCGAGATTGGGATCTCCACCCAGAAGCTGCACGCGCGCGGCCCCATGGGCGCCGCGGCGCTCACGACCACCAAGTGGCTCGCCCGCGGGGAGGGACAGGTCCGATGAGCGTCGACGTCGCCCGCCTTTGCGAGAAGGACCTTCCGGTCCTCGGCCTCGACGAGGGGAGGACCTACCGTCTCGGGATCATGGGCGGAACGTTCGACCCCATCCACAACGGCCACCTGGTCGCCGCGGAGCAGGCCTTCGACGACCTCAGGCTGGACCTCGTCGTGTTCATGCCCGCCGGACGCCCCGCGTTCAAGCTCGACAAGCGCGTCACCTCGGGGGAGGAGCGCTTCGCGATGACGCTGCTCGCGACCGCCGACAACCCCCACTTCGTCGCCTCCCGCTTCGAGATCGACCGCGAGGGCGTCACCTACACGGCCGACACCCTGCGCCTCCTGCGCGAGCTCTATCCCGACAACGTCGAGTTCTACTTCATCACCGGCGCCGACGCCATCACCGAGATCGTCTCCTGGAGGGACGCCGCCGACATCGCCCGGCTGGCGCACCTCGTCGCGGCGACGCGGCCGGGCTACGACCTCGACCGCGCCTGGGACGCCATAGCCGCCTCGGGCCTCGAGTTCGACGTGACGTACCTCTCGGTCCCCGCGCTCGCCATCTCCTCGAGCTACCTGCGCGAGCGCGTCGAGGCGGGGCAGAGCCTCCGCTACCTGACCCCCGACCAGGTGACGGGCTACCTGCACAAGCACGGGCTCTACGGCGCCCCCAGGAACCGCTACGGGCACACGGGCGAGGCGGTCGCCTGATGAGGGGGGAGACCCGGCTCGTCGCCGCCTACTCGCCCGAGCAGCGCTCCCTGCTCGACCGCCTTCGTGCGGACGTCACGGAGCACCTCTCGGCCAAGCCCAGGCGCCTGGCGCACTCTATCTCGGTGGCCGACACGGCCGAGCGCCTCGCGCTGACCTACGGCGTCGACCCCTTCCTCGCGAGGGCTGCCGGCCTCCTCCATGACTGGGAGAAGGCGTCCTCGGTCCCCGAGCAGGTGGCCCGCGCCCGCGAGCTCGGGATAGACCTCGGTGTCGACCTCGAGCTCGTCCACCCGCTGCTGCACGGCATGATCGCCGCGCGCACCCTCCCGTCGCGCTATCCCGAGCTGCCGCCCGAGGTGTGGCGCGCGATCGAGGTCCACACAATGGCCGCCGCCCCCATGGGGCCGCTCGACCAGGTCCTGTTCGTCGCCGACGGCATCGAGCCGCTGCGGCCGGACACGCCCGGAATACTCCGTACGCGCTCGCTCGTGGGCGAGGCCTCCCTCGACGACCTCTTCTGGGCGTCGTTCGTCGGAGGCATCGTCTACGTCCTCGAGGGCGGTCGCTATCTCTACCCCGGTACCGTCGACGTCTACAACTCCCTCGCGGCCGAGCGTGCCGCGAACGGCAGATAAGGAGCCCACATGTCCGTCACCCCGCTCGAGCTCGCCAAGGTCGCCGCCGTCGCGGCCGACTCCAAGAAGGCCGACGACGTCGTCCTTCTCGACCTCTCGCCCCTGACCGACGTCTGTGACTACTTCCTGGTGTGCACCGGCGAGAACGCTCGTCAGGTCGATGCCATCGTCGACGAGGTCCGTACCAAGGTGAGCGCCAACTGCGGCGTGTCGCCGATCTCCTGCGAGGGCCGCGAGGGGCTCTCCTGGGTGCTCGTTGATTACGGCTCGGTCGTGGTGCACGTCTTCCGTCGCGAGACGCGCGAGTTCTACCGCCTGGAGACGCTCTGGGCGGATGCTCCGCGCGTGGAGCTCGGCCTCGACGAGTAGCGCCGCGGGCGGCGCCCCGCGGGGACGTCCGGACCAACCCCTATACTGGGCGTATGGGAGCTTCGCACGACATAGTCGGCTGGGACGGACCGGCCGTGGGGCTGCTCGACCTCGACGCGTTCTTCGCCTCGGTCGAGCAGCTCGACCATCCCGAGTGGCGGGGGCGGCCGGTGATCGTCGGCGGCTCGGCCGACCGACGCGGCGTCGTCTCCACGGCCTCCTACGAGGCGCGGCACTACGGCGTCCACTCGGCCATGCCCTCCGCCACCGCCCGGCGCCTCTGCCCGCAGGCGATCTGGACGCAGGGGCACTTCGGCCGCTACCGCGAGCTCTCGGCCTCCGTAATGGCCATCCTCACGGACGAGACGCCCCTCGTCGAGCAGGTCTCGATCGACGAGGCGTTCTTCGACGTCACGCCCGGCCGCTTCTCGCACGAGAGCCCCGTCGCCATCTGCCGCCGTGTGCAGGAGCGCGTGTCTGAGCTCGGCATCACGTGCTCCATCGGGCTCGGCGTCAACAAGACGGTCGCAAAGATCGCCTCGGAGCGCGAGAAGCCGCGCGGGCTCACCGTCGTGCTGCCGGGCACCGAGTGCGCGTTTCTCGCCCCGCTGCCCGTGGGCGCCATGAGCGGGATCGGCCCCGCGACCGAGGCGCGCCTTCGAGAGATGGGCGTGCGCACCCTGGGCGAGCTCGCCGCGACCGACGGCGAGGAGCTCGAGCGGCGCTTCGGTGTGCTGGGGCCGCGCATGGCGCTGAGGGCTGCCGGGCTCGAGCGCAGCGTCGTGGCCGAGGCGGCGGTGCCGGACGAGGTGAAGTCCGTATCGAACGAGCGCACGTTCTCCCATGACCTGACCACGCGCGACGACGTCGAGGCGGCGGTCCTGCACGTGGCGGACATCGTCGCGCGACGGCTCAGAAAGCGGGGGCTCCGCGGGCGGACCGTCACCCTCAAGCTCAAGTTCGACGTCAGCCACGCGCGCACGGCCCAGCATGCCCTGCCGCGCCCGAGCGACGACGCGCGGCAGATCGGGCGGCTCGCGGTCCGGCTCCTGGACGAGGCATGGAACGAGGGCGTGCCGGTGCGTCTCGTGGGAGTCGGCGTCTCGGGGTTCTCCGACGAGGCGCCCGAGCAGCTCACCCTCTTCGACGGGGCGGGCTCCGAGGGACCCAACGGGTCCCCCGGCCGCGACCTCTCGGCACTCGGCCGCGTGACCGACGCCCTGCGCGAGCGGTTCGGCGACGACGCCGTGAGCTACGGGCGCGACCTGCGCTTCAGGGACCGGACCTCGGACACCGCGCCGATGGGGAAGTCGGACGCCTAGGGCTAGATGACGACGGTCATCGTGGTGCCGTCCTCGGCCGTCGAGGTCGCCGACATGGTGCCCCCCGCCGCTTCGACGATGCCCCGCGCTATGGCGAGCCCCAGCCCAAAGCCGCCCTCGTCCGTTCGCTGGCGCGCCCGGTCGGTCCGGAAGAACCGGTCGAAGAGGTGCTCGAGGTCCTCCGGCGAGATCACCTCGCCGAAGTTGCTGACCTGAAGGCGAGAGCGTCGCCCGGACCGCCCGAGCCGGACGCTGACGGCGCTGCCCTCGGAGGCGTACTTGGTCGCGTTGTCGAGGAGCGTTCGCACCACACGACCGTAGTCGTCCGGGGTGACGTGCGCCCGCACGTCGTCGGAGAGCTCCTGCTCTATGGTGCAGCCCCGCTCGAAGGCGACCGCGTCAAACTCGAGGCAGCACTCGGAGACGATGGGGGCGAGCTCGATCTCCGGGACGCTCTCACGTGCCGTCCCGGCGGCCTCCCGCTCGTCGGCACGGGCCAGCGTGAGCAGGTCCTCGACGAGGTCGCGAAGGTGCTTCGCCTCGTCGGCCGTGCTCTCGACCCAGCGCCGCGACTCCTCGGGGACGCCCTCGTCCTTCAGGAGGATCTGCGTGTTGGCGAGTATGACGGCGAGCGGGGTCTTGAGCTCGTGCGAGGCGTCCGAGACGAAGCGACGCTGCTGCCGCCAGGCGCGCTCGACCGGCCTCAGCGCCCAGCCGGAGAGGACGTAGGCGATGGCGAAGAGCGCCCCCATCGACGCGAGGAAGACGCCCACGTTCGTCACGGCCTGGTCGCGCAGCGCCATGTCGATGGTGTAGGTGTCGAGAAAGGCTATCCGGTAGCCCCAGGACGTCTCGGCGCGCTTCCACATGACCGGGTACTCGTCGCAGCGACCCGAGCTCGCCTCGCTCGAGGAGGCGTCGAGAATGACGGCGCGGAGCGTCTCGAGGGGGACGTCGAAGGGCGTCTCGTCGACGACGAGGACCGCCCCCTCGCGGGAGATGTCGACGACCGCGGCGAGCATGTAGTCGCTGCCCATGGTGCCGGTCGGGTCGCCGAGCTGGCCGACCGAGACGCCCCGCTCGACCGCCCGGTCCAAGATTCGGTCGGCGCCGGCGCGCAGCGACGCGGCGTTGGCAAAGAACGTGATCCCGAGCACGCCGGCGAGCACCAGGCCGACGAGCAGCATGGTGATCGCTATGAACTCCCTGCGCAGGCGCTTGAGCATGGGTGGCTACCCCTCGATGACCTCAAGGCGGTAGCCGAGCATCCGAAGCGTCGTGATCTGCACGCGGGAGCCGATGTGGGCGAGCTTCTTGCGCAGGAAGGACACGTAGGCCTCGACGGAGTTCTCCGAGGCGTCGACGTCCCCCCAGACGCGTCCGAGCAGGTCCTGCTTGGAGACCACGCGGGGGCTGGAGCTCATGAGGATCCGCATCACCTCGAACTCCTTGCCGGAGAGGTGGATCGACTTGGTGCCGCAGGAGAGGTCGTGGGTCTCCAGGTCGAGCGTGACGTCGGCAAAGGTGACGTCGTCGAGCAGGACGTCGCCGCGACGGCGCGTGAGCGCCCTCAGGCGGGCGAGAAGCTCGTCGGACTCGAACGGCTTGGTCATGTAGTCGTCGGCGCCCGAGTCGAGGCCCGCCACCTTGTCGGCGGTGGACGTCCGCGCGGTGAGCATGAGGACCGGCGTGGACACGCCCTGCCTCCTCATCTCGTGCGCGACTGCGTTTCCGTCCATGCCGGGCAGCATGACGTCGAGCACGACGGCGTCGTAGGACCCGGACAGGGCCGCGCGGAGGCCGGAGCGGCCGTCGTATGCGGCGTCGGCGTTGTATGAGGCGTCCGTCAGGATGCGGACGATGGCGTCTGCGAGGTTGCGCTCGTCCTCGACGACAAGGATGTTCATGGGACCTCCCTTGCTGGTTCCCCCGTCACCGGGCGTTACGTGGGCTATCCTACCCAGCGGACCTGAATTTCTCCTTAACGTCGGGCCTCGCCACGAGGCCTCGCGGCCCCTTTCACAAAAACTGCACCTTGCAGCCACAGAAAAGAGTCGTAAGATGATATGTCGTTTTGTGGCTGAGCGGTGCGGCCATCCTACCAACCACGCGCACCGCACGTATGGAGGAGTGTTCATTGGCAGTCAAGATTCGCCTGGCCCGTCACGGTGCCAAGAAGCGCCCGTACTACCGCGTCGTCGTCGCCGACGGCCGCATGCCGCGTGACGGTCGCTACATCGAGGAGGTCGGCCGCTACAACCCGCTGACCAATCCCAAGACCATCGACATCAACCTCGAGAAGGTCGACGAGTGGGTCTCCAAGGGCGCCCAGCCCACCAACGCCGTCGCGCACCTCATCGACATCGCTCGCAACGGCCAGCCTGTCGTCGAGAAGAAGACGAAGATCTCCAAGAAGGCTGCCGCCAAGGCCGCTGCCGCCGCCGAGGCTGCCGCTGAGGCCGAGGCCGAGGCTGCTCAGGACGCCGAGTAGGTGTCCTGATGGGAGCCATCGAGGGTTCCGCTGTCGAGGAGCTCGAGCAGGAGCTCCCCTCGGACCGCGTCGCCGATCTCGTCGAGTACATCGTCTGCGGGCTCGTTGACGACGAGGCCGCCGTCTCCCTCGACGTCACTGACGGCGACGAGGGGGCGCTCATCGAGGTGAGCTGCTCCGAGGAGGACGCCGGAAGGGTGATCGGCCGCAAGGGCCGCACGATTAAGGCCATCCGCACGCTCGCGCGCGCCCTCGGGCAGCGCGTGGGGACCGCGGTCGAGGTCGAGGTCGTGGGCTAGGGGCCCATGCGAGACCGCTTCAGGTGCATAGCCCGTGTGGAGAAGACGCACGGGAGAAGAGGGGAGGTCGTGACGGTTCCCGTTCACGGCCTTCCCTCACTTGTGCGCGAGGGGCTCGAGGTCGCCGTTGTTCCGCCCGCGCTGAGGGGCAGTCGCTGGCACGTGGTCGCGGCGTGCGCCGCAGACGGGCGTCACGGCTCGCTCGTGGCGCTCGACGGCGTGCATGACCTTGACGCCGCGGAGTCCCTCGTGGGACGCTTCCTGCTCGCCCGCGTCTCCGACCTGCCCGACGACCTGCCCCTGCACGATGCGGGCCGCCTGGTCGGTCGCATGGTCCGCGACGTCGAGACCGGCGACGAGGGCGTCATCGACGAGGTCATGACCGGTCCCGCGAACGACGTCTGGGTCGTCAGGGGAGAGCGGGGGGAGCTCCTGCTCCCCGTCATCGAGCAGGTCGTGTCGAGCGTCCCGGAGACGGGCGCCATCGAGGCCAGCGTTCCCGCCGGGCTCGTCTGGGAGGAGGTCTGAGATGCTCTTCGAGACGGTCTCCGTCATCCCCGGCGTCTTCGACCCCTATCTGGACGCCTCCATCATGGGGCGCGCCCGTCGCGCCGGGATCTTCGAGTTCAGGGCCCATGACCTGCGCGACTGGACGCACGACCGGCATCGGACCGTCGACGATGCCCCGTTCGGGGGCGGCCAGGGCATGCTCATGAAGCCCGGGCCGATCTTCGAGGCCGTCGAGGAGCTCTCCTCGGAGGGCCCCCGCCCCCACGTCGTGTTCTTCTCGCCGTGCGGCGCCCGCTTCGACCAGCGAGTCGCCGAGCGGCTCGCGGGGGAGGAGCGCGTGCTGCTCGTCTGCGGCCGCTACGAGGGCGTGGACGAGCGCGTCTACTCGCTCGCCGACGAGGTCCTGTCCCTCGGCGACTACGTGCTCACCGGAGGCGAGCTCGCCGCGCTCGTGGTGATCGACGCCGTCGTCCGCCTGCTGCCGGGCGCCCTCGGCGACGAGGCGAGCCCCGTGGACGAGTCCTTCTCGCAGGAGTCCGGGCTTCTCGAGTACGCCCAGTACACGCGCCCGTCGACCTATCGCGGGATGCCGGTTCCCGAGGTTCTGCTCTCCGGCGACCATGCGCGCGTCGACCGCTGGAGGCGCCTGAGCTCGGTCGAGCGGACGGCGCGCTGGAGGCCCGACCTGCTCGAGGGCGTCGATCTCGACGAGGAGGAGCGCCGGGTCGTGGAGGGCGTCGCCCTCGCGAGCGCCTGCGACGGGCCCGGGGGAGGTGTCGCGGATGCCACGCCATCTCTCGGCTGACGACGAGTCCCAGCGCGGGTGGGGGCGGTGGTTCCTGGGGACGCTCGCGCTCTGCGTCGTCCTGTCCGTCCTGCTTCGCGTCTTCGTGGTGGGTGCCTACTACGTCCCGTCGGGCTCTATGCTCGAGACCATCCAGGAGGGCGACCTCATCCTGGGGGAGAAGGTCTCCCTGGCGTTCCGCGACCCCGAGCCGGGCGACGTGGTCACCTTCGACAGCCCCGTGACGGTGGGCGACACGCTCGTCAAGCGCGTCATCGCGGTCGGCGGTCAGACGATCGACCTGGTCGACGGCGAGGTGGTCGTTGACGGCGTCGTTCTCGACGAGCCCTACGTCAACGGCGCGCGCACCGAGTCGCTGAGCGACATCGCGGGCTCCGCCGGCATCTCCTATCCCTACACGGTCCCCGAGGGCACGGTCTGGGTCATGGGCGACAACAGGACGAACTCGAAGGACTCGCGTTTCTTTGGCCCCGTGAGCGTCGATGACGTAACATCGAGGGCGATTCTGATCTACTGGCCACTCTCCGACGTGGGCCTGCTCTAGGCGCGCGCGGGGTCGAGAGAAGGACGATGATGGGCAAGACGACACTGACGTTCCAGGACATGATCCTCGAGCTCGAGCGCTACTGGGCCGCCCAGGGCTGCACGGTCATGCAACCCTACGACTCCGAGGTCGGCGCAGGCACGTTCCACACCGCCACCACGCTGCGCTCGCTCGGTCCCGCGCCCTGGCGCACCTGCTACCCGCAGCCCTGCCGCCGACCGGCCGACGGGCGCTACGGCGAGAACCCCAACCGCATGCAGCACTACTACCAGTTCCAGGTGATCCTCAAGCCCTGCCCGGTGGACTCCCAGGAGCTCTACCTCGGCTCGCTTGCCGCCATCGGCCTCGACCCCGCCGAGCAC
Source organism: Thermophilibacter gallinarum (assembly GCF_014982725.1). Lineage (GTDB taxonomy): Bacteria > Actinomycetota > Coriobacteriia > Coriobacteriales > Atopobiaceae > Thermophilibacter > Thermophilibacter gallinarum. The sequence continues at coordinate 198,377 of NZ_JADCJZ010000003.1, read as the reverse complement.
GACGTCCGCTTCGTCGAGGACGACTGGGAGAGCCCCACGCTGGGCGCCTGGGGCCTCGGCTGGGAGGTCTGGATGGACGGCATGGAGGTCACCCAGTACACCTACTTCCAGCAGGTCGGCGGCATCGAGTGCGACCCGGTGCCGGTGGAGATCACCTACGGCCTGGAGCGCATCGCCATGTACGCGCAGGGGGTCGACTCCGTCTACGACGTCATCTGGTCCTACCTGCCCGACGGCACGCCCATGACCTACGGCGACGTCTTCCACGAGAACGAGCGCGAGTTCTCGACGTACAACTTCGAGGTGGCCAACGTCGAGATGATGCGTCAGAAGTTCGACGACTACGAGGCGGAGTGCCACTCCTGCCTCGAGCGGAAGCTGCCGCTTCCCGCCTATGACTGCGTCATGAAGTGCTCTCATGCCTTCAACCTGCTCGACGCGCGCGGCGCCATCTCGGCGACCGAGCGTGCCAACTACATCCTGCGCGTCCGCACGATCGCCAAGCTCTGCTGCGAGTGCTACCTCGCGGAGGTGGCCGGCAAGACCGACGACGCCGCCAAGAAGGGGGAGGTGGCCTAGATGGCAGAGACCCGTGACTTCCTGCTCGAGATCGGCACCGAGGAGATGCCCTCCGCGCCGCTCATGAACGCCGCCCAGCAGCTCGGCGGCCTCGTGTCCAAGGGCCTCGACGCCGCCGGCCTCGCCCATGGCGAGGTCCGCGTCCTCTCGACCCCGCGCCGCCTCGCCGCCCTGGTCTCTGACGTCGCCGTCGCGACCGACGAGATCCACGAGGTGAAGCGCGGCCCCAAGGCGGCCATCGCCTTCGACGAGTCCGGCGCGCCGACCAAGGCGGCCCTCGGCTTCGCACGCAAGTGCGGCGCCGACGCGGCCGACCTCGTCCGCCGTGTGGACGCCGACGGCAGCGAGTACGTCTTCGCCGAGCGCAGCGTCCCCTCCGAGCCGGCCGCCCCGATCCTCTCGGCCCTCTCCGCCGAGGTGATCGGTGGGCTCCAGTGGCCCAACTACCGCAGCCAGCGCTGGGGGTCCGAGCACGCCACGTTCGTGCGTCCCATCCGCTGGATCTGCGCCCTTCTCGGCACGGACGTCGTGCCCGTGACCTATGCCGACGTCACCTCCGGCAACACCACGCGCGGACACCGCGTGCTCGCCCCGGGCGAGCACGTCGTCGCGTCCCCGGCCGACTACGAGGCCACCCTCGAGCGCGCCTTCGTGCTCTCCGCCGAGCGTCGTGCCGAGGCCATCCGCGTCGGCATCGCGAAGATCGAGGAGGAGCGCGGCGGCGCGCGCGTCGACACGCCCAAGCGCATCTTCGACGAGGTCGTCAACCTCTGCGAGTGGCCGACGGTCCTCGTGGGCACGTTCGACGAGTCCTTCCTCGAGGTGCCGCACGAGATCATCTGCGAGTCGATGCTGTCCAACCAGCGCTACTTCCCGGTCTACGACGCCGAGGGCAACCTCACGCGCGAGTTCGTCGTCGTCTCCAACGCCGATCCCCGCGTGTCCCAGACCGTGGTCGCGGGCAACGAGCGCGTGGTGCGCGCCCGACTCGACGACGCCAAGTTCTTCTACGACGAGGACCTCAAGCGCCCCATGGAGGAGTTCGTCGAGCGCCTCGGCTCGGTCACCTTCCAGGAGCGCCTGGGCACGATGCTCCAGAAGGTCGAGCGCATGGAGGGCCTCGCCGCCGCGGTCGCCAAGCAGGCCGGGGAGGGCGAGGACGGCGTCGCCGCCGCCGCGCGCGCCGCGCACCTCGCCAAGGCGGACCTCGTCTCGCAGGCCGTCGTCGAGTTCACCAACCAGCAGGGCGTCATGGGCGGCTACTACGCCGCGGCGGCGGGCGAGGACGAGGAGGTGTGCGCGGCGATCCGCGAGCACTATCGCCCGCGCTTCGCCGGCGACGAGCTCCCCTCCGGGACCTGCGGGCGCTGCGTCGCGATCGCCGACAAGCTCGACACCGTCTGCGGCATCTTCGCCATCGACGAGCCGCCGACCGGCTCCTCCGACCCCTACGCGGTGCGGCGTGCCGCCATCGGCATCATCGCCATGCTCCGCACGCTGCCCGGCTGCGACCTGCGTCAGCTGATCGGGCTCGCGCTCGGCGCCTACCAGGCCCAGGGCCTCGAGTTCGACCTCGAGGGGGTCGCCACCGCGGTCGTCAGGTTCTTCCAGGGACGCCTCGTCGCCATCGCCCGCGACGAGGGCCTGCGCCCGGACACGATCGAGGCCGTCTCCGCGGTCGGCGTCATCAATCCCGTGGAGTTCATGGCGCGCGCCCACGCCCTCGAGGACGCCCGCTCGCAGAGCCCGGAGCTCTTCGACGACCTGGCGACGGCCTACGCGCGCGCCGCTCACCTGAGCGACCCCTCGCTCGGCTCCGACGTCGACGACGCGCTTCTCGGCGACGCCGAGAGAAGCCTTCTTGCGGCCTGTGAGCAGGGGTCCGTTGCCGTCGGCGACGCGCTCGCGACAGACGACTACGCCGGCGCCCTCGCCGCACTTGCCGAACTCAGAGCGCCCATCGACCGATTCTTCGACGACGTTCTTGTCATGGACGAGGATACTGCGGTAAGGGAGAACCGCCTGCGCCTGCTCAACCGCTTCGTTGAAGTCTTCGTGGGCGTTGCCGACATCGGCGCGCTCTCTCGCAAGAAGTAGGGTAGGCTTGATTCGACCGGGACACGGCCGAGCTACGGGAGGAGACGCGATGCCAAGGCTCGATCTGGATGACGACATCTTCGGACAGGTCGTCCCGCTTATCTACGTGCTGTCCGACGCCCGCGGAGAGACGGCCAACACGGTCGTCATGGCGGCCGCCGCCCAGTTTGGGGACTCGTCCGTCGACATCGAGCGCCTCTCTAACGTGAAGGACGTCGACACCGTCCGCACGTTCTTCGACGAGCGCTACGACCCCGACCGCCCGTGCGCCGTCTTCCACACGTTCGCCAACGGCACGCTCAGGCGCGAGATTCGCCGCGAGCTCGACCGCAGGGGCATTCCCTCCATCGACCTGCTCGGTCCCGCCGTCACCGTCATCTCCACGCTGACGGGCGAGGAGCCCACGCACGAGATAGGCGCCGTCTACAGCGACGCGCCCGCCTCGGAGTAGGGGTTCGCGACATTCGAGACCTGGGGCCCGGGCGTCCGCCCGGGCCCTTTTTCGTCCGCCAGCCGATTGCCGCCGTACGACCAATTGAAGCTTGCGATTTTGAGACACGCTGCTACGATGTGCTGAGTGCCGTTGTGTCGGTACGCCGTAAGTGCGCCCAACGGGGCGTCCGGACATAGAAAGCAAGGGAGAACCATGGCAGAAAAGCACGTATACCGCTTTGGCTTCGACGCCAACGGCAACAACGTGACCGAGGTCGCGGGCGATTCCGTCGCCGAGGCCAAGTGGATCACGGGCGGCAAGGGCGCCAACCTCGCTGAGATGGCCAACATCGGCCTTCCCGTCCCTCCCGGATTCACGATCACCTGCCAGACGTGCGTTGCCTACTCCAGCGCTGGTAACGTCTGGCCCGAGGGCGTCCTCGACGAGATCGACGAGTACCGCAAGGACCTCGAGGAGCGCATGGGCAAGAAGCTCGGCGACTCCGAGGACCCGCTGCTCGTCTCCGTCCGCTCCGGCGCCCCCTTCTCCATGCCGGGCATGATGGACACCGTCCTCAACCTCGGCCTCAACGACGACTCCGTCCAGGGCCTCGCCAAGCAGACCGACAACCCGCGCTTCGCCTACGACTCCTACCGTCGCTTCATCCAGATGTTCTCCGACGTGGTCATGGGCGTCTCCGGCCAGCTCTTCGAGGACGCCATCTCCGCCAAGAAGGCCGAGAAGGGCGTGAAGCTCGACACCGAGCTCGACGCCGACGACCTCAAGGACCTCGTCGCCACCTTCAAGCAGATCTTCGTCGACAACGTCGACGCCGAGAAGTACCCCGAGGTCGTCGTTGACGGCAAGGTGGCCTTCCCGCACGACCCGCTGCTCCAGCTGCGCCTCGCCGAGCAGGCAGTCTTCGGCTCCTGGAACACGGACCGCGCCATCCTCTACCGCAAGCAGAACAAGATCCCCGACGATCTGGGCACCGCCGTCAACGTCCAGGTGATGGCCTTCGGCAACAAGGGCAACACCTCCGCCACCGGCGTCGCCTTCACGCGCAACCCGGCCGACGGCACCAACGAGCGCTACGGCGACTTCCTGGTCAACGCCCAGGGCGAGGACGTCGTGGCCGGCATCCGCAACACCGAGCCGATCGCCGACCTGCCCAAGGTCCCGGGCCTCGAGGAGGCTGGCAAGGAGCTCTTCCACGTCTTCGAGATCCTCGAGGATCACTACGCCGACATGATGGACCTCGAGTTCACCATCGAGCAGGGCAAGCTGTGGATGCTCCAGACCCGCGTGGGCAAGCGCACCGCTCTGTCCGCCCTCAAGGTCGCCATTCAGATGTACGAGGAGGGCCGCATCTCCAAGGAGGAGGCGGTCATGCGCGTTGCCCCCGAGCAGCTCGACCAGCTCCTCCACCCGCAGTTTGACCCTAAGGCCGACTACAAGGTCATCGCCAAGGGCCTCAACGCCTCCCCGGGTGCCGCCGTCGGCGCCGTCGTGTTCTCCTCCGCTGACGCCGAGGCCTACGCCGAGGCTGGCAAGCCCTGCATCCTCGTGCGCTGGGAGACCACCCCGGACGACCTCCACGGCATGGTTGCCGCCGAGGGCATCCTGACCTCCCACGGTGGCAAGACCTCCCACGCCGCCGTCATCGCCCGTGGCATGGGCGCCCCCTGCGTCTGCGGCGTCGATGCCCTCCAGATCGATGCGGTCAACAAGGTTTGCACCATCGCCGGCTCCGACATCACCCTCCACGAGGGCGACGTCATCTCCATCGACGGCACCACCGGTGACGTCATCCTCGGCGAGGTCGCTCTCGTCCGTCCTGAGCTCGGCGGCGACCTCCAGACCATCCTCGACTGGGCCGACGAGGTCCGCAACGACGCCGAGCGCGGCCGCGTGATCGGTGTCCGCGCCAACGCCGACAACCCCGCCGACGCGCAGCTCTCCAAGGACAACGGCGCCTCCGGCATCGGCCTGTGCCGCACCGAGCACATGTTCCTCGGCGAGCGCAAGCAGCTCATCCAGAACTTCATCCTCGCCGACGACGAGGCCGTCAAGGCCGACGCCGTCGAGAAGCTCGGCGCCGCCCAGAAGGGTGACTTCCTCGAGATGTTCAAGGCCATGGACGGCATGCCCGTCATCGTGCGCCTGCTCGATCCGCCCCTGCACGAGTTCCTCGAGGACCCGCGCGACCTTGACGTCGAGATCGCCAAGGAGGAGGCCGAGGGCAAGGACGTCTCCGAGAAGAAGGCGCTTCTCGCCAAGCTCGACTCCTTCCAGGAGGCCAACCCGATGCTCGGCCTGCGTGGCTGCCGCCTCGGCCTGGTCTATCCCGAGCTCAACGTCATGCAGGTGAAGGCCATCGCCTCCGCCACCGCCGAGCTCCAGAAGCAGGGCCTCAGCCCCAAGCCGGAGATCATGATCCCGCTCGTGGCCTTCGAGGAGGAGCTCGCCCTCGTCCGCGAGGTCGTCGAGGAGAACATCAAGGCCGTCGCCGACGAGTACGGCGTCGAGCTCGACATCCCGGTCGGCACCATGATCGAGATCCCGCGCGCTGCCATCACCGCCGAGGACATCGCCAAGCACGCCGACTTCTTCTCCTTCGGCACCAACGACCTGACCCAGATGGGCCTGGGCTTCTCCCGCGACGACGTCGAGGCCGCGTTCATGCCGCTCTACCTCGACAAGAAGATCTGCAAGACGAACCCGTTCGCCACGCTCGACAAGGGCGTTGCCAAGCTCGTCAAGATGGGCGTCGAGGGCGGCCACGCCGGCAACCCCGACATTGTCTGCGGCGTCTGCGGTGAGACCGGTGGTGACCCCGAGTCCATCCACATGTACTATGACCTTGGTCTCGACTACGTGTCCTGCTCGCCGTACCGCGTGCCCATCGCGCGCCTCGCGGCTGCCCAGGCCAAGATCGAGGCCAACGGCGGCGCCGAGAAGGTCGCCAAGTAGTAACTGAGTCCTCGTGACGCAGCGATTACCGAGGGGGGAGGAGGCCAGCGGCTTCCTCCCCCCTCTCGTTGGGAGTGACGATGCGAGTCTTGAGCAGACAGGACCTGGAGCGGGCCGAGCACGAGCGCCTCTCGCCCGACGCCTCCTTCTCCGACGCGAGCGCGGGGAGGCTCGTCGACGAGGCGCCTGACCCCCTGAGGACCTGCTTCCAGTGCGACCGCGACCGCATCCTCCACAGCAAGAGCTTCCGCCGCCTCGCGCACAAGACGCAGGTCTTTCTCGCCCCCGAGGGCGACCACTACCGCACGAGGCTCATTCACACGCTCGAGGTGGGGCAGGTGGCGCGCTCCATCGCGCGCCCGCTCGGGCTCAACGAGGACCTGACCGAGGCGATCGCCCTCGGCCACGACCTCGGGCACACGCCCTTCGGCCACGTCGGCGAGCGCGCGCTGAGCCATGCCCTGGCCCGGCATCGGGGGCTTGACCCCGCGCTCCCGGAGAGTCGGACCCTCTTCGCCCACAACGAGCAGGGCGCGCGCATCGTCGAGCTCCTCGAGCGCGACGGCTCCGGCCTCAACCTCAGCCGCGAGGTCGTCGACGGCATCCGGTGCCACACCGGCCCCGTGCGCGCCCGCACGCTCGAGGGGCGGGTCGTCTCGCTCGCTGACCGGATCGCCTACGTCTGCCACGACATCGACGATGCGGAGCGGGCCGGCCTTCTTCGCGAGGGTGACCTCCCGGCCGCGCCGCGAGCCCTTCTCGGCGCAAGCTCATCCGAGCGCATCGAGACCATGGTCCACGACGTCGTCTCCACGAGCTCCGAGCTCGGGGACGTCTCCATGTCCGCCCCGGTGTGGGACGCCATGATGGAGCTGCGACGCTTCCTCTTCGACAATCTCTACTCGCGCGGCGACGCCAAGTGGGAGGAGCCCAAGGCCTACGTCATGCTCGAGGAGCTCTTCGACCACTTCGTCACGCACCTCGACGAGGTGCCGGAGGAGTATCGGGTCCATGACGACGACAAGCCCGACGTCCAGGTCGCCGACTTCATCGCCGGCATGACCGACCGCTATGCCGTCTGCGTGTACGAGGAGCTCAAGGTCCCGCAGTCATGGAAGCGGCGCTGACGGTGTGCGAGGGGGTGTCGCATGAGCAGGCGTGACGGTGGCGGCGCACTGACGGCGCTGGCCCTGGTCCTCTCCGTGCTCCTGGTCGTCGCGGGCGGCGTGGCGCTGTACCTCGTCATGACGTCCTCGGCCCCCGGGGCGGGGGGACAGGTGACGGCCGAGCCTGCGCTGGAGCGGAAGTCCTTCCATGAGTACGACTGGGACGAGCTCGCCGAGGTCGCCCGGATCGTGGCGGGGGAGGACAGCGTCGACGGTGCCGTTGCCGTCGCTGCCGAGTGGGGGATCGAGATCGGGGATGTGCGCCCGCTGCCGCTCGCGGATGGGCGGAAGGCCACGCTCACGGTCATCGGCATCGCCCACGACGAGCGCTCTGACGGTTCGGGTAGGGCCGGCCTCACGCTCCTGGCGGCGCCCATAGCGGTTCGCCCCATGAACGGGGAGGACACCGTCGAAGGCGGCTGGGAGGGGAGCGACCTCAGGGCCTGGCTCTCGGGCGAGGCGCTCTCGCTCCTCCCGGACGAGCTTGCCCGGAGCGTCGTCCCCGTCCGCAAGGCGACCAACAACGTCGGAGTGAGCGACGACCCCGCCTCCGTCACCGTGACGTCGGAGACGCTCTGGCCCTTCTCGGTGCGCGAGGTCTGCGGCGACGTGACCGTCTTCGCCGACGAGTACGGCGACAAGATCCGCGGCCGGACGGACTACATCGACTATGGGGCGTATGACGACCTGCTCAACCTCGAGGGCGAGCAGTACGCCTACTTCGCCGAGTCGGGTGTCACCTGCTTCTCCGACCCCGACGGCGTCCTCTCGCTCGACTACGGGGGCGCGCCGACGGGTTGGTGGTATCGGACGCCGTACCCCTACGCCTTCATCGGCGAGGAGGGCTCCTACTTCTACCAGGTCATGGAGGGTGGCTATCCCGTGACGCTCGGCTACGCCGGGCAGGGTTCGGGCGTGACGGTGGGGCTCTGCCTGTGAGTTGTGTGGTTCTTGTCCTTCTCGCTGGATTTGCCTATAATATGCCGCTGTGTGTAAACCTATGTGTCGTTCGCATGCGTCGGCACCTCTAGAGAAGGAAAGAGAGACATGGACTACATTCGTGCCATCGAGCGCCAGCAGATCCGCGAGGACATCCCCGCCGTCAAGGCTGGCGACCACGTCAAGGTTCACTACCGCATCGTCGAGGGCGACCGCACCCGCGAGCAGGTCTTCGAGGGCGACGTCATCCGCATGAGCGGCGCCGGTGCCCGCGAGACCTTCACCGTCCGCAAGCTCAGCTTCGGCGTCGGCGTCGAGCGTACCTTCCCGCTCCACAGCCCCAAGATCGCCAAGCTCGACGTCGTCCGTCACGGTGACGTCCGTCGCGCCAAGCTCTACTACCTCCGCGACCGCGTGGGCAAGGCCGCTCGCATCCGCGAGAAGCGCGACTAGGGCAGAGCAAATCGCACTGCGAGCCGCCCCCGTGTGGGGCGGCTTTTCTTTTGAGGAGGTCTCATGGCTGCGGACTCACCGCACCCCGCCTCGGCCCGGGAGGTTGCCGCGACGCTTGCCAGCGCCCCGCTCGAGGAGGCGCGCACGCTCGTGGAGCGCTATGCCGACGACCCCCGCAAGCAGGTGCTTCATGCAGTCGAGGTCGCGCGCCGCCGAATCGCTCGCGAGGAGGCGGAGCGCACCCGCGTCGAGGCCATGTACGCCCTGCAGGCCGAGCTTGCCGAGGGGCGCGAGGTCGTCGTCGGCGTTGACGAGGTCGGTCGCGGCGCCCTGGCCGGGCCCCTCACCGTCGCGGCCGTCTGCCTGCCCGCCGACCCGCTGGTCTGGGGCCTGAACGACTCGAAGCAGCTGTCGCCGCAGGCGCGCGAGCGGGTCGCCGCTCGCGTGGCGGAGGTCGCGGTGGCGATCGGGATCTGCCACGTCGAGCCCGCCACGATCGACGCGCTGGGGATGGGCGCCTGCCTTCGCCATGCCATGGCGACGGCCGTGCGCGAGACGGGGCTCGATCCCGAGCTCGTCCTCATCGACGGCAACCCCGTGGGCGCGCACCCGGCGGAGCACTGCGTGGTGAAGGGCGACGCCAAGATTGCGAGCATCGCCGCGGCCTCCATCGTGGCAAAGGTCACGCGAGACGCGCTCATGAGCTCCTACGAGTCCGAGTACCCCGGGTATCACCTCGCCGAGAACAAGGGGTACGGGTCGGCGGAGCACATCGCCGCCATCCGCGAGCTCGGTCTCTCGGCGATCCACCGGGCCTCCTTCTGTGGCAACTTCATGGAGACGCCGCGTCTCTTCTAGCCGGGCGGAATCGGCGGTCGCTTTCGTCCCGATGCCCGGGCGCTGGTCAAGGGAGCCGCCCTCATGCCTGAGGGCGCGGTCGTCAGCCATCTGACAGACGCCCGAAAGCCTCGCGACAACCTGATGAAAGGCCGCTCTGGGAACCTCTCCTCACCGACGAGGAGGGAGAGGTCATGCTTGAGGGCACATCCTACGCACGGGTCAGAGACGTTGAGCACGGGGAAGGGTCGTACGCTCCGCAGGCGGGGCCCGTGCGGCAAGCGTGCCGCATGGACTCCCACGAGCTCGGCAGGAAGGGGGAGGCCGCCGCGGCCGACTACCTCAAGAGGCTGGGCTGGGAGATCATCGAGCGGAACTGGAGATGGGACTACGGAGAGGTCGACATCGTCGCGCATGCCGCGTCGACCCCGGAAAACCTCGTCACCTTCGTCGAGGTAAAAACGCGGATGGCGAGAAGGGGCGACGACGAGCCGGTACCCGAGGACGCTGTCGACTTCGAGAAGCGTCGGCGCTACGTCGACGCCGCCCGACACTACATGATGCTCCACCCCAGGTTCGAGAGCGTGCGCTTCGACGCCGTGGCGATAACCGCCTGGGAGGATGGCGGGGCACATCTGCATCATGTCATGCACGCGTTTGGCATGGAGCGATGATGTGCGCCGGCTCCGCGACCGTACTCGGGGCTTCCCTGCGCGGGATTGACGCGACGATCGTGACGGTCGAGCTGAGCATCTCCGGCGGGCTCCCGGGGCTCGACATCGTCGGCATGCCGGACATCGCCGTGCTGGAGGCCCGGTCGCGCGTGCGCTGCGCACTGCGGGCGAGCGGCTACACCATCCCGCGGGAGCATGTCACCATTAACCTCGCCCCCGGCGAGCAGCGCAAGAGCGGGACGGCCTTCGACCTTCCGATCGCCGTCGCGCTGCTCGTGGCGACAGCGCAGCTCCCCGCGAGCGTGGCCGAGGGTCGCCTGTTCGTCGGCGAGCTCGGGCTCGACGGGTCGGTCTGTCCGGTGCGCGGCGAGGTCGCCTACGCCACGCTGGCCAGGGAGGAGAGCCTCGAGCTGGTGGTCTCGTCGGAAAGCCCGCTCACCGGTGCCGGTGCCGACGCGGCGCGCGGCCTGAGGGCGCTCTCGCAGCTCAAGTCGCGCTCCGGGGAGCTTCCGCGGCTGCGGGTCGCATGCCGCGAGATGACCGACGACATCGCCGCGTCGGACTTCGTGGACGTCATCGATCAGGACCTTGCCAAGAGGGCGCTTCTCGTCGCGGCCGCCGGCGGTCACGGCGCGCTCATGGTCGGGCCTCCCGGGTCGGGCAAGACGATGCTCGCGCGCTGTCTGCCCTCGATCCTTCCCCCGCTCTCCGAGGAGGAGGTAAACGAGACGATGCTCATTCATTCCGTCGCAGGTCAGCCCATCGACGCCATCGCACTTGGGCACCGCCCGTTTCGCGCGCCCCACCACTCCATCTCCACGGGAGGCCTCGTCGGGGGAGGGAGGCCGGTGCTTCCCGGAGAGGTCTCGCTCGCGCACCACGGGGTGCTCATGCTCGACGAGATTCCGGAGTTCGCGCGCGGGACGCTGCAGGCGCTGCGACAGCCGCTCGAAGACCATGAGGTCCGCATCGTGCGCGTCGACGGCGCCTACGTCTTCCCCTGCGACTTCCAGCTCGTGGCAACGGCCAACCCCTGCCCGTGCGGACATCTCGGCGACCCGGGACAAGAGTGCACCTGCACGCCCCAGAGGATCAACTCCTACCAGGCGAAGCTCGGCGGCCCCCTCATGGACCGCATCGACGTGGTCGTGGACGTCCCGCGTCCCGAGTCCTCGAAGGTGATCTCGGGAAACGCGGGCATGTCATCGGGGGAGATGGCGGAGCAGGTGTCGGCAGCGCGCGCCTTCAGGGCCTGGCGCGAGAGCCGCGAGGGCGCAACGGCCGACGCGCGACCACCGGCGTCCATGCTCGACGCACGGGCGCGCCGCGCGTTCGAGGTCATGGCCCGCAACCTGCTGCTCGGGGGCAGGGGCATCGCCCGCGTGACGCGCGTCGCGCGGACGATAGCCGATCTGGCGGAGCACGAGCTCGTCACCGAGGACGACATCGTCGAGGCGATCGCGTTCCGCTCGAGGGGGTCGGCATGAGGGGCGGCGCGTGCCCGCGCGGGGGCTGGGTCGTGGGGCGAGGGGACGCGCTCTACCCGACGTCCCTCGAGGACCTGCCCAGCCCGCCGGAGAAGCTCTTCGGGATGGGCTCTCCCGAGGCGCTCCTCGGCCCCTGCGTCTCGGTCGTCGGCGCGAGAAGGGCGACCCCCTACGGCCTCGCCGTGGCGGAGATGGCTGGCCGCGTCGCCGCCGAGTGCGGGCTTACGGTGGTGTCCGGCGGGGCGATGGGCTGCGACCATGCGGCCGCGAGCGGGGCCCTGGCGGCCGGGGGTCGAACGGTCGTCGTGTCGGGGTGCGGGGCGGACGTCGTCTACCCGAGGTCCTCCCGCGACGTGTTCGAGGCTGCGGTCTCCGACGGGGGCGCGGTCGTCTCCGCCGAGCCGTGGGGCCAGGGACCCCGCCGATGGGCGTTCCCCAAGCGCAACACGCTCATCGCCGCGCTCTCCAGGGTTCTTCTCGTGACCGAGGCAGGCGCCCGTTCCGGAACCATGTCGACCGCAACGGCCGCGACAGAGCTCGACCGCATAGTCTACGCGGTGCCCGGTTCGATCTTCTCGCCCAACTCCAGCGGGACGAACCAGCTCATCAGCGAGGGGGCCCGCATGCTGCCCGACGAGCACGCGCTTGCGGTGTCCATCGCGCTCGACTACGGCCTCGCCCGGGTGGGCCCCCAGGGGAGCCGGGGGAGGCTCGGGCCCGTCATGTCGGCGCTCGTCGCGTCGCCCTCTCGGCCGGACGAGCTCGCGGCGCGTCTGAACGAGGGGGTGCTCACCGTCATGAGGACGCTCGCCGAGTACGAGGCGAGAGGAATCGTGGAGCGGCTGCCCGACGGAAGATACTCGCCCACGCGCGCCTTCCTCATGGGGCACAATGGGTGAGGTATGCGAGATGAGTGCAAGGGGGATCGATGGGGGAGTTCGTGACGGTCGTCGGCGGTGGCCTCGCGGGGTGCGAGTGCGCCCTCCAGCTCGCGCGCAGGGGCGTTCGCGTGCGCCTCTACGAGCAGCGTCCCGCCCACGAGTCCCCGGCCCACCACACCGCCGGCCTCGCCGAGCTCGTCTGCTCCAACTCGCTGAAGTCGACGAAGGAGGACTCCGCCGCAGGCATGCTCAAGGCAGAGCTCGACCAGCTCGGCAGCGTCCTTCTCGCCTGCGCGCGAGCGTGCGCCGTCCCCGCGGGGGGTGCTCTCGCCGTCGACCGCGTCTCCTTCTCGGACATGGTGACGGGGCTCATCGAGCGCGAGCCGCTGATCGAGCTCGTTCGCGAGCGCGTCCGGGCGCTGCCCGAGGGTCCCTGCGTCATAGCGGCCGGCCCCCTCTGCGACGACGAGCTGTTTGACGCGCTCACGCGTGCGGTGGGCTCCGGGCGCATGAGCTTCTTCGATGCCGCGGCCCCCATCGTCGACGCCGACTCCCTCGACCGCTCCGTCGTCTTCGAACAGTCCCGCTACCAGTGGGAGGGCGGCGGAGACTACCTCAACTGCCCGCTCGGGAGGGACGAGTACGACGCCTTCGTCGACGAGCTCGTGGCCGCCGAGCGCGTCCTCGCGCGCGACTTCGAGCAAGCCGACCTGTTCTGCGCCTGTCAGCCGGTCGAGGAGGTGGCCCGTACGGGGCACGACACGCTCCGCCACGGGGCCCTCAAGCCGGTCGGCATAACTGACCCCAGGACGGGGAGACGCCCCTGGGCGGTCGTGCAGCTGCGCGCCGAGAACTCAGGGCACGCCGCCTACAACCTCGTCGGGTTCCAGACGAACCTCACCTGGCCCGAGCAGCGGCGCGTCTTCAGGATGATCCCGGGGCTCGGTGAGGCGGAGTTCCTCAGATACGGCGTCATGCACAGAAACTCGTTCGTGGACGCTCCCCACGCCCTGGACGCCACCTTCCGGATACCCGGCACGCAGGTGCGCCTCGCCGGGCAGATCACCGGAACCGAGGGCTACGTCGAGGCGATCGCCTCGGGGCTGCTCGCCGCCCTCAACGTGTTCGCCGAGCGGGTGGGTGGCGAGCCCGTCATCCTTCCGCCGACGGGCGCGCTCGGGTCTCTCGTGCGCTACGCCACCGACCCGGCAACGTCCGACTACCAGCCCATGCACGTGAACTTCGGTCTCTTCCCTCCGCTGGGCGAGCCGATCCGCAACAAGGCACAGCGCCGTGCGGAGCTCGTCCGACGCGGCCGTCGCGACCTGACCGATTACCTTTCCCACCGCGCCGACCTTCTCGTTCCCCCGGATGGGGGCGGGGAGTGCTGACGCCCGAGGCGCGCTCGCGCGCCCGCGAGCAGGACGCCCTCGACGAGGCGATCGACGCCTGGTGCGCCAGGCTGGCCGATGTCAGGAGGCTCTCTGACAACACCGTGAGGGGCTACCGTCACGACCTCGCCTCGTTCTCTGGCTGGGCGCGGCGCGAGGGGGTCGCGCCCCTCTCCATCACGCATCGAGAGCTCCGTCGCTATCTGACGGAGCTGTCCCGTGCAGGCTACGCCGCTACCACGGTGTCGAGGCGCCTCTCTGCCCTGAGGGGGCTCTATCGCTGGATGCTTCGCGAGGGGAGGTGCCCCTCGGCCGCCGTCGCCGCCGTCTCCAGCCCCAAGCTCTCCCAGACGCTGCCGCACACGATGAGCGACGAGGAGGCGTCGAGGCTCCTCTCCACCTGCTCCGGGCCTGAGCCCGTCGACCTCCGTGACCGCGCCTTCCTCGAGCTCCTCTACGCGAGCGGCGCCCGAATCTCCGAGGCCGCCGGGCTGCGCCTCGGCGACGTCGACTTCGCGCAGCGGCAGGTGACGCTCTTCGGCAAGGGCTCGAAGGAACGAATCGTCCCCCTCTACGACCGTGCGCTCGAGAGTCTTCGTGCCTATGTCGACCACGGTAGGGGCGCCCTCCTGCGTCCCGGGCACACGACCGACGCCCTCTTCGTCTCGACGCGCGGGAACCCCATGTCCGCCGATGCCCTCAGGACCCGGTTCGAGAGGCACGTCGCGGAGGCGGGTCTGGAGCCCGGCCTGACGCCGCACGCCATGCGCCACACCTTCGCCACCGAGCTCCTCTCGGGCGGAGCCGACCTGCGCAGCGTCCAGGAGCTTCTCGGCCACGAGAGCCTCTCCACGACGCAGGTCTACACGCACCTTTCCGTCGATCGCCTCCGCGAGGCCGCCCGCAGGGCGCACCCCCGCGCCTCGTCGCACGGCTCCGCGTGAGTGGTGAGGATGTGAACCCTCGACAGGGGCGTGACGAGCGGCTATACTTGCAAATCGCTGTGCAAAGGCACGGCGCGCCGCTGACGCGGCGCACACGACACACGCGTGACTACCCGAGCGCCGTGGTGCCGCGGGCTTCTAGCCAGGCCCGGGGTGGCGTCCCAGGGGATGACCTCACGCGGAGGACCAACCACAGGAGGTTACACATGGCTAAGATCACCATCCAGACCCTGCTCGATGCCGGCTGCCACTACGGTCACCAGACCCGCCGCTGGAACCCCAAGATGAAGCCCTACATCTTCGGTGAGCGCAACGGCATCTACATCCTCGACCTCAAGCAGACCATGCTCGGCGCCGACCGTGCTTACACCTTCCTCAAGGAGACGGCCGCCAAGGGCGGCACCATCCTGTTCGTCGGCACCAAGAAGCAGGCCCAGGAGCCCGTCGCCGTCCAGGCCGAGCGTGCCGGCATGCCCTTCATCAACCAGCGTTGGCTCGGCGGCATGCTGACCAACTTCACCACCATCCGCTCGCGCATCCAGCGCATGGAGGAGCTCGAGGGCATGGTCGAGGACGGCAGCATGTCCCTGCGCGGCAAGAAGGAGCAGGCCGTTCTCACCAAGGAGCTCGCCAAGCTCCAGACCAACCTCGGTGGCGCCCGCACGATGACCTCGCTGCCCGCCGCCATCTTCGTCGTCGACACCAAGCGCGAGGAGATCGCCATCCGCGAGGCCAACCGCCTCCACATCCCCGTCGTCGGCCTGCTCGACACCAACTCCGACCCCGACGTCGTCGACTACGGCATCCCCGCCAACGACGACGCCATCCGCTCCGTCTCGCTGATGTGCGAGCTCGCCGCCGACGCGGTCCTCGCCGGCTCCGGCAAGGAGCAGATCAGCGCCGAGGAGATGGCCGGCACCGCCGAGCCCGCCGCCGAGACCGAGGCCGTCGAGGCCCCGGCTGCCGAGTAGACCGCACGTTAGCTTCCAGGAAGAGGAGATATCCATGGCTCAGGTTACCGCCGCCCTCGTCAAGCAGCTCCGCGAGATGACCGACTCCCCGATGATGGAGTGCAAGAAGGCCCTCGTCGAGGCTGACGGCGACATCGACAAGGCCGTCGACATCCTCCGCACGATGGGCATCGCCAAGGCCGTCAAGCGCGCCGGCCGCGACACCAACGAGGGCACCATCGCCGCCTACGTCTCCGAGGACGGCAAGACGGGCGCCCTTCTCGAGCTCACCTGCGAGACCGACTTCGTCGGCACCAACCCCAAGTTCACCGGCTTCGCGCTCGACCTCGCCAAGATCGTCGCCGAGAACGACCCGGCCGACGTCGACGCCCTCAAGGCGTGCGCCATGGGCGAGTCCACCGTCGACGCCGAGCTCACCGAGATGATCCACGTCATCGGCGAGAACATGAAGGTCGCCCGCTTCCAGCGCGTCTGCGCCGAGGACGGCGCCCTCGGCAGCTACGTCCACCTGGGCGGCAAGCTCGCCGACATCGTCACCTTCAAGCTCGGCAAGGCCGAGACGGCCGCCAACGAGCAGTTCAAGACCTTCGCGCACGACGTCGCGATGCAGGTCGCCGCTGCCGCCCCCGTCTCCGCCCGTCGCGACGACGTCCCCGCCGACGTGATCGAGCACGAGCTCGCCATCTACAAGGCCCAGGCCGCCGAGTCCGGCAAGCCCGAGGCCATCCAGGAGAAGATGGCCCAGGGTCGTCTCGAGAAGTACTTCAAGGAGAGCGTCCTCACCGAGCAGGAGTTCGTCAAGGACGGCTCCGTCACGATCGGCCAGCTCGCCAAGAACGTCTCCAAGGACGTCGACGACACGATCGAGGTCATGAGCTTCGTCCGCTACACCTTCGGCGACGCCGAGTAGCATCGAGCATCAGCACCGCACACGGGGCCGGCGAGGGATCGTCGGCCCCGTTCGTGTGATAACGAGGGGCGCTCGACGGAACGATCCGGGTGGCGGCTCTCCCTCTGCTAGAATCACGTGAACAGTGCCGCCCGTGCGCGGGCATGAGGAAAGTGAGGCCGGCTTGTCTGACATCAAGTATCGACGCGTGCTCCTTAAGCTCTCCGGCGAGGCTCTGATGGGGGAGCAGGCCTACGGCATCGACCCTGCGGTCCCGCAGCGGCTCGCCGAGGAGATCAAGCCCGTCTGCGACCTCGGCGTGCAGGTCGCCATCGTCGTGGGCGGCGGCAACATCTTCCGCGGCATCCAGGGAGCCGCGGCCGGCATGGACCGCGCCCAGGGCGACAACATGGGCATGCTCGCGACGGTCATCAACTCCCTCTCCCTCCAGGACTGCTTCGAGCGCAACGGCATGGACTGTCGCGTGATGAGCGCCATCGAGATGCGCCAGATCGCAGAGCCCTACATCCGTCGCCGCGCCATCCGCCACCTGGAGAAGGGACGCATCACCATCTACGCCGCCGGCACCGGCAACCCCTACTTCACCACCGATACGGCAGCCGCGCTGCGCGCCTGCGAGATCGGCGCCGAGGTGCTCATGAAGGCGACCAACGTCGACGGCATCTACGACAGCGACCCGCGCACCAACCCCGATGCGCGCCGCTACGACACCGTCACCTACCGAGAGGTCCTCAACCGCGACCTCAAGGTCATGGACGCCACCGCCACGGCGCTCTGCCATGACAACCACATGCCCATCATGGTCTTTGACATCAAGCAGCCCGGCGTGTTCCTGAGCGCCGTCAGCGGCGAGAACGTTGGCACGACCGTCGTCGAGGAGGACTAGACATGAGCCAGTACACCGACAAGGCCGAGAAGAACATGGGGAAGTGCCTCGACACGCTCAAGGCCAACTTCGCGCGCGTCCGCACGGGCCGCGCGAACGCCCAGATCCTCGCTCCGATCATGGTCGACTACTACGGCCAGCCGACCCCGATCACCCAGCTCGCCGGCATCAAGGTCCCCGAGGCCTCCATGCTCGTCGTCGAGCCCTGGGACAAGAGCGCCCTGCGCGCCATCGAGAAGGCCATCGAGAGCTCGGACCTCGGCATCACCCCCTCCAACGACGGAACCTCGATCCGCCTGCCGTTCCCCAAGCCGACCGAGGAGCGCCGCAAGGAGCTCGTCAAGGAGTGCAAGGAGCTCGCCGAGGAGGCGCGCGTCGCCGTCCGCAACGTCCGTCGTGACGTCAACGGCAAGATCGAGCGCGACGAGGAGCTCTCCGACGACGAGCAGTCGCGCGAGAAGAAGGCCGTCCAGAAGATCACCGACTCCTACGTAGCCAAGATCGAGGAGCTGCTCAAGACCAAGAGCGCCGAGGTCATGGAGATCTAGTGCTCCGAGACGAAGAAAAGCTCAGGGCATACTACGCCGACGCGCCCGAGGACCTGTCCCTCGACGACCTCGACCTCGACCGCATCCCGCGCCACGTCTCCATCATCATGGACGGCAACGGAAGGTGGGCGACGAGGCGCGGCCTCGACCGCTCCCAGGGGCACGTGGCCGGCGTCGACTCGCTGCGCGAGGCGGTGACGACCAGCGTCCGCCTCGGCGTCGACGTGTTCTCCGTCTACGCCTTCTCGACGGAGAACTGGAACCGACCGCAGCGCGAGGTCGAGCTCCTCATGCACCTCTTCGCGACGACGCTCGTGAACGAGCTCCCGCTCTTCCACCAGGAGAACGTGCGCCTGCGGTTCCTCGGCGACCTCGAGGCGCTCCCGGAGCGCACCAGGACGGTGTTCCAGCGCGGCCTGGACGAGACGGCCGACCACACGGGCATGGTGTTCGCCCTCGCCGTGAACTATGGCTCGCGCGCCGAGATCGCGCGCGCCGCCCGCGCACTCGCGCGAGAGGCGGCGGGCGGCGCGCTCGACCCCGACGCCATCACCGAGGACGACGTCTCGCGTCACCTCTACACAGCCGGGCTTCCTGATCCCGACCTGCTCATTCGCACCTCGGGAGAGCTCCGCCTCTCCAACTACCTGCTCTGGCAGCTCGCCTACACCGAGTTCTACGTGACCGACACGCTCTGGCCCGACTTCGACCGCTGGGAGTACCTGCGCGCCGTGCGTGCCTTCCAGCACCGTTCGCGTCGGTTCGGGGGAGTGACGAACAGGTGAGGCTGCGCCGTGACAGGGAGGGCCGCGACGTCGAGAAGGGCGGGGAGGGGCTCGATCGCCAGATCGAGCTTCTCGAGGGTCGCCGCGCCTCGAAGGAGGAGGCCCGCGCCGCCGGCGGCCTCCGTGGGCAGAAGGCGCGCAGTGCGACCGAGAAGCTCCTGACGAGGACTACCTCGGGTGCGATCTACGCCATCGTCACACTCGTCTGCATCTTCGCGGGGCCCCTCACCACCACCGTGCTTGTCGTCGCCGAGGCATGGCTCTGCTGCTCCGAGTTCTTCAGGATCTGCCGCATGGGCGGCCGCATGCCCAACGAGACGCTCGGGCTCGCCGCGGCGCTGCTCTTCCCGGTTGCCGCGTACCTGCACGGCCTGCTCGCCTGCGCCCTGCTCTTGCTCGGGCTGCTCATGGTCTGCGCCTGCTGGTACGTCTTCACGCCGCGCGCGAGCATCGCCGACGTCGCCGTGACCGCCCTCGGCCCCATATACACCTCGTTCGCCTTCGTGAGCATCATCCTCATCAGGCGCTATGACGTCGGTTTCACGGGCGCGGTGCTGACGCTCGGAATCATGTTCTCGATATGGGCCAACGACGCGTTCGCCTACTTCGTCGGCTCGGCCATCGGCTCACACAAGCTCGCGCCCCGCATCTCTCCCAGCAAGAGCGTCGAGGGCTTCGTGGGCGGCCTTCTGGGGTCGGTCCTCGTATGGGTCCTCATCTCCGTGTTCGACCTCGCGCCCATCTCGCTCGGGTGGGCTGTCGTCATGGGCCTGCTCGTCGGCATCGCCGCTGTCATCGGCGACCTCTTCGAGTCGCGGCTCAAGCGAGGGGTCGGCGTCAAGGACTCCGGCAACGTCCTGCCCGGGCACGGCGGCCTCCTCGACCGCTCCGACTCCATGCTCTTCGGTGGGACCATGGCCCTGTTCCTGCTGCTCTTTGGAGGCATCCTGTGACGAGCTCTGCTTCTGACGGGGGACGTCGCCCGTTGCGCGTCGCCGTTCTCGGCTGCTCGGGATCGATCGGCACCCAGACCCTCGACGTCTGTCGACGCCATCGCGATCGCGTCGAGGTCGTCGCCCTCTCGGTGTTCTCCTCGACCGAAGCGCTCGTCTCGGCCGCGCGGGAGTTCTCCGTGCCGCATGTCGTCGTCTCCTGCGAGGACCATGCCGCCGACGCCTGCCTCGACGGGCTCCCCGAGGGCTGCGAGCTGCGCGTGGGGGCTGAGGCGGTCGTCGGGCTCGCCACGCTCCCCGAGGTCGACGTCGTCGTCAACGCGCTCGTGGGGTTCGCCGGCATGCACGCCGGCTACGAGGCGCTGCGCTCCGGCAAGACCCTCGCCTATGCCAACAAGGAGTCGATCGTGTGCGGCGGCGACCTGCTCATGCCGCTCGTCAGGCCAGGCCGCCTCGTCCCGGTAGACTCTGAGCACAGCGCCATCTTCCAGTGCCTGGTGGGGGAGCGCCACGAGGACGTCGCACGGCTCTGGCTCACGTGCTCCGGCGGTCCGTTCTGGGGTCGCTCGCGTGAGGAGCTCGCCCGCGTCACCGCCGCGGAGGCGCTCGCGCACCCCACCTGGACCATGGGCCCGAAGATCACCATCGACTGCGCCACGCTCATGAACAAGGGCCTCGAGGCGATCGAGGCGCACCACCTGTTCGACGTCCCCATGGACGATGTGAGCGTCCTCGTCCATCGGCAGAGCAAGGTCCACTCCATGGTCGAGTTCGTCGACGGGACAACGAAGGCGCAGCTCGGCGCATCGGACATGCGAGCCCCCATCCAGTACGCGCTCAGCTGCCCCGGGCGCTGGGAGGCTTCCGCGGACCGCGTCGACTGGTGGGCATGCGAGCCCCTCACCTTCGAGGCGCCGGACACCGCGACGTTCGGCTGCCTCGAGCTCGCCTATGCCGCCGGTCGCGCCGGGGGCACGCTCCCGTGCGCCATGAACGCCGCCAACGAGGTCGCCAACGCCGGGTTCCGCCAGGGTCTGTGCGGATTCCTTGACATCGAGCGCATCGTGTCGCGCGTCATGGACGAGACGAGCGTCGAGCGGGTAGAAAGTCTCCGACAGCTTGACGAGGTCGACGCGCGCGCGAGAGAGCGGGCGTCGGCCGTTCTCTCGGAGGTTGCCCGGTGAGTGGTGTCCTCGGCGTCGTATGGGCCGTGTTCTGGGGCGTTTTCGTCCTCTCCCTGCTCGTCTTCGTCCACGAGGGGGGCCACTACCTGGCCGCGCGCGCCTTTCGCGTGAGGGCCACCGAGCTCTTCCTCGGCTTCCCGAGCCGACTCAAGCTCTCCTTCAAGAGCCGCAAGGTCGGCACCGAGTTCGGCGTCACGCCCGTCCTTCTCGGCGGCTACACCCGCATCTGCGGAATGGAGGGGACGCCCGACGAGCTGCTAGCACCCGCGCTCGACCTCGTCACGCGACGGGGTCGCGTGTCCGCCCAGGAGGTCGCCGACGAGCTCGGCTGCGACATCGACCGCGCGTACGACCTTCTCGAGACCCTCTCCGACTGCGCGAGCATCAGGCCCTGCTACGACCCCGAGAAGGGCGAGAAGCCCGACCAGAAGACCTATCCCTCCTCCTACGAGGGCGTCGCGCGCGACGCGAACCTCCTCACGGAGTACGACGTCGGGCATGACCTCGACGCCGCGGGGTCGTCTGCGGCCGGAGAGCCTTGCGAGACCGGCCTCACGCCCGAGGAGTTCCTCGCGCGCGAGCGGTCGCACACCTATCAGGGCGTCGGATACCTCAAGCGCGTCGCCATGCTCGCGGCCGGCCCCGTGGTTAACATCCTGCTCGCCTTTGCGATCATCACCTGCGCGCTCATGGCGAGGGGGATCGACTACGTCTCCAACACCAACGTCCTCGGCGGCGTCGAGGAGGGCTCGCCCGCGGCGGCGGCGGGGCTCGAGGCGGGCGACGCCGTCACCGCCGTCGACGGCGTGACGACCGACACCTGGGAGGACATCGTCGAGGCGCTCGGCCCGCTGATCGAGGCCGGGGAGGACTTCACCCTCACCTACGAGCGCGACGGCGCCTCGCGCACGGTCGACGTCGAGCTTCCGGACGACGGCTCAGCTGAGGCCGTCGGTGTGATCGCGACCGTCGAGACCTATCACCCCACGCTCGGGGAGGCGGCCTCGACGACGCTCGACTACGTCGGCATGGTGGCGGGCTACGTCGCCCAGCTCATCAACCCCAACCACACCATGGAGGTGCTCGACCAGTCATCCTCCGTGGTCGGGATAGCCGTCATGACGGGAGAGGCCGCCTCGTCCGGCGCCTTCGACCTTGCCGTCGTCGTTGCCGCCATCTCGGTCTCGCTCGGCTTCATGAACCTCCTGCCCATCCCGCCCTTTGACGGGGGCAAGATCTTGATCGAGACGATCCAGCTCGTCATCCGCAGGCCGCTTCCCCAGCGCGTGGTGGCAGCACTGAACCTCGCCGGCCTTGCCTTCGTGATCTTCGTGTTCCTGTTCGTCCTGAGAAACGACGTTCTCCGGCTGTTCGTCGGATAGGAGGAGCCATGAGTGCCGAGAAGAAGCCTGCCGCCCGCAACCAGACGCGCCCCGTCAGCGTCGGCGGCGTGACCGTGGGCGGCGGCGCGCCCGTCTCCGTCCAGTCCATGTGCACGACCGACACCGCCGACGCCGAGGCCACGCTCGCGCAGATCGGGCGCCTCGCCGACGCCGGCTGCGAGATCATCCGCGTGGCCATCCCAAGCGCCGCCGCGCTCGACGGCTTCGCTGAGGTCTGCGCGCGCTCGCCGCTGCCCGTCGTCGCCGACATCCACTTCGACCACAACCTCGCGATCGAGGCCTGCCGCCGCGGTGCGTCCGCGCTGCGCGTCAATCCCGGCAACATCGGCAGCTGGGAGCGCGTCGACGCCGTCATCGACGCGGCGGGGGAGGCGGGCATCCCCATTCGCATCGGCGTGAACGCCGGCTCGCTCGACCCCGCCTTCGCCGAGCGCGAGGACCTCACGCACGTCGAGAAGCTCGTCGGGTCCGCTACCTCGTTCGTCGAGCACTTCCGCGAGCGCGGCTTCGCCGACATCGTCCTCTCGGCGAAGGCGCACAGCGTCCCCACGACCGTGGAGGTGAACCGAGCGCTCTCGCGCGAGCTGCCCGACGTGCCGCTCCACATCGGCGTGACCGAGGCGGGTACCCTGCGCCAGGGCACCGTCAAGAACGCCGCCGCCATCGGCGCGCTGCTCATGGAGGGCATCGGCGACACGATCCGCCTCTCCCTCACGGCCGACCCCGTCGAGGAGGTCAACGTCGCCTGGGACCTGCTCTCCGCCGTCGGCCTGCGCCGACTGCGCCCCGAGCTCGTGAGCTGCCCCACCTGCGGTCGGTGCCAATGGGACCTCATGGGCGTCGCAAACGAGGTCGAGCGACGACTCGCCGCCGTGCGCGCCCCCATCACTGTGGCGGTCATGGGCTGCGTGGTGAACGGCCCCGGCGAGGCCAAGGGCGCCGACATCGGACTCGCGGGCGGTCGCGGCAAGGCCGTCCTCTTCGCCTCGGGCGAGAAGATCCGCACCGTCGACGAGGCCGACGCCGTTGACGAGCTTTTCGCCGAGATCGACCGCCGCTTCGCCTAGATTGTCCGGCCCCGCGCCGGCCGCATATGCCCCGGCGCTCAGACAGCTTGCCGAGAAGTGCGCTCGGCAAGAACTCGCGGCGGGACATATGCGGCCGGCGCGGGGCCTACGTCAACTATGCAGCAAGTATCGACGACATGACATCCTGGCCGCCTCCCCGGAGGGGTCAACCTCCGCCGCGAGTTCTGCAGGCGCGTCCTTTGCGCCGAAGCTGTCCGAGCGCCGGAGGTTGACCCCTCCGGGGAGGCGGAGGTTGAGTTGCCACCCCGACCGTTCTTCTCGCCCGTATGTCGTAGAATCGTGAGCGTTGCATTCGACGCAGAAAGGGATTGCACGTGAAGCGTTATCAGAAGATGTCCCAGCTTTACGCTCCGACGCTCAAGGAGGACCCGGCGGAGGCCGAGCTCGCGAGCCACCGCCTGCTGCTGCGCGCGGGCATGATCCGCAAGACGGCCGCCGGCCTCTACAGCTACCTGCCGCTCGCCTGGCGCTCCATCCGCAAGATCGAGGCCGTCATCCGCGACGAGATGGAGGGCATCGGCGCCCAGGAGATGATGGTTCCCATCCTCACGCCCGCCGAGCTCTGGCACGAGTCCGGCCGCTGGGACGCCTACGGCCCCGAGCTCATGCGCATCTCCGATCGTCACGGCCGCGAGTTCGCGCTGGGCCCCACGCACGAGGAGACCTTCACGGACCTCGTGAAGAACGAGCTGCGCTCCTACAAGCAGCTGCCCTGCACGCTCTACCAGATCCAGGACAAGTTCCGTGACGAGATGCGCCCGCGCTTCGGCCTCATGCGCGGCCGCGAGTTCATCATGAAGGACGCCTACAGCTTCTCCGCCACGCAGGAGTCCCTGCAGGAGTGCTACGAGCAGGAGAAGGCCGCCTACGCGCGCATCGCCGAGCGCTGCGGCATCTACGCGCTTCCCGTCGTGGCCGACTCCGGCCAGATCGGCGGCGACACCTCCGTCGAGTTCATGGCGCTCGCCGACTCCGGCGAGGCGGAGCTCGTCTACTGCGACTGCGGCTTCGCGGCCGACGTCGAGGCTGCCGCCACCAAGGTGCCCGTGACCGAGGGCCCCGGAGACGGCACGCTTGAGAAGGTCCACACGCCCGGCCTTGGCACGATCGAGGCCGTTGCCGACTTCTTCGGCTTCCCCGAGAACGGCACCCGCAAGTCGCTCGCACTCGTTGCCGAGGACGGCACGAACGTCGTGGCCATCGTCCCCGGCGACCACGAGCTCAACGAGATCAAGGCGAGCAAGCTCTTCGGCGCCTATCATCTCATGACGGACGAGGAGCTCGAGCTGGCCGGCCTGCACAAGGGCTTCATCGGGCCCGTGGGCCTGCCCGAGGGCATCCGCCTGGTCTGTGACGAGTCCCTGCGCGAGAGCCAGAGCTGGACCTGCGGCGCCAACGAGGTGGACTACCACTTCACGGGTGCCAAGCCCGGACGTGACTTTACGGTCGACGAGTGGGCCGATCTCGTGAGTGTGAAGGAGGGCGACCCCTGCCCGCACTGCGGCGCCGCGCTCAAGAGCGCCCGCGGCATCGAGATCTCCCAGGTCTTCCAGCTCGGCACCAAGTACTCCGAGTCCATGGGCGCCACCTTCGCGGACGAGGACGGCGTGGAGCGCCCGTTCCTCATGGGCTGCTACGGCATCGGCGTCTCCCGCACGCTTGCCGCCGTCGTGGAGCAGCACAACGACGAGCACGGTATCTCCTGGCCCGTCTGCGTCGCGCCCTACGAGGTCGAGGTCGTGCCGCTGGCGGTGAACGACGATGTGGTCACGCCCGTCGCCGAGAGGGTCGTTTACGAGCTTAGCGCCGCCGACCTCGAGGTCCTTCTCGACGACCGCAAGGAGCGCCCAGGCGTCAAGTTTGCCGACGCCGACCTCATCGGCATCCCGTACCAGGTGATCCTGGGCAAGCGCGGCGTCGCGAACGGCATGGCCGAGGTCAAGGTCCGCGAGAGCGGCGAGCGCTTTGACGTGCCCATGGCCGAGCTCGTCTCCTGGCTCACCGAGCGCGTCGTCCCCGCCCGCGCGTAGCCCGGCAGCTTTTCTCAAATTTGGTGTTGACCCCTCTGGCGAGTCTGGTATAGTTACTTCCGCACCAAATGGGGATATAGCTCAGTTGGGAGAGCGCGTGACTGGCAGTCACGAGGTCAGGGGTTCGAACCCCCTTATCTCCACCATGTGAATGACGGCGGCGGCTTCGGTCGCCGCCTTTTTCATAGCGGGCTCATGGCGCAACGGTTAGCGCAGGGGACTCATAATCCCTGGGTTGCAGGTTCGAATCCTGCTGGGCCCACCAACAAAAACGCCGGTCAGGGTGTCAAAGTTGCATCCTGACCGGCTCTTTTTTATGTTTTGACCGACGGGCGACCGACAAGCCCCTACACGTGATTATGTGAATGGAAAAATGTCCGTGCGAATCGCGCGGAGTTCTGATAGGATGATTCCTCGCACGGGCGATTGGCTCAGGGGTAGAGCACTTCCTTCACACGGAAGGGGTCGCTGGTTCGAATCCAGCATCGCCCACCAGCGGGGATATAGCTCAGTTGGGAGAGCGCGTGACTGGCAGTCACGAGGTCAGGGGTTCGAACCCCCTTATCTCCACCAGAAACGTTCGGGGCCGTCGGGTGAAAGCTCGGCGGCTCTTCTCGTAGGGAGGCGGCGAGGGGACCGGATGCTTGGCGAGAAGGGCTTCGACGCCTGGGCGCATGCCTATGACGAGAGCGTGAGACGCTCGGAGGCTGCCGACGCCTACCCGTTCGCCGGCTATGACCGGGTGATGGACGTCATCTTCTCCAGGGTGGTCGGATAGGGGTCACGTCGCGTGCTCGACCTCGGGTTCGGCACGGCTGCGCTCACAGCGCGCCTCTGCGAGGCGGGCTGCGAGATCTTCGGGCAGGACTTCTCGGGCCGCATGGTCGAGATCGCGCGCGAGAAGATGCCAGGGGCGCACCTCTACCAAGGGGACCTCGCAGACGGGCTCGTTCCGGAGCTGGGTGGCAGGACCTATGACGCCATCGTCGCCACCTACTCGCTGCACCATCTCGACGACGCGCGCAAGGCCGCTCTGATTCTCGAGCTCACGGGGCTTCTCGCCCCAAAGGGGTGCATTCACATCGGAGACGTGGCGTTTGAGACGCGCGCGGACCTGGAGGCGTGCCGACGGCTGGTCGGCGACGCCTGGGACACGGACGAGGTCTACTTCGTGTGCGACGAGCTGCGGCCATTGCTGCCCGGGCTCACCTTCGAGCGCGCGTCGTTCTGCGCCGGTGTGATCACGATACCGTCTGCGCAAGAGCGATAGGCCTGCTAGCTCTACCGCCCGGTGACGGCACGCCGCAGCATCGCAACGTAGGCGTCGATGCCCTCGGGCCTGAGGTGCGTCCCGTCGTCCCAGAAGTACTCGTCGTGCCCCGCGCTCTCAGAGAACCAGTCGACGAGCTCGACGCCGTCGCACTCGGAGGCGACCCGCTCGAGGACGGCGTTGTTACGGTCCTGGAACGCATCAGGCATGCGGTTGTTGACGAGAAGGACGCGCCGCCCCGGCCCGCACCCCTCAATCAGCTCTCTCACGTCGTCCTCGGAGACCGGTCCGTTTGTCCCCAGCGAGAAGATCACCACCGGCGCCTCGTGACCGGCCTCCACGCACGACTGATACACGTCCTCGCCCACGTAGATCTGTCGGTTGATGGCGGAGTCCATCCAGCCGTTGGGAAAGACCTCGCCAAAGCGGTCCAGCGTGTCGAGCGACACGGAGTCCCCAATGAGTAGCACCCTGGCATCGGTGGCACCCGTCTCGGGGTCAACCTCGTAGTCCTCGGGCGCGGGCGGCGCCTCGTCCTCCGCGTCCTCCTGCGCGCCCGTCGCGGCCTGGCCCTCACCAGGCGCGCTCGCACCGGCGTCCCCAGGCTGCTCGGCGCTCTGCACGTGAGCGGGCGTATCGGGGCGTCCCGCGGTCGCGTCGACCGGGACCGCCCACAGCACGAGAACCGCGAGGGCGGACGCTCCGAGCGCGGCGGCGCGAGCCCTCGTCTGCCCAAAGCGCCACGGCGTCCCGAGCCCACGCTCCACGAGCGCCCGTGCCGCGACGCTCGCGCCGAGGATGACCGCGAGCTCGAGCACCCAGCCCCACCATGGCAGTTCGGTCGTTCGGGTGGCCGGGTTCATCACGAGGAAAAGCGGGTAGTGCCACAGGTAGAGCGAGAACGAGAGCCCGCCCAGGGCCACGAGCGCGCGACAGCCGAGCGGCCTCGCCAGCATGCTCCCGCTGCGACACACCGTGCCGACGAGGACGGCCGCGAGCAGCGCCGCGGCGAGCAGGCCCCCGTAGTATGCGACGGGCGAGTACCCGTCGATCGTGAGCGCCATGACCGCGAGAAGCGCGATCGCGGCCCCGCCCGCCACGTCGTAGGCCCAGCGAGGGACGGGAGGGCGCTCGGCGGCAAGACGGGCGGGCATCCTGAGCTCCCAGCCCCGCCCCTGCGTCGCCAGCGCACAGAGGGCGCCCACCAGGAGCTCCGCGGCACGCGTGTCGGGTCCGTAGTAGACGCGGCTCGTGTTCGCCGGGTCAAAGAGCGCGGCCATGGCCACGGCAGAGGCGAGCGCGAGCACGCCGACCACGCCGAGAAGCACCTCGCGCCGCGCACAGAGACGTCGCAGCACGAGAAAGACCAGCGGCCAAACGAGGTAGAACTGCATCGTGACGCCGAGGAACCACAGGTGCGTGAGAGGGGAGGGGAGGCCTGCCGCAGCAAAGTAGGGAACGTCTGCGACGATGTAGCGAATGTTCTCGAAGAAGAGCAGGGCGCTCAGCGCGTCCGCCCTCACCTTGGGCAGAAGCGCGTGCGAGAAGAGGGCGCAGAGAAGCGCCGTTGCTCCCACGACGACCACGACCGAGGGCACGAGCCGCCTGAGCCTCCGCAGGACGAAGCCGGGATAGTCGAGGGACCCCTCGCGATCGAGCTCGCGTTCCACCGACAGCGTCGTGAGATAGCCCGTGAGCACGAAGAAGACCGTGACGCCAAGGAAGCCGCCCGGGAGCACCGTGGGGGCGGCATGGTAGAGCACAACCGCGGCAATCGAGAGCGCGCGCAAGCCCTCGAGCGCGGCAACCTTGCCACCATGCGGCGCCGTCGCGTCCCGAGGCGCCTGAGCGGGCGCCAAGGGCCCGCCGGAGGCACGCGACGTGTCCCTACGTCGCGAGGCCCTTCTCGTCGCAGCAGCGCGTCCCTCTCCGACCTGTGCCTGTCTTGCGTCCACGCGTCGCTCCGTTCGCGTCGAAGGCTCCTTGGGGTCGACAGTATAGGGCGTCGGGCGCGTCGTGGGGATTCGGGGCGCTGCCGCGCGATGACGTATACTGTTTCAGTTGAAGAGAAAGGACCAGCATGACCGCCTCAGAGAACCCCGTAGAGCTCTTTGGGCTCAGGCTCGCCCACCTGGGCGTCAACACTTCCACCCCCGAGGAGGCAGCCGCCACGGCGGATGCGTTCTGCGCCCTCCTGGGCATCCCGCGCGGCGAGGAGCCGTTCCCGGTCTCCTCGTTTTCCGGCAGCCTCGTCGAGGTCATGAACAACGGCGGGCGCGGGGCACGCGGCCACATCGGGCTGCACGTGGACGACATCGACGCCGCCCAGGCCTGGTACGAGGAGCGCGGCGTCGAGTTCAACGAGGCCTCGCGGACGCTCTGCCCCGACGGCTCGGGTCGCACCTACCTCATCTACTTCAAGGAGGAGATCGCCGGCTTCGCGATCCACCTCACCATCGCCGACTAGCGGGGGAGCACGTGATAGCTCTCGCAGACAAGATCACCAAGTCGTTCGGCGGCCGCACCCTCTACACGGGCGCCACGCTGCAGCTCAACGCCGGCGAGCGCTGGGCGCTGGTCGGGCCCAACGGCTCCGGCAAGACCACGCTTCTGCGCATCCTCATGGGTGAGGAGTCCCCTGACGAGGGTACGGTGAGCTTCGCGCGTGACACCACGGTCGGCTACCTCGAGCAGGAGACCAAGCTCGCGGGGGAGAAGAGCGCACTCGCCGAGGTCGTCGACTCCGCGCATGAGGTCAAGCAGCTGGAGCGCCGCGTGCGCGAGCTGGAGCATCAGATCTCCGAGACCTCACCGGGCGAGGAGCTCGACCGCCTGCTCGAGCGCTACGGTGCGGCACAGGACCGCTTCGAGCGTCTGGGCGGCTACGAGCTGGAGGCGCGCGCCAAGCAGATCCTGGCGGGACTCGGCTTCCCGGTCGAGGACTTCGACAAGCCCGCACGCGACTTCTCGGGCGGCTGGCAGATGCGCATCGCCCTCTCCAAGCTGCTGCTGCGCCACCCGGACCTGCTGCTGCTCGACGAGCCGACCAACCACCTCGACCTCGAGAGCGTCCGCTGGCTCGAGCAGTTCCTCGCGGGCTACGACGGCGCCGTGCTTCTCGTCTCCCACGACCGCGCCTTCATGGACGCCTGCGTCTCCCACGTGGCGGCAGTCGAGAACCGTCGCATCACCACCTACACCGGCAACTACTCGAGCTACCTCAGGCAGCGCGAGGACAACCTCGAGCAGATGCGCGCCAAGCGCGCCGCCCAGGAGCGCGAGATCGCGCACATGCAGGTCTTTGTCGACAAGTTCCGCTACAAGCCCACGAAGGCCGCGCAGGCGCAGGAGCGCATGAAGAAGATCGAGCAGATCAAGAGCGAGCTCGTGATCCTGCCCGAGGGCACCAAGAAGGTCCACTTCGCCTTCCCCGAGCCGCCGCGCACCGGCGACGAGGTCGTGAGCCTGGAGGGCGTGGCCAAGTCCTTCGGCGAGAACCACGTCTACTCGGGCGTGGACCTCAAGCTCTATCGCGGCGACCACGTGGCGCTCACCGGCCCCAACGGCGCCGGCAAGTCCACGCTCATGAAGCTCATCAACGGGCTTCTCGCCCCTGATGAGGGCACGGTCGAGCTCGGCAAGAACGTGACGAAGGCATACTACGCACAGCACCAGCTCGAGCAGCTCAACGAGGCCAATACCGTCCTTGCCGAGATGGACTCCGTGGCCGCGGGCTGGACCACGTCCGAGGAGCGCCGCCTGCTCGGCGCGTTCCTGTTCCACGGCGACGACGTCGAGAAGCGCGTCGGCGTGCTCTCCGGCGGCGAGCGGGCGCGTCTGGCCCTGGCCAAGATGCTCGTCGCGCCGGACCCGCTGCTGCTGCTCGATGAGCCGACCAACCACCTCGACATCGACTCGGTCGACGTGCTGGAGCGCGCGCTCGTGGACTTCAAGGGCACGATTGTGCTCATCTCCCACGACGAGCATCTCGTCCGCGCGGTGGCAAACAAGGTCGTCGACGTCCGCGACCACCAGGTCACGGTCTATGACGGCGACTACGACTACTTCCTCTTCAAGCGCGCCGAGCTCGAGGCGCGCGCCGCCGAGGAGGCCGTCGAGGCCCCCGTGCCCACGGCCGCGAAGGTCGTCCCCGAGCCCGCCACCGGCCGTAACGTCAAGACGCGCGAGCAGCGGCGAGCGGAGGCGGAGGAGCGCAACCGTCGCAACCGCGCGCTCAAGGCCGAGCGGACCCGCCTCAGGGAGGTCGAGGCGGCCCTGGAGCCCGCGCAGGCGCGCCTCGCCGAGCTCGAGACGATGATGGCCGACCAGGAGCTCTACAACGACGCCAAGCGCTTCGACGAGTGCATGACCGAGTACGCCGCGCTCTCGAAGAAGGTTCCCGCCCTCGAGCAGGAGTGGCTGGAGCTCACCGAGAAGCTGGAGGAGGCCGCCCGTGTCTAGCCTTCTGCGCCTTGGCGCCTTCGTCTGTCGCACCCTCGCCTGGGCTTTCGTCGCGCTGGTCGTCGCGAACGCCGTCCTGCCCGCCGGC
Source organism: Thermophilibacter gallinarum (assembly GCF_014982725.1). Lineage (GTDB taxonomy): Bacteria > Actinomycetota > Coriobacteriia > Coriobacteriales > Atopobiaceae > Thermophilibacter > Thermophilibacter gallinarum. Next base: position 166,946 of record NZ_JADCJZ010000003.1, on the reverse strand, counting down.
CCCCGCGCGCTCCTGCTTGGAGTCAACGCGCTCGCGTCGGCGGCGGTCCCCGGGCCCGTGGCGGGCCTCTTCGTCTTCGTGACTCCCTTCGGTGGCGCGTTCCGCGGGGACTTTGCGATCGTTGCTATAGTGTTGCTGGTTCTGGACTGGCTTCTCTGCAGGATCTCCGTCCCGGCGCGCCGCCTGGCCGCCTAGGGGGTGCGCGTGCCCTACTCCTTCGACACCCTGGTCTCCGTCGCGATCACCGTCGTGCTCGTCATGCTCTCGGCGATCGTGCACGAGGTCGCGCACGGCTGGGTCGCCCTGCGCTGCGGCGACGCGACCGCGAAGGAGGCCGGTCGCCTCACGCTCGACCCGAGGGCGCACCTCGACGGCTTCGGCTCGGTCGTTCTGCCGCTCGTGATGGCGCTTCTCGGCGGGCCGGTCTTCGCGTTCGCGCGCCCCGTCCCCTACGACCCTCGCAGGCTGCGGCACCCCCGTCGCGACGAGCTGCTCGTCGCCCTGGCGGGCCCGGCCTCCAACGTGCTGCAGGCGCTCGTCGGGGCGCTCGTGCTGCGCGCCGCCTGGGACCCGCTCCTCGGTGCCGTCGTCTCGGGCGCCGCCCCGTTCGAGGTCGTGAGCTGGGTCGTGACGATCCTCTCCACCTACGTGTCGGTCAACCTCGTCCTCTGCTTCTTCAACCTCATTCCGCTGCCCCCGCTGGACGGCTCCAAGGTCGTGCTCTACTTCCTGACGGGTGACGCGCGCCGGGCCTACTACCAGATCCAGCAGTACGCGATGCCGATCCTCGTCGTCGCGCTCTACATCGTCCCGCAGCTCCTGCACGTGGACCCGATCGGACGCTATCTGGACGCCACGGCCGGGAGCCTCTACGGGCTCCTTCTCGGGGGGCTCTGACATGGCCTCCTACCGCGTGCAGACCCAGGCCTACTCGGGGCCCTTCGACCTGCTGCTCCAGCTCGTGAGCAGGCAGCGCGTGACCATCGGCTCCATCTCCATCGCGGAGGTCGCCAACCAGTACCTGGCCGAGGTCGAGCGCATGAGCGAGATCGACCTCGACGTGGCGAGCGACTTCGTGCTCGTGGCCTCGACGCTGCTCGACATCAAGGCGGCGTCGCTCGTGCCTGACGAGCCGATCGCCCGCTCCTCCGACGACCTCGACGAGGAGGACGCGGACCTCGAGGGGCTCACGCCCGACGAGGCGCGCGAGGTCCTCATCGCACGGCTCATCGCCTACAAGCAGTTCCGCAGCGCCGCCGCCGCGCTCGGCGCCCGTGCCGAGGCGGAGGCCCGCATGCACCCGCGCACGGTCGGGCCCGACCCCGAGTTCCTCGGCCTCATGCCCGACTACCTTGAGGGAATCACGCTCCGGAGCCTGGCCGTCATCTGCGCGGACATCGACAGCCAGCGGCAGACGCTCCTGCTCGAGGCCGAGCACGTCGCCCCGCGCCGCCTTCCGGTAGCGCTCACGATCGCCGCGGTCGACCGTCTGGTCCGCGGGCGCGGGCGTGTGACGTTCACCGAGCTCCTCGACGGTCAGGACGCGCCCGAGGCCGTCGTGGCCAACTTCCTGGCGATCCTCGAACTCTACAAGCGCGGTCTCGTCGACGTGCGCCAGGACGAGATATTCGGCGAGATCGACGTCGAGCACGTCGAGGGCGCTCCCGCCTACGAGCTCGACGAGTCGGTCCTCGCCGAGATGCGCGAGTGGGACGAGGACGGCCGGGACGGGGACGAGGGCACCGTGACCGAGAAGAACGACGGGGGAGAGTAGTAGATGGCTGACCTTTCACGCATGGAGTCCGGCTCGCTCAAGGGGCTTCTCGAGGCCCTCCTGCTCGTCTCGGACGACTCCGTCCCGGCGACGGTGCTCGCCGAGGCCGCCGGCGTCCAGCCGGGCGAGGCCGCCGAGGCGCTCGCGGAGCTCGCCGCGGAGTACGCCGACGCCAATCGCGGCTTCCAGCTCCGCGAGGTCGCGGGCGGCTGGAGGCTCTACACCCATCCCGCCTACCACGACCAGGTGGCGAGCTACGTGCTGTCCTGGGACACGCGGCGTCTCTCGCAGGCGGCGCTCGAGACCCTCGCCGTCATCGCGTACCACCAGCCCGTCTCGCGCGAGGGCGTCCGCGCCATCCGCGGCGTCAACTCCGACGGGGTCATCGCCTCCCTGCGCGAGAAGGGCCTCGTCCGCGAGGTCGGTCGCGAGCGCGACCGCGGCGGCGCCCAGCTCTGGGGCACCACGCGCCTCTTCCTCGAGCACTTCGGCCTGCGCAGCCTCCGCGAGCTCCCGCCGCTCGAGGACTTCGCGCCGGACGAGGAGTCCAAGCGCTTCATCCGAGAGCGCCTCTCCGGCCGCTCCATCGCCTCGACGCTCGAGGAGACCGCCGCCGACATGGATGACGAGCGCGAGCTTCTCGACGACTACGAGCGCGACGAGGACGGGGGAGCCCAGGCAGATGAGTGAGCCGCTCCGGACAAGCGGGCTCTACCCGATGCGCCTCCAGCGCTTCCTGGCGCGCGCCGGCGTCGCAAGCAGGCGCGGTTCCGAGCGCCTCATGACCGCCGGGCGCGTCAGCGTCAACGGCGTGGTCGTGACCGAGCTGGGCAGCAAGGTCGACCCCGAGCGCGACGTCGTGACCGTCGACGGCAGGGTGTGTCGCATCGACGAGAGGCCCTTCTCGGCGATCCTCAACAAGCCGTCGGGCTACGTCACCACCATGAGCGACCCGTTCGGCCGCCCCACCGTCGCCGAGCTCGTGCCCAGCCGCGAGCACCCAGGCCTCTTCCCGGTAGGGAGGCTCGACCAGGACACCACCGGGCTCCTGCTCTTCACGACCGACGGCGACCTGGGACAGGCGCTGCTGCACCCGTCTCGCCACGTCGAGAAGCACTACGTCGCCCTCGTCGTGGGCACCCCGAGCGAACGGGAGCTCGACCGGCTGCGCCGCGGCGTCATGCTCGACGACGGCCCGACGGCGCCCGCCCGCGTCGAGCTGATCCCGCATGACGACCCGCGCTTCTCGGTGGTCGCGCCCAACGGGGCGGGCCGCAGGGGAAGCGGCGAGCCAAACGCCGTCGTCGGCCTCACGATCCACGAGGGCAGGAAGCACCAGGTCAAGAAGATGCTGCTCGAGGTCGGACATCGCGTCCTCGCGCTCCATCGCGACGCGTTCGGCCCGCTTCGGCTGGGCGACCTCGCCGAGGGAGCGTGGCGCGAGCTCACCGAGGCCGAGAGCTCCGAGCTCACGGAGATCTGCAACGAGAGAAGGAGTGACCATGATCGTAGCCATTGACGGTCCGTCCGGTTCCGGCAAGTCATCGGTGGCGCGTGAGATCGCGCGGCGCTGCGACCTCACCTACCTCGACACGGGCGCGATGTACCGCTCCGTCGCGCTCACGTGCCTGGAGCGCGGCGTCGACCCCGACGACGCCGAGGCCGTTGCCGCCGTCGCAGACGGCGTCCGCATCGAGTTTCTGCCGTCCGAGGGCGGGCAGCGGGTCGTCGTCGACGGCACCGACGTCACGAGCGAGATCCGCACCGCCGAGGTCGAGCGCGCCGTCTCGGCGGTCTCCGCCAACCCTGCGGTCCGCGTGACCATGGTCGCGCTCCAGCGCCGCTTCGGCGAGGAGGGCGACGTCGTGGCCGAGGGACGTGACATCGGCACGGTCGTGTTCCCCGCGGCCGACGTGAAGGTCTTCCTCAGCGCCTCGCCCGAGGCGCGGGCGCGCCGCCGAGCCGTCCAGCGCCAGGGCGGCAACCTGGCAACGGGCGACGAGGTCGCCGTCGACGCCGGTGACGAGCAGGCGATCCTCGCCGACCTCGTCCGTCGCGACACCTACGACTCGACGCGCGAGACCTCCCCGCTGCGCCCTGCCGACGACGCGGCGCGCATCGACTCCTCCGAGCTCTCCTTCGAGGAGGTCGTCGAGGCCATCCTCGCGCTCTCGCCCGAGCTCGCCGCGCGTGCGGGGAGGGCCGACGCATGAGCGAGAAGGACGGGCGCATGCGCGCCTTCGCGGGCAACACCCTCGACGACTATTACGACCACGACATCCGACAGCACCCGCTGCCCGGGCGGCTCCTCATCGGCGCCGTGGTCCGCATCCTCTGGGTCGTCACCAAGTTCCTCTGGCCCTGGCGAGTGGAGAACATCGAGCTGCTCACCGAGGACCCGCGCGGTCGCGTCATCATCATGAACCACGAGTCCATGCTCGACCCCGTCGTGGTCGTGGTCGCTCTGTGGCTTGCCCACGTCCCCGTGCGCATCGTCTACAAGAGTGACTTCGACCGCATCGGTCCCGCCGCCTGGCTCTTCTCGCGTGCGGGCGGCTTCCCGGTGCAGCGTGGGACGGCCGACATGAAGACGGTCCGCCGCGCCCGTGCCATGCTCGCCCGCGGCGAGTCCGTCCTCATCTACCCGGAGGGGACGCGCGTCCGCGACGACGCGGACGCCCAGACCCACGGCGGCTACGCCATCATGGCCCAGCTCGCCAAGGCACCCGTCCAGCCTGTCGCCATCATCGGCGCGCGCCGCCTGCGCTTCCGTCGGCCCGTCTACGTGCGTGCCGAGAGGCCCATCGAGTGGTCCGAGATCCTCGGCGAGAAGCGCAAGGAGCAGCTCGCCGAGATGGAGCGTCGGGGCATGGAGCGCGTCTACGCCCTGCGCGACCAGATGCGCGCCGACTACCCGGGGGTGGACTGAGGTGCCCGAGATCCGCATCGCGAGCGAGGCGGGCGCCTGCTACGGCGTCGAGCGCGCCCTGCAGATGGTCGAGGCCGCGGCTGACGAGCACGAGGGGGCCGTCCACACGCTCGGCCCGCTGATCCACAACCCGCGCGTCGTCTCCGGGCTCGCCGAGCGCGGAGTCGACGCCGTGTCCTCGCCCGAGCAGGCCGCGGGTGACACCCTGCTGTTGCGCACGCACGGGACTGTGCCCGAGGAGGAGGCGCGCGCGAGGGAGCTCTGCAGGCGCGTCCTCGACGCGACGTGCCCCTTCGTGAAGAAGGTGCATCTCGCCGCCGAGCGCCTCTCCCGCGAGGGATACCAGGTCGTCGTCGTCGGCGAAGCGGGGCACCCCGAGGTCGAGGCGACGCTGCCGCATGCGCCCGGCGCCGTGGTCGTGGGGTCTGCGCAGGAGGCAGCCGGGCTCCCGCACGCGCGCAAGGTCGGCGTGGTCGTTCAGACGACCGCCCGCCGCGCCCTTCTCGCCGAGGTCGTCGAGGAGCTGCTCGCCCGCGCGGAGGAGGTCCGCGTCATCAACACGATCTGCGAGGCCACGGCCGGCCATCAGTCCGCCGCCGACGAGCTCGCCCGCGAGGCCGACGTCATGGTCGTGATCGGAGGGCGCAACTCCGCCAACACGACGCGCCTGGCCGAGATCTCGGCGGCGCGCTGCCCACGCACCCATCACGTGGAGGGCGACGACGAGCTGAGGCCGGAGTGGTTCGAGGGCGCGGGCCTGATCGGCATCACCGCGGGTGCCAGCACGCCCGCGAGCCAGATCGAGGCCGTGCGCGACGCCATTGCCGCCATGGTGGGGGAGTAGCGCGCGCGTCCTTCTCGCCCTCCGGCGAATAACGCACAAAATCGTACGTGTGCGTTATTTTCAACTGGGCATATAGATTATTGTGCTGGATTTTGTACGTTGTTGGTGCGTGGCAGACGTCGGGCGAGAAGAGCGGGGGTGCGGCATGGCCGAGCAGAAGCGCGCGGACTACGCCTCGACGCGCGAGCGCGCGACGGGCGCCTGGGTGGCTGCCGTCGAGGAGGGGAGCCCCGCCTGGGAGGCCGGGATCGAGCCGGGCATGCGCGTCGATCGCGTGAGCGGCGTCGTGCCGCGCGACCTCATCGACTGGCGCTGGGAGGCCGACGGCGCCTGCTGCGAGCTCGAGGTCTTCGACCCGCGCGACGGCAGCGTGACCCCCTGCGAGCTCTGGCGCGAGCCGGGCCAGGACTGGGGCATCGACTTCACTGACGTCCTCTTCGACGGCATTCGCACCTGCGTGAACGCCTGCCAGTTCTGCTTCATGGCGATGCTGCCGCCCGAGGCGCGCGCCACGCTCACGCTGCGCGACGACGACTACCGGCTCTCCTTCCTGCAGGGCAACTTCGTGACGCTCACCAACGTCTCCGACGAGGAGGCCGAGCGGATCGTCGACTGCGGCCTCTCGCCGATGAACGTTTCCATCCACGCGATCACGCCCGAGGTGCGCAAAAGCCTCATCGGGCGCCGCGCGGACCGCGGCATCGAGGTGCTCGAGCGCCTGCTCGCGGGCGGCATCGAGGTGCACGCCCAGATCGTGCTCTGCCCGGGCATCAACGACGGCGCCGAGCTCGCCGCCACGCTCGACTGGGTCGAGGCACGCCCCGGCATCACCTCGCTCGCCATCGTGCCGCTCGGCTATACCAAGCACAGCCGACGCTTCAAGAGCTCCTACTCCGATGACCCCGAGGCCTCCCGAGCCGTGGTCCGTCTCCTCGAGCCGTATCAGGAGCGGGCGAGAAGCACGCTCGGCATCACGCGCTTCCAGCTCTCCGACGAGTTCTATGTCGACGCCGACCTGCCCGTCCCGCCGGCCGAGACCTACGACGGCTACCCGCAGTTCTACGACGGCATCGGCATGCTTCGGAGCTTCCTCGACGAGACGGTGCTCGTCGCGCGTGAGCGCGCCTGCGACCTGCGACGCGTTGACGAAGTCCTTGGCGAGCGGGGCCTGCGCGTGGAGCTCGTCTGCGGCGAGGCGGCGTCCGAGACGATCGGCGCCTTCTGCCGTGCGCTGTCGCCCGCAGGCCGAGCACGGACGCGCGCGATCAGGAACGACTACTTCGGCGGCGACGTCAACGTGACGGGCCTCATCGTGTCCGAGGATCTGCTCGTCCAGATGCCGGATGAGCTCGCAGGCACGCTCGTCGTGCTCCCCGAGGTGATGTTCAACTTCGACAAGCTCACCCTCGACGGCGACACCGAGGCCCGCATCCTCGACGAGCTTCGGGCCCGCGGCGCCCTCGTGACCGTGAGCGTCCCCAACCCAGGCGACTACCTCGACGCCCTTCTCGCCATCCTCGGCCTGACGTAGCCCCCGACCGGCGCGGCCACTGTCCGCCGCGAGTTCTTGCCGAGCGCCCTTCTCGGCAAGCTGTCTGAGCGCCGGACAGTGGCCGCGCCGGTCGGGGGCGGACGACCTGTGAATGTCTCGCGCTCACCGGCGAATATGCACCGTTCGTGGTAAGATTTCCCCGCAAATCGAATAGCGAGGAGACGAGATGCCCAAACCCGTAGTCGCCGTGGTCGGCCGGCCCAACGTCGGCAAGTCCACGCTCGTGAACCGCATCGCGGTGAGTCGCGACGCCATCGTGCACGAGTCGCGCGGCGTGACGAGAGACCGCTCCTATCACGAGGCCGACTGGAACGGACGCGAGTTCACCCTCATCGACACCGGCGGCATCGAGTCCGTCAAGTCCAAGGACGTCTTCGCCCCGCGCATTCGCGAGCAGGCCCTCATGGCCTGCGAGGAGGCCGACGTCATCGTCTTCGTCGTCGACGGCAGGACCGGCGTGACCGACGAGGACGAGGAGGTCGCCCGCATCGTCCGCCGCACGGACAAACCCGTCTTCCTCGTCGTGAACAAGAAGGACGACCCCGCCACCGAGCAGGACGGCCTCTGGGACTTCTACGCCCTCGGCGTCGGCGAGCCGCGCCCGCTCTCGGCCGGACACGGCCACGGCACCGGCGACCTGCTCGACGAGATCGTCGCCGCGTTCCCCGAGGAGGAGGTGGAGGAGCCCGAGGACGACGTCCTCTCGCTCGCCATCATCGGCCGGCCCAACGTCGGCAAGTCCAGCCTCGCGAACCGCCTCGCCAACAAGAAGCGCTCGATCGTCTCCGACGTCGCCGGAACCACGCGCGACGCGATCGACACCATGATCGAGTGGCAGGGCCAGACCATCCGGCTCGTCGACACGGCGGGCATGCGCAAGAAGTCCCAGGTCCACGAGGACGTCGAGTACTACAGCCTCGTCCGCGGCCTCCAGGCCATCGAGCGTGCCGACGTCTGCCTGCTCGTCGTCGACGCCACCGTCGGGGTCACCGAGCAGGACCAGAAGGTCGCCGGCATGGCCATCGACCGCGGTCGCGCGCTCGTGCTCGTCCTCAACAAGTGGGACCTCGTGGAGACCGAGCAGCAGCGCGACGAGATCGTCGCATCGATCGACAAGCGCCTCGCCTTCGCGCCCTGGATTCCCTCCGTTAACGTCTCCGCCCTCACGGGGCGCGCCACGGACAAGGTCCTGCAGCTCGCCGTCCGCGCCGCCGAGGCGCATTCGTCCCAGCTCAGGACCACCGAGCTCAACGACTTCCTCGCCCAGATCCGCGAGGGGGGCCACACGCGCAGCGAGAAGGGCCGCCGCCTCAAGATCCGCTACGCGACGCAGACCGGCACAGAGCCCCCCGTCATCTCCTTCTGGTGCAACGCCCCCGACCTCGTTGACGACAACTTTGAGCGGTTCCTCGAGAACCGCCTGCGCCAGCGCTTCGACCTCACCGGCACGCCGGTGCGACTGAAGTTCCGTCGCTCCACCGAGGGGGGCGAGCGCTGATGCAGGGGCTCGCGCTCTGGACGGCCGTCTTCACGCTCGGCGCCTACCTCGTCTGCGGCATCCCGTTCGGCCTCGTGGTCGCCCGGCTCATGGGCCACGTCGACGTCCGCGAGGTCGGCTCGGGCAACATCGGCACCACCAACGTCGCGCGCTCCGTCGGGAAGGGCGCCGCGGCGGCGACGCTCCTGCTCGACCTGGGCAAGGGCCTCGTGTGGATGCTCGTCGCCCGCCACGCCGTGGCGGCGCTCGCCCTCGGCGGCGACGTCGCCGCGCTCGACCACACCACCGCCTTCGGGGCGTCGCTCGCCTTCGTCTTCCTCGGATGCATTTGCGGTCACGTCTTCTCGCCCTACCTTCGCTTCCACGGCGGGAAGGGGATCGCCGTCGGCTTCGGGGCGGCCCTCGGCCTCTACTGGCCCATCGGCCTCGCCGCGCTCGCCGTGTTCCTCGTGCTCGCCGTCCCCACGCGCTACGTCTCCCTCGGCTCCGTCTTCGCCGCGGCGTCGCTGCCCGTGTGGTGCGTCGTCTTCGGCCTCCCCGCGGCCGCCATCGCCCCCGTCGCCGTCGCAGCCGTCGTGGTGATCTGGTCTCACCGCGAGAACGTGCGCCGGCTCGCCCGCCATGAGGAGCGCCGCTTCTCGTTCCACCGCTCTGACAAGGAGGAGACGCACTGATGTCCGACAGCGTTCTCATTGCCCCGTCCATCCTCTCCGCCGACTACCTGCGCCTCTCCGACGAGCTCGAGCAGGTCTCCTCGGCCGACCTGATCCACTTCGACGTCATGGACGGCCACTTCGTCCCCAACCTGACGTTCGGCCCCGACATGCTCCGCGCCGTCGCGGCGGCGAGCGGCCTGCCGGTCGACGCCCACCTGATGGTCTCCAACCCCGACGAGGTGACCGAGAAGTACCTCGACGCGGGCGCCTCCATCGTCTCCTTCCACTACGAGGCCGCGCTGCACGCGCATCGCCTCGTGCAGCTGATCAAGGACCGCGGCGCCAAGGCCTCGATCGCGCTCAACCCCGCCACGCCCGTGAGCGTGCTCGAGCCGATCCTGGACGACCTCGACATGGTCCTCGTGATGAGCGTCAACCCCGGGTTCGGCGGCCAGACGTTCATCGAGTCCACCCTCCGCAAGCTCCGTCGCCTCCGCCGCATGTGCGACGAGCACGGCGTGAGCCCGCTCGTCGAGGTCGACGGCGGCATCTCCGCACGAAACGTCGCCGAGGTCACGGCCTCCGGCGCCAACGTCTTCGTGGCCGGCAGCGCCGTGTTCGGCTCAGCCGACCGTGCCGCGGCCATCGCCGACATCCGCGCCAACGCGGTCGCCGCCGTCTCCAAGACCGCCTAGGGGCGCCGTGACGGACAAGCTCACATATCTCGACTATGCGGCCTCCTCGCCGCTGCGCCCCGAGGCCCTCGAGGCCATGCGCGCCTACGACGAGGCGCCGTACGCCGGCGCGAACCCCAACTCGCTCCACACGCTCGGCCGGTTGGCGGCCAGGGCGCTTGACGGGGCGCGCGCCGACCTCGCGCGTGCGCTCGGCGGCGGGTTCCGGCCCTCCGACGTCACGTTCACCTCGGGCGGGACCGAGTCGAACAACCTCGCACTTCTCGGCATCGCCGAGGGCGTCCGGGCGCGCTCGAGCCGCCGGAGGCGCGTGGTCGTCTCGGCCATCGAACACGACTCCGTCCTCGACCTCGTGGGCCCGCTGCGCGAGCGCGGGTTCGAGGTCGACCTGGTGCGCCCCGACCGCTCCGGCGTCGTGGGCACGGGCGCCCTCGCCCCGCTTCTCGACGAGACCTGCGCGCTCGTCTCCGTCATGTACGCGAACAACGAGACGGGCGTGATCCAGCCGGTCACCGAGCTCGCGCGAGCAGCCCACGCCGCCGGCGCCCTCTTCCACACCGACGCGGTCCAGGCGTTCGGGCACGTTCCCCTCGACCTCGGGGACGTCGACGCCGTGAGCGTCGCCGCGCACAAGATCGGCGGGCCTGTCGGCGTCGGCGCGCTCGCGCTGCGCGGGCGCGTGCCGCTGCGCCCCCAGAGCTTCGGCGGCGGGCAGGAGGTCGGTCGCCGCGCGGGTACCCAGGACGTGCGGGGAGCGCTGGCCTTCGCCGCGTCGGCCCGTGCCTGCCAGTCCTCGCTGGGTCCCGTGCGGGAGCTCGTCTCAACGCGTGCGAACACGCTCTACGAGCGCCTCTGCGCGCCGGGGACCGGCGTCGTCGCGACCGTCTCCGCCTCGGTCGACGAGGGGCGCCTCCCCGGCATCGTGAGCGTCATGGTGCCCGGGCTCGACTCGGAGACCCTCATCCTCGCCCTCGACCAGTCGGGCTTCGAGGTCTCCGCCGCCTCCGCGTGCTCGTCGGGGTCGCTCGACGCGAGCCACGTCCTGCTCGCCATGGGCATCCCGCGCGACGAGGCCCTGGGCTCCCTGCGCGTCTCGTTCGACGAGCGCGTCGCCGAGGAGGACCTCGACCGCTTCGCCGCAACGCTCCTGAACGTCGTCTCCGAGCGCACCCACCGCTCGAACCGCTAGAGAGAGGTACCGATGACCGAACCCGCCGCCCTCATGAGGCTCCAGGAGCTCGACCTCGAGCTGCTCAAGCACGCCTCCACGCTCTCCGCCATGCCGCAGCGCAAGCGCCTGCAGACGATCGAGCTCGCGAGCCGCAAGGTCGCCTCCGAGCTCAAGGGCATCGTGGGGCAGCGCAAGGACGCGCAGACCGACGTGACCGAGGCCGAGGAGGCGCTCGCGCACTATCGCGCCAAGACAGCCGAGGTCCAGGCTGAGGCGGACGCCGGCGAGCACACGCACCGCGAGATCAGCTCGTTCGAACAGCAGCTCACCTCGCTCGCCAAGCGCATCGAGAAGTCAGAGTTCACCCTCGGGCCCCTGCGCGAGCGCCTGGAGCGCCTGGAGCGCGCCGAGCGCAACGCCCGGCTCACGGCCGATCGGCTCGAGACCGAGCGTGCGACGACGCAGTCCGAGCTCGAGGAGGCTTCGCGCGACCTGCGCGCCCAGATCGTGAGTCTGTCCCGCGAGCGCGAGCAGGTGGCCGCCGAGCTCCCCGCCGCGCTTCTCGAGCGCTACGAGGCCGCTCGCAAGCGCTTCAAGGGGCTCGGGGTGGAGCGCCTGCGTGGCAACGTGCCGTCGGTGTGCCGCGTGAAGCTCCAGCCGAGCCAGTTCCACGACCTCGCGCAGCACGGAGAGATCACCGAGTGCCCGTACTGCCACCGCATCCTCATCACCTCTGAGGAGGAGTAGGCATGAAAGCCGAGAAGAGCCGCGTACTGCTCGCCGTCTGTGGCGGTATCGCCGCCTACAAGGCCTGCGAGGTGCTGCGCGGCCTCCAGAAGGCGGGCTGCGAGGTGCGGGTGGCCATGACCGAGGACGCCTCGCGCTTCGTCGGCACCGCGACCTTCGAGGCGCTCTCCGGATCGCCCGTGGCAACCTCGCTCTACGACTATCCCGGCTCCGCCATCCCGCACATCGAGCTCGCCGAGTGGGCGGACGCCGCCGTGGTGGTGCCCGCCACCGCCAACGTCCTCGCCAAGATGGCGTGCGGCATCGCCGACGACTGCCTCACGACGACGCTTCTTGCCTGCGCATGCCCCGTTCTCGTGGCGCCGGGCATGAACGTCCACATGTGGCGGAACGTCGCCACGCAGGCCAACGTCGTCGCGCTGCGCGAGCGCGGGGTTCGCTTCGTCGGTCCCGACAGCGGTCGGCTCGCCTGCGGGGAGGTGGGCGAGGGAAAGCTCGCGGACGTCGACGAGATCGCGGCGGCCGTGCTCGCGCTTCTCGCCCCGCGTGACCTTGCCGGGCTGCGCGTTCTCGTGGACGCCGGTCCCACGCACGAGGCCATCGACCCGGTCCGCTACATCGCGAACCGCTCCACCGGCAAGATGGGCTACGCGATCGCCGAGGCCGCCGCGCGCCGCGGGGCCGACGTGACGCTCGTCTCCGGGCCCACGTCGCTTGCCACGCCCGCCGGCGTGCGTCGCATCGACGTCGAGAGCGCCGCGCAGATGCACGACGCGATGCTCGCCGCGTTCGAGGGTGCCGACGTCGCGATATGCAGCGCGGCGGTGGCCGACTACACGCCTGCGGCGCCCGCGGACCACAAGCTCAAGAAGAATCGCGAGCATCTGGACGCGATCAGGCTCACGGAGACCGCCGACATCCTGGCCGGCCTCTGCGCTTCCAAGGGCGCTCGCCTCGTCATCGGCTTTGCCGCCGAGACCGATGACCTTCTCGCGCACGCGCAGGACAAGCTCGAGCGCAAGGGCGCCGACCTCATCGTGGCCAACGACGTGAGCCGTCCCGAGTCCACCTTCGGGGCGGACACCAACCGCGTCGCGCTCGTGAGCGCAGAGGGCGTGGAGCAGCTCGAGACCATGCCGCTCGCTGGCGTGGCCGACGCGATCCTGGACTGGGCGCGGCAGAGGGCCGCACGATGAGCGGGCTGCTCATAGGCTGCCACCTCTCCACCGCGAACGGCTACGCCGCCATGGCGGCCGACGCCGTCCACATCAACGCCACCACGTTCGCGTTCTTCACGCGCAACCCGCGCGGCGGCAACGCGCGCGAGCTTGACGAGAGGGACCTCGGATTATTTCTCGCGACGCTCGAGGAGCACGGAATCGGCCCGCTCGTCGCGCACGCGCCCTACACCTACAACCTCTGCTCCTCAAAGCCGGAGACCGTCGAGTTCGCGCGTCGTGCGATGCGCGAGGACCTGGCGCGCATGGAGCGCATGCCGGGACATCTCTACAACTTTCATCCCGGCGCGCACGTCAAGCAGGGAGTTGACGAGGGGATTCGCCTCATCTGCGAGGGCCTGAACGAGGTGCTTGAGCCCGGCCAGCGCACCACGGTGCTTCTCGAGACCATGGCCGGCAAGGGCACCGAGATCGGGCGCTCCTTCGAGGAGCTGGCCCGCATCATCGAGGGCGTCACTCACGACGAGCTGCTCGGCGTGTGCCTGGACACCTGTCACGTTGCCGACGCGGGCTATGACATCGTGGGCGACCTCGACGGCGTGCTCGACGAGTTCGACCGCGTGATCGGCCTCACGCGCCTGCGCGCCCTGCACCTGAACGACTCCAAGAATCCGCTCGGCTCACACAAGGACCGACACGAGCGGATAGGGGAGGGCACGCTTGGCCTCGAGACCTTTCGCGCCGTGGTCACTAACCCGAGGCTTGTGGGCCCGCCCATGGTCCTTGAGACCCCTCAGACGGGCCTTGACGGCTGGGCTGCGGAGATTGCCCTACTCCGGAGCCTGAAGATTGACCATCTCTCACCACAGTAGTCCGACAGCGAGGTAGAGCGTATGGACGCATTTACCTTTCGGCTTCTTACTCATATCAAGCGGGCCTATGAAACCTCCTGCGGCGTCGCTCGCTACGAGCTTGTTGATTCGGGTGCCGCGGTCGGTACGCGTCAGTTCTATGTGCGAGACCTCACGGACAATTTGATTCGCCCTATGAGCGAGCGACACAAAGCGGAGTTCTCCCACGGCTCTGGAAAGGAGCTTGAGGATAAGATGCGTGCCCTACGCTCCTCGTCAGCAATGACCTTCAACGTGTTGGGCAACGAGATTTTTTCTGTACAGACTTCGTCGGAATCGCTCTTCGAAGCGCTTCCACCGGGCTGCTATCACGTCACATACGAGTACCAGATTCCCACGTTGCGACGAGGGCTTCCCGCCAACCTTGACGCGTTGCTCCATGACGGGAAAGGCCGGATCGTCGCCTGCGAGTTCAAGTACCTCGAGTGGGTACTTGGGGCTCCCAAACCGTTAAGGCCTGCGTATTTCGAGCGCGCGAGGTACCGTCATGCTCATGCTGCCGAGGCCTTTGTCCCGGCAGCGAAAGGTTTGGAGTCACGTGGTTTCGAGCGACTTGACTACGCTCAGCTCTTCAAGCACACGCTGGCGCTCTACAACGCCTGCGTGGAAGGTCGTCTCTCGCACGCGCATACGCTGACATTGCTCAATGTGGTTTGGGAGCCACCCAACAGGTCGGAGGCCCTGAGCAGAGACGAACTTCGTCAGCTGGCGGCAAAGTGCGAGGACGAGCGACATGAGTTCGCGAAGTTTTTGGAGGAGATGGCACCGGCACGCAAGTCGTTTGAAGCGTTTGGCGTTCGCTTCTCCATGGTCTATCTGCCGGTCTCCAAACTGATTTCTATTGGCAGCTACCCCGCCGCCGAACGAGAGCGTCTGTACCGCTACGTTTGGTAACGCAGCAACACCCATACCCGTTCGAATCGACTTGTCACCCATTTTTCGCTGGATTTGGGTGATGGCGGACGGACCTGATTACCCTACAGTTTTTTAAGACATCACGTTTGAGTGGACGTAGCACGCCTGCTTGCAGGGGGTAATCAATGGGTATGGCATGGCTCAAAAGATTCGTCGCGCTAATGACTATGTTTACAGTGCTTTTGCTTGCCCCGCCCCTTCCAGCATTAGCGGCGACAGGAAATTCCGTCTACGTCAAGGGCGACGAGTCCACCAGCGGCGAGACCTACGTGTTCCATGCGAACATCAGCAACAACCTCACCAAAACGGATACCACGAACAGGCTCCTGACGGCTGACACGTTCATTCCTGCTTATCAACAGGGCACGTCAACCACTGCGTTCAGCTTCGATGATGACGGGAATCTCTGGGCCAACAGCAACGACCTCGCTCAGTACGAGTTCGAGGTGACGGCGGTTCAGGGCGACATGGACGAGGGGAATCAGGGCTACCACATCCGCATGACCGGACAGAACGTCGATGGTGCCCAATACCTCGCGGTGACACAGACCATCATCGAAACAGTCTATCAACGTTCTGCAGACGCTTACTATCTCACCGGTGGAAAACCAACGGAGTTTGATGGCGTGGTGTACCCGACGCTTCCCTTCGTTTATCTTTCGAATTCCCCGTGCACCTGGCATTGGGACGACGTAGAGGGAGAATTCTACACGCGTTTCACGAGTGATATCGAGAATTCAGGAACCCCAACGCCTGGCTGTCTCGAGGATGGAACCCCATGGGGAACATATTGTTCGTATGATGGCAATGACGGGAATAAGTACCTTATTGGATGGATAGGTTACCTTTCGTACATTGATTATGATGATCCTGAGTACGCAGGTTACTTAAACCTCTATGCCGATGCTTATGAAAATACCAATGGCTCCGATACTAAAGTTTCTCTTGTCGGCGTTAATGCGCCCAATGGAGTCAACAGGCTCGTCCGCAACTCCCTTGCTGAGGTGCTGCGCAATCCCTTGTTCGTCTTCAACAGAATCTGGCCTATCGACGGCGTGACAGCGGGCTGCGCTTCGCTGTCGGTGACTGCCCCCCTTACAATATATGGCGATTATGGTGAAGCTTTTGGTGCCAGTGCCGATGCGCAGAGCCTCAAGCTGTATGAGAAAAGCAACACCTGCACGCTGACCGTTCAGGATGGCCCCGGTGGCGGCGACTATGTCGCTGGGAGCGCCGTGCAGATCTCTGCCTCCGAGAAGACCGCTTCGGGCCACTTCGTAAGGTGGGAAGTCGTCAGTGGTAACGCAACGTTCGGGGACGCGTCATCGGCGAGCACCTCGGTGACGCTGTCCGGGTCCTCCGTGACCGTGAAGGCCGTCTACGAGCCCCACGCCGGCACCGATGACGGGAACTGCACAACAGCTCTGACATGCGATGAATGTGGGTATGAAATCAAGGCGGCGAGTACCGGGCATGTGCTCGGTGCGTACCAGAAGGGGGCCAACGGACAGCACGGGCGCAGCTGCACGAACGAAGGCTGCGCCTATACCGAGTGGGAGAACTGCACCTATTCGATCGAGGCGACCTGCAAGACGCCAGCGAAATGTCCCAAGTGCGGCGGAACGACCGGTGGCGTCGATCCGGGCAACCATGAGGGAAAGCCGGTGTGGGAGCAGACCGCGACGACCCACGAGCAGGCCTACGAGTGCTGCGGCGCCGTCGTGGTCGCCGAGGCGGATCATACGTGGGAGGACGGCGCCTGCACGGTCTGAAACTACGCGTGCCAGCACAGCGGCGGTACCGCCACCTGCGCGGACCTCGCCGTCTGCGCCATATGCGGAGAGTCCTACGGCAACCTGGACTCCGACAACCATGACCCGTCGGACGTGTGGACGCAAGAAAACGGCATGCATTACCACGCCTGCGAGAACGGTTGCGGAGCCCATCTCGACGAGGCGCCGTGCTCGGGCGGCAAGGAAAGCCATTTCGCGCTGCCGGTCTGCGAAGTGTGCGGGAACGAGTACGGTTCCCTTTTGACCGACGTGACGGCTCCCACCGGCGAGATCTCGATCAAGAACGACATGTGGGCCTCGCTTCTGAACACCCTCACGATCGACCTTTTCTTCAAGGAGACCCAGACGGTCGAGATCGCCGCCGACGACGACAGCTACGGCATGGTGGGCCATTCGGATGACGATGCCGCCAAGGTGGCGTACCTGATCGACGACGGCGACACGGCGTTCACGGTCGACGAGCTCGAGGGCATGCGCTTCACCGAGTACACGGGTCCCTTTAGCATCGAGCCCGACCAGCGCCTGGTCGTCTACGCCAGGATCACCGACCATGCGGACAACGTGACCTACATCTCCTCCGACGGCCTCGTGCTCGACGCGACGCTGCCCGCGGTCACGGGCGTCGACGACGGCGGAACCTACTACGCGACCCGGGCCGTCGACGTTGACGATGAGAACCTCGCCACCGTCACGCTCGACGGGGCGCCTGTCACCGGCGGCTTCGAGCTCGAGGGTAACGTGGACCGAAGCTACACCATTGTCGCCACCGACCGGGCGGGCAACGTCACCGAGGTCACGGTCACGATGAAGCCCGTCGAGGACCTCGCCGGCCAGATCGAGGGCCTCACGTCGGACACCGTGGGCCCAGACGACCGCGAGACGGTCGAGGCGGTGAAGGACGCCGCCGAGGAGAACCTCGGGGACGCGACGGATGAGGAGCGTGCCGAGCTGGAGGACCTGATCGAGCGCTGCGACGAGCTGCTCAGTGAGATCGACGCCGCCGAGGCGGCGGTCGCAGCCGAGGCAAAGGCCGCGCGTCTCGCGGGCACCGGCGACACGCTGCCCGTCATGGCGGTGTGCTCGCATCTCGCCATAGGCGTGCTCGCGATCGTAGGCGGGGAGCTCCTTCGCCGCGGCTGCCGTTTCTGAGGTGCGGACCGTCGTCCTTCTCGCCTGGGTTGGAGCCCGTATAATGTGGGACGCAAACCTCAACCGAGAGGCTGTCTCACATGGGAATCCTCATAGGTCTCGAGCGCGTGGGGCACGAGTGGCCCGGCAAGCGCGTGCTCGAGGACCAGACCATAGGCATCAACGAGGGCGAGCGCATCGGCATCGTCGGCCGCAACGGCGACGGCAAGTCCACGCTGCTGGAGATCGTGGGCCATGTGCTCGAGCCTGACGCGGGCGCGGTGACGTGGCGACGCGGCATCAACGTGGGTTATCTCGGGCAGGCGGACGAGCTCGGCGACAAGGACAGCGTGCGCCGCGCGATCTTCGGCGACGTACCGGAGTACACGTGGGCCTCCGACGCCCGCATACGTGCGATCCTGGACGAGCTCGTGGGTGACCTCGACCTTGGCGGCCTCGTGGGCGAACTCTCCGGCGGGCAGCGCCGCCGCGTGGACCTCTGCCGCGTGCTCTGCCACACCTGGGACGTCATCCTCATGGACGAGCCCACCAACCACCTCGACCTAGCCGCCATCGAGTGGCTGGCGGACCACCTCAAGCGTCGCTGGCCGATGGGGGAGGGCGCGCTTCTCGTGGTCACGCACGACCGCTGGTTCCTGGACGAGGTCTGCGAGCACATGTGGGAGGTCCACGACCGCCGCATCGAGCCCTTCGAGGGCGGCTACTCCGCCTACATCCAGCAGCGCGTGGAGCGCGAGCGCCAGGCCGCCGTCATGGAGGAGCGCCGCCAGAACACGCTGCGCAAGGAGCTCAACTGGCTCGCGCACGGCGCCAAGGCGCGCACGAGCAAGCCGAAGTTCCGCGTGGAGGCCGCACGCGCACTCATCGCCAACGACCCGCCGCTCAGAAACCCGCTCGAGCTCAAGCGCCTCGCCGTGAGCCGCCTGGGCAAGCAGGTCATAGAGATGAAGGGCGTGAGCTTTGCCTATCCCGGTGGCCCGCGCGTGATCGACGGCGTGGACTGGCTCATCGGCCCCGGCGACCGCTACGGCATCCTCGGCGCCAACGGCGCGGGCAAGTCCACGCTGCTCGCGCTCATGACGGGAGCGCTCAAGCCAACGTCCGGCACCGTGAAGATCGGCGCGTCGGTGCGCTTTGGCTTCATGAGCCAGCACCTCGACGCGCTGGGCGAGAAGGACGACTGGCGCGTGCTTGAGGTGCTGGGTCGCTACAAGCGAAGCTACCTCGTGGGCGGCAAGATGCAGAGCCCCACGCAGCTCATCGAGCGCCTGGGCTTCGAGCAGCGCGAGCTGCAGAACTTCATCAAAGACCTTTCCGGCGGACAGCGTAGGCGCCTCGCGCTCCTCTGCGTGATCCTGGAGGAGCCCAACGTGCTCGTCCTTGACGAGCCGGGCAACGATCTGGACACGGACATGCTCGCCGTCATGGAGGACTTGCTCGACAGCTGGCCGGGAACGCTTCTGGTGGTGAGCCACGACCGCTATCTCATGGAGCGCGTGACCGACGACCAGTTCGCGCTGCTGGACGGCCATGTACGCCATGTTCCCGGCGGCGTGGACGAGTACCTTCGCCTGCTTGGCGAGAAGAGCGGCGGCGCCGAGCCCGTCACAGAAAACGAGCCACAGGCAGATGGCCCTTCTCGGCCGACCGAAACAGGTCTTTCCAACCAGGAGCGCCGCGAGCTCAAGAAGCGCTTCGACGCGGTGAGCCGCAGGCTGGAGAAGACGGCGGGGGAGCCCGAGCGCCTGAGAGCCGATATGGCCGCCGTGGACGCGAGCGACTACGCCGCCCTCATGGCCGCACAGGAGGCGCTGGACGCGTGCCTCGCCGAGCGCGAGTCCCTCGAGGACGAGTGGCTCGAGCTCTCCGATCGCCTCGGCATCGAATGATTCAAAAGGGGGCTGTCCCCCTTTGGATCATAGTGCGGAGCGTAGGGCGTTCTCGAAAGCTGTGAGGTCGGCGGCGTCGGGATGCCCCAGCGCGCGGTCGAAGTTCTCGATCATCGGCTCGAACCTCTTCGGGTCCTGCTCGGCCATCTTGACGTAGCGCTCGCGCACGGCGGGCGGCATCTGGCCCTGGCACATGAAGCGACCCACGACCTGAGCGCCCTCGGGAAGCGCAGACTGGAAACGGTCGAGCACGCGGTCGTAGTACGCCTGGCTGCCGCCGAAGCCGCAGGTGCCGAAGAGAAATACGCGCTTGCCCGCAAGCGGGGGGAGCGCCTCTGCAAGCGCGGGGTCCATGCCGCCCTTGTCGGTCCAGGAGCCCACCAGCACGAGGTCGGCATCGGCAACCGGGCCCTCGTCCTCCTCGCCCAGGATCTCGCGTGCGCGCTGCGCGAGCTTCTCGGTGTTGCCGGTCTTGGAACTGCAGATGATCGCGTATGACATGGGTCCTCCTTGGTCGACTGGCGTTCTTGTACCCGTTTGCCGGGTGCTAGACCTCCCAGGCGGACTTCTTCATGTCCACGCGCCCGTCCGGCCGGAAGCACACGCCCTCTGCCTCGAGCATGCGGCGCTGCTCTCCCGGCCCTCCGAAGGCAAAACCCGGAGCGAGCGAGCCGTCTGCGAAGACCACGCGATGGCACGGCACGCCGCCGGCGACCCCGGGGCTTCCGTGCATGGCGTAGCCCACCTGGCGAGC
The DNA here is from genome assembly GCF_014982725.1 of Thermophilibacter gallinarum. Taxonomy (GTDB): domain Bacteria; phylum Actinomycetota; class Coriobacteriia; order Coriobacteriales; family Atopobiaceae; genus Thermophilibacter; species Thermophilibacter gallinarum. The sequence continues at coordinate 146,491 of NZ_JADCJZ010000003.1, read as the reverse complement.
ACAACGCGGCGCACCCATGAGCCGCGCGACCTGACCGTAGCTGGCCACGCGCCCCTCGGGGATCTGGCGCACCACGTCCCACGCGCGCTCGAAGAACGACTCCCTCATGCGATGTTCACCCCATACTCCCAGGAAGGTCTCAGAGGCAAATTTCGAGCCCACCTGTGTCACTATATGCGTCATCTGTGTGAATATATTCGCTGGCTTCGTCAGATTGAACGAAGGCTGAAGCGTTTTCGCAGGATTATCGCGCCCGTGCGATCTCCGTCGAAGAGACTTCTCTAGGCTCCCCACACAGCAGAGCTAAATTGTGACACAGGTGGGTAGCTATTCTGCCCTGGGGGCATTAGGTTTCCATTCTGCTGCGGATGGCTTGTTTGATCCGTGGCCGTGGTAACGTCCTCGTGACGTCAATCGGAGGGAGCATCATGGAGCTCGACAAGAACACTACCGCACTGCTCGTCATCGACGCCATCGAGGCCGTGGGCGACGACTCGCTCTACGATCCCGACGCCGCGACCGCCGCCTATCGCGCCGCCGTGGCGCGCTCCGTGGCCGCCTGCCACGCCGCCGGCATCCCGGTTATCTACTGCAACGACGCGCATATCCGCGGTCTTGACCGCGAGCTCGACCTCTGGGGCGAGCACGGCGTCGCCGGAGAGGTCCGCGTCTTCCCCGAGATCGAGCAGGCCCCCGGCGACATCACCATCCCCAAGCGCCGCTACTCCGGCTTCTTCCAGACCGACCTCGACCTCACCCTGCGCGAGCTGGGCGTGAAGACCGTCATCGCCGTGGGGGCCGACACCAACATCTGCGTGCTCCACACCCTGGCCGACGCCTACTTCAACAACTACGCCTCGGTCGTGGTGACCGACGCCACGATGACCTTCCTCTGCGGCACCCAGGAGGGCGCGCTCGAGCACTGCGAGAAGTGCTACGGCTCCAAGCTCGTGAGCGTGGCGGAGCTGGAGGCCGCCCTGGCGTAGCGGCGACGAGCCGTGACCTCCTCAAATCACGCATTGACCGACAGGTTTTACCGCTCGCGGGCGAGGGATCGCCTCGGCGAGCGGTAAAACCTGTCACCTTGCCAGGCGGCGAGAAGAGCGGTCGGCAGATACGAAAAAGGACCGGGGAGCAATCCCCGGTCCTCTTCACATCCTGGTCGGGTGGACTGGATTCGAACCAGCGACCCCTTGACCCCCAGTCAAGTGCGCTACCAAACTGCGCCACCACCCGTCGTGCGAGGAAGAACTATAGCATCCCGTCGCACATGACGCAAGCGAGACCGCCAAGTATGCGAAACCCGTGTATCGCGAGCGTTTCAGGTGCGCACCTTACGGGCTCCTCGTGCCTATGATGGTTCCACGGCAAGGCCAACCCTAGGAGGAACGATCATGGCACGCGTGTACAACTTCTCCGCCGGTCCCGCCGTGCTGCCCGAGGGCGTCCTCAAGCAGTGCGCGGACGAGATGCTCGACTACGCCGGCTGCGGCATGAGCGTCATGGAGATGAGCCACCGATCTTCCGTCTTCAAGGGCATCATCGAGGGCGCGGAGGCGCGCCTGCGCTCCCTCATGGGCATCCCCGACAACTACAAGGTGATCTTCACACAAGGCGGCGACTCGCTGCTCTTCTCGACCGTCTTCATGAACCTCGCCACCAACGGCAAGGCCGACTACGTGATTACGGGCAACTGGGCCAAGAAGGCCTTCCAGGAGGCGCAGATCCTCGGCGACGCCGCGGCCGTGGCCTCCTCTGCGGACAGGAACTTCTCCTACATCCCCGACTGCTCCGACCTGCCCATCCGCGATGACGCGAGCTACCTCTACATCTGCGAGAACAACACGATCTACGGCACCAAGTTCGGCGAGCTGCCCAACACCAAGGGCCACGTGCTCGTGGCAGACCAGAGCTCGATGTTCCTCTCCGAGCCGGTCGACGTCACCCGCTACGGCCTCATCCACGCGGGCGTCCAGAAGAACGTCGGCCCCGCGGGCGTCCAGATCGTCATCGTGCGCGAGGACCTCATCCCCGAGGACCTGCCCGGCGTGCCCACCATGCTGCGCCTCAGGACGCAGGCCGACGCCGGATCGCTCTACAACACGCCCAACTGCTGGGGCATCTACGTCTGCGGCCTCGTCTTCGAGTGGATCGAGAAGAACGGCGGCCTCCAGGCGATGGGGGAGCGCAACGCCGATAAGGCCAAGGTGCTCTACGACTTCCTCGACGAGTCCTCGCTCTTCTCGTCCACGGTGGACCCGTCCTGCCGCTCGCTCATGAACGTGCCCTTCGTCACGGGCGACAAGGACCTCGACGCCGCCTTCGTCAAGGAGGCGGCCGAGCACGGGCTCGTCAACCTCAAGGGGCACCGCTCCGTCGGCGGCATGCGCGCGTCGATCTACAACGCCATGCCGCGCGAGGGCGTCGAGGCGCTCGTAAGCTTCATGAAGGACTTCGAGACGCGCAACGCGCGCTAGGGGAGGGGACATGTACGCCGTCCACTGCATGAACAACATCTCAACCGTGGGCACCGATGCCCTCGAGCGAGCCGGCTACGAGTTCGTCGACGACCCCGACAGGGCCGACGCCTGGCTGGTGCGCAGCGCCAACCTCCACGAGATCGAGGCGCCGGCCGGGCTCCTCGCCATCGCGCGCGCGGGCGCGGGCGTGAACAACATCCCCGTCGAGCGCTGCGCCCAGCGCGGCATCGTCGTCTTCAACACCCCGGGCGCCAACGCCAACGCCGTCAAGGAGCTCGTCATCTGCGGCATGCTCCTCGCGTGTCGAGACGTCATCGGCGGCGTGGAGTGGGTCCACGAGGCAAGCGACGACCCGCAGATAGCCAAGCGCGCCGAGAAGGCGAAGAAGCGCTTCGCCGGCTGCGAGCTCGCGGGCAAGCGCGTGGGCGTCATCGGCCTCGGCGCGATCGGCGCGCAGGTGGCCGACGTCCTCATCGCCCTCGGGGCCGAGGTCATGGGATACGACCCCTACCTCTCGATCAACGCCGCCTGGGGCCTCGACCGCCGCATCGAGCACGCGACCGAGCTCTCCGACCTCCTCGCCGCCTGCGACTTCGTGACGCTGCACGTACCCGCGACCGACGAGACGCGCGGGATGATCTCGTCCGTGGCAATCGCCCACATGAAGCGCGGCGCGGTGCTGCTCAACTTCGCCCGCGACGCCCTCGTCGACGAGCAGGCGCTTGCCGAGGCGCTCGACGACGGTCACCTCGCGCGCTACGTGACGGACTTCGCCAACCCCGCATCCGCCAACATGAAGAACGCCATCGTCCTGCCGCACCTCGGCGCCTCCACCGGGGAGGCCGAGGACAACTGCGCCGTCATGGCCGCACGCCAGCTCCGGGACTACCTCGAGAACGGAAACATTGCAAACTCGGTCAACTACGGCCGCGTCGACCTCGGGCCGCTCGGCGAGGGGTCGCGCGTCGCGCTCTTCCACGACAACGCGCAGGGTGTCATCGGCCAGCTCACGCAGGTCCTCGCCAACAGCGGCCTCAACATCGAGAACATGAGCAACGTGAGTCGCGGCGCGTACGCGTACACGCTCGTGGAGGTGAGCGGTGCGGTGTCTCCCGAGACGGGGGCCGAGCTCTCCGCCCTCGACCACGTGACGCGCGTCCGCGTCATCGCCCGCGAGGCCTAGCGGGGGCCCGAGTGAGCGGCCTTCCCGAGAAGGACCCCTGCGCCCACTTCGCGCACGAGGACGACTATCCCGGGCTCGACCTCGAGGGCGCCGCACGGCGTCTCGGGGCCGCGCTCGCGCTGCGCACTGTCTACGACACGCCGCAGACCACCGACTTCGCACCCTTTGACGCGCTCTATGACCTCATCTGCTCCTCCTTCCCGCTGATCTCCCGTCACGGGCGCACGGAGCGGGTGGGCCACTCCATCCTGATAACTGTGAGCGGCACGGATCCAGAGCTGTCCGCCGCGCTGCTCCTCGCGCACCAGGACGTCGTTGACGTCGTCCCCGGGACGGAGGAGCTCTGGGAGCACGACCCCTTCGGCGGGCACGTCGACGAGGAGTGGATCTGGGGAAGAGGCGCCCTCGACATCAAGGAGATGCTCATGGGCGAGCTCGAGGCGCTCGAGCACCTCCTCTCGCTCCACGGGCGGCCGAGAAGGACCGTCATCCTCGCGTTCGGCGAGGACGAGGAGGTGTCCAGCCTCGGTGCGACCGCGCTGGCGGCCGAGCTCGAGAGACGGGGCGTCCATGCGGCGTTCTCGCTCGACGAGGGCGTGAGCACGTTCGCCGACGCCGCGCCCTACGGTGCCCCCGGCACGGTGGTCTCGGACGTCTGCCTCTCCCAGAAGGGCTATCTCGACCTGCGCCTGACCGTGCGCGGCGAGGGGGGCCACTCCTCCAACCCGTTCGGGGGCACCTCGCTCGAGCGGCTCTGCGTGGCCATCGCCCGGCTTGCGGAGCACCCGCTCCCGCCGAGGCTCGTCGGCCCCGTCGCGAGCACCTTCGAGACCCTCGCGCCGCTGGTCTCGTCCGAGCCCGTCCGCTCGCTCGTCGCAGACGTCGAGGGCAACGCCGACGAGCTCGCACGTTACGCCGCCTCGGTGCGCGCGCTCCACCCGCTCGTGTGCACGACCATGGCTGTCGACCAGATAGGCGGCAGCTCGCCCGCCCCCAACGTCATGCCGGCGGACGCGACCGCCACGCTGAACCTCCGCCTCCTGCCGGGAACCACGGTCGAGGACGTGCTCGCCTGGACGAGCGGCCTCGTTGGACCTGAGGTTGAGGTCGAGGTGCTGCACGCCACGCCCGCGGGCCGCGTCGACGAGGCAGGCGGGCCGGGCTACGACGAGCTCGTTGGGGTGATGGGTCGCTACCACCCCGGGACCCTTGTCGTCCCGTCGATCATGTGCGGAGGCACCGACTCCGTCCGCTACGAGCGCGTCTGCGGCAAGCTCCTGCGCATGACGCCCTTCCGCCCCGCGCACGACGAGCTTGCGCGCGGCCTTCACGGCGTGAACGAGCGCATAGCGCGCCGCGTGTACGCCCAGGGCATCCGCGTCCTTCTCGCCCTTCTCGAGCGCACTGTGCTCTAGACGGCTGACGATGCGCTGACGCGCGGAGGGCCCGGGGACGTATCGATTTGCGCTAACATGGGTAGCCTGTGAATGGCTTCAGACAACTTCGAGCTGAGAGGGCGCACGTGTCAGAGAGAGTAGACCGCACCAAGGATCTCCTCAAGAACATCGCGGACGCCGACGCGGCCGAGCGCCAGGCAAACGGTCGCGCCGATGCCCTGGTGGGCACCTCCGATAACCCCTCGACGCAGGTCTTCACCGTCGCCAACGTCATCACGTTCTGCCGCCTCGGGCTCACGATCGCGTTCCTCCTGCTCTTTGCCGCCGGCCACGAGCGCACCATCGCGCTCGTCTGCTACGTCGTGGCGGCGACCACGGACTTCCTGGACGGCCAGGTGGCGCGCCGGACGCAGACCGTGAGCTGGCTCGGGAAGATCATGGACCCCATCATGGATCGCATCCTGCTGTTCACCGGCGTGCTGGGGCTGCTCATCGTCGGCGAGCTCCCGCTCTGGGTGCCCGTCTTCGTCATCGGCCGCGACGTTTATCTCGCCGTCGGGAGCCTTGTGCTGCAGCACTACCGCCGTCGTCCCGTCGATGTCGCCTACGTCGGCAAGGCCGCGACGGCACTGCTCATGTTCGGCTTCTGCGACCTCCTGCTCGGGCTTCCCGTGGTCGAGGGCCTCGGGCTCGTGGACGTCGCGTGGCTGCCCGGCCTCAACGACCTGAGCGCCGCGGTCGGCATCTTCTTCGTCTATGCGGGCGTCATCTGCTCCTTCGTCACGGCGATCGTCTACACCGTCGAGGGCGTCAGGATCGTCCGCGGCACCAGGGCGCAGCGATGAGCGACGCGCGCACCGGCGTCCTGCACGAGGAGCACGCGCTCCTCGGCGCCTCCTTCGTGCCCTCCGAGACGACGGGCCTGCTCGCGGTGCGCTCCTACGCGCGCGAGGCCGTCGGTGCGCCCGCCGCGGGGGAGGCGAGGCTCACCGACCTCACCGGCGCCACCTACCTCCTCGTGAGCGGATCGGACGCGGAGCCTCTCGCGTACGCGACCTTCGCCGGGAAGCCGCTGCCGGTCGGCGAGTGCTCGTTCTCGGCGACGCTCTCGGGCGACGGCTCGCTGCTTTCCATGCCGCTGGTCGCCCGCTGCGGCGACACCGAGTTCGTCGTCATCGACCCGTCTCCGCGCGGGGAGGCGCTCGCCGCCTGGACGGGGCTTCTCGCACGCGCCGAGTCCGATGGCGCCCGAGCCTTCCCACTCGTCTCCATCTGTGACGCGAGCGAGATGCTCGTCCCGCTCGCGCTCTGCGGCCCGGCAGCCGAGCACGTGCTCTCCGACTACCTCCACGACGCCTCTCTCCCGACGCCGGGACAGGTTCGCCAGCTGCGGCTCGATGCCATCGACGTCGTTGTCGTGCGGCCGGGCGCACCGCTCGCCCAGGACATTGTCGTCGTGCTCGTCCCGCCCGCGCGCGCTCGCGTACTATGGAGGAGCCTGCTCTCCTTCACCGAGGTCTCTCCCGTTGGCGTGCCCGCGTTCGCAGGCCTTCTCGCGGGCGCCCTTCCCTGGGGGGAGCTGCTCGTCGGGGCCGGTCCCGAGCGCGTTAGCCGCGACCGACTCGTCCGCTGGGGCCTCGTGAGGGACGGGGGCGACTTCGTGGGCGGCCGAGCGTTGGCATAGTCGTCTTCAGTCGAGAGAGGGGACGCGATGAAGTACTCGATCAACGCCAGGAAGGCGCCGGAGGCCTTCGGACCCTACTCGCAGGGGACCACCGCCGGGCGCCTCGTCTTCGCCTCCGGACAGCTGCCGATCTCGCGCGAGGACAACCGGCGTCTCGTCGACGGGGGAATCCGCGAGCAGACCGAGCGCGTCATCGACATCATCGAGGACATCCTGTCCGAGGTCGACTGCACGCTCTCCGACGTCGCCCAGACCACCGTCTACCTCGCGAGCCTCGACGACATGGCCGCCATGAACGAGGTCTATGCGCGCCGCTTCTCGACGCCCGCGCCGGCGCGGGCCGTCGTCGGCGTGAACGAGCTGCCGCTCGGCGCACTCATCGAGATGGACTGCGTCGCCTGCCGCTGATCCGCGGTATTATTGAGTGAGCTAACCCAACGAGGGGAGAGACATGCCCACAGCCAACCCTGACGCGACCGAGATCTTCCGTATGTCGCCCGCCGACGCCACGGTCCCCGACCTTATGGGCGCCCACCGTCCGGCTCACCCCACGCTCACCATCGTGAAGGGCCCCCAGATCGGCGAGGTGTTCGAGCTTGACTCGCCGCAGATCACGCTCGGCCGCGACCCGCACAACAGCGTCTTCCTGAACGACATGACCGTGTCGCGTCGCCACGCCCGCATGGAGCTCGGTCCGGTGGGCTCCGGTCAGGCCACGATCGAGGATCTCGGGTCGCTCAACGGCACCTGGGTCGACGGCGCCATCACCACGCGCGCCGCGCTCAAGGACGGCTCCACGATCCAGATCGGGACCTTCCGCATGGTGTTCCACACCAACGCCCGTCCGCGTCGGATCGACACAGAGGCGTAAGCCACCATGCCCGACGCCGGCTACCTGACAATCGGCAAGGTCGTCAAGAAGCTGCAGCAGCAGTATCCCGATCTTTCGATCTCCAAGGTGCGTTACCTCCAGGACGAGGGGCTGCTCAACCCCTCCCGCACGCCGAGCGGCTACCGCCTCTACTCGCAGCGTGACGTGCGTCGCCTCGAGACGATCCTCTACCTCCAGAAGAACCGGTTCCTGCCGCTCTCCGTCATCAAGGAGGAGCTCGAGCGCTCCGACGCCGGCCAGCCGAGCGCCGCGTCCGAGACCGGTCCGGACCGTCTCGCCGACACCATCACGCTCCCCGTCGACGACGAGGAGACCGTCGGCAAGCTCCACCCGCTCGACCGCGTCCCCGAGCTCACCGGCGTCTCCGCCAGCTTCGTACGACAGCTCTCCGAGGCGGGGGTCATCAAGCTCACGCGCTCGCCGCACGGTCGCGACCTCGTGGACGGCCACGACCTCGGCCTCATCCGAATCTGCGACGAGCTCAGGCACTTTGGGATCGGGCCCAAGAACCTCAGGCAGTACGTGATCGCGGCCAACCGCGAGTCCTCGATGTTTGAGCAGGCGCTCGTCGTCTACGCCGCCAAGGCGGGCGGGGTGGAGATCGAGGACACCGAGGTCGCACGCAGTAGGTACGAGCAGGCGTTCTCGCGCATGCTCGGCCTCACCAACGCCGTCCGCGACGAGCTCATCGCCCGTCGCGTCGCCAAACCGTTCCAGAACAAGGGTCCCGAGAAGAACGACGGGGCTCGATAGGGGAGGACCATGGACACCTTCGACTTCGAGAGCCGCATCATCGACATCCCGGACTATCCTGAGCCCGGCGTCGTCTTCAAGGACATCACCCCGCTCTTCGACGACGCTGAGGCCCTGCGCGCGGTCGTCGACGCGATCTGCGAGCACTTCTCGGACGCCGGTATCACTAAGGTCGTCGGCGCCGAGGCGCGCGGCTTCATGGTCGGCGCCCCCGTCGCCTACCGGCTCGGCTGCGGCTTCGTTCCGGCCCGCAAGCCCGGCAAGCTCCCCCGCGAGGTCTACTCTGAGTCCTACTCGCTTGAGTACGGCACCGACGAGCTGCAGATCCACCGGGACGCTCTCACCCCGGGGGACCGCGTACTGCTCGTCGACGACCTCGTCGCCACCGGCGGGACGGCCGTCGCCACGGCGCGTCTCGTCGAGCAGTCCGGCGCCAGCGTCGCCGGCTTCGCCTTCATCCTGGAGCTGAGCTTCCTCAACCCACGCGAGGTCATCGCCCGTGACTACCCGCAGGACGTGTTCACGCTGGTCAAGGTCTCCTGATCGGCCTCCCCAAACGTACGACAGGGCCGTATCTGGCCTTGTGCCCATCGTATGGTGCTTGCGTACCTGCGGTGGGTTGCTCCTATAATGGGGTCCGTACACCAACGAAGGGATGACATTGAACCTCTCGAGAAGAGCCGTCCTCTCCGGACTCATCACGCTGCCCGCCGTGGCAGCTTCAATACTTTGCGCAAACGACATCGCCCGTGCCGACACCGCTGACGAGCTCGCCGCCGCCCAGGCGCGGCTTGAGGCGCTCGGCGCCGAGCTCTCGAGCATGCAGTCGCAGCTCGCCTCGGCCACTAACAAGCTCGAGGAGACCGACTACGCCATCGGCGAGAAGAGCGCGCAGATTGACGAGCAGCGCGTCCTGCTCTCGGACAAGCAAGCCCGTCTCGGCGAGCTCATGAAGGCCTCGTACAAGACCGGCGGGACCTCGATGCTCGACTTCGTTCTCAGCGCCGCCAGCTTCGAGGAGCTCGTCACGCGCGTCTACTATCTCGACAGCATCTCCGAGAGCGAGTCCGCCGCCATCGACGAGGTGAGGACCCTCGCCGCCAAGCTCGAGCAGGATATGGCCGACCTCGAGGAGCAGAAGGCCGACCAGCAAGACCAGGTCGACGCGCTCAACTCCCAGGTCAGTGACTACCAGTCCCGCGTCGCCGAGGCGCGCGAGGTGTACAACTCGCTCGACGCACAGCTCCAGGCGGAGCTCGAGGCGCAGCGCAACGCCGAGATCCAAGCCGCGCTCGAGGCCGCTGAGCGCGAGGAGCAGCAGAGCGGCGGCGGGAACGGCGGCGGGAACGGCGGCGGGAACACCAATAACAACCACGACTCCGACCGCGAGCCGGCCCATGACGACGATGACGATGACGACAACTCCGGTGGTGGCGGTGGGAACACCGGCGGCAGCGGCGGGCACGCTCCCTCCGGCGGCGGCGTGGCCACCGCGCTCGCGATGATCGGCAAGCCCTACGTCTGGGGTGCGACGGGTCCGAACTCCTTCGACTGCTCCGGTCTCGTCTGCTACTGCTACGGCTACGCCCGCGGCCGCACGACCTACGACATGATCAGCAGCCTCAAGAATACCGGCGACTGGAAGACGAAGATGTCCCAGCTTAACTATGGTGATCTCGTCTTCCCGCACAGCGGCCATGTCGGAATCTACCTCGGCAACGGCGAGATGGTCCACGCCTCGCAGCCGGGCGTCGGCGTCGTCCGCGGCTCAGTCTACTCCTTCTACGGTGGTGGCCCCTACTAAGCTAGGATTCGCATGAGTGAGGGTGCCTCGGAGGACCAGTTCGTCGGTCGACGGCTCTCCCGTCGCTTCCAGGTGAGTCTCGTCTGGGAGGGCGCGCTGGTCGGCCTCGTCGGCGGGGGAGTGGTGACGCTCTACCGGCTGGCCCTCTCGCTCGCCGAGCGCGCGCTTCGCATGGCAACGGGTGCCGCCGCAGGCCACGCTCTCCCCATGCTCGGGTGGCTCGTTCTTCTCGCAGTTGCGTTTCTCTTGGTTAGACACCTCATTCTCTGGGAGCCGGCGACCTCGGGGTCCGGCATCCCGCAGATTGACGCCGAGGTCATCGGCCGCTACGATGCCCCCTGGGCGCGCGTCGTACCCGCTAAGTTCCTTGAGGGGACGCTGCTTGCGCTCTCCGGCCTCTCACTCGGGCGCGAGGGTCCCTCGGTCCAGCTCGGCGGCATGTCGGGCAAGGCCGTCTCGCGCGCACTCGGGCGCAGGAGGGGAGAGGAGCGCCTGCTCGTCACCTGCGGTGCTGCGGCGGGCATGTCTGCGGCCTTCCATGCGCCGCTCACGGGAGTGCTCTTCGCGCTCGAGGAGATCCACAAGGAATTCACCGCGCCGCTCATCATCTCGGTCATGTGCTCCGCCGTAGTCTCCGACCTCCTCGTCTCGCAGGTTGTGGGCATCTCGCCGGTGGTGAGCCTCTCGTTCGTGACGAACCTGCCTCATGTGGACTATCTCTTCGTCGTGGCGCTCGGGCTCGTGTGCGGGCTCCTCGGCGCCCTTCACAACCGAGGGATGTTCGCCGCCCAGGGGCTCTACGCGCGCATACCCGAGCGGCTCGCCGTCCTCCGCCTGGCGATTCCGTTTGCCGTCGCCGGCGTCGTCGCCTTCACGTGGCCCGAGCTCATGTGCGGCGGAGATGCGATCGTCGAGCTGCTCAAGAGCTCCGCCTTCCCATCTGTCGCAGCGCTGCTTGCGCTCCTTGTCGCAAAGTACGCCTTCACGGCGCTCTGCTTTGGCTCCGGGGCCCCGGGAGGGACACTCTTTCCGCTCGTGGTGCTCGGCGGCCTCGTGGGCGCTGCGTTCGCAGCCATCGCAATGAGACTCGGCTTGCCGGCGATGTTCAGCCCCAACTTCATAGCGCTCGGCGTCGCCGGCCTCTTTGCGGGCGTCGTACGGGCGCCGGTGACCTCCGTCGTGCTCGTCTTCGAGCTGACGGGGTCCCTGGACGCCCTGCTCTCCGTCTCGATTGTCTCGGTCCTCGCGTACGTCGTCTCCAGCCTCACGAGGGTCGACGCCTTCTACGAGCACCTGCTCGCCAGCCTGCTGGGCTCTCTGCCAGAGGAACGGATCACGGACGCCAATCGGGCCGAGAAGGACCTCGCAACCGTGCGGGTGGGGTCGGGGAGCCGCCTCGAGGGGATGCTCGTGCGAGAGGTTCCCTGGCCGGACGGCGTGCGCGTCCTCATGATCGAACGGGCCGGAGAGCATGTCATCCCGACGGGCGACACGAGAATCTGCGCGACAGACGAGCTCCTGTTCGTCTCTAGGTCCGGATTTCTTGACGACGCGCGTCTCAAGCTCTCGCTCATGTGCGAGCAGCGCGTGAGACCCTCATAGGGGAGCGATGCGGTCGCGTATTTCTCTGATTTGCTTGCTTACCTCAAAAATCTCCACTTTACATAAGATATATTATCGCGGTTGTATTTTAGAACCAATTTATCAAAAAGGCAGCCGTAGAGAATCGTTATTCGAACCTCATCCTGCTTATGCGAAAATAATCGTATGGCTGAAGTTCGGAGGCTCCAATGTTCTCACAACTCTACGAACTCTCTTTGATTAGCACTGTATTCCTCCTTGTTGTTATAGGAGTTTGTCTACTCAACCTTTACTTCCGATTCGCCCACTCCCAGTATGGCCGCCAAAGCGATACGAGTTTTCTCACTGCCTATCTCAATGACGGCGCACGCGGCGAATTTGATACCGGCCATCTTGTTGAACGTGCTCTTCCTGGCGCCCGACTATTCTTTAACGCTTACTTACCTTTGAACGACGGTTACACTGAACTCGATGTAGTTGCTGTTCATACTAGTGGGTGTTACGTTTTCGAAAGCAAAAACTATTCCGGATGGATATTCGGCAACTCATCAGACATTAAGTGGACTCAATCGCTCAACCGTCATACTAAGTGCCGTTTCTACAACCCCATCCGTCAAAACTCTACGCATGTAAAAGTTCTAGTTACAGAATCTGGTGTAGAAATCTCAAAGATCATCCCTGTCGTTGTGTTCTCTGAGCGTTGCGAGCTGAAAAAGCTCACTCTTAATCTCAATGACATAGTTCTAAAGCGTTCTGACCTTTCTCGCTGGCTCTCCAACCGCTCATCACTCTCGATTCTCGATGACGAGGAAGTCTCAAGACTCTGTAAGATTCTTGAAACCAGTGTCGGACGATCCAACGAATTCAAACTGCTACACGCTAACAAGGTCGCTGAGAAAAACGCTCATTGATTCCTTCCAGAAAAAATGAGAGCATTTCAACCCTCGACAGGCAGGCCGAGAAACGCCGCCGCGCTCGTGGCGGCCACGGCGCCGTCCGAGGCCGCCGTCACGATCTGCCTGAGCGGCTTGCGTCGTGCGTCGCCGGCTACGAAGAGCCCTGGCGTCTCTGTGGCCATGCCCTCGTCTGTTATGGCATACCCGGCCTCATCGAGGCTTACGAGGCCTCTCAGGGCCTCGGTCTCGGGTACGCGCCCCACGAGCACGAAGACGCCGCGCGAGCCCTCCTCAAAGTTCTCCGCGTACTCTCGTCCCGTCGCATTGTCCCGAAGCCTCATGTCGCTCAGCAGAGCGTCGCCGGAGACGGACACGACGCTCGTCAGATACCTCAGCTCGACCTTCTCGTTACGCTCGAGCTCCTCGACGAGCGCGCGCTGCGCGCGCATGTGGTCCTTTCTCACGACAACCGTGACCTCGGACGCGATCCTGGACAGAAAGAGCGCCTCCTCGGCAGCAGAGTTGCCGCCGCCAATGACGAAGACATGCTTGTTCCGGTAGAACATGCCGTCACAGGTGGCGCAATATGATACTCCCCTGCCTACATATTCCGATTCGCCCTCGAAGCCGGCCGGTCGCGGCCGTGCCCCCGGCGCGGCTATGACGGCCCGCGAGACGTAGGTTGCCTCGAGCCCGCTGACCCTGAAGAGGCCCGAATCGTCTCGTTCGATCGACGTGACGGGGTCCATGACGATTCTCGCCCCAAGCCCCTCTGCCTGTGCGCGCATCGCTTCGACCAGCGAGAAGCCGTCGGCATGGGGCACGCCCGGGTAGTTGTCAATCTCGCTCGTGAGGATCGCCTGGCCGCCGAGCGCCTCGCGCTCGAGCGTCACGGCGTCCAGCATGGAGCGGCTCGCGTAGATGGCGGCGGAGAGCCCGGCAGGGCCGCCGCCGACGATTACGAGGTCATGGACGTGCTCGCTCATGGCTCTCCCCTCTCGGTCCGTTGCCTACTGGATACCCAGTTTCAGACATTCTAGTCTAAATGAGAGGCGGCGACTCACATTTGAGCCGCCGCCCCGAACGTGCCGGTGTCTCCCCTACCGAGGAGCTAGGACTCCTTCGGCCTGGGCAGGACGAGGTTCATGAGGATGCCGACGAGCGTGGAGGTGGCCATGCCAGGAAGCGTGTAGTCGCCGAGCGGAATGGAGATGCCCGACGTCTCCATGCCGACGCCCAGGATGATCACGACTGAGGCGATCATCAGGTTGCGGTTGACGTCGAAGTCGACGCGGTTGGAGACGAGCATGCGCAGGCCGTTTGAGGCGATGAGGCCGAAGAGCAGCAGGCTCACGCCGCCCATGACCGGGCTCGGGATCGACTGGATGAGCGCCGCCAGCTTGGGGCAGAAGCCGCCGACAACCAGCGCGAATCCGGCCGCGTACCAGAAGATCTGGGTCGAGTAGACGCGGGTGACGCTCATGACGCCAATGTTCTCGGCGTAGGTGGTCGTCGGGGGGCCTCCGAGGAAGCCGGAGATGACGGTGGAGATGCCGTCGCCCGCCAGCGAGCGCGGGAGCATCTCGCGGTAGTCCTTGCCGACGATCTCGCCGACGGCGAGGAGGTGGCCGATGTGCTCGATCACCACGACGACGGCAACGGGGGCCACCAGGGCGATGGCACCCGGGTCGAAGCGGGGCATGGACACCTGCGGGAGACCGATCCACGCCGCCTCGGCCACCGGGGCGAAGTCCACGAGGCCGAGCGCGAGCGAGACGAGGTAGCCGACGATGATGGCGAGAAGGACGGGAACGGTCCCGACGATGCCGCCCATGCTCGAGAAGACGACAGCCGCGGCGAGGGTCACGAAGGCGACGATCGCACCGGTGCCGTAGAAGACGCTCGCCCCGGCGTCGTCGGTCGTCATGAAGGCCATGTCGGCGGCCGTGGCGGCCAGGCCGACGCCGATGACGACCATCACGGAGGCGACGAGCACGGGAGGCAGAAGCCGATCGAGCCAGCCCGTGCCGACGAGCCGGATTATGCCGGAGACGGCCAGGAAGACCAGACCAGCCACGACGACGCCGGACATGGCGGCGTCGAGCCCCTGCGTCGCGCCGACGGCGAGGATGGGGCTGATGAAGGCGAAGGAGCTTCCAAGGTAGCTCGGAATCTTGTTCCTCGTGACGAGCAGATAGCAGATCGTGCCGATGCCCGAGCACATGATGGCGACGTTGGGGTTGAGCCCGGTGAGGACGGGCACGAGCACCGTGGAGCCGAACATGCTCATCATGTGCTGGATGCCCAGCGGGATGGCACGTCCCACGGAGACGCGGTCGTCGACGCCGATGACCTCACGCTCGTGTGCGCTCATGTCTCACGCTCCCTTCTTGAGGATGCGGATATGAAAAAAGCGCCCGGGCATGTTGCCCGGGCGCGTCCGCGTCGCTAGACGACGAGGAAGTACACCAGGAAGGCGAGCGCCGCGACCCACATGAGCGGCTTGACCTTCTTGAGCTGACCGGTCACCGCGGCAACGACGACGTAGGCGATGAAGCCGAAGCCGATGCCGTTGGAGATCGAGTAGGTCAGGGGCACGCCGGCGACGATGAGGAACGCGGGCAGACCCTCGAGAAGATCGGACCAGTCGATCTCGGTGACCTCACTCATCATCAGATAACCGACGAAGACGAGTGCGCCGCAGGTGGCGGCGGAGCTGACCACGGAGATCAGCGGCGAGAAGAACGCGGCGACGATGAAGAGGACGCCGGCGACCACCGAGGAGAGGCCAGTGCGGCCGCCGTCGGCGGCGCCGGAGGCGGACTCGACGAAGGTGGTGATGGAGGAGGCGCCCACGAGGCCGCCCACCGCAGCAGCGGCGGAGTCGACGATGAGGATGGGCTTGATGTCCTTGACGCGACCGTCATCCTCGAGGAACTCACCCTGCTTGGCCACCGCCATCGCGGTGCCCATGGTGTCGAAGAAGTCGGACATCATGAGGGAGAACGCGAAGACGAGCAGCGTGGGGTTGGTGACGACCTTGGCAATGCCCGTGACGCCTGACTCGTCGGTCAGGAAGGGCGCTCCGAAGGTGGAGAAGTCGAGGCCGGAGACGATGCCGGCGGGCATCTGGGTGACGCCGAGGGGGATGCCGGCGACGACGGCGATGATGATGCCGAGGAGCAGGGAGCCCTTGACGTTCATGGCGTAGAGCACGATCGTCACGAGGAGCGAGATCAGGCCGACGAGGAAGGTCGGGCTGAAGATGTCGCCGAGGGCGACCATCGTGGACTCGTCCGCGACGATGATGCCGGCGTCGGCGAGGCCGATCATGGCGATGAAGAGGCCCAGGCCGACGGAGATCGCGTGGCGCAGGGACACCGGGATGGCGTCCATGATCGCCTCGCGCAGGCCGCAGAGGACGAGGATGAGGATCGCGACGCCCTCGATGAAGATGACGGCGGAGGCGGCGTGCCAGTCGCCGCCGGCGATCGCGGTGAGCGTGAAGGCGAAGACCGCGTTGACGCCCATGCCGGAGGCGCAGGCGAGCGGGCGGTTGGCGATGAGGCCCATGAGAATGGTCATGATGCCGGCGCCGAGGCAGGTCGCGGTCACCGCAGCGGTGGCCGGAATGCCCGCGGACGTGAGGAGCGAGGGGTTCACCGCGATGATGTACGCCATCGCGAGGAAAGTCGTCAGGCCGGCACGAACCTCCTGGCCGACGCTGGAGCCCCTCTCACCTGCCTTGAAGAATGATTCCATGTAACACATCCCTTTCAAATTGCCACGTACACTGTCGCTCTGCCCGCGCCAGCGGCGCGGGCGGGAAGCCAATCAGACGCCGCTTGAGCCGAAGCCGCCGGCACCGCGGTCGGTCTCGTCGAGCTCGTCGACCTCGACGAGGCTCACCTGGGGGACCCTCTGGATGACGAGCTGGGCGATGCGCTCGCCGCGCTCGATGCAAATGGGCTCGGCGTCGTCGAGGTTGACGGCACAGACCTTGAGCTCGCCGCGGTAGTGCGCGTCGACGAGGCCCGGGGTGTTCGCCATGGAGAGGCCGCGCTTGAGGGCGAGCCCGCTCCTGGGCTGGACGAAGCCGGCATAGCCCTCGGGGATGGCGACCGCGAGCCCGGTGGAGATCAGCCGGCGCTCGTGCGGCGCGAGGGTGACGTCCTCGTTCGCCCTCAGGTCGAGGCCCGCGTCGCCCTCGTAGGCGTAGGAGGGAAGCTCGACCGAGGGGTCGAGGCGCTTGATTGGCAGCTCTATGCGGTCATCAGTCATTGAGACTCCTCAGCTCCTCGCTGAACTCGTCGACGTCCTTGAAGTCGCGGTACACGGAGGCGAACCTGACGTAGGCGACCTTGTCGATGGAGATGAGGCGCTTGAGCACCATGCTGCCGACGTCGACGGAGGACACCTCGAGGGTCCCGCCGTCGCGAAGGCTCGCCTCGACGTCGTCGATGAGGCCCGTGAGCGTGGAGATGGGGATGTCGCGCTTCACCGTGGCCGTGAGAAGGCCCCTCAGAAGCTTCTGCCGGTCGAACGGCTCCTTGTGGCCGTCTCGCTTGACGACGACGATCGGCATCTCCTCGCAGCGCTCGTACGTCGTGAAGCGGAAGCCGCATCCCGCGCACTCGCGGCGACGACGTATCGCATCGTTGTTCTCCGAGGGACGAGAGTCAACGACCTTGGACTCCTCGCAGCCGCATCTGGGACAGCGCATCGAACCTCCTCCGCAATTCGCAGAGGACAAGGTATCACAAAACGCACAAATTTGCCTTCGGCAACCGCGTTGGTAACCTTTTGGAAAGGCCACGCGGCAAATGAAGCGTCCGGTCTACCCCAGAACTGCGGAGGGCACCACGAGGGTCTGGCCGGCGACGAGGGCGGCACCGGTGCCGTTCCTCTCGGCGATCCAGCTGACGATGTCGCGCGTGGGGACCCCGTCCACCCCGAGCGACTCGGCGATGCCCCAGAGCGTGTCCCCGTCGTCGACGACGACCGTGCGCTCGGGCAGCTGGTCGAGGGCCTGGGTGCGGGCGGCCGCGCCGAGGGCGTCCGTGACGAGGCTGGCGACGCACAGCACGGCGATGACGAGCGTGCAGCAGAGGGCGGCGCAGAGGCGCTGGCCGAGGCTCAGGCGCGCCGGACGTGCGGGGCGACGCGCACCCTCACGGGAGAGCCCGCCCTCGATGAGGACGAGATGGGGGCGCATGCGGGTCTCGAGTGCGGCGTTGCCGTCGTAGGCCTGCGCGGCGATCATGGTGCTTGCGGTCATCTCTGTCCCCTTTCTCTTCTGGTCTGGGTCAGTTATACCGACCGGGGCGGACAACAATTGCCCCTTGCAAACCAGAACGTCTGTACCCTATTATGTGAGTACAGATGTTCGTGTCAAGAGATTTTTAGAACAAATGTTTGCGCCCAACGTTCGGGTGTCGTAGTATGGGACCAAGATCAAGGGAGGTACCCATGGCAAAGGGAAAGCTCGGCAAGCGGCAGCTGGCAATCTATGACTTCATCCGCTCCTACTCGGACGAGCACGGCTACCCGCCCTCGGTGAGGGAGATCGGCTCCGCCGTCGGTCTTGCCTCCCCCTCCACCGTCCACATGCACCTCAAGGTTCTCGAGGAGCAGGGCCTCATCAAGCGCGACTCCAAAAAGCCTCGCACGATCGAGGTCATGGGCAAGCAGGAGGAGCCCGCCTCCGACCTCGCGAGCGTCTCCCAGGATCCCAACGACAACGTCATCCGTCTCCCCCTCGTCGGTCGCGTGGCCGCCGGAGTCCCCATCCTCGCCGAGCAGAACGTGGAGGAGACGCTCGCCCTGCCCACCTCGATCGTGGGCGACGCGAGCTCCTTCATCCTGCGCGTGAGGGGCGAGTCCATGGTCAACGCCGGCATATTCGACGGTGACTACATCGTCGTCAAGGAACAGCAGGACGCGCATGACGGAGAGATCGTCGTCGCCCTCATTGACGACTCCGCCACGGTCAAGACCTTCTATCGCGAGAAGGACCGTGTGCGCCTCCAGCCCGAGAACGACACCATGGCCCCGATCTACGTGGAGAACCCCGTCATCCTCGGGCGCGTCACCGCCCTCATCCGCTCCGTCTCATGACGCCTGTGACCCCAAGCTCGTCTGACGATGCGCCTGTCGCCACCGGCGGCGGGCGCATCGGCGTGTTCGACCTTGTGCGAGGCCTCTCCGTCATATCCATGGTCCTGTTCCACCTCTGCTACGACCTCCGCTTCATAGCACAGGTCGGGAGCTCAATGGACTGGTTTGCCCCTCCCCTGCAGGACGTCTGGCGCTGCA
This sequence comes from Thermophilibacter gallinarum, assembly GCF_014982725.1. Classification (GTDB taxonomy): domain Bacteria; phylum Actinomycetota; class Coriobacteriia; order Coriobacteriales; family Atopobiaceae; genus Thermophilibacter; species Thermophilibacter gallinarum. The sequence goes on along the minus strand of NZ_JADCJZ010000003.1, from coordinate 127,506 downwards.
GCATCTCCTGGACGTTCCTCTTCGTCGCCGGCTGTATGTGCCCCCTGTCGCGCAGCAACCTACGCCGCGCCGCCCAGTACGGTCTCGTCGCGCTCGCCATATGGGTCGTCACCTCCATCGCATCCGTGGACACGCCCATATCCTTCGGCATCATCTACTGCATGGCCGCCTGCACGCTCGTCGCCTGGGCGCTCGGCCGTGCCGGCCTGCTGCCTCGGGGACCTCTCGCCGCCCTCGTCCTTCTCGCGGCGTTCCTGGCGCTTCAGGGGATCTCGGACGGGGTCGTGGGCTTCGGGCCGCTCTCCCTCGACCTTCCTGGCGAGCTGTACGCGACTCCCTGGCTGTCGTGGCTCGGCCTGCCCGACGCGACCTTCTCCTCGGGCGACTACTATCCCCTGCTCCCCTACCTCGCCCTGTATCTCTGCGGCGCCGCGATGGGCGCCTGGTGGTCAGGGCGCGGCTACCCGGAATGGGCAGGGCGGGCAAACGTCGCGCCGCTGAACTTCGTCGGGCGCCACGCGCTGGCCGTCTACGTGATCCACCAGCCCGTCCTTCTCGCCCTCTGCGCCCTCGTGGGCTAGCCCTCCTCCTCGACGGAGTACGGGGCGAGCGTGGCCGCCATGCGGGCGTCGGCGCGGACGGTGGCGAGCAGGCCCTCCTGCACGTAGCTCTCTCGAATGACCTGGCAGCGCTCGTGGACCATCTTGAGCAGCAGACCCTTGTCATAGGGGACCAGCACCGTCATCGAGACGCTGTCGGCGCTCGCCTCCTGGGCGATCCGGTAGAGCAGGCCGTGGACGCCCTCCCCCGAGAGCGCGGAGAGGAACTGGACGTCGGGATGGGAGACGCGGGCGTCGCGCAGCTCGTCGGCGTCGAGCAGGTCGCACTTGTTCATCACCTCGACGCAGCGGATGCGGTCGGCGCCGATCTCCTCGAGGACTGAGCGGACCGCCGAGATCTCGAGCTCGCGATGCGGGTCCGAGGCGTCGACCACGAGCAGCACGAGGTCTGCGGCGCGGACCTCGGCTAGGGTCGACTTGAACGACTCCACAAGCATCGTCGGCAGCTTCTGGATGAAGCCGACGGTGTCCGTGACGGTGATCTTGCGGCCCTCCTCGAGGTCGAGGGCGCGCGTCGTCGGATCGAGCGTCGCGAAGAGCTCGTCTCGCACATAGACGCCAGCCCCGGTGAGGCGGTTGAGCAGCGTGGACTTTCCGGCGTTGGTGTAGCCGACGAGCGCCACGCGGTAGACGCCGGAGTCCCAGCGCGCCTTGCTCTGGACGCCGCGACGCCTCTCGAGGCGCTCGAGCTCGCGCCGCAGCGTGGAGATGCGAGCGCGTACGAGGCGACGGTCGACCTCGAGCTGGCTCTCGCCCTGGCCGAAGCGGCTTCCGATGCCGCCGCGCGTCTGCTCGCCGACGAGGTGGCTCCACATGCCGCGCAGGCGCGGGAGCACGTACTGGAGCTGGGCGAGCTGCACCTGGAGGCGACCCTCGTGCGTCTTTGCGTGCACGCCGAATATGTCGAGGATGAGGGCGGTGCGGTCGATGATCTTGACGGGCTCCCCCACCGCCCGCTCGAGGTTCGCCTGCTGGGAGGGCGTGAGCTCGTCGTCAAAGATCACGACGTCGGCGCTGAGGTTGCGCACGTAGGAGCAGAGCTCCTCGACCTTGCCCTTCCCGATGAAGGTCTTGGGTACGGGGGCGTCGAGCCGCTGCGTCATGGTGAGGACGACCTCGGCACCGTCGGTCTCGGCGAGGCGGGCGAGCTCGGCGAGGGACTCCTCGCAGCTCCACTCGGAGCGTCCGAGGTCGACGCCGACGAGGATGGCCCGCTCGGGGGCCGGTGCGGTGGAGAACGGCTCGAAGCGCGCCATCTAGCCCTCCCTCCGCTCGAGGTCGGAGACGATGCGCTCGCAGGCCTCCTCGAGACTCACCTCGCCCATTTCGAGCCACCTGACGCGCCCGTCGTGGCGGAACCACGAGAGCTGGCGCTTGGCATAGCGACGCGTTCGGCGCTTGACGAGCTCGACGGCCTCCTCGAGCTCGATGCGACCGGAGAGCACCTCGAGGATCTCCTTGTAGCCAATAGCCTGTCCCGCGGTGACGTCCGTGGTGAGACCCCGGACGGCGAGGGCGCGCACCTCCTCCACAAGGCCCGCCTCGACCATCTGGTCCACGCGAGCGTCGATGCGAGCGTAGAGGTCCTCACGGGGCCACGAGAGGCCCCATATGCGGGCCGGGTAGTGGGCCGCGCGCTCATGGAGGCCCTCGTGGTGGCGGGCATAGGAGACGCCCTCGTCGGACATCTCGAGCGCGCGCACGACGCGCCTGACGTTGTTGGGGTGGATGAGCGCGGCGCTCTCGGGGTCGCGCTCGGCGAGGAGCGCATGCAGGGCATCGGCGCCCCGATCAGCGGCGATGCGCTCGTAGCGCTCGCGGACGCCGCCGTCCTTCTCGCCGACAGGGAATGCCATCTCGTCGATAACGGCGTTGAGATAGAGCCCCGTGCCGCCGCAGAGCACGGGCGTGAGACCCTCGGCGAGGAGCGCGTCGACGCAGTCACGGGCGTCGGTCTGGAAGCGTTGGACGGAGTAGTCCTCGTCGGGGTCGACGACGTCGACCATCAGAAGCGGGCGTCGGCGCTCGGCGACGGGCGTCTTGGCGGTGCCGACGTCCATGCCCCGATACACCTGCATTGCGTCGACGGAGACGACGGAGCTCCCCAGGCGCGTCGCGACGAGCTCGGCGAGCGCGCTCTTGCCGGACGCCGTGGGCCCCACGACGCAGACGACGGAAAGCCCTCTCACCGAGGCTCGCCCTCCACGCTGCCGCGGAGGTACCAGGTCCTTGCCTCCTCGACGCGGACGTCGACGATGCGACCGACCAGGTCCTCGGCCGCATGTCCCTCGGGAAGCGAGAAGTGCACCGTTCGGTTCTTCTCGCTGTGCCCGACGAGAACGCCGCCGTCCTTCTTAGAGCCCCCCTCGACGAGCACGCTCACGAGCTGGTGGAGGTCCGACTGGTTGGCGTCGTGCGCCTGCTGGGCGACGAGCTCCGCAAGCCGGTCGAAGCGCTCCTGGATGACCTCGCGCGGCGTGTCGTCCGGCATCTCGGCGGCGGGCGTGCCGGGGCGCGGGGAGTAGATGAAGGTGAAGGCGGAGGAGAAACCGGCCTCTCGGACGAGCGAGAGGGTGTCCTCGAAGTCCTCCTCGGTCTCGCCGGGGAAGCCGACGATGATGTCGGTCGAGAGGGCGAGGTCGGGCATCGCGGCGCGCAGGCGCCCGACGAGCTCGAGGTACCCCTCGCGCGTGTATCTGCGGTTCATGGCCTTGAGCACGCGCGTGGAGCCGCTCTGGACGGCGAGGTGCAGGTGCGGCATCACCGCAGGCGTCTCCGCCATGGCGCGAATGACCTCGTCGTCGAGGTCCTTGGGGTTGGAGGAGGTGAAGCGAATGCGCTCGATGCCGGTGGCGGCGACGCGGCGCAGGAGCTCGGCGAACCTCGGCTCGCCGTAGATGTTGCGCCCGTAGGAGTTGACGTTCTGTCCGAGCAGCGTGACCTCGCGCACGCCGTCGGAGACGAGCTGCTCGACCTCGGAGACGATGGCCTCCATGGTCCGGCTCTTCTCGCGCCCGCGGACGTAGGGGACGATGCAGTAGGTGCAGAAGTTGTTGCATCCCGTCATGATGGGCACCCACGCGTGGAAGCGCTGGGCGCGGTGGCTGGGAAGGTCGGTCGAGAAGGGACGGTCCTCCTCGACCGTGTCGACGGCAACGCGCGACCCGTCGCCGACGAACGCATCCGCGAGCAGCGTCGGCAGGCTCGCGAGGGCACTCGTGCCGAACACGACGTCGGCGCAGGCGACGTGCTCGCGGATCTTCTCGCCGTCCCGCTGGGCGATGCAGCCGCCGATGGCGACGACGCGGCGTCCCGAGGGAGGCACCGGGGCGCTCACCATGGCCGAGGCCTGTCCGTAGAGGTGCTGGTCCGCCTTCTCGCGCACGCAGCACGTCATGAAGACGACGATGTCGGCCTGGTCGGGGTCGTCCACGCAGACGCACCCGCACTCGTCGAGCACGCCGGCGACGCGCTCGGAGTCATGGAGGTTCATCTGGCAGCCGAAGGTCTTTACGTAGTACGTCTTTCCGACGAGCTCGACGGGGTGCTCCATCAGGCCTCGACCGCCTCGACGCCCGCAGGGGTGGCGGGGGCGGTGATACGGTGCACGTAGACGGCGATGCGGATGGCCGTTCTGCTCTCGCCGCCGATCTCTACGTCGGAGAAGGTCGGGGCGCAGGAGATGTCGATGCCGGTGGGGATGAGGAAGCCGCGCGCGATCGCGATCGCCTTTATGGCCTGGTTGACCGCGCCCGCGCCGACGCACTGGATGTTGACGGGGATGCCGTCCTTGACGAGCCCGGCGATCGCGCCGGCGACCGACGCCGGCGAGGACTTGCTCGAGACCTTCAGATAGTCCATGTGAAAACTCCTGTTGCGTTGCTACGACGTTACTGCTTCGTTGTTGGTCTGTCGATCAATTCTAGAGGTTGTCGGCCGTGCTGAGAAGTGCGGAGCCGCTAGTCTGAGGGCCTGAGGTCGAAGGTCACGGTCAGGCGGTTGCCCGTGACGCGGACGCGCGGCTCGCCGGCGAGCGAGAGGTAGTACCTGTCCGCGAGAAGGCCGAAGTCGCGCTCCATGACGCGGGAGAACTCGTCGACGTCCGCGGGGGCGAGCCTGAGGCCGCGTCGGTCTCGCGTGAGGTCGACCTCGTGGGCCGCGGCGGCGCCAGGGCTCGCTGAGGAACGCGTCAGCCGCGCGAGGACGCTTCGGACCGGCGCGATCTGGCCGGAGACGATCCGGTGGGCCGTGCGCTCGGACATCTCGAGGCCGAGCGCCGTCGCCTGCTCGCGAAGCTCGCGGGCATCGGAGGCCGCGCGCAGGCGCTCCACCACGGGCAGCTCCTCGAATGAGTCCAGGAAGAGCAGGTCCGCACCCTCGACGGTCTGCCGCGCGCGGGCGCGAGCCGTCGCAGCGACCTCAGCCGGCGAGCCGAGGTAGACCTCGCAGGTCCCGCGCTCCTCGAGCGCGAACTCGCAGCAGGTGCGCACGATGTTGTGAGGCCCGCGCACGCACGTCTCGTTGCCGTCCTCATCCACGCCAAGTGCGGGCCAGCTCGACTGGTCCGCGCGCTCCGGGAGGACCGTGGTGTCGGTGACCACGCGAAGGGCGGACCCCTTGCCGGGGGCCGAGGACATGACCTCGGCGGAGACGGCGTTCTCGCGGATGGAGAAGAGCGCCATGCCGCGCCCGTGGACGCCCCATCGGTCCATGTGGACAGACTCGAGCTTGGAGGTGACGCGCGCCTCGAAGACGCGGTCGTGCATGTCCTCGGGGATGCCGGAGCCGTCATCGAGCACGCAGGTGGTGCGGCGGTCCCCCTCGCGGGAGGTGGCTACGTAGATGTGTCGCGCGCCGGCGTCACGTGCGTTGCGGAGCATCTCGATGAGCGCGTCCTCCACGCACCTGACGTCATGCTTTGCCTGACGGCGCTCGGCCTCGGCGACGCGGAGCCTGACGAAGCCCTCGCCGAGGCTCTCCTCGACGCGGAGGGCGCGGTCCCCGCCCATGGTGGAGACGAAGCCAGCGAGGTCTGAGGCGCCGGACATGGTCCTACTTGGCGACGTCGACGGCACGGGACTCGCGAATCACGACGACGCGCACCTGACCGGGGTACTCCATCTCGTCCTCGATCTGCTTGGCGATGTCGTGCGCGAGCACGGTCGCCTGGGCGTCGGAGATCTTCTCGGGCTCGACCATGACGTGGAGCTCGCGACCGGCCTGCATGGCGTAGGTGCGCTCGACGCCCTCGTGGGCGTTGGAGATCTCCTCGAGCTTCTCGAGGCGCTTGATGTAGTTCTCGGCGGACTCGCGGCGGGCGCCGGGACGGGCGGCGGAGATTGCGTCGGCGGCCATGACGAGGACGTCGAGGACGGTGTCGGGGTCGACGTCGGCGTGGTGGGCCTCGATGGCGTGGACGATCTCGGGGCGCTCGCCGTGACGACGGGCGAGGTCGGCGCCGATGACGGCGTGCGGCCCCTCGACCTCGTGGTCGATGGCCTTGCCGAGGTCGTGGAGAAGGCCGGCGCGCTTGGCGGGCGCCTCGTCGAGACCGAGCTCGGAGGCCATGATGCCGCAGAGCGCGGAGACCTGGATGGAGTGCTGGAGGACGTTCTGCCCGAACGAGGTGCGATAGCGCAGGGCGCCGAGGGTCTTCACGAGCTCCGGGTGCAGGTCGTGGATGCCGGCGTCAAACGCGGCCTGCTCGCCGGCCTCGCGCACGCGCTCGGCGACGAGGGCCTCGGCCTTCTTGTAGAGCTCCTCGATGCGGGCCGGGTGGATGCGGCCGTCGGCGATGAGGTTCTCGAGGGCGACGCGCGCGGTCTCGCGACGGACGGGATCGAAGCTCGAGAGGACGACGGTCTCGGGCGTGTCGTCGATGACGAGCGAGACGCCGGAGACCTGCTCAAAGGTGCGGATGTTGCGCCCCTCGCGGCCGATGATGCGACCCTTGAGGTCGTCGGAGGGGATGTGGACCGAGGTGACCGTGATCTCGCCGGCCTGGTCGGCGGCGCAGCGCTGGATGGCGGTGGAGATGATCTCGCGGGCGGTCTTGTCGGCCTGGGCGCGGACGCGCTGCTCGGACTCCCTCAGGATCTGGGCCTCCTCGCGCACGGACTCGGAGCGGACGCGCGCGAGCAGCTCGTCGTGGGCCTCGTCGGAGGAGAGCCCGGCGATGCGCTCGAGCTCGGCGCTCTGACGGTCGAAGAGCTCGTCGAGGTCGCTCTTGCGGCGGTCGAGCTGACCCTGGAGGCTGGAAAGCTGGTGCTCGCGGCGGTCGAGGGCGTCGTTGCGGTGGTCGAGGGACTCCTCGCGCTGCATGATGCGGTTCTCGAGTGACTGGAGCTCGCTCTTGCGCTTCTTCTCCTCGGCCTCGGAGGTCTGCTTGAGCGCGAGGATCTCCTCCTTGGCCTCGAGGACAGCCTCCTTCTTGGCGTTCTCGGCCTGGCGCGCGGCCTCCTGGGCGATGCGCTCGGCCTCGGACTGGGCAGAGGCGAGGCGCGCCTCGGCGTCCTTGAGCTTGGAGCCGCTCTTGCCAGCCAGGAAGAAATAGACGAGTGCGGCGCCGACGACGAGGCAAACCGCCCCGACGACGATGGTAATTGGGTCTGTCATGTCTGCTCCTCAGGTTCAGTTCATCAGTGGGTTCAGGAGACCGTGCGCGAGCGCGACGGAACCCGCCGTGGAGGTGCAGTCTGACGCTTGCCGCATGAGCGGCTATGGCAGCTATCGTGACGTACAGAGAAACATAATCGGCAGCTGGCAGACCAGCGAGAGAATGCGCTCCACGAGCAGTCCTATCCTAGCCCCGTTGTAAGGATTCTGTCAAATGCGCCGCAGGTAGGACCACGCCGCCGTCCCGAAGTCGACAGGATTCTCGGCTTGCGAGAAAGACCCGTCTTGTTTTCGACGACCTTCCGCACGCGGAGGGGCAAGGCGTCCCGATATCGGCGAGGTTCCCCGGTCGCACCGCGCGCCGGCAGCGGAAGGCCGCCGTTTTTGGGACAGGATTGACGGCTGTCTGCGGAACATCGCCATTTCCGGGAAGACCTCGGCATCGAGGTGCGGAAGGCCGTCAAAAGCTGGACAAGGATGGCGTCATGTTGCGGAAGGCCGTCGATTCCAGGAGAGTCTGTAGCTCGCGCAGAAGGCTGCTACCCCTCCGCCCGGTCGAGGACCTCTCGCGCGACGGACGTGGAGATGCCCACGGAGAAGCCGCGAGAGCACAGGAAGCGGACGAGCTTCTGATAGTCGTTCCTTCCGGTCAGACGGCGTCTCGAGGCAAGGGACAGGGCCCGCTCGCGCTCGTCGCCGGCAGAGACGAAGTCCTCCGGCCAGCCGGGAACGTCAGAGGGCGAAATCCCGCGGCGGGAGAGCTCGCGCTCGATCTTCAGCCTCCCCCACCCGGCCAGCACCTTGGAACGGGCGAAGGCGGCGGCGTAGCGGCAGTCGTCGACGATGCCGACCTCCACGGCACGTTCGACAAGCTCATCCACGACCTCGGAGCGATAGCCGTCGCGAAGAAGACGCTCGGTGAGCTCCGCTCGGGAGTAGTCACGCCGTCCGACGAGGTCCTCCATGCGGGAGTGCGCGCACAAGCGCGCGATCTCCCGAACCGCGTACAGAAGCTCCGCACGACTGGAGGGTGCGAAAGAATCGTCCTTGGCCAGGGCCTCGAGCCGTCTCCCAACGGCGACGGGGATCGACAGGGACTCGTCGCCGTGGTCAACGGAAGAGACGAGCAGGGTCGCACGAGGGGCCCTGCCGGCCATGGATGCCCTCGAGCCGCGCTCGGGCAGGCGGACCTCCCAGGAAAAGGCGGGGGCAGACACTAGAGGGCGTCCCCGTCGAGCCCGGGAACCTCGACGCCCTCCACGATCTCGCCCACGCGCTCGTCACCGAGCTCGAGCCCGCAGGCGACGCGGACCTTGTGGTCGATCTCTTCCATGAGGTCGGGGTTGGAGGCGAGGAACTCCTTCGCCGCCTCGCGACCCTGGCCGAGGCGCTCCTGCCCGTAGGTGTACCAGGCGCCGGACTTGTTCACGACCTCGTAGTCGACGGCCATGTCGAGGATGGAGCCCTCCTTGGAGATGCCCTGGCCGTACATGATGTCGAACTCGGCCTGCTTGAAGGGCGGGGCAACCTTGTTCTTGACGACCTTGACGCGGACGCGGTTGCCGATGACCTCGTCCTTGTTCTTGATGGAGTCGATGCGGCGGATGTCCATGCGGACGGACGAGAAGAACTTCAGCGCGCGGCCGCCCGGGGTGGTCTCGGGATTGCCGAACATGACGCCGATCTTCTCGCGCAGCTGGTTGATGAAGATGCAGGTGGTGTTTGACTTGGAGAGCGAGCCGGCGAGCTTGCGCAGCGCCTGGCTCATGAGGCGGGCCTGAAGGCCGACCGTGGAGTCTCCGATCTCGCCCTCGATCTCGGCACGCGGGGTGAGCGCGGCGACGGAGTCGACGACCACGACGTCGATGGCGCCGGAGCGGACGAGCATGTCACAGATCTCGAGCGCCTGCTCGCCGGTGTCCGGCTGGGAGATGAGGACCTCGTCGATGTCCACGCCGATACGGGCGGCATAGCCCGGGTCGAGCGCGTGCTCGGCGTCGATGAAGGCGACGACGCCGCCCATGGCCTGCGCCTCGGCGAGGATCTCGAGGGAGAGCGTGGTCTTGCCGGAGGACTCGGGGCCGTAGATCTCGACGATGCGACCGCGGGGGACGCCTCCGATGCCGAGCGCCGCGTCGAGCGCGATCGAGCCAGTCGGGATGGCCTCGACCTCGAGGCTGGGGCCGTCGTCACCGAAGCGCATGATGGCGCCCTTGCCGAACTTCTTCTCGATCTCGCTGGTGGTGTCGTCGATTACCTTCTGACGCTCCTCGCCGGTGGTGCGGGGACGAATCTCCTTGGTGATGCCCTTGCTCTTGGCCATTCCAGCTCCCTTGTTCGCGTTCCGATGCGATGGTATACGAACACCCGTTCTGTGTCAACGGGTTTGGGAAAAGCGTACCGGGACGCTCTTGCGCCAAAGTGACGCTCGCTCCCCGCTGGCTGACCGGAAGCTGCCGGGCCGACTGCCGCACGCCGTGAGACCCGAGGCAGCGGGCCCGGTCGGAATTCTCACCGCCAGGTGGCGTCCAGGACGAGAGACGAAAGGCTCACAGGCTCTCCATGACCGCGGCACGCAGGAGCTCGACCGCGGCGGAGACGGCGGCGTGACGCACGTCCGCGCGGTCGCCCTCGAAGCGGAAGAGCCGTGACGCGGCCACGTCCGGGCCCGCGACGCCCATCCAGACGGTCCCCACGGGCTTGCCCGGCTCCTCGCCGCCCGGTCCGGCGATGCCGGTGACGGACACCGCGTAGTCGCACCCGAGCACGCACCGGGCGCCCGAGGCCATCTGCTCGGCACACTCCGCGGAGACGGCACCGAGGGAGGGGTCGTCGAGGACGTCGCCCGAGACGCCGAGGACCTCGTGCTTCACGGGGATCGCGTAGCTCACGACGCCGCCGTGCACGACGTCGGACGAGCCCGGGACGGAAGTGAGGGCGCCGCAGACGAGCCCGCCGGTGCACGACTCGGCGGTGCCGACGGTGACGCCCCGTGCGCGCGCAAGGTCGAGAAGCTCGGAGCAGGCACCGTACAGCTCGGGGTCGTCCGAGAAGATCGAGCGCTCCCCCATCGCTATCTCCCGAAGACGACGTGGCGGGCGTTATAGAAGTACTGCGCCCCGGAGATGACGGTGAGCACAACGGCGACCATCATGAGGTCCCAGGCGAGGAGCCATACGGGTCCAGCGAGGTCATAGATACCCGCGGCGTCCAGGGCGAGGTAGAGATAGTACGCACAGAGCGAGACCATCGTGACCGCGGTCTTCGCCTTGCCGAGCTTGTCGGCCGCGATGACCTCGCCGTTGGAGGCCGCGACCATGCGCAGCGCGCTCACGAGGAACTCTCGGGCGAGGATGACGAAGACGACCCACACGGAGACGTAGCCGTGCGAGAGCAGGAGCAGCAGTGCCGAGAAGACCAGGAGCTTGTCGGCGATGGGGTCGAGGAACTTGCCGAAGTCGGTGATCTCGCCACGCGAGCGCGCGAGGTGCCCGTCGAGCTTGTCCGTGAGCGAGAGCGTCGCGTAGATGAGGAACGCAGCCACGGCAAGGGGGGCGTCGTCGCGGATGTCCGCAATGGCGGCCACGATCATGAAGACTGGGATGAAGGCGATCCTCACGCAGGTCACGATGTTCGCGGGCGTCCAGATGTCCTTCTCGCCGGCCATGTCACTCACCCTCCCCCACGAGCTCGCCCACGAGCTCGTAGCAGAACGAGTCGACGAGGTCGACGGTCACGATGTCGCCGACCGTGGCCTCGCCGTACGGAATGTGCACGGCACCGTCGGAGTCGGGCGCCTGGAACCAGGCATGTCCGATGAGCTCGGGGCCGTCCTCGCCCTCCTCGATGCCGTCGACGATGACGCGGACGCGCTCGCCCACGTGCGAGGCGGTGGCGGCAAAGCCGAGCTGCTCGGTAAGGTCGATCAGGTGCTGTGTCCGCTCGAGCTTGACGTCCTCGTCCACCTGGTCGGCCATGCGGGCCGCCGCGGTGCCGTCCTCCTGGGAGTAGGCGAACACGGAGCAGTAGTCGAAGGCCTCCTCGGAGATGAACTCGTAGAGCTCCTCGGCCTCCTCGTCCGTCTCGCCGGGGAAGCCGGCCATCCCCGTGGTCCTGAGAACCATGCCGGGAATCTCGGAGCGAAGGCGCGCGAAGAGCGCGTGCAGCTCCTCGGGGGAGCCACTGCGACCCATCGCCTTGAGCACGCGCGCGGAGCAGTGCTGGATGGGGATGTCGATGTAGGGGAGGACCTCGGGCACGTCGCGGATCGTGGCGATCAGCTCGTCGGTCATGCCCTCGGGCTGAAGGTAGAGGACGCGGACCCACCCGCCGTAGGGACCGACGGCCTCCGCGACGCGACGAAGCAGGGACGCAAGCGTCTCCCCCTCGCCGAGGTCGCAGCCCCAGACGCCGGTGTCCTGGCCGATGAGGACAACCTCGCGGACGCCGCCCTCCATGAGCGAGCGCACCTCGGAGACGATCTCGTCGGCGGGGCGCGAGTGGTAGCGCCCGCGGATGTAGGGGATCGCGCAGAAGGTGCAGAACCGGTCGCAACCCTCGGAGATCTTCACGAAGGCGCTGGTCCCCTCGACGGTGCGGAGCGTCTCGGGCCTCTCTTCTCCGTCGCTCTCCCCCAGGCCGAGCACGCGTCGAACGACGGCGACGATCCCGTCCTCGTCCTCGGCGCGCACGAAGGCAGCGACCTCGGGCAGCTCGGAGGCGAGTGCGTCGCCGTAGCGAGACGGGACGCATCCGCACATCACGATCGGGAGGTCGCGGACGCCCTCCGCGCGCTCCTCGGCGAGGGAGAGGGTCGCCTCGACGGACTCCTCGGTGGCGGAGGCGAGGAAGGAGCAGGTGTTGACGATGGCCACGTCGGCGTTTGCGACGTCGGCCGTCTCCTCGAAGCCGTCGGCGAGCAGCAGGGCCCTCATGCGGTCCGAGTCGACCTCGTTCTTGGCACAGCCGAGCGTGACGATGAGAAAGCGCACGATGCTCCCCTCGCTAGCGGTAGTTGACGAACTGGAGCGGCTGGCCGTAGTCGCGCTGCCTGAGCTCGGCGATGACGGACTGGAGCACGTCCTTCGAGGCGGAGCTCACGCGAAGCTTGTCGCCCTCGACGGTCGCCTTGGCCTTGAGCTTGAGGTCGCGGATGTCCTTGGCGATCTTCTTGGCGGTGTCCTGGTCGATGCCCTGGATCACGGTGCCCGTCTGACGGACGCTCATGCCGGACGCGGACACGGGGTCCGCCCAGCGCACCGCGGTGAGGTCGACGCCGCGCTTGACGAGCTTGGACCCGAGGATGTCGCGAACCTGGGACGCGACGAACTCGGAGGGGGCGGCGATCTTGAAGACCCCCTCCTTCTTGGAGAGCTCGAGCGTGGCGCCCGTGCCCTTGAGGTCGTAGCGCTGCGTGAGCTCGCGCGCGGCCTGCTGGCACGCGTTGTCGACCTCCTGCATGTCGACGACCGAGACGACGTCGAAGCTGGATTCCTTTGCCATGCTCAACTCCTGTTCCCGGGGCGGCGCCCCGAACGTTTGCTATTCGCCCTCGTCGGCGGCGCTCCCGTCGGCGGAGGCGTCGGCCTTGACGGCCGGCGTGCCGTCGATCTTGACGGAGCCGAGGCCGCCGGCGCGCTGGGAGAGGGCGACCTTCTCGCCGTTCTTGGTGACGGTCACGGCGTCGGGGTTGGCGACCTGGATGGAAATCGAGTCCTCGACGGTGTAGGACTTGGTCCAGGGGCCGGTCACGCTCTCGGCCACCTCGCTCTTTCCGTCGCAGGTGATCTCGACCCAGGAGACGGAGCCCTCGGCGACGCTCACCTCGACGACCGTCTCGGTGGGCTCGTCGGCCTTCGCGTCCTTGCCGTCTTCGGCCGCCGCGTCGTCGGCGCCCTCCGCGGGCTCGGCGTCGGCGTCCTTGCCCTCTGAGTCGTCCGCGGCGTCCGCTGCCGGCTCGTCAGAGTCTGTCGCGTCGTTGTCACCGGCGGCGCCATCGTCGTCCGACTGGGTCCCGTCCGTGCTCTGGACTGGGACGACCTGCCCGGTCGCCGGCTGGTTGCGAGCGTTCACGCAGGAGCTCACCGAGAAGACCAGCACGGCCGTAAGCACCACGGCGAGCAGCAGGATGAGCGCGAAGAGCGCCCTGCGGGGGTCGGAGAGGAACTGTCCCACGAGGCCGCCCCGCGCCGGCGGACGGCGCCCGCGCGACCCGTCGGACTGCGCGCGCGGCGCGCGACGACGGACGTTGGGGCGCTCGACGTTGGCGATGTTGCGCGAGGAGCGACGGCCCGACGCCGTGGCGGCGGAGACCGACGGGCGCGCCTCGCCGTCGAGGCGCAGGTCGTCGGTGTACTCCCCCGCGCGCACCCGACGCGTGCTCACGTCGTCGCGCATGTAGACGGCTCCGTCGGCGCCCCGCGTTCCCCGGGCGGGATAGCCGCGGGCGCCGTCGAGCCGCGCGGTCTGGTCGATTCCGCGCCGGCGCGAGGCGGGCGGCCTGCGCCGTGACGTGCTCGAAGACTCGCGCTCGCGCGCGGACGGGGCGTTGTAGGGTCGCCCGGATCCGCGACGGCCCGGGCGCTCGTCCTCGCGCGCCGGGGCGCCGGTGTAGCCCCGCGTGCCGGGAGCGGCCGTCCCGGCGCCGGCGAGGGGCACCGACATGCGCGGGCGCGCGGGCGCCGTGGTCGCAAAGTCACCGAGGTCGCCCGCGGGGCCGCCGCCGCTCGGAAGCAGCGGCCGGTACTCGACGTAGGCCTTCGGGCGGGACTCGACCTCGTTGGGGGTCTCGTACCCGGAGATGATGCGGCCGGACTGCGTGTGGCGGGTGCGACGCCTGAGCTCATGCGACGACGTCCCGTGCTGGTACTCGTAGAGCTCCTCGGTGAAGAGGTCGACGATCTCACGGGCGTTGAGCCCGAGGTAGCGCGCGTAGCTCGAGAGCATGCCCTGGGCGTAGCCGCTCTGGGGCATGTGCCCGTAGTCGCCGTTCTCGAAGGCGAGAAGCACGTCCTCGCGCAACTTGAGCACGCGCGAAGCCTGCGCGGTCGTGAGCCCGAGCTCACGACGGCGCGAGGCGAGTATCTCACTGAAGCGGGGAATGGCCATCTCCCTACTCGACCTCCCGGTACGTCTCCTCGGCGACTCTCAGCTCCTCGAGGCCGTCCTTGTCCAGCAGGACCTCCCTCGGCTTGGAGCCGTTAGCGGGTCCGACGACGCCCTTTGCCTCGAGCATGTCCATGATGCGGCCGGCGCGGGCATACCCGACGGAGAGCGCCCGCTGCAGGCCCGAGGTCGAGCCGAGCTGGGAGTCCACGACGATGCGCGCAGCCTCCCAGATCAGCGGGTCGTCGTCGGAGCGCGCGCCACCCTCTGCGCCGCCGGGCGAGTTGGGGACCACGGCCGTGAGGATGTCCTCGTGGTAGTCGGCGACGACCTGATCGCGAATGAACGCGACGGTCTTCTCGATCTCCTCGTCCGAGACCCAGCAGCCCTGGGCGCGCCGGGGCTTCTTGCCGCGGAGCTTGACGAGCATGTCGCCCTTTCCGAGGAGCTGCTCGGCGCCCTTCTGGTCGAGGATGATGCGCGAGTTGATGGAGTTGTCGACCGAGAGCGCGACGCGGTTGTCGATGTTGGCGCGGATCAGGCCGGTGACGACGTCGGCGGAGGGGCGCTGCGTGGCGACGATGAGGTGGATGCCCGCGGCGCGGCCGAGCTGCGCGATGCGCACGATCGACGACTCGACGTCCTTGCCGGCGACCATCATGAGGTCGGCGAGCTCGTCGATGACGATGACGAAGTACGGCATGTGCTTCGGCGGGTTCTCCATGTCCGCGTACTTCTCGCCGTCGACGTTCTTGTTGAAGGTCTTGATGTCGCGCACCTTGTAGTGCTCGAAGACCTTGAGGCGGCGCTCCATCTCCGTGACGCCCCACTGCAGGGCGCTCGCGGCCTGGCGGGGCTCGGTGACGACCGGCACGTAGAGGTGCGGCAGGCCTGCGTATCCCGTGAACTCGACGCGCTTGGGGTCGACCATGATGAGGCGCACCTGCTCGGGGGTGGCGCGCATGAGCATGGACATGATGATGGCGTTGAGCAGCACGGACTTGCCCGAGCCGGTGGTGCCGGCGACGAGCAGGTGCGGAAGGCCGGCGAGGTCGACCACGATGGGCCGCCCCTCGGAGTCGCGGCCGAAGGCGCAGTCGAGCGGGCCGCCGGTCGCGTAGGGCAGCACGTCGGAGAGGAACACGGGCTGGGGCTTCTCGTTGGGGATCTCGATGCCGACGAGCGAGGTGCCCGGGATCGGCGCGAAGATGCGCACCGACTTTGCGGCGAGCGAGAGGGCGATGTCGTCCTCGAGGTTCACGATCTTGCTCACGCGCTCGCCCTCGCCCATGGAGATCTTGAACGTGGTGACCGAGGGGCCGGCGATCCAGCCGGCCACGCGAGAGGTGAGGCCGAACTCCTCGAGCGTCCCCTGGAGACGCTCTGCGGTAGCCCTGAGCTCGGCATCCCCGGTGAACGAGGCGCCGGCGTCGGGGTTCTCGCGCAGGATCGAGAGCGGCGGGAGCCGATAGGTCTCGTCGCCGTCACCGGGGCGGCTGAGCGTGGCGGGCGGCTCCTTCGGGGCGGCCTTCTGGTCCTTCTTGGCCCTCCCCTTCCCCTTCTTGGCGGCGGCGCCGAGAAACGCGGGCACCGCGGAGGCGTCCGACGCGGCCTCCGCGTTCGGCTCGGGGGCCGCGACGTGCTCGAGGGCGGCGGTCGGCGCGACCTCCTGGACCGGGTCGAGAAGGGCGGCGCGCCCCTGGGCTCGACCACGTGTGCCGCGCTTGAGGACCGTCGTCTTCCTGTTGCCGATGAAGGTGGTCGCCCCCTCCTCCTCGGGCGCGGGGGCGTCGAAGAGGGACTGTGCGGGGGCGGCGACGAGGTCCTCGTCGGCCGCCGCGTCGATGATCTCGCGCTCGCGACGCTCGCGGACGCGCTGGTCGTGGGCGGCCGCGGCCGCGGAGAGACGCTCGCGGGCGTGCGAGACGGCACCGGACACGGAGAAGCCGCACACGACGACGCCGGCGAGAATCACGCCGACGAGCAGGATGTTGCCGACGACCGTTCCGAGGAGCGTGAGCAGCGCCCACGCGAGGGCGCCGCCGACGTAGCCGCCCGTCGCGCGCGCGACCTCGGGGTCGAAGACAGACTCGGGGCTCGCCGCGGAAGCGGGCGCGTTGAGCGAGACCATGGCGAGGATGGCGATGACGACGAGACCCAAGCCGAGCGCTATGCGACCGGGCAGCCCCTGCTCGCCGTCGACGAAGAAGGTGCACGCGAAGGCGAGGACGGCGCAAGGGACGAGGGCGGCCGCGACGCCGAAGGAGAGCGCGAGGAAGTCGCGGACGGCGCTCGTGACGACGGCCGTGGAGGGGACGAGAAGCGCCGCGAGCAGGGCGCAGGCGACGACGACGAGAACGATGCCGACGATGTCACCGCGGACGGTTCCGACGAGCACGCCCGAGCCCGCGCGCGCGGCCGCGGAGCGGGAGCGAGACTTGGAGCTGCCCTTTTTTGCTGCGTTTGAGGTGCGGTTTGCGGGCATGCGCTAGACCTCCATGACGACCGGGATGATCATCGGCCGCGTGTGCGTCTTGTTCCAGAGAAGGTTGGAGAGCGAGTTGCGGACGCCGCGCCTGAGCGCGTCGACGCTCGCCCCGTCACCAGCCATGAGCTTGGTGACCTGGGAACGGACCGCCTCGCGCCCCTCGGAGGCGAGCAGGCCCTCCGCCGAGGAGGAGAGGCCGCGCCCGAGCACCTCGACGGCGCTGACGGAGCCCCCGCGCTTGGAGACGACGACGCTGGCGGTGATGACGCCGTCGGCGCCGAGCTTCTGGCGGTCGCGCAGGACCACGGGGTTGGCCTCGGTGACGGTCCCGCCGTCGACGTAGACGACGCCGGACTCGACGGCGCGGCCGCGACGGACCTTGTGCTTGACCATCTCGAGCGAGTCGCCGTTGTCGAGCACGAAGACGTGGCTGGCGGGCACGCCCATCTGGACGCCGAGCTCGGCGTGGGCGCGCAGGTGCTGGGCCTCGCCGTGGACCGGCATGAAGTAGCGCGGGCGCGCCATGGCGAGCATGAGCTTGAGCTCCTCCTGGCTCGCGTGGCCGGAGACGTGCACCGTGCCCTTCGACTTGTCGTAGATCTCGCAGCCGATCTTGGAGAGCTCGTTGATGATCGACTGGACACTCTTCTCGTTGCCGGGGATGGGCGTGGAGGAGATGATCACGGTGTCGGACTCGTGGATGGAGAGCGACTTGTGCTCGCCGGTCGCCATGCGCGCGAGCGCGGAGAGCGGCTCGCCCTGGCTGCCGGTGCACAGCACCACGACCTTCTCGTCCGGGATGCGGTCGACGTCGTAGGCATCGATGATGTCGTCCTCGGCGATCCTGAGGTAGCCGAGCTCGCGCGCGACCCGGGTGTTGGTGAGCATCGAGCGGCCCGTGACGACGACCTTGCGGCCGACGGCCACCGAGGCGTCGCAGATCTGCTGGAGGCGGTGGATGTGGCTCGAGAAGGCGGCGACGAAGACGCGGCCCTTGGCGTTCTTGATGACGTGGCGCAGGTCGCGGCCCACCGCGGCCTCGGAGGGCGTGAAGCCCGGCCTGGTGGCGTTCGTCGAGTCCGAGAGCAGCAGGTCGACGCCCGAGGCGCCGAACTTGTTGATCGCGTGGAAGTTGGGGCGGCGGCCGTCGATCGGGGTCTGGTCGAACTTGAAGTCGCCGGTGTGCATCACCGTGCCGGCGGGCGTGGACATGAAGATGCCGAACGCCGCGGGGATGGAGTGCGTCATCGAGAAGAACGTGATCGTGAACGCGCCGAGCGTGATCGTGGTGCCGTCACTCACCTCGCGCGTCTTGGGGTTCTTGATGTTGTGCTCGTCGAACTTGCCCTGGATGATGCCCAGGGTGAGCTTGCTCGAGTAGATGGGGACCTTGCGGGTTAGGTCGGCGAGGAGGTACGGCAGGGCGCCGGTGTGGTCCTCGTGACCATGCGTGATGATGATGCCGCGGAGCTTGTCCTCGTTCTCGAGCACGTAGGTGTAGTCGGGAAGGATGAGGTCGATGCCGGGCTGGGCCTCGTCGGGGAACATGAGGCCGGCGTCGACGAGGACCATGTCGTCTCCGTACTCGAAGGCGGTCATGTTCTTGCCGATGCCGGCCAAGCCTCCCAGCGGGATGATCTTGAGCGCGATGTCTTTCTTGGGCATTCCGGGGTGGATCCTTTCGTCGGCTTATGGCTATGTCAGACGGCCCGTGGCCGTGCCAATTCGCATATGGTTCGATTGTAAACGAGAAGCACGTCGACCCAAGAGGTTCCACGATGGTTCCACGGGAGCACGAGGCCCGAGAAGAACCCTCAGCCTCACCCTTCAGGTAAGCGCCCCAGCCGACTGACAAAGCGGCCCGGGTGTTCCGGAGAGAAGTTCCGCGAAGCGCACTTCTCGTAGGAACACCCGGGCCGCCCTTACACGTCAGAGGATGACGTCGCGCTAGGCTCCGTGGTGACGACGCGGGCGCGGACGCTCGTCGCCGCCGTTGTCGCCGGGACGACGGCGCGGACCACGGTGCTCGCGGTGGCCGCCCTTCTCTCCGCCCTCGTGGGAGCGGCCGTGGCCGGAGCCGGCGGGAGCCTCGGGCTTGTCGATGCGGTCGAGGCTGATCTTGCCCTTCTCGTCGACCTCGAGGACGCGGACCTTGACCTCGTCGCCGATGTTGAGGACGTCCTCGACCTTGTCCACGCGGCCCTGGGCGACGCGGGAGATGTGGAGCAGGCCGTCCTTGCCGGGCAGCAGCTCGACGAAGGCGCCGAAGGGCTGGATGCCCACGACGCGGCCGGTGTACTCCTCCCCCACCTCGGGGACCTTGACGATGGCCTTGATGCGCTCGGCCGCCGCGTCGCCGGCACCGCCGACGCCCGCGATGAAGACGGTGCCGTCCTCCTGGATGTCCACGGTGGCGCCGGTGTCCTCCTGGATGCCGCGGATGACCTTGCCGCCGGAGCCGATGACGTCGCGGATCTTGTCCGTGGGGATCTGGAGGCTGATGATCTGGGGCGCGGACTCCTTGGTCTTCTCGCGCACGGAGGGCACCGCGTCGAGCATGGCGTCGAGGATGAACATGCGGCCCTCGTGCGCCTGCATGAGCGCGGAGCGCAGGATCTCCGGCGTGAGGCCGGTGGCCTTGTTGTCCATCTGCATGGCGGTGATGCCCTTGGTGGTGCCGGTCACCTTGAAGTCCATGTCGCCGAGGAAGTCCTCGAGGCCCTGGATGTCGGTGAGGACGACGGTCTTGCCCTCCTCCTGGATGAGGCCCATGGCGACGCCGGAGACGGGGCGCTTGATGGGCACGCCGGCGTCCATGAGGGCGAGCGTGGAGCCGCAGGTCGAGCCCATCGAGGAGGAGCCGTTGGACTCCATGACCTCGGAGACCACGCGGATCGTGTAGGGGAACTCGTCCTCGGACGGGATCACCGGGAGCAGGGCGCGCTCGGCGAGGTTGCCGTGGCCGATCTCACGGCGCTTGGGGCTGCCCATGCGGCCGGTCTCGCCGGTGCAGAACGGCGGGAAGTTGTAGTGGTGCATGTAGCGCTTGCCGTCGACGGGCTCGATGGTGTCGAGGCGCTGCCACTCGTTGAGCATGCCGAGGGTGCAGACGGAGAGCACCTGGGTCTGGCCGCGCTGGAAGAGGCCCGAGCCGTGGACGCGCGGGAGGTAGTCGCCCTTGACCATGAGCGGACGCACCTCGGTGGGCGTGCGGCCGTCGACGCGCTCGCCGGTCTCGACGACCATGAGGCGCATCGCGTGCTTCTCGAGGGACTTGAGCTCGACGGGGATGGCGCGGCTCCACTGGGCCTGCTCCTCCTCGGTGAACTCGGCCTTGATGGCGGCCTTGAGCGCCTCGACCTTGCCGATGCGGGAGAGCTTGTCGGCGTCCTTGAGGGCGGCCTCCATCTCGTCGTAGTGCGCGAAGACGCGGTCGTGGACCTCGGGGATGGGCTCGTCGAGGATGTACTCGCGGACCGGGAACTCGCCGTTGACCTCGCGGACCTTGTCGAAGAACTTCTTCTGCTCCGCGCAGAAGGCAGCGATGGCCTCCTGGCCGAAGGCCATGGCGGCGAGCATGTCCTCCTCGGAGATCTCCTCGGCGCCGGCCTCGAGCATGGAGATGAAGCCCTCGGCGCCGCCGAGCTCAAGGTCGAGGTCGGAGTTGTCGCGCTCCTCATAGGTGGGGTTCACGATGAACTCGTGGGTGTCGCGGTCGCGGCCGATGCGCACGCAGGCGAGCGGGCCCTCGAAGGGCACGCCGCCCACGGTGAGGGCCGCGGAGGCCGCCATGATGCAGATGGTGTCGACGGGGTTCACCTGGTCGGCCACCAGCGTGGTGGCGACGACCTGGACCTCATTGCGGAAGCCGGCCGGGAAGGACGGGCGCAGCGGGCGGTCGATCATGCGGGCCGTGAGGGTGGCCTTCTCGGACGGGCGCGCCTCGCGCTTGAGGTAGCCGCCGGGGATGCGGCCCACGGCGTACATCTTCTCGATGAAGTCGACCGTCAGCGGGAAGAAGTCGTAGTCCTTGCGCTCCTTGGAGACCACCGCGGTGAGAAGGACCGTGGAGTCGCCGCACTTGACGAGGCAGGCGCCGGTGGCCTGCTTGGCCAGCTCGCCGGTCTCGAGCACGTAGTGCTTGCCGTAGAGGTCGAACTCGTGTGTAACCTTAGCCATTTCTTTTCCCTTATCTCCGCCTGCCCCGTTGCAGGCGGGCCGTCTCGACGGCCTCCCGGCCGCCCGTCCGCGCTTCTCGCGGACAAACCAAAGAAGGGGCGCCCGCGGGCGCCCCTCCGAAGAACCGCTTTACTGGATGTTGTCGCGGATGCCGAGGCTCTTGATGAGGGTACGGTACTCCTCGATGTTGCGAGCCTTGATGTAGGACAGCAGGCGACGACGCTTGCCGACGAGCATCAGCAGGCCGCGACGGGTGTGGAAGTCCTTCGGGTGGACCTTCATGTGCTCGGTGAGGCCCTTGATGCGCTCGGTGAGCAGGGCAACCTGCACCTCGGCGGAACCGGAGTCCTTCTCGCCCTTGCCGTACTGGGCGACGAGCTCGGCCTTGCGCTCCTTGGAAACTGCCATGTCAAACCACCTTTCACATAGATTCGCCCCGAACTGGGATGGCCGTCAGGCAGTTGGCGGGCCACCAGGTACGGGGTACTGACCTGCGGTAGTGTAGCACAGCCGAACGGCGGACGTAAGGTCCTTCTCGCCTGCGCGGCTTCTCCACGACTGCAGGTCTCGTCTACCAGCGCTTCTCGATGACGTAGTCGCCGTTCCCGAGGAAGCCCGAGTGCTCGCGCACGTAGCGCTCGGCAGTGGACTCGTCGACGTTGTCGAGGACCACCTCGTCGGAGAGAAAGCCCTTCTTCACGACGCGGTAGGACCCTCCGAAGAAGCGCGCGCCCTTCTCGACGACGCGATAGTCTCCGGCGCCGAACGCCCCGGAGTTGTCCCTGACGTAGCGCTCGGCCTCATCGCGCGTGACATTGTCGAGCACGACCGTCTCGCCCCCAAAGGCGCCGACCTTCAGGACCTGGTAGTTGCCGCCAAAGAAGCCCATGACTAACCTCCTCGCTCTGATTCTTTCGCATTAGGCGAGCTGTGCAAGCCTGGCACGGAAGCCGTCCCAGTTCACGTACCACGCGAGCGCCGACATGATGACCCGCTCCGAGACGTAGGTCTCGAGGTACTCGTCCGCAGGCAGGTAGTCCTTGGTCCCGGTGTCGAGCTTGATCGCGTTGACCAGCCATGCCATGCACAGGAAGCTGCCCGCGCACGAGCGGGCGTTCATCGAGAAGACCGCCACGGCTATGGAGCCGAGCACGGGGTCCGCGTGGTAGAGCCCGCTCGACATCACGAGCCTCGTGAGCTCGGCGCAACGCTCGTTGAAATCCTCCGCGTGAGCATACATGGCGTCCGCGAGCTGGGCCGCGGCGGGGAGGCGACGGCC
Organism: Thermophilibacter gallinarum; assembly: GCF_014982725.1. Classification (GTDB taxonomy): domain Bacteria; phylum Actinomycetota; class Coriobacteriia; order Coriobacteriales; family Atopobiaceae; genus Thermophilibacter; species Thermophilibacter gallinarum. The sequence continues at coordinate 105,221 of NZ_JADCJZ010000003.1, read as the reverse complement.
GGCGACGACGAGATGGTCGTGGAAGTTGTCCGACAGCACGGTGGCGGCGAGCGACGCGTCCTCGTCGAAGTGACCGTCGCCCCTGAACCCGGCCTTTCTTGCGAAGCCCACGAGCTTGTCGAACCCACGGTCGATGAGTTCCTCCTGCTCGGGGGTGTCGGCCCCGACCCCTCCGAAGGGAAGCTGAGGAGTGCGGTCGATGTCGCTGCGGAAGTCGCGGTAGTTGGTGAGCCACATGATCGCGGCGCAGACGCGTTCCTGCTCGGGGGTGGGGTCGATCGGTCCCTCCAGGGCCGATTCGACGAAGCTGGCCGCGGGCTCGAAGGCTCCCCCACTCGCCAGCTGGGAGAACGACAACGCGAGAAGGACCGTGATCGGGTCGTCGTTCACGACGCCGCTCTCGTTGGCATAGTTGCCGATCACGATCGCCCCGTTTGGCCACCCAGCGCGGGCGTTGTCCCGCACGGCCTCAGCGAGGCCACGCAGCCTCTCTGATTTGGCGGAAGCCGAGTCGAGAAGTCCCCACATGCTCGCGAGGTCGTCGAGCGCCTGGTCGTGCGTCTCCTCCCCGCTCGTATATCCGGCCTCCTTCGCGTGAAGCAGCGCGAAGCACATTCTGTGACGCATGAGCCCATCGTCTGCCATCGAAGCCCCCTTAGATCCGGTCTGCGTAGTACTCGAGCTGGCTCTGAGCCCTTCGAAGCGTCGCATCGATGCACGCGTACTGCTCGGCGGCCCTTCGGAGGTAGGTGACGAAGTCCTTGTTCGAGTCGAAGCCGCCCATCTTGGTCGAGAGGGCCGTCGCCTGGCTCTCCACGAGTTCCTTGCGCGCCCGGGCGGTCTCCACGTGCTCTCCGACACGCTCGCTCATGTCGAGCACGTAGCCCTTGAGGTCGTCCATCGTTGCCCCCTAACTCCTGAGTGCGTTGAGATAGTTGCCCATGTCGCTCGCAGCGCTGGACAGCTCGGCGGAGATAGACCTGAGCTCTTCCGCGGCCATGTCGACGGCCTGCGCCGCCTCCTCGCCGCTGCGGCTCCCAGCCAGCTCCCTCGACATCTCCGCGGCGATATCCTCGAGCTGCTGGGCGATGCTCATGGCGAACCCCGACCCGTTCTCGGTGTCGACCCGCGCCTGGGTCATGAAGTCGATCCTGTCTTGCACCGACATGCGTTCTCCCTTCACTAGATTTGAGACGAATACTCCTCGAGCTTCTCCTTGGCCCTCCAGATGATGTCGCCGGCATTCGAGTAGGACTCCCTGGCCCTGACCATGCAGTCGATGAAGTCCTGCACCTCGCCCCTGTCCGCGCCGGAGAACTCGTTGCAGAGATCGGCGATCTGCCCTTGAAGGGTCAGCTGCATCTGGACAAGTCGTGCGCTGTACCGTGAGAGCTCGTCGAGATAGCAGTCAATGAGCGCTCGCAGGTCGTTCATGGGACCACCCCCTTCACACGAGCCCGGACAAGATGCCCTCGCACCCACGGGCATCGAGGGGCAGATACGGAATGACGGTCGCCGGCTCCGAGCCGAAGACCGAGTCGCTCACGAGGGCGCGGTTCCTCCGTCCGCCCCAGGAGACAAAGGGACCGAGGAGATGGCGCGTCTCGGTCTCGTCGAGGCGCAGCAGGACCTTGGCGTCGAAGTAGCGCGCCCCGTCCAGACCCATTCCGTCTCGGCCGTCGAACGAGCTCGCCTTCTGCCACCAGGTGATGAAATGGACGCCGCGCGCGGGGCCGTCCTTGGCGAGACGTCCGACCTCGGGCGGCAGAGAGCCGGCCTTCTCCATGCACAGGCACACCAGATACACCCTGTCCGACTCCTCGCTACGCGAGGGAAGCTCGGCATAGAGCTCTCGGACCCTGTCGAGGAAGGCGCCGGCGTCGAGGGTCTGGACGGCAAGGCCGAGCGACTCCACGACGTGGGAGATCCCCGTAACGTGGTTTCGACGAGAGGTGTCGTGGTCACAGAGGTCGCAGACGACGAACTCGGCGTTGCCGAGCTCGTTGCCCCAGGCCAGAGAGATAACCGCCGCCTCGACCATGCCGATTGCGGCGTTGGACAGCCCGTCCTCCGCCTCGAGGCGGTCCTCACCTGCGCCGAAGACGGCGAGGTTTCGCCCGGGCTCGTCGGCAAAGTCGACGAGGAGGGGCGCGTCATCGACGGAGATCGTCTTCCCAAGCAGCAGCTGAGGGCGCTTCCCGCGCAGGGGGCGGAGAGCATCGACCGCGTCAACGAGACGAACCGCGCGGCTCCCGTCAAATACCGACGGCGCGGCGAACTCGGACTTTGCCTGATCCCACCACGAGCGCCTCAGCCGCGCGAGGAGGGCGTCGTCCGCCCAGGCGACCTGAACCTTGCGGTTGGAAGCCACCGCACCGTAGTCCAGGTTCACGATCGCCTCTCCCATCCTGAGGTCGGCCGCCGCCGTGTTGCCCATCCCGAGCGTCGCCTCCGACTCGCGCACCGAGTTGCGATGGGCGAGCCGGATTGGGGTCTGGGCGAAGATGTCGGAGTCCTTGCTGAGGTAGACGCCGCTGGCAATGGTCTGGGAGGCGAGGATGAAGTGGATGCCCGCCGCCCTGAACAACCTCGTCGAACGGGAGAGGAGCTCGACGACCTCCTTGGCCGTGCCCTTCTCCTCGAGCATCATCTGGAACTCGTCGATGACGACGACGATGCGAGACACGACCTCGCCCGTCTTCTCCCGATATTGTTTGAGGTTCTGCACGCCGGAGCGCTTGAAGAGCCGCATGCGCCTCTCATAGACCGCAAAGAGGTGGTTCAGGACTGCGATGCCGAAGTCGACGTCGGCCTCCAGCCCCAGGGCACGGGCATGCGGGAGGTACTCCTCGTGATCCACGTTGGAATACGCCTGCAGAGTTACCCCCTCCTTGAAGTCGAGCAGGTAGAGCTCAAGCTCAAGAGGCGAGTATCGTTGGCAGAGGCTGTGGACGATGACAGCTATGAGATTTGACTTTCCCTGGCCGACCGCACCGGTAACCAACGCGTTATGGCGCTGCTCCTTGTTGGAGCCCATGGTGATGCGCACGGTGTCGAGGCCGAAGCGGCCCACGGAGAAGGTGACCCCGTCCGTGGAGTCGGCATACCACATTCTGCCGAGGTCCTCGACGTCCGAGAAGAGCACGGGGTCGGCGGCGCGCGAGTCGACCCTGCGAAGCAGCTCCTCGCACGCGTCGACAATGAACTCGGCGGACACCTCGGGATCCAGGGCTCGGGGGTCAACGGCGACGCAGCGGTTCTTGAGGAAATCGAACTCCGCGTCGGAGGGCGAGACGATGAGGAAGCTCACGCCGGCTCCGGGCCCCGCACTGAGAAGAATCGAGAGGTCCTCCTTGGTGCGGTCGTCCAGGAGGTACATGTCCGCACAGATGACGACGAGCCGGTAGCTCTCGACGGCGCGCCCCGTGACGCGACGGAAGGAGACGAGGCTCTCCTCGCGACCCTGCATCACGTTGCGGACACCCTGGATGTGTCGCTTGAGGGACGCGATGTAGTCCGTGAGGTCACGCTCGGTGAGAAGCGTCCTCAGGAGATGGGCCTCCGAGAGAGAGGAGAACGGGGCCGCGACGCCACGAAGGCTGTAGTCGAAGAAGGCAAGCTCGAGGTCTCCCGGCGCCGTCCCACACAGGGCCTTGACCACGATCTCCTGGGCGATGCGCAGCGTTCGAGGCGTGAAATCCTCGTCAATCCAGATGTTGGCCGTCCCGACGCAATCCACCGGGACGCGAGCGCGTCCGAGCGAGATGGTGGAGGCGACGGCGAGCCTGTCGACAAAGCCTGACGCGCTCATGACGGCACCTCCCGTGGTCCCGATGCGACGATGACGTGCTGGGGTCGGAGCACGGAGCCGTTGAGGGCGTACCCCTCCCGGACGACCTCGAGAACCGCCCCCTCCTTCGCACCCGTCTTCGGGCGCGTCGAGACGACCCTCTGGATAGCGGGATCAAAGGAGGGGGTGGTAGGAATCCGCTCGAGACCGTAATGCGCGAGAATCTCCTCGAGCTCCTCGCCCAGCGAGCGTGCGAAGTCATCCTCGGATGCGTCGATGCGGTCGAGGAGCAGGATGAGCTCGCGGCACAGCGGCGCGAGGCGCAGGTCGTCGACCTGCGCCCTCAGCGCCTCGACTGCCCGCGCCTGGGCCCTGTCCTGCAAAAGCCTCCTGCGGAAGAGGTCCGTCAGCTCGTCGAGCCTCTGGGCGATCACCTCAGTCGCGCTGCTCCCCGCATCCATCGTCAACCACGCCGCTCGCTCGCCATGAGAGCGTTCCCTAGCGAGCCCCGAAGGTGGCGAGGATGAAGAAGCCGATCAGGATCATCCCAAGCTCGATCAGGAGACACCTCGTGCGGCCCATGGTCGCCATGAAGCAGTTGTTCGTGTTGGGACTGAGAACCTCGAAGCCGAAGGCGGCACCACTGTTGAGGAAGTTGATGACGCCGACGCCGAGAAGAAGCGCGAGGAGGCCGAGCAGCGGGCCGCCGATCAGGGTCGCGACGAGAACGACGCCCAGCACGATGCCGTTAGCGATGAGCGGCCTCTGGAAGTACTTCTCGTCTTCCTCCCGGCCGGCCTCATAGCCCTTGACACACTCGTCGAGAATGTCGAGCTGCTCCTTGTTGTACTGCTTGAACCAGTCGGAGGGCTCGGGAACCGCATCATAGATCTCGTGCACCTGGCTCCTCACGTTGTTCGTGTACTTTTGGAGCCGCTCGAAAGCCTCGCGGCGCGGGTTGAGCCCGACGGCCGAACCGGCCTCGTCCTCGAGGCGAATAATGTTGGGGACCTCCTCGTTCATGAGCTTCTCGATCCTCATGCTGGCGATCTTCTCCTGCGCCTCGCGGGCGTAGTCGTCGTTCTCTCGTGCGGTCGCGGTCTGGTACATGCGCTCGTACTGCTCGATCGCCTTGTCGATGTTCTTTTCCTTGTCGTGGAAGTAGTCGCCGCGGACGCCGTAGGCAGAGGGGTTGCCGGGGTCGATGAGCAGGAGCTCCTGGGCCGCGCGGTTCGCCTCGTCGTACTTGTTCTGGGACATGTAGATGATGGAGGCGAGGAACCATGCGTTGGGGTTGTTCGGCTGCTGGGCGAGCGTCTTTCCGAGCGCGAAGTCGGCCATGTCGATGTCGCCGTTGAGGAAGAGGCTGAAGGTCTCGTCGAGCCAGTCCTTCTCGTTGGGCTGGACCGTGGGCTGGTAGACGGGCTCACCGCTGTCCTGGAGGCTCTTGTCGTACTCGGCGCGCGCCGTCGGGTCGAGAAGGGTCGCCTCGGCGTCGGCGATTCGGGCCACGACCGCGCGGGCCTTGGCGCCGATCTCGCCGCCCTTGGGCACGCGGTCGGACCAGCGCGTCCTCTCGGTCTTGATGGCAGAGCGGATCTCGTCCTCGGTCGCCGTCTGGGCCACGCGGAGCAGCTGGTAGTAGTTCTGGTCGAGGACGTCGGCGATCTTACCGGAGGAGGCGTTGGCGCTCGGGGCAAGATCGGGCGCAGCGGCAGTGGCAGCCGGGGCCGCTGCGGCGACCGGCGCGCCGCACTTGGGGCAGAACTGAGTCCCTTCGTTCAGGGGGTTTCCACACTTCTCGCAGAACATGGGCATCTCCTTTGATCGTTGGCTACACGACGGATATTGCGTCTATCTTGTGCTGCAGGGTGTTGACCTGCGAATCACTGAGGTTCGAGGAGCGGTCGAGCTCGAACGTCCCGAGGGACTGGCCGGTGACGAGGTCGGTGAGCTCTATGTACACGGTCTGGTCGATGTCGTAGGCGTAGGTGACCTCGACCGGCGATTCAGCGGGGTGCGGCGGGAGGGGAAGCTCCCTCTGGCCGACGATGCGCACGTACTCGACCTCCGTGTCGTCGCCCTCCGTCACGCGCACGAGGACGCTGCTCTGCCCGTCGACGACGGTGTAGAAGGTCTGGGAGCACTTGGTGGGGATCTTCGAGTTGTGAGGGATGACGACGAAGTTCCGCTCGCGGTTCTCGACGACGTCGTTCGCGATGATGCCAAGGGACTGGGAGGTGACGTCGGAGACGAGGATCACAGGGGTCTCGTAGGCAGCCGCCTCGAGGTCCCCGGCGGGGACGAGGACGCCCTCCCCCGCCCCATCGACAGAACCCTGCGCGAGGGAGCGAGCATAGATCGCCGCCCCGATGGCGACCGCGGCGTCTGGGTTCACCTCGTGCCTGAGCTCCTTGCCGGAGATCTCCTCGAGCATGCTTCGCACCATGGGCATGCGCGTGGACCCGCCCACCATGAGGACGCGGTCGATGTCGTCCCAGCCCATGCCCTGCCCCTCGAGCAGAAGCTCGACCCGCTCGCGCGTCCGGGTGAGCAGCGACCTGGTGGCCGCCTCGAACTGCTCGCGCGTCAGGCGTACGCGATAGGTCTTCCCGTCAACGGTGAAGATCGAAGTGGCCTGGGCGACGTTCGTCAGGCTGCGCTTCATGACCTCGGCCTTCTCGTCAATCTCAGCGAGAAGCGCGTCGTCCTCGTACTCGTCGACGGGGCGTCCCTGGCGGGCGAGCTCCTCCTTGATCAGGCGGGCGAGCTCCCGGTCGAAGTCGTCTCCGCCGAGCTCGGGGTCGCCGCCCGTGGCGATGACGTCGAATCGCCCGTCGCGGATGTCGAGCAGCGTGACGTCGAACGTGCCGCCGCCGAGGTCGTACACCAGCACGCGACCGGCATCCCGCTCGTCGACGCCATATGCTATGGCCGCAGCGGTCGGCTCGTTGAATACCTGCAGGACGTTGAGGCCGGCCAGCTTGCCCGCCTGCTTGGTGGCCGTGCGCCGTGCGTCGTCGAAGTATGCCGGAACCGTGACAACGGCACCCTCGACCTTCTCGCCGAGGTCGAGCTCAGCGTACTGCTTGAGATACTTGAGGATGAGGGCGGAGACCTCCTCCGGGTGGAACTCGTTTCCGTTGAGCGAGTAGTACCGGTAGTCGGGGTCGCCCATCATGCGCTTGATCGAGCGGACGACAGCGCTCGGAGCCGCCGCGGCGGAGTTCTTCGCCATGGCACCGACCAGCGGCTCCTCCGTGCCTGTCTCGGTGCCGGGGAAGTAGACCACGGAGGGCGTCGTGTCCATCCCCTCGAGGTTGGGAAGCACGCGGGCGCCGACCCCGTCCTCGCTCACGGCGACGGCGGAGTAGGTGGTACCGAGGTCAATGCCGATCACTGCCATTCGAAGCCTCACGTTTCCTTGAGGGATGTGGAGAGGGTATGTCGGTGAGTTGCCACAGAGGGACCGACCGTAAGAAATGCGGCGTTCGTCGTCATGTCCGCAGCGGCTCAGACTGAGCGCGCATAGCCTGCGATCCTCTCGCGCGTGAGCGCCCGCCGCCGCTGGCTCACCGGGATCGACTCGCCGGAGACGAGGATGATGCGGTCGCCCGTGAACACGCTCACGTACTCGAGGTTCACGAGGTAGCTCTTGTGACACTGCACGAACGAGCTGGGGAGCAGCTCTCCGAGGCGCTCAAGGGTCGCGTAGGTGTCAATGCGCGTGGCAGCGTGCACGTGCAGCGCCCTGCGCTCGCTCTCCACATAGCGAATCTCCTGCGGAGACACGAGATGGACGATGTTTCCGCTGGTCAGACACAGCGGCTTGTTAACCCACTCGACGATTCTCCCGACGGCACCCACGAGCGCCTCCTTGAGACGGTCGATTCTGAGGTGGAGGAACCCCTCCTCGCCGCCTCGTCCAAGGGGGAGCTCGGCGAGCGAGATCAGCTGGACCGTCCCGCACTCGAGCAACGAATCCGGCAACGCGCGAACAGCCTCGCGTTCCGCCTCTGACGAGCAGCAGATCACGATGCCCCTCGTGAAGGCGGCGGCGCGCTCGGCGACTCTCTCCGCTTCCAGCCAGGTCTCGATGTCAAAGAGCACCGTCAGCGCCGAGCCAGGCGAGATTCTCCTCGCTCGTGGGGAGCATCCGCGCGAGACGTTCAGCTGCATTCTCGACACATGCGCCGCAACGACCGCGGCTCGCGCGGCGATGTCATCCACGACGGCGACCGAGACATACGTCTCCCGACCCATCGCATCACCCCAACTCGTACCCACTGGCTCCGGCAGCGTCGGATTCATAATGATTTGATGTTCAGGTTCGACCGGGCCAGTCGTAATAAAGTACGCGACTGCCGATACGAACGCAGTCAACCTACTGTAAAGACCGGTCGCGCTTCGGATGACGAGCTCCTACAGCCCGAGGTAGAACTCAGTCGCGCAGAGGCGCGCGTCGAGATGGGTGGCGGCCCAGACGTGGGCGGCGCCGAGAAGCACGACCGCGGTCTCGGCGTCGATCTGCACGACGAGGAGCTCGTCGAAGGTGAGGCCCAGCAGCGCGCGCAGCCAGGAGACTTCGGACCTCGAGAGCTCGCGGGCACCGGCCACCTCGCGGGCGCAGCTCGCGCAGAGGACGCCGCCGGCGGCGGCCGAGAAGTAGGAGACGTCCTGGTCGCCGCAGGCGCAGCATCCTGCGAGCTCCGGCCGCCACCCGCCGTGGGCGAGCACCTTCATGGCGTACGCCGCGACGACGAGGTCGAGATGGGCGCGGTCGGCGGCCCCCTCGCACGCGCGCAGGGCCCGCGAGCAGATCGGGTGGAGGAAGCCGTCCGGAGCATCCTCGTAGCAGGTGAGGCGGGCGACCTCCGCGACGGCGCTCGCCGCCGCGACGCGCTCGTAGTCGCCGCGCAGCGCGGCGTGGGGCTCGACGGTCTGCGCCTCGCTCACGACGTCGAGGCTTCGCCCGGCCGCGAGGAGGAAGTCCGTCTCGCAGAAGAGCTCGACGCGCGCCGCGAGGCGACCGCCCGGCTTGCGCGCGCCCTTTGCGACGGCTCTCACCTGGCTGCCGTCGGCGGCGAGCAGCGTCAGGATGAGGTCCTGCTCGGCCAGCTTGGTGCGGTCGAGCACGATCGCGCGGGTGCGATAGGTGCGGCGACCGGCCACCGCCTACTCCTCCACGGAGTAGCCGAGGCGCCGGATCTGCCGCTCGTCGCGGCGCCACGCCGGCGAGACGCGCACCGTGAGGTCGAGAAAGACCTTGCAGTTGAGCAGGCGCTCGATGTCGCGGCGGGCCTCGATGCCCACCTGCTTGATCATCTGGCCGCCGCGGCCGACGACGATGCCCTTCTGCCCCTCGCGCTCCACGAGGATCGTGGCCGTGATGGTGGCGTGTTCGTCGTCGGTGAAGTCGATGTCGTCGCAGATGACGCCCACCGAGTGCGGGAGCTCCTGGCGCAGGTGCAGGAAGAGCTTCTCGCGCACGAACTCGGCGACGAGCTCCTCGGGCGAGGCGTCCACGTCCATGTCCTCAGGAAACCACCGCGGACCCTCGGGAAGGTGCGCGGAGACGAGCTCGACGAACGCGTCCACGTTGAAGCCCTCCGTGGCCGAGACCACGAGCTCGTCGTCGAAGTCGCAGAGCGTGCGGGCCGCCTCGAGCTGGGCGGCGACCTGCTCGGGCTTGGCCACGTCCGCCTTCGTGAGCACGAGCAGCTTGTAGTCGGCGTCAGAGCGGGCCACGTGGTTGGCGACCCACTCGTCGCCGCGGCCCACGGGCTTGGTCGCATCCACGAGGAAGGCGACCACGTCTGCGTCCGCGAGCTCGCCAAGGGCGCTCTTGTTGAGCTCGGAGCCGAGGGCGTCCTTTGGCTTGTGCAGGCCCGGCGTGTCGATGATCACGAGCTGCGAGTGGTCCGTGTTCACCACGGCGCGCATGCGACGTCGCGTGGTCTGCGCGACGGGGCTCGTGATGGCGAGCTTCTCGCCCATGATGACGTTGAGCAGGGTTGACTTGCCGGCGTTGGGACGGCCCACCAAGGCGACGAAGCCGCTGGTGAAGGGAACGTTCTTCTCGGTCATACCACTCCTTGGAAGGTCACATGCGCACGATGATCGCGTTGGCGAAGACGAGGACGCCGACGATGGCGACGAGGCACGAGAGCACCCACACGGCGGCCGCCGCAATGTCCTTTGCGCGGCCCGCGAGCGGGTGGAACTCCGGCGACACGAGGTCGACGACCGTCTCGACGGCGGTGTTGAGCAGCTCGGCCATGATGACCACGCCGCAGCAGAGCAGGATTATGGCCCAGCTGAGCAGGTCGATCTGCAGGGCGAGGCCGGCGACGACCGCGCAGGCTCCGACCGCGAGCATGACCTTGATGTTGCGCTCGGTGGCGACCGCGGTGCGGAAGCCCTGGATGGCGAAGAGGAAGCTCTTGCGGAAGCCGGGGTGGTCGCTCTTTGATCCGGGTATCATGCGTCGGCCTCCTCGCGATGGCGGGTGAGCACCACGCGCGTGAGCGTTCCGTCGGTGGCGACGCGGCCGAGGACCTCCATCTCGAGGTCCTCCATCTCCTCGGCCGACGCCTCGTCGAGATGGTCGTAGCCGAGCAGGTGCAGCATGCCGTGGACGACGAGCAGGCGCTCCTCGTCGGCCGGGGTCGTGCCGAAGGAGGCGGCCTGGCGGGCCACGTAGTCGGGCGCGAGCACGATGTCGCCGAGCTCGCAGGGCTCGTCGGGCGCGAGGTCAGGGTCGTCGGGGCGCTCGCACTCGAGCGAGAGGACGTCGGTGGGCGCGTCGACGCCGCGCCACCGGGCGTTGAGCTCGCGCATGCGCGCCTCGCTCACGTAGGAGACGGAGACCATGCAGTCGCGGGCGACGCCCTCGTGCTCGAGCGCGGCCTCGCAGCACAGCTCGAGCTCCCCCTCGTCGAGCAGCGGCGTGACGCCCTCCTCGACGTCCAGGTAGCACTCAGCGGGCATCGCGGCCCTCCCCTCTCTCCGCGGCGTCGCGCTCGTAGGCGTCCACGATGCGGGCGACGAGCGCGTGCCGGACGATGTCGTTTCTGTCGAAGTCGACGAACGAGACGCCCTCCATGCCCTCGAGGACGCGACGGGCGGACTCCAGGCCGCCCTCTCCAGGCAGGTCGCGCTGGGTGGCGTCGCCCGTCACCACGAAGGTGGACGAGAAGCCCAGGCGCGTCAGGAACATCTTCATCTGCTCGGGCGTGGTGTTCTGCGCCTCGTCCAGGATGACGAAGGCGTTGTTGAAGGTGCGACCGCGCATGTAGGCGAGCGGGGCGATCTCGATGATGCCCTGCTCGATGAGCACGTTGCCCTTCTCGATGTCGGTCATGTCGAAGAGCGCGTCGTAGAGCGGGCGCACGTAGGGGTCGAGCTTCTCGGCGAGCGTGCCCGGGAGGTAGCCGAGCGACTCCCCCGCCTCCACGACGGGGCGGGCGAGCACGATGCGGCCGACCTCGTGGCGCTTGAGGGCCGCCACGGCCATGGCCATGGCGAGGTAGGTCTTGCCCGTGCCGGCCGGGCCCAGCCCGAACGTGACGGTGCTTTTGCGGATGGCGTCGACGTAGCGCTTCTGGCCCGCAGTCTTGGGTCGGATCGCGCGGCCGCGGAACGTGAGCAGGATGTCGTCGCCGGCAAGCGAGACGCGCTCCGCGCCGTGACGGACCTGGTCGATTATGACATCGACCTCACCGGTGGACGGGGTCTCGCCCGCGTCGACGAGCCGGATGAGCCGCGAGAAGACCGAGGTCACCTGGTCGACGACGTCGGCCGGGCCGGAGACGCTCACGACGTTGCCGCGCACCGAGACCATGGCGTCGAAGCCGCCCTCTATGCGCCTGAGCAGGGAGTCGGCCGGCCCCATGAGCACGGTCGGGTCAACGGAGTCGGGGATGGTGAGACGGACCTGCGTTGGCTCCATGTTCCTCCTGGGACGGGTGCTGAGTCGATGATAGCCCATCGGCGCGGGCTGCGCCGCGCCACCATCACGGTTTGGGTTTGAGCGCTGGGCTGCGGGCGACAGACTGGGATCGAAGCGAATTGTCTAGCTGCGTTTATATGATTTCGAATTGTCATCTCGGACGTCGTGCTTAGGAATTCGAACCCAAACCCGAATACGGTTTGGGTTCGAATTCCCGGACGACATGACGCATGTAATTTTAAACGACGCTGCTACCAGCCACTTTACGGATGCCTCGAGTTCCCGGCCGACGGCAGCGAACCCAAGCCGTCAAAGAGCGTCGGCTGCGGGGCTAGAGCAGCTCCGCGAGGAGCGTCGCGTCGTCGCGAACGCCGGCGAGGCGCACCGGGACGAGGCTGTCAACGGGAATCGACGCTTCGAGAAGGACGTCGAACAGGCCGCCGGACACGCCGCGCCCGGGATACTGGACGACGACGAGGTCCCTCTCGCCCACCAGGCGGCTCGCCTCCGCGAGGCGCAGCTCGTCGGCGAGCGCGCGGGCTCGGTCACCACGCTCGGCCATGACGTGCGGGTCCACCTGCCCCGCCATGGTCGCGGCGGGGGTCCCGGGGCGGCGCGAGTAGCGGAAGACGTGCATCTTCGCGAAGCGGGCCTCGCGGCAGAAGTCGAGCGAGCGCTCGAAGTCCTCGTCCGTCTCGCCCGGGAACCCGACGATGAGGTCGGTGCCGAGCGCGACGTGCGGCAGGTGCTCGCGGGCGGTCTCCACGACGCGCCGAAAGTCGGCCGTGCGATACACGCGCGCCATGCGCCTGAGCGTCTCGTCGCACCCGGACTGGAGGCAGACGTGGAGGAAGGGCGCCACGCGCTCCCCCGCCGCGGCCATGGTGCGGCAGAGCTCGGGCGTGACGTCGGGCGGCTCGATCGAAGAGAGGCGGATCCGCCCCACGTCGGTCTTCGACAGGAGCAGGTCGAGGAGCGCGGGGAGGCGCAGCTCGCGCCCGGTCGCGTCCGACGCCCGGTAGCTGCCGAGGTTGATGCCCGTGAGCACGACCTCGTGGGCGCCCCGGGCCTGCGCGGCGCGCACGGCCGAGAGGACCTGCTCGGGGGGCAGGGAGCGCCCGGCGCCGCGGGCGCGCCAGACGATGCAGTAGGTGCAGCGGTTGTCGCAGCCGTCCTGGATCTTGATGCCGGGGCGCGTGCGCCCGGTCGGCGTCGGCGTGGGCGCGCAGCCCTCCGCGGGGGCGTCGGGGCCGCCGCCGGCACCGTCGAGCCCGAGCTCGGCTAGGGCGAGGGCGGCCACGGCGGTCTTGTCGCGCTCGACGCACACGTTGGGCGCGAGCGCGGCGATCTCGTCGGCGAAGAGGTTGGCGACGCAGCCGGTGGCTATGACGAGCGGCCGGCCGGGAAGCGACGCCGCGCGGCGCACCGCCTTTCTCGTCTTGGCCTCCGCCTCTCCCGTGACCGCACAGGTGTTGACGACCACGACGCGCGCGTCTCGCTCGGCGACGAGCCTCGCGCCCGCGCGCTCGAGCTCGAGCGCCATGGCGTCGAGCTCGACCCGGTTGACGCGGCACCCGAGGTTGACGAGGGAGACGCCGTTGGCCTCGCTCACCTGCGGCCGTCCTTGAAGGGGTTCTTGGGGGCGCGCCAGCGCTCGTGCGCGAAGTGCTCTGCGGCGTTCTCGGCCGCGGCGGAGAAGCCCTCGGGCTCGAGGTCTCTCTCGGACGGGCCGTCGCCGCCGCGGACGGAGACGATGGAGGCGATGTCGTCGAGCTGGGAGGGGGTGAGGTCGCGCGGAGTCTCGATCTGGACGACGGCGACGAGGTTGCCGCGGGCGGCCATGCCGAGGCGCGGCATGCCGTGGCCCTCCACCACGACGCGCTGCCCGAACTGGCAGCCGGCGGGCACCGAGACGGTGACCTGCTCGCCCTCCAGGATGCCGTCCACGCTCACCGCGGTGCCGACGATCGCCTGCAGCGCGTCGACCGTCACGGTGCAGTAGAGGTCGTCGCCCTGACGCTCGAAGCGCTCGCTCTCGGTGACCTCGACGCTGACCACGAGGCTTCCGCAGGCGTCGCCGCGCAGCCCCGCCTCGCCCTTGCCCTCGATGGTGAGGGTCTGGCCCGAGTGGACGCCGGCGGGCACCTCGACCTCGACCTTCTCGCGAGAGGGCGTACGCCCCTGGCCCTCGCAGGTCTCGCAGGGCCGGTCGATGACCTGGCCCTGGCCGTTGCAGGCGGGGCAGGTGGCCTGGGTCTGCATCTGGCCGAAGATGGTGCGCTGGACCTCGACGACGCGGCCCGTGCCGTGGCAGCGCTCGCAGGTGTGGAGGTGACCGCCCTCGGCCGCACCCGTGCCGCCGCAGTCCTCGCAGGGGGCCAGGCGCGTGTAGGCCACGGTCTTGGTGCAGCCGGCGGCCGCCTCCTCGAGCGTGATGGTGAGACGGATGCCCATGTCACGGCCGCGCGTCCGCTGGGCGGCGCCGGAGGTGCCGCGGCCGCCCATGCCGCCGAAGAAGGAGTCGAAGATGTCGCCGAAGCCGAAGCCGCCGCCCCCGAAGATGTCGGAGACGTCGACGTAGTCGGAGCCGAAGCCGGCGGGACCGTTGGGGTCGCCGTAGCGGTCGTAATTGGCGCGCTTCTGGTCGTCGGAGAGCACGGTGTAGGCCTCGTTGACCTCCTTGAACCGCTCCTCGGCGTCGGGCGCGTCGTTCACGTCCGGGTGCAGCGTGCGGGCCTTCTTGAGAAAGGCGCGCTTGATGGTCCTTGCGTCGGCGTCACGAGGCACCTCGAGCACCTCGTAGTAGTCCCTCTTCGGTTCCACGTTCCCCTATCTCCCTGAACGAACTCTCGACCCACGGAATGGCGCCCGGGCGCGAGCGGCCGGGCGTCGAGAAAAACCTAGTAGTAGAAGCCCATCATAGGCCTCATGGTGCACGAGAACATCGCGGCGAAGAACAGCGCGATCACGAGACCGTTGGTGAGGCCGTTGAGCGTCGCCACGCCGGCGTTGCGCCACCAGCGCGGCGCGAGCCTGATCCCGTCGCGCGCCACGAGGTAGGCGCCGAACACGAACAGGATCACGAGGAACACGGCGTTGGCGGACAGCGACGAGGTGAGCAGGCCGAGCGCCAGGAACGGCAGCCCGAAGCCGATGAGGTTGAAGCCGGTCACCTGTCCGCGGCTGAGGCGCTCCTCCGGCACGCAGACCCGGCAGACGAAGTCGCCGGCGGTGGAGCCGTTTGTGCCGGCGTTGCCCATCCCGGCGACGCGGACCTCGCCGCCGTCGTGCGAGCCCGCCGGGATGTCGACGACGACCTCGCTGGCGGAGATCGTGCGGCCGGATCCCCCGCAGGCGGAGCACGGGCTCGCGACGACGCGGCCGGTGCCCTCGCACTCCGGGCAGGTCATGGCCATGACGCCGAAGAGGCCGGTGTCGACGGTGATGGAGCCGCGCCCGCCGCAGGTCGGGCAGGTGGCGGCATGGTCCGAGGCGACCGACCCCGAGCCGTGGCAGGCGTCGCAGGAGACGTAGCGCTGGTAGGTGACGCCGCGGCGGGTCCCCTTGGCGGCGGTCTCCGCGTCGACGGTGAGCTCGTAGACGACGTCCGCGCCGGCGCGCGGGCGGTACGCCCGTGAGCGGCGGCGCGAGGTCGCGGCGCCGAAGGGGCCCCAGCCGAACGGGCTTCCGCCGAAGCCGAACGGGTCGGCGTATCCCCCGGGCTGGGTGGGCGCGCCGGAGCCGGCGAAGGGGTTTCCGGAGCGCATGGCGTCGTAGCGCTGGCGCTTCTCGGGGTCGGAGAGCACGGCGTAGGCCTCCGAGACCTCCTTGAAGCGCTCCTCGGCGTCGGGCTCCTTGTTGACGTCGGGGTGGAGCTTGCGCGCCTTCTGCTGGAAGGCCTTGCGTATGTCGTCGGAGGAGGCGTCCTTCTCGACGCCCAGGATGGCGTAGTAGTCCTTGTCGTTCATCGATGCCATGTGGCGGGTCTCCCGTATGCGCGGTGCTCAGAACCCTAACAGTATAACCGCGCCCGACAGCCTCTATTCAGAAAGCGCAATCTGGCGGTAGGCGATCCCACAACGCTGAAGGATGTTCTTGGAGATGAGGTTGTCCTCGGTGCCGTCGTACTTGTCGTCGAGGTAGACGACCTCGCCGATGCCGGCCTGCACGAGGGTCTTCGCGCACTCGTGGCAGGGGAAGAGCGTGACGTAGACCGTGGCCCCGGTCATGTCCTTGAGCGAGCCGCGGTAGTTGAGGATCGCGTTGGCCTCGGCGTGGATGACGTAGTTGTGCTTGTCGTGAAGCGGGTCCTCGTCGGTGCCCCAGGGGAACTCGTCGTCGTTGAGCGCCGAGGGCGTGCCGTTGTACCCCACGCTGAGGATGCGGTGGTTGGTGTCAGCGATGCAGGCCCCGACCTGCGTGTTGGGGTCCTTGCTGCGCAGGCTGGCCGCGACGGCCACGCGCATGAAGAACTCGTCCCAGCTGATGACGTCGGTGCGCTTGCCCGGCATGACGCTCCCCTCTCCACGGCGTTTGTCCTGCTAGCATGCCGCATTTGCGCGTACGGCGCAAGAGCCGTGCGAGAGGGGCGGTTGCGCGCCTAGCAGCGGGCGGTGACGACCTCGCCGGGAGCGAGGTCCCAGAGGGCTCCGTAGAGCTCGTTGCCGAGGAGCCAGCCCTGCTCGGTGGGCGCGAGCCGGCCGTCCTTCTCGGCCAGGAGCCCGCGGGCGAGAAGGGCGTCGACGGTGTCGTCAAAGCGGGCGCCAAAGAGCTCGCGGGCACGGGCCACGAGCTCGGAACGCAGCCCCTCGACGAGCCGCGCGCCGAGCATGAGGTCCTCCGCGACGGCCTGCGCCCCGGTCAGGAACTCCAGCGAGAAGGACAGAGCGGAGAGGCGCGGGCCCTCGGCAAGCTCATGCCGCGGCGTCTCGACCGTGAGCCGGACGCGCCGGGCGTCCGACGGCGCCGCCGGGAGCTGTGGGCAGACGCTTAAAAGTCTCAGGTAACCCTCTAGGTCGAGCATGCTCGAGGCTGCGGTACCCAGACCCAGATAGGGTGAACCCGTCCAGTAGACTTTGTTGTGACGACACGCTTTACCTGGGCGTGCGTAGCTCGCAACCTCATAGCGGGAATACCCATGAGTCTCAAGTGCGGCCTGAGCCTCGGTCATTCTCTCAGCCTGTACCTCAGGGTCGTTCCATGCGCAGGGGTCGTCCGCGTAGCGACGGTCGAGCGGCGTGCCCTCCTCGATCTGCAGCGGGTAGACGCTCACGTGGCCCACGTCGAGCGCGACCGCGCACGCGAGCGAGCGCTTCCAGCTCTCCGGCGTCTGTCCCGGCGTCGCGCACATGAGGTCGATCGAGACGTCGAGGCCCGACGCCACCGCAGCCTGCACGCGTTCGCGGGCGCAGGCAGCATCGTGCAGGCGGCCGAGCTCGCAAAGCTCCCCGTCATCGAGGCTCTGCACGCCGACCGAGAGCCGTGTCGCCCCCGCCTCGCGCACGGCGAGAAGGACGGCGTCGGAGAGCGAGTCAGGGTTGGCCTCGCAGGTGAGCTCCGAGGGCCGCGCCACTGCCATGACCTTCTCGACCAGCGAGCCGAGGCACTTCTCGCCCAGAAGCGTCGGCGTGCCGCCGCCCACGTAGGCGGTCTCGCACCCCTCGAGCAGCCCGAGCGACGCGATCTCGTCAAGCTGCGCCTCGAGCGCGCGCTCGTACGCGCCCATGAGCGCATCGCCAGCGGGCGTCGCCCACGAGGCGAAGTCGCAGTACGCGCACTTGCGCGCGCAGAACGGCACGTGCAGGTAGAGGGCGCTTGTCATATGCTCTCCATCAGCTCGAGCGCCTTGTCCAGATCGACAGCGAAGCACGGCTTACCGAGTCTCTCATACTCGTCGAGATAAGCCTGGCACTCCCTTACAAGCCGACTTTGATTTGTGTCAAGTATGGCAACGAGCTTCTCGTAGTACGCATTGCCCTCAGTCCTGAATCTCCTGACGAGGCAGCGCCGAACCGGAAACATCTTTATGTAGTGGACTCCATGTCTGCACTTTGGGCGAGTGGCAGGACGGGGCGGCAGGGCAAAATACTGTTCCTTTGGTACGTTGGGCGCAATATTCGATCGCAGGGGAACAGCAAAGTCGTGTCGCTTGACCCGAAACCTCAGTCTCACGAGAAGGACGCAGGGCCTGCCATGCTTCTGCATGAACTCCCTGTCTCGTGACGACAGCAGGTCAACGTAATCGTCGGCGATCGATACGAGTCTCATCGTCCTCCCTATACGACAACGGGGCCCGCCAAGGCAGGCCCCGCAACACGTGGACGATATTCTACGCTTGCGCGCCCCGTCGTCCTCGGAGGCTACACGTACACGTGAGCCGAATTCTATGCCGCGACTCCCGGCACCTGCATTGTACCCGATTCGGCGAGAAGCTAGCTGCAGGCCTCGGGACAGACATGCGCGCGCACCTCGGCGGCCACGGCGAGGAACTCGTCAGCCGTCACGCAGCTCATGGCGGCGTTTCGCCAGCGGGCGGCGTCGGGCATGCCCTTGAAGTACCAGCCGGCGAGGCTGCGGGCGCGCTTGAGGTGGGCGCCCGTAGCCTCGAGCAGGCGCACGTGGCACTCGAAGGCCGCGACCTTCTCGGCGACGCTCGGCTCGTGGCCCGAGAAGACCCATGGGTTGCCGTAGGTGCCGCGCGCGACCATCACGGCCGTCGCTCCGGTCTCCGCGAGCACGCGCCTCGCGGCGTCGTGCGAAAGGATGTCGCCGGAGGCTATGACGGGGATGCCCACGGCGTCCGCGACGCGGCTCACGGCACCCCAGTCCGCCTCGCAGTGGTACATCTGCGTGGCAAAGCGACCGTGCACGGCCACCGCGGCGGCTCCGGCGTCCTCCATCGCCCGCGCGAACTCGGGCGCGACCTCCTGCCCCATGTAGCGGCCGCGACGTATCTTCACCGTCACGGGCACGTCCGGCGCGCCCGAGCGGCACGCGCGCACGATGTCCGCGGCGAGCGCGGGGTTCTCCAGCAGCGCCGACCCCTCGCCCTTCTTGGTCACCTTGGGCACGGGGCAGGCCATGTTGATGTCGATGAGCGCGAGCCTCTCGCCCAGGCGGGTCGCCACGCGCTCCGCGGACTCGCGGAAGAGCTCCGGCTTGGAGCCGAAGAGCTGCACCGCGATCTCCGGCTCCGCCGGGTCGGGGTCCACGAGCTCCCAGCTCTTCTCGCCGTAGTAGAGCCCCGCGCACGAGACCATCTCGGAGTAGGCCAGCGCGGCGCCGCCGGCGCGCGCCATGAGGCGATACGCCGCGTCGGAGACGCCCGCCATCGGCGCCATGAGCAGCCTGCCGGAAAGCTCGCCGTCCCAGGCGGGCAGCGCGGGGCAGAGCGCGGCGGCGGGAGCAAACTCGGCCAGGACCTCGGCGGCCGTCACTGGTCGTCCACCTTGAGGACGGCGAGGAACGCCTCCTGCGGCACCTCCACGGAGCCGATCTGCTTCATGCGCTTCTTGCCCTCCTTCTGCTTCTCGAGGAGCTTGCGCTTGCGCGAGATGTCGCCGCCGTAGCACTTGGCCAGCACGTCCTTGCGCACGGCCTTGACGGTGCTTCTCGCGATGATCTTGTTGCCGATCGCGCCCTGGATGGGCACCTCGAACTGCTGGCGCGGGATGATCTCCTTGAGCTTGTCGCACAGCCCGCGCGCCATCGAGTAGGCCTTGTCGCGGTGCACGATGAAGCTGAGGGCGTCCACCTCGTCGCCGGAGAGCAGGATGTCGAGCTTCACGAGGTCGCTCGCGCGGTAGTCGGAGAACTCGTAGTCCAGGCTCGCGTAGCCCTTGGTGCGGCTCTTGAGCTGGTCGAAGAAGTCGAGGATGAGCTCGGCGAGCGGGATGTCGAAGTGCATCTCGACGGACTTCTCGGAGAGGTAGACCATGTCCTGCGTGATGCCGCGGTGCTCGATGGCGAGCTGCATGACGGCGCCCGTGTACTCGGGCGGCACGATGACCTTGGCCTTGAGGTAGGGCTCCTCGATGCGCTCGATGCGCGTGACGTCGGGCAGGTCCTGCGGGCTGCGGACCTCGATCATCTCGCCGTCGGTCTTGTAGACGTGGTAGTCCACCGAGGGAGAGGTGGCGATCAGCGACAGCGCGAACTCGCGCTCCAGGCGCTCCTTGACGACCTCCATGTGGAGCAGACCCAGGAAGCCCACGCGGAAGCCGAAGCCCAGGGCCACCGAGGTCTCGGGGCTCCACGTGAGCGACGGGTCGTTCACGCGCAGCTTCTCCAGGGCGTCGCGGAGGTTCTCGTAGTCCTTGTTGTCTATGGGGAAGATGCCGGTGTAGACCATCGGCTTTGCCTCGCGGTAGCCCGGCAGCGCCTCGGCGCAGGGTCGGTCGGCCCCGGTGAGGGTGTCGCCCACGCGCACGGCCTCAGGGTTCTTGAGGCCCGTGACGACGAAGCCGACCTCGCCGACGCCCAGCTCGTCCACGAGCTGCTCGGCCGGGCGCTTGACCCCCACGCCGTCAACGAGGAAGCCCTCGCCGGCCTGCATCATCCGGAGCTGGTCGCCCTTGCGGATGCGGCCGTCGAAGACGCGCACCGTGGCCACCACGCCGCGGTACTCGTCGAAGTAGGAGTCCAGGATGAGGGCCTTGAGCGGCGCAGCGGCGTCCCCCTTAGGCGGAGAGACGAGCATGACGATGGCCTCGAGCAGGTCGTGGATGCCCTCGCCGGTCTTGCCGGAGACGCACACGGCGTCGTCGGCCGGGATGGCGAGGTCCTCCTCGATCTCCTCCTTCACGCGATCGGGCTCGGCGCTCGGCAGGTCGATCTTGTTGATCGCGGGAACGATGTCGAGGTTGGCGTTCATGGCCAGGCTGGCGTTGGAGACGGTCTGCGCCTCCACGCCCTGCGTGGCGTCCACCACGAGCACCGCGCCCTCGCAGGCGGCGAGGCTGCGGCTGACCTCGTAGGTGAAGTCGACGTGACCCGGCGTGTCGATGAGGTTGAACTGGTAGGTCTCGCCGTCGTCTGCGTCGTAGGTCACGCGCACGGCGTTGGACTTGATGGTGATGCCGCGCTCCCGCTCGATGTCCATCGTGTCCAGGAGCTGCGCCTCCATGTCGCGCTCCTCCACCGTGTGGGTGAGCTCGAGGATGCGGTCCGAGATGGTCGACTTGCCGTGGTCGATGTGCGCAACGATCGAGAAGTTGCGGATATGTGAGGTATCGGTCGTAGACATGAGGTGAATGATAGCGAAGAGCCGCGCCGCATGCTATACTCAGCAGGCTGACCTCACCGTGTCTCAAACAGAGGCCTCAGAACAGAAGCTTTTTGAAAGGAACCGCACGTGGCTAACATCAAGTCTCAGAAGAAGCGCATCATCACCGCCGAGAAGGCCCGCCAGCGCAACCGCGCCGTCCGCTCCGAGCTCAAGACGGCCGTCAAGGGCGTTCGCGCTGCCGTCGAGGCCGGCAACGCCGAGGACGCGCAGCTTGCCGCCAACAAGGCTTGCCGCCTGCTCGACAAGGCCGCTTCCAAGGGCATCATCCACAAGAACCAGGCCGCTCAGCGCAAGAGCGGCGTGCAGAAGCTCGTCAACACCATCAAGTAGCTTCCGCTGACAAAGCGCGTCAAGGGGACCCGGGGTGCTGCCCGGGTCCCTTTTTCATGCCGACGACCTTCTCGACAGCAAAGTTGACTGAGTCCCCCACTCAATGAATGACAAACTTTACCGTTCGTTTTATCTCATCCGCGTCCAAGGCACGCAAACCTTGTCACCCAGCGGACGGGCGGGGTCGCGTCATTCGTGTCATTCTCATAATCCCGTCTGATTAGTGACAGAATATGCGGCCCACCCGGACCATCCCATCCCAACGAGACGTCAATTCAGTCAATCATTTGGCGAGCGATCGCACATCGTGCGCACCTGTGCGCTTTCGTGCTGGATTGGACTGACGCACGCTTCGCATGCCGTGAGGATTGCCGTCTGAAGCCCGCAATCGACCGCTCGCGTATTTCTCCTGTCGGCGGTCGTAACAGTCCAAAGCTCTGACGTGCAGCGGAAAGTGAGCTGCAAGACAGCGAATAGTCAGCCGACAGCACCCTTCGCTACCATCTTCCGATCAACGGAAGGGGGCGACGATGCAGAGGCGCGTGACCCAGGAGATCAAAGAGCTGCTTGCTGAGGCCGAGAATAGCGGCGCATGCCTTGCGACGCGGTCGCGGCGAATACGAGAGGCGCTCGAGCGTCGCGTGGCGGACGGATCGCTCGTCTCGCCGCTTCCCCTCCTCTATGTCGATCGCGATCTGTGGCTTGGCCTCACCGAGACGCAGCGGACTCTTCATCTCATGCGCGGAATCCATACGCTTCACCCGTCATGGGTCTTCTGTGGGACGTCTGCGGCAGTCGCCCACGGCCTCAGCTTGACCGAGCGACTCCAACATCCACTAGAGGTAGCGACCTTGTCCGGAACCAGACGCTGCCACGCACGCGGCTCCGTACGACAGGTCCACGTCTCCGGCGACGAACCTGTGATTGCCTCAGGTGTCCCGGTTACCTCGGTGGAGCGTACGGTCTTCGACTGCGCGCGGCGTCTGGGATTCCGCGAAGGATTGGCAATCGCTGACTCCTCGCTTCATGTTGGCGCTACGGACCGAAGCGGGCTCATTTCCTATGTGAGGTCGATGGGCACCCGTCACAGAGGCTCGGAGATCGCCCGCCTCGCGACGTCGTTGGCCGATCCGCGGCCGGAGAACGGAATGGAGTCCATCGCCCGAGCGACCATGTTCGAGCTTGGGTTTGCCGCTCCCGAGCTCCAGGTCCCGTTCTGCGACCCGATGGACCCGCGCAAGGTCCATCGGGTGGACTTCCTGTGGGTCCTCCCAGACGGCACCCTCGTCATCGGCGAGCTCGACGGTGGCGAGAAGTACGTAAGCCCGACCATGAACGGAGGAACGCCCCTCGTCGCGATCCGCGGCGAGCGACGTCGTGAGTCGCGGCTCACCCTCGAGCGGCCGCGCATCGTCCGCTTCTCCCCCGAGGAGGTGCTCGACGTCGGCTACTTCGACCGGCTGCTGGAGACCTTCGGCGTCCCGCGCGACCATGCGCCGCTCATCAACGTACCCGAGGAGCAGCCGTTCAGCGAGACGGTGCCGGTCGAGGCCTACGGTCTGCTCTAGTGCGATATGGCGCTGGGTGACAACCTTTACGTCTCGCAAGGTCTAATCCATCTCTGCAATACGTATAACCCGTCACCCTAGTAGGGGTGAAGGAGCAGGGACACGATCGAGAAGGACGTCACGCGCCGCAGATGCGGGTGATGAGCCGCACCATGGTGTCCTCCTCCTCGGCGCCGCTCTTGAGGGCGCGCTCGGCCTCGGCGCACGCGCCGAGAAGTGCCTCGAGCTCGCCGTCGGCGAAGCGGCGCGCCCAGCGCACGTGGTTCTTCACCTGCCAGTCCTGCTTCCCGAGCTCGTGGGCGACCGCCGCACCGTCCCCGCGCGCGGGGAGCGAGCGCGCGCAGACGAGCTCGCGCAGACGGCCCGTGACGAGCGAGAGCAGGCCCAGCGCCGAGCCGTCGAGCAGACGGTGGAGCGAGAGGGCGCGCCGGACGTCGCGGGCGCTCAGCACGTCGAGGAACTCCCATGGCTTGACCTCGGCCACGCGCGCGACGTTCGCCTCCACGAACTCCGGCGAGATCGTGCCCGAGCCGCCGAGAAGCGCGGCGAGCGAGCCGAGCTGCGTGTCCAGCATCGTGGTCGACTCGCCCACGCGCGCCACGAGCTCACGGGCAGCGTCGGCCGTGATGGACACGCCGTGCGCCTGCGCGAGCTTCTGGACGTAGGGGGGCAGGTCGCACCCCTTCTTCGCGGAGCAGTCGACGACCGAGCGGGGGCCCACCCCCGCAACCGCCTTGTAGAGGCGCGTCGACTTTGCGAGCGTCCCCGCCACGAGGGCGAGGGTGCAGCTCTCGTTGGGACTGGAGAGATAGTCGACGATTGCCTCGGAGACCGCCTTGGGAAGCTTCTCCGCCGCCTCGATGACCACCACGCGTCGGTCCCCGCCCATGGGCAGCGTGTTGAGGGAGGCGAGTACCTCCACGGGGTCCATGTCGTCGTTCGCGACGAGCTCCTCGAGGTTGAAGGCGGCGAGCGGCCCGTCCACGCGGGCGCGGAGCCGTGCCACGGCCTGCTTGCGCTTGAGCTCGTCGGGCCCCACGATCAGGTACGCCGGCAGCAGCGCGCCCTTCTCGGCCATGTCACTCCCCTCGTCGTCTTGGCGCGGGACGGATGCGTCGCCCCGCTACCTCAGTGTAGCATCACGCACGCTCCCCCTCTGGCAGCTGACGACGGGACCCTCGACGCCCGGCTCCACGCACACGTCGCCGACGTCCATCGTGCAGAGGAAGGTCGAGCCCACGTCTTCGAGAATCTCCACGCATGCGGGGTCGGGGTGGCCGTACGCGTTCCCCTCACCCGCGCTCGCCACGCTCACCTCGGGCATGAGCGCCGCGGCGGCGCCCTCCGAGACGGAGACCTCCGACCCATGGTGCCCGACCTTGAGAAGGTCAACGTCGCCGACGTCACCTGCCTCGACGAGGGTGTCGGTGACGTCACGCTCGGCGTCGCCGGTGAGCAGCGCGTGGAGCGTGCGACCCTCCTGGTCCTCGTAGGAGAGCGAGCACACGACCGAGTCCTCGTTCTCCAGTCCGTCAACGGGTCCCGACGGCGAGAGGACCTCCAGCGAGAAGCGACCGACACGCACGACGTCTCCCCGCCCCACCGTGGAGACGGGCACGTCCCCCGCCTCCAGCGTGACGCCCTCGGCGACGATCACCTCCCCCACCGAGACCACGCCGCGAAGCGCCTCGACCCCACCCACGTGGTCGTCGTGCAGGTGGGTCACGAGGATGGCGTCGAGGTGCGTCACGTTGTTGCGCGCGCAGGCCCCGACCACGGCGTCGCCGGGCCCGGTGTCCACGAGCAGAGACGACGAACCGTCGGTGACGAGGATCGCGTCCCCCTGGCCGACGTCGAGCACGCGCACGCAGGCCGGGGCGAACAGACGCCAGCGCAGGTGCCAGGCCAGGCCGAGGGCGAGGGCCGCGCACAGCGCGCCGACCAGCGCGCGCCTCGTGACGCGGGGCCAGACGACGAGCAGTGCCGCGAGAAGAATGCCGAGAAGGGCGAGGGCCGGCCCCTCCTCGACGCTCACGGGGACGCAGGCGAGGGGCAGGCCCGCGAGCCGTCGGGCGAGCCGCACCACGGCCGTCCCGACGGCATCGCACGGCACGAGCACGAGCGCCTGGAGCGGAGGCGCCCAGGCGAGGAGGGCCACGGCCAGCCCGAGGACCAGGACAAGCGAGAAGAGCGGCGCGAGAAGGACGTTGGCGAGAGGCGCGACGAGCGACAGTGTTCCGAAGGTCGCGCAGGTGAACGGCATCGTGACCGCCTGGGACACCACCGTGAGCGCGAGCGCCTCCTGCGCCGAGGAGAGGGCCGCCCGCACGGGCACATGGCCCCGCGTCCCACCGCTGCGCCACACGAGCACGCGCAGCACGTAGCGCGCGTACCCTCCGAGGGCGCAGATGCCGCAGACGCACGCGACCGAGAGGACGAACCCCAGCTGTCCCGTCACCCCCGGTTCGAGGGCCGCCATGGCGAGCGCGGTGACGCTCGCCGACGAGAGCGGGTGGGCGCGGCGCCCCGCGAGCCGGGAGAGCTCGGCCGCGAGCACCATCACCCAGGAGCGCACCGCCGACACCGGAGCGCCACAGAACGCCACGAAGAGCGCTGTCGCGCCGAGCAGCGTCAGCGCGCGCGGAAGGGTCCCGAGTCGGGTGCGCCTGAGCAGGGCGGACACCACGGCCGAGACGAGGACGAGGTGGCCCCCCGACACCGCCACCAGGTGCGAGACGCCGCACGCCGAGAAGAGCTCGTCAAGCCCGCGCTCTGACATCGCCCGCGTCGAGGCGCAGATCGCGCCCGCCACGAGCGCCCGGGGGTCGGAGGACCCCGCGTCGAGGCTCCTGAGCACCGACTCCCGCAGCATGAGCACGACACCGTGCAGACCCTCGGCAGGCCGCGACGAGAGGACCCTCACTGCACGCACCGTCCCCGAGAGTCCCTGGGCCCGCGAGCTCGCACCCCACTCGTCGTCCTCGTTCTCCGAGAATCGCCCGACGCACCTCAGGGTGTCGCCGAGCTCGTGAGGCTCCTCGGCGAGCAGCCACACGCGACCGACACGCCCTCCGTCCCGGAGGACGGCCGCACGACCGCGCCATCCGGACGCCCCCTCGCTCATGTCCGACTCGACCTCCAGCTCCCACGCCGAGACCGGGCTCGACGAGAGGGCCTCCGCGAGCGCCCCCTGGCGCGCGAGCTCGCCCGCGCAGGCGAGACCGGCGCATCCCGCCCCGAGGGAGAGCGCGGCAACCACCGAGACGACCGTACTGAGCCTCGTGCGCGAAAGGACGACGCATGACGCCAGCAGAGTCGCCAGCACGCCCGCCGACGCGGCGGCGAGCGTGCCGGGCCGCGGCCCGACCCACAGGGACAGGCGCGCGCACGACAGAAACGAGACGAGCGACCAGAAGGGCGGCGTGAGGAGCGGGCGGTCGGGGCGCTCCGGCGCCGCGCGCTCAGACACGGATGAGCCCCTCGAGCTTGGCGAACTTCTTCTCGCCGATCCCCGAGACGCGCATCAGGTCCTCCGGCGTCGAGAAGGGCCCGTTCGTCTCGCGGTCCTCGACGATCGCGCGCGCCGTCGCCTCCCCGACGCCGGGCAGCGCGTCAAGCTCCTCAACGCTGGCGGTGTTGATGTCCACCATCGACGGGCCCGCACCACCCGTCCCCGTACCCGACTCTTCGACGTCCTCGCCCACGACGGGCACATGGACCTTCTCGCCGTCCGACAACGGGGCCGCGAGGTTGAGAGACGTCGTGTCAGCCCCCTCCAGGAAGCCCCCCGCCGACTCCACCGCGTCCGCGACGCGCGCACCCTCGGCCAGCTCGTACACCCCGGCAGACGCGACGGCCCCGTCGACGTGGACGACCACGGTCGAGGCCTCGGCGACCTCGCCGGCATCCGCCTCCGTGTCACCCTCGCCTGGCGCCCCGTCCTCGGCGGCAGGAACCTCATCCTCGGACGCGCGCTCTATCATGACACCGCCACCGGCGCCCGCGAGCACCATGCCGGCAACCGCCAGTCCAGCGAGCAGGCACGCCAACGCCACCAGGACGGCGACGCGCGCACCCGCACCGTACCTTCTCGCGACCCTTCGCACCCTCTCCTGAGCCATCGGACCACCCCCTGCATCGAGCATGGGGCACCACGCGCGGGCCGTGCGCCTCGTCGGGAGAAAGTCGTTCACGAATCTGCCGCGAATGTGACACAAGCTGCCACGCAACGGAGAACGCCCCCGTCACCGAGGGCGTCCAATAATAATTGCTCGAACCTGTCGCCGCCAGCGGCGGGACGATGCGCTACCGCTCGCCGGCGTCCGCCGGGGCGAGGTCACGATGGTGCGCGGAGAGGCGCCCCTTGGGCGCGCGATACGACGGGCACTGCGCGTAGTCGCGCCACTCGGCGCGGTCGACGAGCTCCTCCACCATTGCCTCGTGGTCGAAGCTCTCCCAGGCGGCGAGCACCTCGGGCATGCGGGCGTGCGTCTCGGGGCGCCGCGGCATGAAGAGCGTGCAGCAGTCGGGCGCGGTCTGGCAGCAGAGGTCGTAGGTGCCGATCTCGTGCGCGCGGGCGATGATCTCCTGCTTGTCGGAGCCGATGAGGGGCCTCAGCACGGGCATCGTGACGGCCTCGTTGACGGCGGCGATGTTCTCGAGCGTCTGCGAGGCCACCTGCCCGAGCGACTCGCCGGTCACGAGCGCCTTGGCGCCCTCGAGACGCGCGATGCGCTCGGCGACCTGGAGCATGACGCGCCGGTACATGATGATGCGCATGCCCTGCGGCACGGCGAGCGAGATCTCTCGCTGGCGCTCGCCGAAGGGGACGACGTAGAGACGTCCGACGACTCCCGAGGGCGCCAGCGCGTCGCAGAGGTCCTGGCAGAGCCACTCGCTCGTGTCCGCCGTCATGGGGCGTCCCGAGAAATGCACGGGCACGCAGATCGCGCCGCGGCGTCCGACCATCCACGTGGCCACCGGGGAGTCGAAGCCGCTGGAGAGCAGCGAGACGACCTTGCCGGCCGTGCCCACGGGTAGCCCGCCGACGCCCGGCGCCGAGGCGGCGTAGACGTAGGTGGAGCCCTGGACGGCATGGACGATGACGGTGACGTCGGGGTGGTGGACGTCGACCTTCTTGTCGGGGAAGGCCTCGCAGAGGGCCGCCCCCACGAGACGGTTCATGTCGAGCGTGTGCAGCTCGTAGGTGGTCGAGGAGCGGCGGGCGTGGACCTTGAAGGTCTCGAACTCCCCCGCCTCGCCGAGGGCCGTGATGGCCGCGGCCACGTACTCGCCCTCGTCGAGCCCGCACTTGTACGCGAGCGAGACGCGCGCCACGCCGGGCACGCGCCTGATCAGGGCGGCAAGCTCCTCGCTCGCGCGACGGTCCTCGGTCTCCACGACGATGTAGCCGGAAATCCGGCCGATGTTGGAGACGCCCCGGTCGCGCAGGGCGCGATGCAGGTTGGAGACGAGCTGGTTCTCGAACGTGGAGCGGTTCTTGCCCTTGAGACCGATCTCGTGGTAGTGGACGAGACAGAGCCTCTCAGTCATGGCGCCGCCTAGAGGGCGATCGTGTTGGCGCCCTTGATGTCCTCGTCGAAGTCCTCCTTGACGAAGCCGAGGGTGCCGTCCTCGATCTCCTGCATGGCGACGGAGATCGGGTCCTTGCCGGAGACGACGGTGGTGATGTCGTCGAAGTCCTGGATCGCGGTAACGCGCAGGTGCTGGCCGCGGATCATGTTGTTGATGTCGCACGCCCGCTTGGAGGCAAGGGAGCAGAGCAGAAACGGGTTCTGCTCGGTCTTGTCGAGCAGGCCGTCGATCTCGGGCTTAATCACGGACATCTTCTGAGGGACCTCCGTCCATCTCGTACGTGTGTATCACTTCTTCGAGCTCCGAGCAGGCGCGGTCGAGGTCGTCGTTGACGATCCTCACGTCGTACTCGGGTGCGCGGTCCATCTCGCTGCGGGCGTTCTGGAGGCGCGTCTCGATCTGGGACTCGTCCTCGGTGCCGCGCCCGCGCAGGCGCCGCTCGAGCTCCTCGACGCTGGGCGGCTCGACGAAGACGAGAACCGCGTCGGGCATGGACGCCCGCACGGAGAGCCCGCCCTGGACGTCGATCTCGAGGACGACCGAGGATCCTGAGGCGAGGACGCGCTCAACCTCGGAGCGCAGGGTGCCGTAGCGGTGGCCGTGGACCCATGCCCACTCGAGGAACTCCCCCGCAGCGACGCGACGGTCGAACTCGGCGTCGTCCATGAAGTAGTAGGAGACGCCGTCCTTCTCGCCGGGGCGCGGCTCGCGCGTAGTCGCCGAAACCGTCAGGCCAAGGCAAGAGAGACGCTCACGCAGTAGCGCGACGAGCGTTCCCTTGCCAACGCCTGACGGTCCAGAGACTACGAAGATTCGAGCTCTTCTGGCCACCTTACTTGGTGAGGGCCTCGAGGAGCTGCTCGCGCTGACGGGCGCCGAGGCCCTTGACGCGACGAGAGGCGGAGATGCCCAGCTCGTCCATGATCTTGGCGGCCTTGGCCTTGCCGTAGCCCGGGAGGGACTCGATGAGGGTGGAGACCTTCATGCGGCTGGCGATGGGGTCGTCGGACTCGAGCACGGACTCGAGGGAGACCTTGCCGCTCTTGATCTTCTCGCGCAGCTCAGCGCGCTCGTGACGGGCCTGGGCGGCCTTCTCGAGGGCGGCCTTGCGCTGCTCGTCGGTAAGCTGGGGTAGAGCCATGTGATCCTCCAAACATCGTTCGTTCCTAAGAGTCGCACCTGAGGACGGGGCGGCTCGCACCAACTAAGTTTGCCCGTTGAGCGGGCATTTTGCAAGACCTTTCCACCAAAGGTGCAGGTCATGCACACGACCGGTTGAACGCCTGGTTCACCCCGAACGTTTTCGCAGCTAGAGACCCTACGCCATGAGCTCGGCGCAGATGGCGTCGAAGGCGGCGACCGGGTCGTCGGCGCCGGTGATCGGTCGGCCGATGACCAGCTTGGACGCGCCGGCCGCGATGGCGGCAGCCGGGGTGGCGATGCGCTTCTGGTCCCCCACCTCGGCGCCGGCGGGACGCACGCCCGGGGTGACGATCAGGGCGTCGGGGCCGAGAAGCTCGCGCATCTCGGCGGCCTCCTGCGGGGAGCAGACGATGCCGTCGGAGCCGGAGCCGTAGGCGAGGCTCGCGAGGCGCGCGACCTCCTCGGCGACCGGCGACTCCACGCCGATCTCCGCGAGCGCGGCCTGGTCCATGCTCGTGAGCACGGAGATGGCCACGAGTCGCGTGCGGTCGCCGCCGCGCTGCTCGGCAGCCTCCTCGGCGCCCTTGCGCGCCGCCGCGATCATCGCGGAGGAGCCCAGGCCGTGGATGGAGAGGATGTCCGCGCCCGTGAGCGAGGCCGCGCGGACGGCGCCCTGCACCTGGAACGGGATGTCGTGGACCTTGAGGTCGAGGAAGACGCGCAGCCCGCGCTCGCGCATGGCGTCGACGATGGCGGGGCCCTCCGCGTAGAAGAGCGTCATGCCCACCTTGACCCAGGTGGCCTTGCCGGCGAGCAGGTCCGCCAGCTCGAACGCGCGCTCCTTCGAGCAGTCCAGCGCGATGATGATCTTGTCGCTTGCCTCTTCGTACGTCAGCATTCGAAGGCTCCAATCAGCTCGTTGATGTCCGTGACGCCCTGCTCGGCCGCCCAGGCGGAAAGCCCGTCCACGATGTCGGCCGCGCAGGCGGGGTCGTAGAAGTTGGCGGTGCCCACCGTGACCGAGGTGGCGCCGGCGAGGATCATCTCGGCGGCGTCTCTCCACGTGGCGATGCCGCCCATGCCGTTGATCGGGATCTTGACGGCCTGGGCCGCCTCCCAGACCATGCGCACGGCGATGGCGTGGATGGCGGGGCCGGAGACGCCGCCCGTGGGCTTGGAGAGGCGGCTCCTGCGGGTGCGCACGTCGATGGACATGCCGTTGATCGTGTTGATGAGCGAGAGGGCGTCCGCGCCCTCGGCCTCGCAGGCGCGCGCGATCTCCGGCACGCGCACCGGTGCCATCTTGACGAGGAGCGGCCGGCGCACGCGCGGGCGCACCGCGCGCACGACCTCGGCGGCGCTCTCCGGCGTGCCGCCCACGAGGACGCCGCCGCGGGCAATGTTGGGGCAGGAGATGTTCATCTCGACGCCGCTCGCCCACGGGCAGAGCTCCTCGATGAGCTCGACGGCCGCCACGTACTCGTCGACGGAGTGGCCGGCCGCCTGCACGATGACGCGGCAGCCGCGCCCCTCGAGCCCGGCGAGATACTCACCGTACTGCTCGACCATGCCGGCGACGCCCGGGTTGGCGAGCCCCACGGTGTTCATCATGCCGCTCGGCACCTCGCACATGCGCGGCGCAGGGTTGCCGGGCCACGGCTCGGCCGAGCATCCCTTGAGCGTGATCGCGCCGAGGCGCGAGACGTCGAAGAAGTCCTCGAAGACCGAGCCGAAGGCGAAGGTGCCCGAGGCGGTGTTGACGGGGTTCTGCATGCACACGCCACCGAGGTCGACGGCCATGCTCACGTTCTTCTCGGCCATCACCACGCCACCTCCTCGGCATCGAAGACGGGGCCGTCCTTGCAGCAGGACTTGTAGGTGCCGTCGGCCATGGCGACGTTGCAGGTGCCGCACGCGCCGAAGCCGCAGCACATCATCCGCTCCATGGAGACCAGGCAGCGGACCCCGGCGTCGCGGCAGAGGCGCGCGACGCCCGCCATCATGACCTCGGGGCCGCAGGTGTAGACGACGTCGTAGTCCTTCTCGGCGAGAAGGTCGGCGAGGGCGTCGGTGGTGAAGCCCCTGCGCCCGGCGCTACCGTCGTCGGTGGTCACGGCGACGGCACCGGCACCGAGGCCCTCAAGCACGTCCGTGCCCCAGAGCTTGCCGGCGGTCTGAGTGCCCACGACGGCGTCGAAGGCCACGCCCGACGCGGCGAGCATGCGGGCGCACGCGACGACCGGCGTCACGCCCACGCCGCCGGCGACGACGCAGGCGCGGCGGGCGGCCGGGACGGTCGGCCAGGGGTTGCCGCAGGGGCCGACGGCCGTGGAGGTCTCCCCCGCCGTCATCTCGGAAAGGCGCCGCGTGCCGTCGCCGACGACGGCGTAGACGATCTCCACGGTGCCCGCGGCGGCGTCCGCATGCGAGAAGGACAGCGGGACGCGCAGGATCTGGCTCGCGTCGCCGGGCACGTGGATGTTCACGAACTGGCCCGGGGCGAGGGCGGCGGCGAGCTCGGGCGCAGAGATGACGATGCGCATGAGGCCGTCCGCCACGCCCTCGTTGAGCGCGACCGTGAACTCGTGGACCGCGAGGCCCCCCGACGTCATCGGAGCACCCGCTTGACCGGGGTCACGACGCCGTCCGTCAGGGTGTGGCGTCCGGCGACGAAGACGTGGCTGGCGGCGCCGGCGAGCGTCTTGCCGAGCCACGCGGAGTTCTTGGAGCGGCTCTCGAGCCAGTCCTCGGTGACCGTGACCTCGGCCTCCGGGTCGATGAGCGTGAGGTCGGCGGTGCAGCCGGCCTCCACGCGGACCTCCGGCAGGCGCAGGCAGCGGCGCGGGTTCACGGCCATGACCTCGACGAGGCGAGACCAGCTCATCTTGCCCGGCAGCACGAGGTTGGTGAGCATGAGCGGCAGCGACGTCTCGAGGCCCACGATGCCGAAGAAGGCGATCTCCCACTCGCAGTCCTTCTCGTGCGGCGCGTGCGGCGCGTGGTCGGTGACGACGCAGTCGATCGAGCCGTCGAGGATGCCCTCGCGGAGCGCCTCGGCGTCGGAGGCGCGGCGCAGCGGCGGGTTCATCTTGAGGTTGGTGTCGTAGGCGTCGGTGATGTCATCCTCGCAGAGGAACAGGTGGTGCGGGGTGACCTCGCAGGTGACCGGCAGGCCCTCGGCCTTGGCGGCGCGCACGAGCTCGAGGCCCTTCTCGGTGGAGATGTGGGCGATGTGCAGGGCGCAGCCCGTCATGCGGCACAGCTCGATGTCGCGGTAGATCTCGAGCTCCTCGCCGAGCGCCGGCCAGCCGAACATGCCGAGGCGCGTGGAGGCGCGGCCCTCGTTGATGACGCCGTGCGTGGTGAGCGACTCGACCTCGCAGTGCGCCGAGACGACCTTGTCGAACTGGCTCACGTACTCCATGCAGGTGCGCATCATGCCGGCGCTCTGGACGCCGTGCCCGTCGTCGGAGAAGGCGACCGCGCCCTCCATGACCATGTCGCCGATCTCGGCGAGCGTCTCGCCCTTCTCGCCGACCGTGAGGGCGCCGATCGGGCGGATGTGGCAGAGGCCGGCGTGACGGGAGCGGTCGATCTGGTAGCGGACCTCGGCGCCGGTGTCGGTCACCGGGTCGGTGTTGGGCATCGTGGCCACGTCGGTGAAGCCGCCGTGGGTCGCCGCACGGGCGCCGGTCTCGATGGTCTCCTTGTACTCGAAGCCGGGATCGCGGAAGTGCACGTGCATGTCGACAAGGCCGGGCACGAGGTACTTGCCGGCGGCGTCGATGACGCACGTCCCCTCCGGGGCATCCAGGCTCTCCCCCACCGCGGCGATCTTGTCGCCGTCGATGAGCACGTCACGGACGTCGTCGAGGCCCACCTGGGGATCGACGACGTGGGCAGACTTAAGCAGATACGCCATTGCTCTCTCCTCCCAGAAGCAGGTACATCTCGGCCATGCGCGTGAGTACGCCCGCGTTCACCTGGTCGAGGATGCGCGAGCGTGCGCAGTCGGCAACGTCAGCGTTGATCTCCATGCCGCGGTTCATGGGGCCGGGGTGGCAGATGATGGCCTCGGGCTTCATCTTGTTCACGCGGGCCATGTCCAGGCCCCAGAGACGGTTGTACTCCCGGCGGGACGGGATGGCCGCGCCCTCCATGCGCTCGAGCTGGACGCGCAGCATGTAGACGACGTCCATCTCAGGGATGACGGCGTCGAAGTCGGCGGTCTGCGGGACGCCGTAGTAGTCGGGGTCGTCGACCTGGAAGGTCGGGGGGCCGACGAGCGTGACGTCGGCGCCCATGGTCTTGAGCGCGGGCACGAGGCTGCCGCAGACGCGGCTGTGGCTGAGGTCGCCGACGATCGCGACCTTGAGGCCGTCGAGGTGGCCGAAGTTCTCGCGGATCGTGTAGAGGTCGAGCATCGCCTGGGTGGGGTGCTGGTGCTTGCCGTCGCCGGCGTTGATGACGATGGCGTCGGTGTGCTCGGTGATCTTCTGCGGCGTGCCGGCGAGCTTGGCGCGGCAGATGAACATGTCGACGTTCATGGCGTCGATGGTCTCGATCGTGTCCGCGAGGCTCTCGCCCTTGACGACGGAGCTCGTGGCGCCGCCCATGGAGAGGCTGTCCGCGGAGAGGCGCTTCTCGGCGAGCTCGAAGGAGCTCTTGGTGCGGGTGGACGGCTCGAGGAAGAGGTTGACGATCGTGCGGCCGCGCAGCGCCGGCACCTTCTTGATCGCGCGCTTGTTGACCTCGGAGAACGAGCGGGCCGTATCGAGGATCTGCGTGATGTCGTCGGCCGTGAGGCTCGTCGTGTCGATCAGATGCTTGACGGAGAGCATCAGTTGGCACCTCCCTGGTTCTTCTCGGCCACGGTGTCCCAGATCTCCACCGAGGTCGTGCTGTCATACGGGGCAATGGAGACGCGGACGTCCTCCTCGCGCGAGGAGGGGACGTTCTTGCCGACGTAGTCGGCGCGGATGGGCAGCTCGCGGTGGCCGCGGTCCACCATGACGGCGAGCTGGACGGTCCGCGGGCGACCGAGGTCGATCAGGGCGTCGAGCGCGGCGCGGATCGTGCGGCCGGTGTAGAGCACGTCGTCCACCAGGACGATGTCGCGCGCGTCGACGTCGAAGGGGATGTCGGTGGCGAACTCGACCGGGGCGATCTTGCGGCGCACGTCGTCGCGGTAGAAGCTGACGTCGAGCGTGCCCACGGGCGGGCGCGTGCCCTCGATCTTGGCGATCTCGTCTGCGAGCAGCGGGGCGAGCGCGGCGCCGCGGCGCACGATGCCGACGAGCGCGAGGTTGGACGCGCCCTCGTTCCTCTCGATGATCTCGTGGGCGATGCGCGTGAGCGCGCGGGCCATGGCCTGCTCGTCCATGATCTGGGCCTTGAGCCGGGGCTGTTCCATGGGTCTCCCTTCTACGAAAAAGACGCCCTGCCGTTGCGGCGCGAGCGTCGGGAAGGGTGTTATGGAAGCGCCCCCTGGGCCTGACCTTGCTGGCGTCTCGCACCGGCTTAAAGATTCCCTGCCAGTGTACACCATCGGACGGCGGATTCTGCCGCGCAAAAGAAAAGGACCGGAGGATGTCCTCCGGTCCTGAACGTTTCTGGCTCCCCGGGTAGGATTCGAACCTACGACACGCTGATTAACAGTCAGCTGCGCTACCACTGCGCCACCGGGGAATCTGTGCGCAAGGAGAAAGTATACAGAGTCTGACGCGACGCGCAAGCCCCAATTCCAGAATTCTTCGCGCGGGCGACGCGCCGTCCGGAAATCCGCGGGGTTCCCGCGATTCGGCATCTCGTCGTCCCGGAATCGGCGACGTTCTCCGCACCTGCGAGAAGCGCGTCCCGGAATCGGAGGGGTTCCCCGGGCGCCGTCCCGGAATCGGCGACTTTCCGCGCGCCGAGCACGCTCGACCTGCGGAACCCCGGCGATTTTGGAACGGCCACGCCTCCGATCTGCGGAAACCCGCCATTTCCGGGACGCGGGAAGCCCACGAGCGGAGAACCTCGCCATTTCCGGGACGCGGGAAGCCCACGAGCGGAGAACCTCGCCGATTCCGGGACGCGTCGACGGCCAGGGGTCCTCGGTAACAGGAAACGGCCCCCGCCGAGGCGAGGGCCGCGTGAGGTGCCGAGAAGGGCGGGCGGGTCGCTCCCCTAGCCCTCCATGTAGTCCTTGAGACGGCCGGAGCGGCTGGGGTGGCGGAGCTTCGCCAGGGTCTTGGACTCGATCTGACGGATGCGCTCGCGCGTGACGCCGAACTCGCGCCCGACCTCCTCGAGCGTGCGCGGGTGGCCGTCTTCGAGGCCGAAGCGGAACTTGATCACCTTGCGCTCGCGGTCGGCCAGGCCGTCGAGGACCTGGTCGAGCTGCTCGCGCAGCATGGAGTCGGACGCGGCCTCGGGCGGCGCGACGGCGCTCGAGTCCTCGATGAAGTCGCCGAGCTGGGAGTCCTCCTCCTCGCCGATCGGCGTCTCCAGGGAGACGGGCTCCTGCGAGATCTTCTGGATCTCGCGCACGCGGTCCGGGCTCATGCCCATCTCGGCGGCGATCTCCTCGGGGGTGGGGTCGCGGCCGAGGTCCTGGAGCAGCTGGCGCTGGACGCGGATCAGCTTGTTGATCGTCTCGACCATGTGCACCGGGATGCGGATGGTGCGCGCCTGGTCGGCGATGGCGCGGGTGATTGCCTGGCGGATCCACCAGGTGGCGTAGGTGGAGAACTTGAAACCCTTGGTGTAGTCGAACTTCTCGACCGCGCGGATGAGGCCGAGGTTGCCCTCCTGGATGAGGTCGAGGAAGAGCATGCCGCGTCCGACGTAGCGCTTGGCGATGGACACGACGAGGCGCAGGTTGGCGCTGATCAGCTGCTGCTTGGCGTCGAGGCCCACCTGCTCGATGCGCATGAGGCGGCGCTGCTCGGCGCGCGTGAGCTCGAGCTCGCCGGCCTCGGCGGCCTCGAGCTTCTCGGCGGCGTCGGTGCCGGCCTCGATCTTCATGGCGAGGTTGACCTCCTCGGAGGCCGTGAGCAGGTCCACCTTGCCGATCTCCTTGAGGTACATGCGGACCGGGTCGCCGGTGAGCATGGCGGTGGAGGTGTCGGCGCGACGGGCGCGGGCGCGCGAGGAGCGCTTGGGCTTGGCGACCTTGGCCTTGGGGACGGCGCGCAGCGCCTCCTTGACGATCTTGGCCTCGGCGGCGCTCTCGGAGTCGTCCTCGTCGTCCTCCACGTAGGAGTCGACGTCATCGTCGTCCTCGAACTCGTCGTCGGCGACCTCGTGGGAGGAGAAGTCCTCGCCGGCGCCCTCGGCCGGGGTGCCCACGACCTCCATGCCGCGCGAGCGCAGCGCGTCGTAGACGTCGGAGAGCTCGTCGGAGTCGACGTCGATGTCCTTGAGTGCGAGCTGGATGTCGTCCTCGGTCACGCTCGCGCCGGAGCCGGCCCCTGCCACGAGGCCGTCGACGGCCTTGAGCAGGTCGTCGGAGAGCTTGATGTCCGCGTTGGTCTTCTTGGCAGCCACAAAAGTCCTTTCGACGTATAAACCTTTGAGATTATACCCAAAAGCTACGTGCCAAACACCGAAGAGAGTCGCCCGGCGAGCTCGGTGACGCGACGCTGGAGCTGCGTCGCCTCGGCGAAGAGGGCGTCCGAGTCTGGGTCGGGCGCGGCCGAGCGAAGGCGCGAGCGGATCTGCCGTATGCGGCGACGGCACGAGTAGAGTTCGGCGCTGTCGACGATGAAGTCGAGCTTGCGCTCGTCGGAGAGCTCGTCGTCGCCCATGACGCGCCCTCCCGAGAGGATCCGGGGCGCCTCGGGGACGACCACCGCGGCCGCGGCGACCACCTCCGCCGGCGTGCTCCCCTCGGGCGTCGAGAGCATGGCCCACGCCATGGCCTCGTGTCGCCCGTCCGCCCAGACGAGCCCCGCGATCCGGTCGCCGTAGCCCCTCAGGGCGTCCGGGCGCTGCGCGATGGCGCAGAGCAGCTCTCGCTCCGCGGCCACCTGCATGCGCTCGTCGGCCGAGAGCGGACCGGGCGCCACCTCGAGCGCGGGCTCTGCCGTCCCTCCACCCTCGAGGGCGTCGATCGGGACGTAGTCGGCCGGGGCCTCGTCGTACGCCTCGTAGGAGGGGCCCTCCGCCGCGGCGGGCGGTGCGGGCGCGGGCGACGGCGCCGCGGTCCTTCTCGCCGGGCGCTCCTCGTCGAGCTCGCGGACCGGCGCGGAGCGGATGGCGCGCTTGGTCTCGTCCACGTCCATGCCCAGGGCGTCGGCGAGCCGCGTGGCGTACTCGTCGAGAAGGACGGACTGCTTGAGCGGCGCGAGGACCGACGCCATGTCCTCGAGCGCGCGGACGCGACGCCCCGGGCCGGAGAGGTCGTAGGAGGCGAGGCGCTTCTCGAAGACGAAGTCCATGAGCGGGCGCGCGCCGGCGAGCTGCTCGCGCAGGGCGTCCGCGCCGTGGGCCGCGAGAAACTCCATGGGGTCCTGGCCGTCCGGGAGCACCACGCACATGAGCGACGCCGAGGTCTTGTCGAGGTAGCGGACCGCGCGCTCGGCGGCGCGCTGGCCTGCGGCGTCTCCGTCGAACATGCAGATGATGCGGCTCACGCGCTGGCGCTCCATGAGGCGCACGTGCTCGAGCCTGAAGGCCGTGCCGAGGGCGGCCACGGCGTTGGTGAAGCCTGCCTCGTGCATGGCGATGACGTCGGTGTATCCCTCGCAGACGACCGCCTCGCCGGTGGCCGCCATGCCGTCGCGCGCGCGGTCGTAGGCGAAGAGGTGCTTGCCCTTGTTGAACGCCGCGGTGTCGCGCGTGTTGACGTACTTGGCCACCCCCTCGCGCTTCTGCGCGTCGAGGACGCGGCCGCCGAAGGCGATCGCGCGCCCGCGCTCGTCGTGGATCGGGAACATCACGCGGCCCCAGAAGCGGTCCTGGAGCCGCCCCGAGCGCTCCTGGGCCAGGTCCGCGGCGACGAGCTCGGCGGGCGTGAAGCCCTTCTCGCGCAGGTGCGCGACGAGCGCCCCGTGCCCCGGGGCGTAGCCGAGCCGCCAGCGGCGGCAGACGTCCGAGCCGAAGCCGCGTCCCGCGAAGTAGCTGCGTGCGGCGGCGGAGTCCGACCCGCGCCCGCGCATGAGCATGAGGTGGTAGAACGACTCGGCCTCCTCGAGGGCCTCCATGAGGCGGCTCCGACGGGGCCCGCGGCTGGTCCGCTCCTCCGAGAGCTCGATGCCGGCGCGGTCCGCGAGGTAGCGCACGGCGTCCGTGAACTCGAGGTTCTCGCGGCGCTGCACGTAGGAGAATACGTCGCCGCCCTCGCCGCAGCCGAAGCAGTGCCACAGCCCCGTGGAGGGGTTCACCTTGAACGAGGGGGTCTTCTCGCCGTGGAAGGGACAGCAGCCCCAGAAGTCCTGACCGCGCTGTCGCAGCTCGACGGTCTCGGCCACGAGCTGCACGAAGTCGGTCGCCTGGCGGACCCGCTCCTTGTCCTCGTCGGAGATCACGCGGACCACTCCCCCCTCAGCTCGACTTCCCCCGACCCGAGGGTAGCACGCACCCAGGACACGTTTCCGAGCACGACGCGCTCGAGCTCCTCGACGGACGAGAAGGACCTCGGCTCGCGCAGCCACCGCACGAAGGACACGCCGACGGCGGCGCCGTAGAGGTCGCCGGAGAAGCCCAGCAGCGTGGCCTCGAGGAAGCTCTCCCCCTCCTCGCCCGGCGAGAAGGACCTCGGCTTGCCCACGTTGACGGCGGCGGGCCAGACGGAGCCGCCGTACGTGACGTAACCGGCGTAGACGCCCTCGGCGGGCAGGCAGAGGCCGTCGGCCACGCGCACGTTGGCCGTGGGGAAGCCGAAGGACGTCCCCTCGCCGCGGCCGTGCTCGACGGTGCCGGTGACGAGGTGGCAGCGCCCGAGCAGGCCGGCGGCCGCCTCGACGCGGCCCTCGGCGAGCAGGCCGCGGATGCGCGTGGCGGTGACATGCGAGCCGCCCTCGTCGAGGAGGTCCATGCCGATGACGTCGAAGCCGTCGACGCGCCCCAGCTCGCAGAGCGCCTCGACCGTGCCGGCGCCGCCTGCTCCAAGGCAGAAGTCCGACCCAACGACAATGACGTCAAGGTCCATGAGCTCACCGAGCCTCTCCCGCACGAACCGCTCGTACGGCAGCGCAGCAAGCTCGGGCGTGAAGTCGAGCACAACCAGGCGATCCACGCCCTCGATCGAGCTCAGGGTGTTCAGTCGGTCCTCGTCACAAAGAAGC
Source organism: Thermophilibacter gallinarum (assembly GCF_014982725.1). GTDB lineage: Bacteria > Actinomycetota > Coriobacteriia > Coriobacteriales > Atopobiaceae > Thermophilibacter > Thermophilibacter gallinarum. The sequence goes on along the minus strand of NZ_JADCJZ010000003.1, from coordinate 65,287 downwards.
AGTTTCTGTGGGTGATTAGGGTTGAGCACAACCGACGGATCCGGCGAGAACGTGACGACCACAAGCTCGTCCCCGCGAGCGATTGCCTCCTCGCGCGCCCGCGCGATCAGCGCCCGATGCCCGATGTGCACCCCGTCGAACGCCCCGATCGCACACACTGCCCGATGTTCGCGGAGGGTGTTCCGCAGAGAAGTTCCGCGGAGCGCACTTCTCGGAGGAACACCCGGAGCGACCCCCGGCAGCATTCCGCGCAGCGCACTTCCCGTAAGAACACTCCCGACGGCCCCCACCGGGTTATCCGGCGAGAGCGCGAGGAGCCGCTGCTCGAGGTTCTTCTCGCTCATCGCACTCCCTCGATGCCCTGGGGGAAGTTTGACTCGCAGACGAGGTGGCGGCCCTCGCGGCGCCAGATGCCGACGAGCGCGCCGGAGAAGGCGAGCGCGACGCGCTGGCCGGGGGCGGGCTCTCCCCCGTCGCGCAGGGTGCCGGAGGCGATGCGCCGGCCGCACGTGACGTCCGCGACCTCCTCGAGGGCGAGCTCGCGGACGGGCAGGCCGAGCACGGCGGCGGGGTCGAGCGCCCGCTCGTGCACGAGGTCGGTCCCCCGCTCGGCGAGCTCGTCCAGGCTAACGCACGAGTCGATCGTGACGGGGCCGGAGAACGTGCGCCGAAGCTCGCTCACGTGCGCCAGGCAGCCGAGCTCGCGGCCGAAGTCGCGGGCGATGCTGCGCACGTAGGTGCCCTTGGAGACGTCGAGGTCCACGGTCCACGAGCGCGCGGCGCGGTCCACGGAGACGAGCTCGGCGCCGTGGATCGTCACGCGACGCGGCGCAAGCTCGACGTCCTCGCCGGCACGTGCGGCGTCGTAGGCGCGCCGACCGTTGACGGAGACGGCCGAGAAGCGCGGCGGGACCTGGTCCGTCTCGCCGACGAGTCGCGCGACCTCGACGGATGCGCGCTCGCGGCCGAGCAGGTCGTCGGGCACCTCGGCGGTGGAGGTGACCTCGCCCTCGGCGTCGTCGGTCGTGGTCTCGGCGCCGAGCGAGAACGTGGCTCGGTAGCCCTTGCGGTCGAGCGTCAGCAGGCCCAGGAGCTTGGTCGCCTGGCCGATGCCGACGACGAGCACGCCGGTCGCGGCCGGGTCGAGCGTGCCGGCGTGGCCCACGCGGCGCTCGCCCACGGCGCGCCTCACGCGGGAGACGACGTCGTGGCTGGTCATGCCCGCGGGCTTGTCGACGGCGATGAGCGCGGAGAAGGCGCTCGGGCGGCGGCTCACCGCCCGTCCCCGCCGTCCGCGTAGAGCGCGCGCAGCTTGGGCAGGACCACGGCGAGCGCGCGGTCGATGTCGCCCTCGACGGTGAAGCCGGCGGCCGACGGATGGCCGCCCCCGCCCATCTCGCGCGCGACGACCGAGATGTCGCGGTCGGACTTGGCGCGGAGGTTGCCGCGGACCTTGCCGCCGGGGACCTCCTTGAGGAAGAGCGCGATCTCGCAGCCGTCCACGCGGCGGACGATGTCCACGAGGCCGTCGCACTCCGCGACCGGAACCGCGTTGGCCTCGAGGTCGGCCATGGTGGCGTAGCTGTAGGCGATCCTCCCGCGCTCGAAGGTGGTGATCCTGCCCATGACGGTCGCGGAGAGGTGCAGGTAGCTCACGCGGTCGCTCTGGTAGACGTGGAGGGCGACGTCGGAGGGAGACGCCCCCGAGTCGACGAGCGCGCTGGCGACGCGGAAGGCCTCGCCGTTTGCGTTCTGGTACTGGAAGCGGCCGGTGTCCGTGACGAGCGCGCAGAGCAGGTTCTGGGCCATCGTCGGCGTGAGCGGGCCGCCGAGGTGCAGCGCGTACTCGGCGACGAGCACGCCCGCGGCGGCGGCGTCGGGACGGACGACGCCCGCGTCCCAGGTGACCTCGTCGGCGGGATGGTGGTCGAGGACCGCGACGCCGCCGGAGCGCTCGAGGACCGCGCGCGCATCGCTCAGGCGGTCGGGGCGCGAGAGGTCCACGCAGAAGAAGAGGTCGGGGTCGTCGTGATAGTCCACGGCGCGAACGAGCCGCTCGGCGCCGGGGAGGAACTGATAGATGCGCGGGACCTCGTCGTCGTCGGCGAGCAGCGCCGTCACGCGCTTCTCGGGCCACACGGACTCGATGAGCTCGACGAGCGCGAGCTCGGAGCCCAGCGCGTCGCCGTCCGGCGAGGTGTGCGCGCACACGGCTATGGTCGCGGCGCCCTCCACGAGGCGCGTGATCGCGTCGAAGCCGGAGCGCTGGAGCTCGCTGGTAGCCTCGTCACACAGCACGGCAGCCCCCTAGCCCTCGCTCGTCTCGCCGGCGCCCTCGACCGGGTAGCCGAACTCGTCCTTCTCGACCGCGAGCGTGGGCGGCACGTCCTCGAGGGCGCGCGAGATCGCCTCGGCCTCGTCGGTGGTGGTGTCGATGCGGAAGTCGAGCTCGGGCGTCACACGCCAGCCGAGCGCGCGGCCGAGCAGCGTGCGGATGCGGCCCTTCGCGCGGGCGAGCGCGGCGGTGACCTCGTCGTAGCGCTCGGCGTCGCAGCTCACGTAGGCGCGCAGGTAGGACTTGTCGACGGAGACCTCGACGCCGGTTATGGTCACGAGCGCGAGGTCGGGGTCGGAGATCTCGAAGAGCAGGATATTGGCGAGCTTGACGCGAGCAAGCTCGTTGGTCCTTCTCGAGTGCTGGTTCTGCTTCATGGTCTGCTCCAAACGGAATGCCCCCGCCCTCCCGCGACGGCGCGCGGGCGGGCGGGGGCGAGGGCGCCTACTCGGTGCGGGCGACCTGGTCGATGCGGAAGCCCTCGATCTGGTCGCCGGGCTTGACGTCCTGGAAGTTCTCCAGGCCGATGCCGCACTCGAAGCCGGCCTTGACGCTCTTGACGTCGTCCTTGTAGCGGCGCAGCGAGGCGATCTTGCCCTCGTAGACGACGATGCCGTCGCGCACGAGGCGCACCTGGTCGTCGCGGGAGATCTCGCCCTCCTGGACCATGCAGCCGGCGGCGATGCCGACCTTGGGCACCTTGAAGGTGTCGCGGACCTCGGCGACGCCGGTCTGGACCTCGACCTCGGTGGGCTTGAGCATGCCGATGCGGGCGGCGTCGATGTCCTCGATCGCCTTGTAGATGACGCTGTAGGTGCGGATCTCCACGCCGTCGCGCTCCGCGGCGCTCTTTGCCTTGGCCTCCGGGCGCACGCCGAAGCCGATGATGATGGCGTTGGAGGCGTCGGCGAGGATGACGTCGGTCTCGGTGATCGCGCCGACCGCGGAGTGGATCGTGTTGATGCGGACCTCGGACTGGTCCATCTTGTCGAGCGAGTCCTGGAGCGCCTCGATGGAGCCCTGGACGTCGGCCTTGATGATGAGGTTGAGCTCCTTGACCTCGGCGTCGGCCATGGTGTCGAAGAGGTTCTCGAGCGTGACGTGCTTCACGCGGTTCTGCTCCTCGATGCGGGCCTTGAGGGCGCGCTCGTCGGCAAGCTGTCGGGCGTCGCGCTCGTCGTGGAAGACGCGGAACTCGTCGCCGGCCATCGGCACGCTCTGCAGGCCGAGGATCTCGACGGCGTCGGAGGGGCCGGCCTCGGTGACGGAGTTGCCCTTCGGGTCGAGCATCGCGCGGACGCGGCCGTAGGCCATGCCCGCCACGAGCGCGTCGCCGATGTGGAGCGTGCCGCGGGTGACCAGCACCGTGGCGACGGAGCCGCGGCCGCGGTCGAGCTTGGCCTCGAGGACGTTGCCGGAGGCGAAGGTATCGGGGTTGGCCTTGAGCTCGAGGACGTCGGCCTGGAGGATGACGGTCTCCAGCAGCTCGTCGATGCCGATCTTCTGCTTGGCGGAGATGTTGACGAACATGTTCTGTCCGCCCCACTCCTCCGGGATGATGCCGTACTCGGTGAGCTCCTGGCGCACGCGGTCGGGGTTGGCGCCGGGCTTGTCGATCTTGTTGACGGCCACGATGATGGGCACGCCGGCCGCCTTGGCGTGGTTGATCGACTCGATCGTCTGGGGCATGACGCCGTCGTCGGCGGCGACGATCAGGATGACGATGTCGGTCACCTTGGCGCCGCGGGCGCGCATGGCCGTGAAGGTCTCGTGGCCCGGGGTGTCGATGAAGGTGATCAGGCGGCCGTTGATCGTGACCTGGGAGGCGCCGATGGCCTGCGTGATGCCGCCCGCCTCGCCCGCTGCGACGCCGGTGTGGCGGATGGCGTCCAGAAGCGACGTCTTGCCGTGGTCGACGTGGCCCATGACGGTGACCACCGGCGGGCGCGGCTTGAGGTCGGCGGGGTCGTCGTAGAAGGTGAAGGAGTTCTCCTCCTCCTTGGTCATGACCTTGACGTCGCGCCCGAGGTCGTCGGCGACGAGCTCGATGAGCTCGTCGGACATGGACTCGGTGAGCGTGAGCGGGGTGCCCAGCAAGAACAGGCGCTTGATGATGTCGTTGGCGGGCACGCCGAGAAGCTCGGCGAGCTCCTGGACCGTGGAGCCCTGCGGCACCTTCACGGTGTCGAGCTGCGAGAGGTCCTGGTCGTTGGCCAGCGCCTCCTCGATGCGCTGCTCCATCGCGGCCTCCTCGGCCTGCTTCTGGCGGCGCTCCTTGCGGCGCTTGCGGCGGCCGGTGGACTCGCGCGACGCCTCCTCGACGGCCACGCGGGCCTCCTCGAGGACGCGGCTGCGGTTGTAGGCCTCGGCCTCGCGGGCCATGCGGCTGTAGCGGTCCTCGCCCTCGTCGCCGCGGCGGCCCTTCTTGCCGCGACGGCCACGACCGCCGTCGGCGGCGCCGGACGGGGCGGCGGCAGCGGCAGCGGCAGCGGCGGAGGGACGCGAGCTCTCTCGACGGGCGCCGCCGCGGTCGCGGCTGGCGGCCTTCTTCTGGCTGGCCTCCTCGGCCTGCTGCTTCAGGATCTGCTCCTGCTGCGCGATCTGGTCGAGCAAGGACGAGAAGGACGGGACGCTCTTCGGCGCGGTGTCGCGCACGCGGTTCTTCTCGGCCTCCTCGGCCGCGCGGCGCTCGGCCTCGGCGCGCTCCGCCTCCTGGCGCTTGCGCTCCTCCTCGGCGGCGGCGCGACGGCGCTCCTCCTCGGCGCGCTCCTTCTCGCGGCGCTGCTCGGCGGCCAGGCGCTCGGCCTCGGCCTTCTCGGCGGCGATGCGCGCCTCCTCGGCCTTGGCCTCCTCCTCGGCGCGCTTCTGCGCCTCGATCTCGGCGGCGTGGGCCTCCAGGATCGGCTTGAGCTTCTTGCGGACGATCGCCACGTAGGCGTCCTCGAGCGTCGAGGACGCGGACTTGGCGGGGATCTTGAGGTTGCCGAGGTGTTCGAGCATCTCCTTGCTGGAGATGCCGTACTCCTTGGCGAGGTCGTGTACGCGGGTCTTTGCCATATGAGCTACCTTCCGAGAGAGGGGTCTGTGGTCCTACCTGCCGTCTTCGGCGGCGCTAGATGAGCGAGTCGGGGTCGGAGGAGACCTCCGCGGAGGCCATCTCCTCGTGGACGCCGCAGAAGCGGGAGCCCGGGCGCGCCATGTTGCGGCACTGGATCCCGTTGGCGCCCACGTACTCGCAGCGGTGCGCCTCGCCGTCGTCCTCGGGCTCGTCGGGGACCGTGGCGCGCGGGAGGTCGCGCAGGACGCCCGCGGCGAGCGACTCGTTCTTGATGTCGATGTGCAGGCCGGTCAGGCGCGCGGCGAGGCGGGCGTTCTGGCCCTCCTTGCCGATGGCGAGCGAGAGCTGGTCGTCGGGGACGATGACCGTGGCGTAGCCGGTCTCGGGGTCGATCACCACGCGGGAGACGCGGGCCGGCGAGAGCGCGGAGGCCACGCAGCGGGTCGGGTCGTCGCTCCACAGGACCACGTCGACGCGCTCGCCGCGGAGCTCGGAGACGACGGTGCGCACGCGGCTGCCCTTGGGGCCGACGCAGGCGCCCACCGGGTCGAGGCGGTCGTCGTTGGAGGAGACGGCCACCTTGGAGCGGACGCCGGGCTCACGGGCGATGCTGCGGATCTCGACGACGCCGTCGTAGACCTCGGGCACCTCGAGCTCGAAGAGGCGGCGCAGCAGGTCCGGGTGGGTGCGGGAGACCACGATGGGCGGGCGCTGGCGCTCGCCGCGGACCACGGGCTGCGTGGAGTTGGGGTCGCGCACGTCGACGATGATCGCGCGGATGCGCTGGTTGTGGCTGTAGCGCTCGCCGGCGGGGCGCTCGTTGCGCTCCTCGGGGTAGCGGCGCTGGTCGAAGTGGGGCAGCTCGGCCTCGACGCCCTCGCGGATCTTGATGATCGTGAAGTCGGGCGTGGTCTGCAGCACGGTGCCGGTGATGATGTCGCCCACGCGCTGCGAGAACTCCTCGTAGATCTGGGCGCGCGCGGCGTTGCGGACGATCGCGCGGATCTCGGCCTTGGCGTGCTGGGCGGCGATGCGGCTCGTGTCGGCGGGCGTGACGTCGACCTCGTCGAACTCGGCGTACTCGCCGGTCTCGGGATCCTCCTCGCCCTTCGGGACGAGCTCGTAGACGTAGACCTTGCCGGTGGCGCGGTCGATCGTGACGCGCGCGCCGAAGGGCAGGTGCAGCACGTCGGCGTAGCTCTTGGCGAGCGACTGCTCGAGGCGGGTGATGAGGTCGAGCTGGTCGATGTGCTTCTCCTCGCAGAGCTGCTCGAGGGCCGCCATCATCTCAGAAGCCATGTCTTGTCCTTTCGTTCCTCCCGCGCTTCCCTAGTCGGAGAAGTCGGGCTTGATCGTGCACTTCCTGATGTCGCCGAACGGGAGCTCCACGCGCTCGCCGTCCACCTCGAGGGCGACGGTGCCGTCCTCAATGCCGAGGAGGGTGCCGGTGTAGCGGCGCCTCCCCTCGCCCGGGACGAGCGAGAGCTGGACGGCCTCGCCGGCAAAGCGCTCGAAGTCGCGCTCCTTGCGCAGCGGGCGCGCCATGCCGGGGCTCGACACCTCGAGGGTGAAGCTGGAGGGGATGGGGTCGAGCTCGTCGAGGGCGGCCGAGATCCACTCGGTCTCCTCGGTCACCTCGTCGAGCGTGATGGTGGGCAGAGACTCGTCGGCGTGGTCGATGCGCACGCGCACGCAGGGTGCCTTGGTCGCCCCCACGACCTCGACGTCCACGACGTCGACGCCGCGCTCGGCCGCGCGGGCCTCCAGGGCCTCGATGATCTCCTGCTCGATGCCGGTCTTGGGCATGCTCCCCTCCCGTCTTCATACAGAAAGGAAGCGGGGCGAGAAGATCCACCCCACTTCCTACGGTTACAGCTTCGAATACGCTGCTAGTCTACGGTTTTTCTCGCCACGCGTCAAACGAGCCTCCACGAGATTGCCACAAGCTGACGTCCTTCTCGGCACCTCCCGCGCGACGGTGACGACTTTCGCGCATCGCGCGCCCCCAGACCCCGCCGCGACCCGCAAAGCCCGTCACCCAACACGCCGCCGCAAGAGGCAACCTCCGCCGAGAAGAACCTCTCGCCAGCGATGAGGGCCATAACCCGCGCGCCCACAGAGCCGTCCGCCGATTGCTTCCCGGCGTTTGTCGTCGCAACGGGTAGAACCCTCCCTACGGCTCGGCGGTCACACCGCGTACCGAGGGCAGCGCCGTACCCGCGAGGGGAGGTGATGCCGATGGATCTGACTGAGGTCGTCGCTCTTCTGACAGGGTGCGTTTCCCTGGTTCTGGCGATAGTAAGGCTTGTCCGAGAGGTGCGAGGTACGTCCGATGAACGAGAGGGCCGCCAGCGCTGAGCGCGAGCGGCCCGAATCAAGTAACGGCACTGCCTAGGTTCCCCAACGTAGGCGGCCGTCGAGCCTATTGTACCCACTCCCCAGCGACCCAAGCCCGCCAAACCCGACAAACCCACCGAGAAGAACCTCTCGCCAGCGCGTGAGAACCGACATGCGTCGGCCCTCCGACCTTCCGGAGAGAAGTTCCGCGCAGCGCACTTCTCGCAGGAAGGTCGGAGGGCCGCCACCTCGCGTAAGGGTCTACACCGCCACGATATTGACCAGGCGGCCCTTGATGACGATGACCTTCTTGATGTCCTTGCCGGCGAGCTGCTCGGCCACGGCGGCCTTGGCGGCCTCGGCGACCTCGTCGTCCGTGGCGTCGGCGGCGACCATGACGCGACCGCGGACCTTGCCCTTGATCTGGACCGCGATCTCCACCTCGTCGGCCTTGGCGGCCTCGGCGTCGAAGTCGGGCCAGGCGGCGTTGTAGACCGAGCCCTCCTGGACCAGCGCCTTGTGCCAGAGCTCCTCGGCCCAGTGCGGGCAGATCGGCGCGAGCATGGTCACGATCGCGTGCGCCACGGCGAAGCAGAGCGCCGGGTCGCGCTGCTCGGGCGCCACGTCGTTCACGTACTTGGACGCCGCGTTGGTGATCTCCATGACAGCGGAGATGGCGGTGTTGAACTGGCCGCGGTCGAAGTCGGTGGTGCACTTGATGCCCATGCCGTTAAGCGTGCGCCAGAGCTCCTTGCCCGCCGCGTCGAGCGTGCCCGCGCTCACGGCGCCGGCGGCCGCGCCCTGCGACAGCAGCCAGACCACGCGCCACGCGCGCTTGATGAAGCGGTTGGCGCCGGCGACGGCCTCCTCGTCCCAGTTGAAGTCCTTCTCGGGCGGGGCGATGAAGAGGATGGCCAGACGCATGGTGTCCGCGCCGTAGGGCTCGATCACCGAGGACGGCGGCACGACGTTGCCCTTGGACTTGGACATGGTGTCGCCGTTGGCGTCCTTGACCATGCCCTGGCAGAGCAGGTTCTCGAAGGGCTCGTCGATGCCGATCATGCCGAGGTCGCGCAGGACCTTGGTGAAGAAGCGGCTGTAGAGCAGGTGCAGGATGGCGTGCTCGATGCCGCCGATGTAGTTGTCGACCGGCATCCAGCGGTCCACGGCCTCGCGCGAGAAGGGCAGCTCCTCGTTGTGCGGGTCGCAGTAGCGCAGGTAGTACCAGCTGGAGCACGTGAAGGTGTCCATGGTGTCGGTGATGCGCTTGGCAGGCTTGCCGCACTTGGGGCACGTGGTCTCGTAGAACGGCGCGTAGGCGGCGAGCGTCTCGCCGGCGCCGAGGTCGAGCGCGTCGGGCAGCGTGACGGGCAGGTCCTCGTAGGGCACCGGCACGTCGCCGCAGCAGTCGCAGTGGATCATCGGAATCGGGTTGCCCCAGTAGCGCTGGCGGGAGATGAGCCAGTCGCGCAGGCGGAACTGCACGGTCTTGCGGCCGAGGCCCTGCTCACCGAGCCACTCGATGATGGCGTCGACGGCCTCGGAGTGCTTGCCGCCCTTCATGCCGGTGAAGCGGCCAGACTGCACGAGGTAGCCCTCAGCCTCCATCGCGTGGTCCCAGTCGACGGAGGTCACCACGAGCTCGCGCTCGTCCTTGAGCTGCTCGTAGAGCGGGTCGTCCTTCTCGCAGATGATCGGGGCGATCTCCAGGCCGTACTTCTTGGCGAAGTCGAAGTCGCGCTGGTCGCCGCAGGGCACGCCCATGACGGCGCCCGTGCCGTAGTCCATGAGGACGTAGTCGGCGACCCAGATGGGCGCCGGGCGGCCGTTCACCGGGTTGATGACGTAGCGGCCGGTGAAGACGCCGTGCTTCTCGCGCTCGGAGCCCTGGCGGTCGACCGAGGAGACCTTCTCCGCCGCGGCCTTGAGCTCGAGGAAGGCCTCCTCATGCTCGGTGCCGGCCACGAGCTCCGCGGCGAGCGGGCTCTCGGGCGGCAGCAGGAAGAAGCTCACGCCAAAGAGCGTGTCCGGGCGCGTGGTGAAGACGGTGATCTTGGTGTCGGTGGGGGTCACGCCGTCTTCCGCGGCCAGCGTGAAGTCGATCTCGGCGCCCTCGGAGCGGCCGATCCAGTTGGCCTGCATCGCGCGGACGCGCTCGGGCCACTTGCCCTCGAGCTTCTTGAGGTCGTCGAGAAGCTCCTGGGCGTAGTCGGTGATCTTGAAGTACCACTGGGAGAGGGCGCGCTTCTCGGGCACCGAGCCGCAGCGCCAGCACTTGCCGTCCACGACCTGCTCGTTGGCGAGGACCGTCTGGCAGCCCGGGCACCAGTTCACCGGCGAGTTGTCGCGGTAGACGAGGCCCTTCTCCCACATCTTGAGGAAGATCCACTGGCCCCACTTGTAGTACTCGGGGTCGCAGGTGTTGAACATGCGGTCGTAGTCGTAGGAGAAGCCCATGCGGCGCATGGTCTTGGTGGCCTGCGCGATGTTCTGGTGGGTCCAGACGCTCGCCTGCGTGTTGTGCTTGATGGCGGCGTTCTCGGCGGGCAGGCCGAAGGCGTCGTAGCCCATCGGGTGCAACACGTCGAAGCCGCGCATGCGGGCCTGACGGGCCATGGCGTCGCCGATCGTGTAGTTGCGCGCGTGCCCCATGTGCAGGTCGCCCGAGGGGTACGGGAACATCTCCAGCACGTACTTCTTGGGCTTCTCGGGGCTCTCCTCGGTCTTGTAGAGCTCCTCGGCGTCCCACTCGGCCTGCCAGCGGGTCTCGATCTCCTCAGCGTCGTAGGCCGGGACCTCGAAGTTCTTCTCGGCGTCGCTCATCTGCGTGACTCCTTCGTGTGCGATGGTCAACCGTGCCATTGTAGCAGCACGCCCGTAGGGGCGATTGGTGATGCTTAAGAAAACAGGGTTGTTGCAGGGCGTGGAGTATTTTGTGCTTAGGGTTTTGGGGTTGTTGCATCCTCGGGGCCGCCCAGGGGCGGCGAGAAGAACCGTCGGCTTGCAACCAACAGAGGTTTTGTTGGCGAGAAGTACTTCTCGCCGCGGACGGAGGTGCAACGACCCCAATTTCGTAAGCGCGCGCCGCGCGCGAAGGTGCAACGACCCCGATTTCCTAAGCGCATCGACAGCAGAAGGCCGCCCCGGGACGCGTGCCCGGGGCGGCCGGCAACTCGATCGTGCTTCTCGCCAGACTAGCGGTAGCTCACGCTGTGCTGGGAGTCCTTGACCACGACGTCGTGCGCGCCGCCCTCGACGATCGAGGTCGAGCTCACGAGCGTCAGGCGCGCCTTCTCCTGCAGCTCCTTGATGGTCTTGGCGCCGCAGTTGCACATCGTGGACTTAATCTTGTAGATCGTCTGGCCCACGCCCTCCTTGAGCGAGCCGGCGTAGGGCACGTAGGAGTCCACGCCCTCGACGAAGCCCAGCTTGGAGGCGCCGCCCTGGTCGTAGCGCTGCCAGTTGCGGGCGCGCGCGGAGCCCTCGCCCCAGTACTCCTTCATGTACTGGCCGTTGACGTTCACGCGCTCGGTGGGGCTCTCGTCGAAGCGGGCGAAGTAGCGGCCGAGCATCATGAAGTCGGCGCCCATGGCCAGCGCGAGCGTCATGTGGTAGTCGTAGACGATGCCGCCGTCGGAGCAGACGGGCACGTAGACGCCGGTCTCCTCGAAGTACTTGTCGCGCGCGCGGCACACGTCGATGACCGCGGAGGCCTGGCCGCGGCCGATGCCCTTGGTCTCGCGCGTGATGCAGATCGAGCCGCCGCCGATGCCGACCTTCACGAAGTCGGCGCCGCAGTCGGCGAGGAAGCGGAAGCCCTCCTCGTCCACGACGTTGCCGGCGCCCACCTTGACGGAGTCGCCGTAGTTGGCGCGCACCCACTCCAGCGTGCGCTTCTGCCACTCGGAGAAGCCCTCGGAGGAGTCGATGCAGAGCACGTCGGCGCCGGCCTCCACGAGCAGCGGCACGCGCTCGGCGTAGTCGCGCGTGTTGATGCCGGCGCCCACCATGTAGCGCTTGTTGGCGTCGAGCAGCTCGTTGGGGTTGGACTTGTGCTGGTCGTAGTCCTTGCGGAAGACGATGCCCACGAGGTGGTCGTTCTCGTCCACGACGGGCAGGGCGTTGAGCTTGTTCTCCCAGATGACGTCGTTGGCGCGCTTGAGCGTGATGTCCTTGTCGCCCACGATGAGCTTCTCGCGCGGCGTCATGAACTCGGCGACCTTCTTCTGGTGGTCGTCACGCGTGGGACGGTAGTCGCGGCTGGTCACGATGCCGAGGAGCTTGCCGCGGGAGGAGCCGTCGTCGGTGACGGGCATGGTGGAGTGGCCGGTGCGGGCCTTGAGCTCCATGACCTGCTCCATCGTCATGTCGGGCGTGAGGGTGGAGTCGGACTCGACGAAGCCGGCCTTGTGGTCCTTGACGGCCTTGACCATGGCCGCCTCCTGCTCGGGCGTCTGGTTGCCGTAGATGAAGGCGAGGCCGCCCTCGATGGCGAGCGCGACGCCCATGTCCACGCCGGAGACGGACTGCATGATGGCCGAGACCATGGGGATGTTGAGCGAGAGCGCCGGCTCCTCGCCGCGGCGGAACTTCACGAGCGGCGTCTTGAGCGACACGTTGTCGGGGATGTTCTCCGCCGAGGAGTATCCGGGAACGAGCAGGTACTCGGAAAAGGTGTGGGACTCCCCCTCGAAGAACGTTGCCATGTGCCGGCTCCTCTCCCCGCTCGCGGCGGTAGTTGGTTGAGTTCACGCCATTGTAACATCCGCTCACGGGTTTTACAGGCACCGTTTGCCGAGAAGTACCAGCTCACGAAACGCGCCAAAACAGCGCGCGGGCCTAGGCCTCCCCGACGACGTCCTTGACGTCGACGACGATGTCGTGCTTGGTGGGCACCCACTCGACCTTCTTGAAGAGCGCGACGACGTTGATGGGGATGTAGCTGAGCTCGAAGATCGGGAAGGTGAAGAGGTTGGTGACGACGCGCCACCGCTTCTTGGCGTGGATGTGCTCGCGCTCGGAGATCGTGGTGATGAGGCCCATAACGAAGAAAGAGAGGTACATGGACGCAATCGTCATGACGAGCGAGCCAACGCACATGTTGAGCTCGGCCTGGGTGGCGATGAAGCCGTGGCTGAGGGCGCCGATCGCGAGGTAGGTGAGGTTCACCGAGACGGAGAGCAGGGTGAGGACGTTGCCCGGCGCAACGGTGATGAGCAGGTCGTAGCTCGCGAAGCGGCCGCGCGAGATGCCCTTCAGCAGGTCACGTGCGTACGAGAAGAACACCTCGTACATACCCTTGCTCCACCGCAGGCGCTGGACCCAGGAGGCCTTGAAGGTGACCGGCTGCTCGTCGTAGAACTCCGCGGGGGCGTAGCCGATCTGCACGTTGTTCGCGCTGCAGAAGGTAGAGAACTGGATGTCCTCGGTGAGCGAGTGGAAGCCCCATCCGTGCATGCCGCGGATGATCCGCTCGGAGACGAGCCAGCCGGAGCCCGAGATCGCGCTGCTCGTGCCCGACATCATGCGGGCGTTGTTGAGGAACTTCGCCTCGCGCATGAACCAGAGCGCGTAGGCGGCGCTGATCCAGCTCGAGTCGAAGTTCTTGGAGTTTCGGTATCCGGTGCAGACGAGGTAGCCGGCGTCGAAGGCCCGGTTCATGACGGAGATGTAGTCCGGCGAGACGAGGTTGTCGGCGTCGAAGACGACGAACGCCTCGTAGGTGTCGGGATAGTCGTCGAGGATGCGGTTGAAGGCGTAGTCGAGCGCCCAGCTCTTGCCGCGGCGCGCCAGGTCGTTGCGGTCCCACACGACGGCGCCGGCCTCCTCGGCCACGCGGTGGGTGTCGTCGGTGCACGCGTCGCAGACGACGAAGACGTCCATGAGCTCGCGGGGGTAGTCCTGGGCGAGGATGGAGCGCACGAGGTTGCCGACGACCATCTCCTCGTTGTGGGCGGCGATCACGAACGCGTAGCGGTGGCGCCGCTTGGCCTCGGGGAGCTGGACCGAGCCCTGGAGCATGACCTTGACGGTATAGATCGCCTGGTAGAAGTAGGCGACCGTGAAGAGCGCGCCGATGATCAGGTTGAAGACGACGATGGGCGTGAGCGCGAACTGGTTGAACTCCATCTTATTCCCCGTGGTGGGCGCCTCGTCCGCCGGACGTCAGGAGCGGACAGATCCCCTCGCCCGCCGACGTCCGTCCCATGGACCTTTCGGAGAGCGATTCTAGTACATCGCGCAGGTCGTCCGGCAACGTGTCGGCAAGCTCCACCGTCTCTCCCGTTGCGGGGTGGTCGAAGCGAATGCGCCAGGAGTGCAGGAACTGCCGGGCGAGGCCGAGGTTCTGGCGGAGGTCGCCGCGGCCGTAGAGGGGGTCGCCCACGAGCGGGTGGCCCACGTGGCGCAGGTGCACGCGGATCTGGTGCGTGCGCCCGGTGTAGAGGTGGCACTCGATGAGGGTGTAGCCGTCGTCGCGCGGGCCCGCCTCGAAGCGCTCGAGCACGCGGAAGGTGGTGATGGCCTCGCGGGCCCCAGGCGCGTCGGAGACGGCCATGCGGATGCGGTCGCGGGTGGAGCGGGCGATCCCGGTCTCGATGGTCCCCTCGTCGTGGGCGATCGGCCCGTGGACGAGCGTGACGTAGCGGCGGTCGAGCACGCGCAGGCGGATCAGGTCCTGGAGCGCCTTCTGGGTGGCGTCGTCCTTGGCCGCCACCATGAGGCCGGAGGTCTCCATGTCGAGGCGGTGCACGATGCCGGGGCGCTCCTCGCCCTGGAGCATGCCGAGGTGCGCGTAGCCGCAGTGGGCCACGAGCGCGTTGGCGAGCGTGTCGTCAACGTGGCCGGGGCTCGGGTGGCAGACGAGCCCGGCCTGCTTGGAGAGGACGATGAGGTGGTCGTCCTCGAAGCGTATGTCGAGGGGGATGTAGGGGTTGGGCGCGAGCGGGCCGCCCACGGGCTCCGGCTCGTCCACGAGCGCGCGGATGCGGTCGCCGAGCAGGACCTTCTCGGACTTGGAGGTGGCGGGCGTCTCGTTGATCGTGACGGCGCCGTCCTCGACGAGGCGCGCGCAGGCGGAGCGGGAGGGCATGTCGGGCGCCGCGGCGAGGAACGCGTCGAGCCGCATGCCGTCGGACTCGGGTCCCACGAGCAGGTTGACGGGACGTTGCGCCATCTGATGCCTCCCTTGCGCGACAAGGCCGTCGAGTCTGTAGTTTATCGCCGCATCGCAAAGTACAGACTCGATGGACGAATTCTCTACCAGCGAAAACCTAATCGGAAATCGAGTCTGTACTCGACAGGTGGCGAAAAAAGTACAGACTCGACGAAAACTGCCCTCCGGGTGGCGCCTACTCCCCCGCCTCGGCGCGCTCGCGGGCGACGTCCCAGCGCCACCACAGGATGAGGGCGAGAGGAACACCGCAGGTCACGAAAATGTCGGCGACGTTGAAGATCGCGAAGTCCATGAACGTGGTCTTGAAGAAGTCCGTCACCGCGCCGAGGGCGACGCGGTCGATCGCGTTGCCGATGCCGCCGCCCACGACGCAGGCGAACGCGAGCAGCAGCGAAAGCGGGACGTCAGCGCGCCGCCACGCCACGCAGACGCCGGCGACGCACATGGCCGCCGCGACGAGCACGAAGAGCGGCCCCGCCCCCTCCCCCAGGGAGAATGCGGCGCCGGTGTTGTAGATGAGCGAGAGGTCCATCACGCCCGGGATCAGCGTGACGGGCTCGCCCGGCACGAGCAGGTCGCGCGCGGCGAGCTTGCTCAGCTGGTCGAGGAGCACGACCGCGGCGGCGACCAGCGCGAAGAGCGCCAGCCGCCGCACGCGGGCGGAGTTCGTGGCGTCGGGGCCGGCCAAGCCCTACTCCCCGAGCGCGGCCACGGCGTCGTGGCAGCGCGGGCAGAGGCCGTCCTCGCCGAGCTCGCGGAAGTTCCAGCAGCGCGGGCACTTCTCGCCGTGCGCGGGCTCCACGGTGCAGGCGAGCTCCTCGCCCTGAGCGAGCTCGACCTCGGAGCACACGAACGGCTCGGCCAGCTCGCAACCAAGCTCGCCGGCGAGAAGCGCGTGCAGCTCAGCGGGCGCGACCAGCGTGGCGCGCGCGGCCTGGGTGGTCTTCTCGGAGAGCGTGCCGTCGGCGATCGCGGCCTCGTAGGCCTTGGTGAAGGCGGCGCGGGCCTCGACGACGGCGTCATAGGCGGCGAGGTAGGGCTCGTACTCCTCGGCGCTCCAGGGCGCCTGGTACCAGTCGAGAAGGGCGGCGTACTGCTGGCCGTCGCGCAGCGAGGCGGGCAGATAGGCCATGACCTCGTCGGTGGTGTAGACGAGGATGGGCTGCAGGTCGTGGACAAGCATCGAGAGGATCTGCGCCCAGACGGTGAGGGCGCTTCGGCGCTCGAAGCCGTCCCTCTCGCCGCAGTAGACGCGGTCCTTGGTGGCGTTGAGGTAGCCGTTGGAGAGCTCGGTGATCACGTAGTCGTAGAGCGTGCGGTAGACCTGGTTGAAGCGGTAGCCCTCGTAGGCGGCGCTCACCTGGTCGTGCACCTGGCACAGGCGCGCCAGCGCGAGCTTGTCGTAGGGCGTGAGCTCGTCGTAGGGGACGGCGTCGGTCGCGGGGTCGAACTTGTCCTCGATCTCGCCCAGCAGGAAGCGCAGCGTGTTGCGGAAGCGGCGGTAGGCCTCGCCAACGTGGTCGAGAATCGAGTCGTCGCAGGGGATGTCGTTGGAGGTGTCGACCGAGGTGACCCACAGGCGCAGGATGTCGGCGCCGCGGGTATCGCACTCCTTGTTGGGGTCGATGACGTTGCCGAGCGACTTGGACATCTTGCGGCCCTGGCCGTCGAGCGTGAAGCCCTGGGAGACCACGGACTTGTACGGCGCCACGCCGTACGCGCCCACGGAGGTCATGAGCGAGCTCATGAACCAGCCGCGGTGCTGGTCGGAGCCCTCGAGGTACATGTCAGCCGGGAACGTGAGGTTGTCGCGGTGGCGGCAGACGGCGGTGTGGGAGACGCCGGAGTCCCACCACACGTCGAGGATGTCCCTGTTGGCCTTGAGGTGGTGCCCGCCGCACTTGGGGCAGACGCACGACTGCCCGAGGTAGCTCGCGGGGTCGTCGGTGAACCAGGCGTCGGAGCCCTTCTCGCGGAAGAGCTTGATCACGGCGTCGAGCGTGTCGTCGTTCATGACGGTCTCGCCGCAGTCCTGGCAGGTGAAGGCCGGGATGGGCACGCCCCAGTTGCGCTGGCGGCTGATGCACCAGTCCGGGCGACCCTCGACCATCGAGCCGATGCGCTTGATGGCGTGGCCGGGATAGAACCTGACCTTGGAGAGCTCCTCGAGTGCCTGCTCACGGAGGCTCTTGCCACCGCGCAGGGGCTTGTCCATCGAGACGAACCACTGGCTCGTGGCACGGAAGATGACGGGCTCCTTGCAGCGCCAGCAGTGCGGGTAGCTGTGGTTGATGTCCTCGTGGAGGATCAGCGTGCCGCGCTCGCGCAGCCACTCGATGATCTTGGGGTTGGCCTCGTTGACCTCCATGCCGGACCACGGGCCGCCGGTGCCCATGCCGTCGCCCACGAAGAAGCGGCCGTCGTCGTCGACCGGCATGACCGTGGGAATGCCGAACTTCTGGCCGGCGAGGTAGTCGTCCACGCCGTGGCCAGGCGCGCAGTGGACGATGCCCGTGCCGTCGTCCAGGGTGACGTAGTCGGCGTAGATGAACTCGCCCGTCTCGCCCTGGTCACCGAAGATCGGCTGCTTGTAGCGGTTGTGCGCGAGCTGCTCGCCCGTGGCGCGCCAGGGCTCGCCGTCCTCGCCGCGCACGAACTCGACCTCGCCGTAGCCGAACTTGGCGGCGCAGCGCTCGGCGAGCGCCTCGGCCACGATCTCGGCGCGGCCGCCCGCGACGAGCGCCACGTAGGTGGCCTCGGGGTGGCAGATGACCGCGTCGTCGGCGGGAAGGGTCCACGGCGTGGTGGTCCAGATGTCGACGAAAAGCCTGCCGGCCCAGGCCTCCAGGCCCTCCGGCACGGTGGTCATCTCGAAGCGCACGAAGATGGCGGGACTGACCTCGTCGCCGTACTCGATCTCCGCCTCGGCGAGGGCCGTGTGGCAGTGGGAGCACCAGTGCACGGGCTTGGAGCCCTGCGTGATAGCGCCGGCGTCGAAGATGGCCTTGAAGATTTCCACGTCCGTAGCGTCGTAGTCGTTCACGTAGGTGAGGTAGGGGTTGTCCCACTCGCCGAGAACGCCCAGGCGCTTGAAGCCCTGGCGCTGGGTGTCGACCTGCTCGACGGCCATCTTGCGGCACAGCTCGCGGATCTTCTCGGTGGGAAGCTGGTTGAACTTCTCGGTCCCGAGCATGGTCTCGACCTTGTGCTCGATGGGCTGGCCGTGGCAGTCCCAGCCGGGGACGTAGGGCGTCTGGTAGCCGCGCATGGACCAGTAGCGGTTGATAACGTCCTTGGAGATCTTGTTCTGCGCGTGGCCCAGGTGGATGGGGCCGTTGGCATACGGGGGTCCGTCGTGCAGGACGAACTTCTCGTGCCCCTCGTTCTTGGCGATCATCTGCTCGTAGACGTGGTTCTCCTCCCACATGGCCAGGCGCTTGGGCTCGTTCTGGGCCAGGCTGGCGCGCATGGGAAAGCCCGTGCTCGGCAGGTTGGTCGTCTTCTTGTACTCGTTCGCCACGCTCTCCTCCTTCGTGGCGGGGCCTCCCCCGCCGCCCTTCTCGGACACGAAAAAACGCGCCCGTCCCTCCTGCTGGGACGAAGCGCGCACGCGACTTCGCTTGTGAACCACCCAGCGAGCGGATATCCGCCGTACTCGGCTGGCCTGTGTCGGCGGCCACTCCGGCGACGCCTACTCGCTCGCGCTTTCGGGCCGCGGCTCGGGGGTGATCTTCGCCGGGACGCGACCGCGGGCTCCCACCGTCCCCGCTCTCTCTTGGCCGCGCGCCCCCGGGTACTCTCCCCGTCAACGCCTGTTGCAGCATGGTAGCACGTTTGCGCCGGAATTTGTGGACGTGTCGAGAAGGACGCTGCGCGCGCCGAAAACTGGTTGCTAAGACCGATACCACCCCGTCACGATGGAGTGGTCCGCCGCCGAGAAGGGAAGCGCATGCCTGACCGCAAGTACCTCGAGCTGCTCTCCGAGAAGTTCCCCACGGTCCGCTCGGCCCTCGCCGAGGTGATCAACCTCGAGGCCATCCTCAACCTGCCCAAGGGCACCGAGCACTTCGTCTCCGACGTCCACGGCGAGTACGACGCCTTCAAGCACATCCTCAACAACTGCTCCGGCGTCATCCGCGAGCGCGTGGCCACGACCTTCAGCCTCGAGCTCACCCGCGACGAGCAGGCCGACCTCTGCACGCTGATCTACTACCCCCATCGCAAGCTGCGCCGCCTGCGCTCGGCCGGCGTCGCGGGCCCCGAGTGGTACGCGATCACGCTCATGCGCCTCGTGCGCCTGGCGCGCTACCTCTCCGACAACTACACGCGCTCCAAGGTGCGCAAGGCCATGCCGCCGGAGTACGCCTACATCATCGACGAGCTGCTCCACGCCTCCCCCGGCGAGGGTGACGAGCGCCAGAGCTACCACCGCCAGATCATCGACACCATCGTCGACACCGGTTCGGCCGACGACTTCATCGTGAGCCTCGCCTCGCTGATCAAGCGCCTCGCGGTGGACCACCTGCACCTCGTCGGCGACGTCTTCGACCGCGGCGACCACGCCGACAAGATCCTCGACCGCCTCATGGAGTACCACTCCGTCGATCTGCAGTGGGGCAACCACGACATCGTGTGGATGGGCGCGGCGGCCGGCTCGGCGGCGTGCCTGGCGGCCGTGATCCGCAACAACATCCGCTACGACTCGCTGCAGATCCTCGAGAGCGCCTACGGCGTCTCCCTGCGCGAGCTGGCCCTCTTCGCCGAGGCCACCTACCAGGCCGACGAGGCCATGAGCCCGCTGGAGAAGGCGATCTCGGTCATCCTCTTCAAGCTCGAGGGGCAGACCGTCATGCGCCACCCCAACTGGCACATGGAGGACCGCCTGCTGCTCGGGCGCGTCGACCCCGCGCGCGGCACGGTCCGCGTGGGCGAGAAGGACCACGAGCTCGTCACCCGCGACTTCCCCACCGTCGACTGGTCGGACCCCTACGCGCTCTCCGACGAGGAGACGCTCGTGATGGACAACCTCCTCGCGGCCGTCCGTGGCTCCTACAAGCTCAACGCGCATGTGAACTTCCTCTACGAGCACGGCAGCGCCTACCTCGTCCACAACGACGACGTGCTCTTCCACGCCTGCGTTCCCATGAACGAGGACGGGACCTTCCACCCGGTGAACCACCAGGGGCAGCTCCTCGCGGGCAAGGCGTACTACGACTACGCCGACCGCCTGGCCCGGCGCGCCTGGCAGGAGAGCGACGAGGTCTCGCTGGACTGGATGTGGTACCTGTGGTGCGGCCGCTACTCGCCGCTGTCGGGCCGCGTCATGAAGACCTTCGAGCGGACCTACCTCGCCGATCGCTCAACCTGGGACGAGCCGCGCGACCCCTACTACGCCCTCACCGACGACGCCAACGTCTGCCGACGCATCCTCGAGGAGTTCGGCGTCGACCCCGAGCACGGCCACATCATCAACGGCCACACGCCGGTCCACACGGCGCAGGGCGAGAAGCCCGTGCGCGCCGGCGGCCGCCTCGTCGTCATCGACGGCGGCTTCTGCCAGGCCTACCACAAGACCACCGGCATCGGCGGCTACACCCTCATCTCCGACCCGCGCGGCATGCGCATCAAGGCGCACCGCCCCTTCGGCTCGATCGAGGACGTCCTCGACCTCAACGCCGACATCATGAGCGACGACGACCGCTTCGAGGTCGAGCCGCGGCCGCTCACCGTGGGCGACACCGACACCGGCGCCGACATCCGCGAGCAGATCTCCGACCTGCGGGCGCTTCTCGACGCCTACCGCGCCGGCGAGCTGCCCGAACGCCGGGGAGCCTAGCCGCGACTTTCCGCCGCGCGTGCCCGCCGGGCTGCTTAGGAATTCTGAGTGGTTGCAGCTTGAGGCGAGTTGATCGCTTACGAATCTGGGGTAGTTGTAGGTACTTCTCGCCCACCGTGGCGTGATTTGGAACTTTGGGTGGGGCTCAACTGGGGTTTCTCTGACGCAATGCCGCGATGGGCCGCCGCCACCCTGCAACAACCCCGAATTCTTAAGCATCCGCGCAGCGAGAAGATGCAACCACCCCAAAACCTTAAGCAGGAAGGTCGCGCAGGCGAGAAGTACGTCGTGGCAGTGGCCCGGGCCAAAGAGAAGGCGCGCACCCTCATGAAACTTCTGCAAAGCAGTGAGCGATGAGGTTGCGCGCCTTCCCTTTGGCCGCGCTCGCTACTCCGCGGGCGTCGGCATCTTGGGTGCGAAGCCGTCGTCGCGGGTGAGGATGTTCATGAACTCCTCGCCGGTGATGGTCTCCTTCTTCTGGAGGTAGTGCGCGATCTCGTGCAGCTTGAAGCGGTTCTCGCGCAGGGTGGTGAGGGCGCTCTGGTGGCCCTCCTCGACGAGCGCCTGGACCTCCGCGTCGATCTCCTGGGCGGTGCCCTCGGAGCAGGTGAGCTGCTGCCCGCCGCCGAGGTAGCGGCTCGCGGGCTGGCCGAGCTGCACCATGCCGAACTTGTCCGACATGCCGTACTGCGTGACCATGGCGCGCGCGAGCTGCGTGGCCTTCTCGATGTCGTTGGAGGCGCCGGTGGTCATCTCGTCGAAGATGAGCTCCTCGGCCGCGCGGCCGCCGCAGAGAACGGCGATCTTGTCCTTGGCCTCCTGGCGCGTGGTGAGGAAGTGCTCGTCCTCCTCGACCTGCATCGTGAAGCCGAGCGCGCCCGAGGTGCGGGGCACGATCGTGATCTTGGAGACGGGCGCGGAGCCCTTCTGCATGGCGGCGACGATGGCGTGGCCGGTCTCGTGGTAGGAGACGACCTCCTTCTCGTGCGGCGAGAGGACCGTGGACTTCTTCTTCTCGCCCGCGATGACCACGTCGACGGACTCGAGCAGGTCCTCCTGGGTCACGCGGCGCCGGCCGAGGCGCACGGCGCGCAGGGCGGCCTCGTTGATGATGTTGGCGAGGTCGGCGCCCGAGGCGCCCGGCGTGGAGCGCGCGATGATGCCGAGGTCGATGCCCGGCTCCATCTTCACGTCGTCGGCGTGGATCTTGAGGATGGCCTCGCGGCCGGCGAGGTCCGGGAGCTCCACGGGGATGCGGCGGTCGAAGCGGCCCGGGCGCAGCAGCGCCTGGTCGAGGGTCTCCGGGCGGTTGGTGGCCGCCAGCACGACGATGCCCTTGTGGTTGTCGAAGCCGTCCATCTCGGAGAGGAGCTGGTTCAGGGTCTGCTCGCGCTCGTCGTTGGAGGACAGCGACGTGTCGCGGCGCTTGCCCACGGCGTCGATCTCGTCGATGAAGATGATGCAGGGGGCCTTCTCGTTGGCCTGCTTGAAGAGGTCGCGCACCTTGGCGGCACCGCGGCCGACGAACATCTCGACGAAGGCCGAGCCCGCGATCTGGAAGAACGTGACGCCCGCCTCGCCGGCGACGGCCTTGGCGAGCAGCGTCTTGCCGGTGCCCGGAGGGCCGACGAGCAGCGCGCCGCGCGGGCAGCGGGCGCCGATCTCGGTGTACTTGTCGGGGTTCTTGAGGAAGCTGACGATCTCCTGGAGCGACTCCTTGGCCTCGTCCTGGCCGGCGACGTCCTTGAAGGTGACGCCGGTCTCCTCGCCCTTGATCTCCTTGGCGTTGGACTTGCCGAGGCCGCCGCCCCCGAAGCCGCCGCCGAAGTTCATCGACGGGCCGTCGTCGCCCATGGCCTTCTTCATGCGGCGGTTCAGCCACCAGCCGATGCCCAGGAACACCAGGATCGGCAGGCCGTAGGAGACGAGCAGCATGAGCCACAGGTCCCCGGAGGTGTCCTGGATCTGCGAGACCATCTTCACGTCGTGCTGCTCGAGCAGCTCCGCGGTGGACTGCTCGGTGCCGTTGTAGAGCACCGTGGAGTAGAGCTTCTGGTCGTCGCCCTCGCCGGTCGTGAAGGAGATCTCCGGGTTGCCGTAGACCGACGTGGCCTGCGTGACCTCGTCCTTCTCGACCATGTCGACGAACTCGCTGTAGTCCACGGTCGTCACGCGGGCGGCGTTGAGCCCGCTGCCGAGCGCCTGGCTGACGGCGAGGTACGCCACGATGGCGATCAGGATGTACACCAGCATGGAACGCCGGCGCTTGTTCTCGTTCATATCCATCTTCAGAGCTAACCCTTCGCTTCGGGTGGTCCTTGGGTGTAGAGATACCCAGAAATGACATTCTAGTCGCGCGAGAGCCCGGTCGTCCCGGCGTTCTCCACGGGCGTGCCCCTAGCGCAGCAGCTGCCAGAGCGCGACCGCGGAGCTCGCGGCGACGTTCAGGGAGTCGACCCCGTGCGCCATGGGGATGACGACGGACCGGTCGCAGCGCGCGAGCGTGCCTGGCGCCAGGCCGTAGCCCTCCGACCCGAACAGCAGCGCCCGGCGCTCCCCCGCCGCCCGCGGCGGCACGTCACCCAGGGGCACGGAGCCCGGCGCCAGGGCGAGCGCGAAGGTCGAGAAGCCCGCGCACGCCAGCTCGTCGAGGGCGCCGCCGGGCCACTGCCCCTCCTCGGCGCGGGCCCAGGGGAGCTTGAGGACGCACCCCATGGACACGCGCACCGCGCGGCGCGAGAAGGGGTCGGCGCAGTGCGGGGAGACGACGACCGCGTCCGCCCCGAGGGCGGCGGCGTTGCGGAAGACGGCGCCGACGTTGCTCACGTCGACAAGGTCCTCGAGCACCACGACGCTCTTCGCCGACGCGGCGATGTCGGCGACGCTGGGCAGCTCGGGGCGGCGCATGGCGCAGAGCAGGCCTCGCGTGAGGCGAAACCCCGTCAGCCGCGCGACCTGCTCGTGCGGCAGGACGTAGGCGGGGACGTCGTCGCCCGCGCGCCCGAGCACGTCCTCGCTCGCCGCGAGGTCGCGCTCGTCGACGAGGAAGGCGAGCGGCTCCACGCCGCACTCGAGCGCCACCTCGACGACCGTCCTCGACTCGGCGACGAAGACGGCGTTCTTCTCGTCAAG
This sequence comes from Thermophilibacter gallinarum, assembly GCF_014982725.1. GTDB lineage: Bacteria > Actinomycetota > Coriobacteriia > Coriobacteriales > Atopobiaceae > Thermophilibacter > Thermophilibacter gallinarum. Next base: position 41,415 of record NZ_JADCJZ010000003.1, on the reverse strand, counting down.
CCGGTTTCTGAGCTGATGGTTCGTAAGACGAGAGAAGACGTCGAGGCGCTCGTCGTCGATCGAGGCGAGCCTCACCGTGCGGGCCATGTCACTCCTTCGAACATTTTCGATTCCACGGCCACCTGGGCCGCTCCTAGGTTACGATAAGTTGGTTCAAGAATGTTGATGACGCACGGCGAGGTGCTACATGGCAAGCCACATGACCGTTAACGAGAACAAGAGCAAGGGCAAGGGCAGGCGCCTCGCGTGGATCATCCCGCTCGTCGTGCTGGGCGTGGCACTTCTCGCCTACCTCGGGGGCGTCGCCTTCTTCAACTTCTACTTCATGCCCGGCACCACGCTCGACGGCCAGGACGTCTCCCTCAGGAGCGCCCGCGAGGTCGCCGAGGAGAAGTCCCAGGCGCTCGCGAGCTACCAGACGCACGTCAGCGGCGCGGGCGTCGACCTCACCCTCACCGCCGCCGACATCAACCTCTCCTACGACGGCGACACCTACGCGCGGGAGGCCGTCGACCAGACCGAGCCCTGGGCATGGCCCGTCCAGCTTGCGTCCGGCACGCGCGACGTGAACGTGGAGAGCGGCGTGCTCTTCGACCAGCAGGCGCTCCTCGCGCTGATCAACCCCTTCGTCGACCAGGCGGCGCAGGCGGCGGGCGAACTCGGGGGCAAGGTCGTTGCCTACGACGCCGAGCAGGGCAGCTTCACCCTCGACCCGAGCGCGACCGCTCAGTACCTGGATAGCGACGCCGTGATCGAGACGCTCTCCCAGGGCTTTGCCGCGCAGGAGCCGGAGATCGTGCTCGGAAGCGACGTGATCGCCGTCGAGAAGGACGACGTCCACGCCGCCATCGACGCCGCGAACGCCTACCTCGGCGCCGCCGGCAGCACCCTCACGCTCGACGGCGAGACCGCCGCCGAGGTCACGAAGGACGACATCGCGGGCTGGGTGAGCGTCTCCGACGACCTGTCCGTCTCGCTCGACTCTGACGCCGTCTCCTCATGGGTGTCCTCGCACGTGAAGAACCTCAACACCAAGGGCTCCGAGCGCACCTTCGAGCGTCCCGACGGGAAGAAGGTCAAGGTCTCGGGCGGCAACTACGGCTGGAAGGTCAGCGCGGGCGACGCGGCCGACGCGCTCGTCCAGGCCGTCTCCGGCGGGACGCCCCAGGCCGTCGAGATCCCCTTCGAGGAGCGCGGCGAGGTCGTGCCCGACTCCGGCGGCCGCGACTGGGGCAACCGCTACATCGACATCGACCTCTCCGAGCAGCACGTGCGCCTCTATGACGAGAACGGCAAGGTCATCTGGGAGTCCGACTGCGTGAGCGGCAATGCATCCGACGGGCACGACACCCCCACCGGCGTCTATGCCGTGAACAGCTACAAGGCGCGCAACCAGACCCTCATCGGCTTCGACGAGGACAAGGACGGCGAGCCTGACTACGAGAGCCACGTCAGCTACTGGATCCCGTTCGTCGACAACGTCATCGCCTTGCACGACGCCAACTGGCGCGGCAGCTTCGGCGGCAACATCTACAAGTGGGGTGGCAGCCACGGCTGCGTGAACCTGCCCGTGAAGAAGGCTGCGGAGATCTACGAGCTCTCCAAGGTCGGCGACGTCGTGGTGGTCCACTACTAGGGTTTTGTCGGCGAGCGGTAGGCTCTGGTTTCATCGTCTATGAAGGGGCAGGTTGTTTGACCTGCCCCTTTCCTGTGCCGTGACAGCTTGCGTCACATTGGCGTCAGATTCGTGAACGACTTTTTTCGAACGTCGCGGGGCCCGCCTCCGAAGTCGCTAGGCTGTCCTCATGGCGATCCTACTGACATACACGAGCGCCCTCGAGGCGATGCGGTTGGAGGAGTTCCCCGACCTTCTCGACGCATGGGACGAGCGGACCGCCCACGTCCCAGAGAGACTCCCCAGCAAGGGGGAGCTCCTCGGCATGATAGAGGCCAATCCGCTCCTCCAGAAGCTCTCGCTCCCCCTCCATCTGCTCGTCTCCTCCGACAGCAACAGTCATTCCTACGACCTCGTCCAGCGGCACGTGAGCGGGTTCGCCTACCCCCGACGTGCCTTCGCGCGCATCGGCGAGGACGTCTACGTGGCCTCCCCCGAGCTCCTTCCCTTCCAGATGGCACGCGTCGGCGAGCCGCTCGAGCTGGCCCTGCTCATGTGCGAGCTCTGCGGGACCTACAGCGTGTGCCCGGACGGCGGCGGCATGCTCCAGCGCACCGGGCCCCTCACGACGCGAGAGTCGCTGCGGGACTTCCTGAGGCTGATGGGCACGGGATACGGGACGCGAAGGGTGCGCGCCGCCCTCCCGCTCGTGTGCGCGGACTCCGGCTCGCCGTACGAGAGCCGACTTGGCATGAGGTTCCGCGGCCGACGCGAGGTCGGTGGCTTCGAGCTGGAGTTCGTCTCGATGAACGAGGAGATCGGGCTCGAGGCGATCGGGAGGGAGCTCGACCGGAAGCAAATCCGCAAGCCGGACATACTCTTCCTCGCTCCCCCGCGCGTCGAGCGTGCGGAACGGATGCCCTTCCGGGGGATCGCCGTGGACTACAAGGGACGCGTCCACGACGAGCCGGCGGTCGCGGAGGTAGACGACACGAGGAGAAACGAGCTGCTCGCGCACGGCATCAAGCCCTACGAGCTGCGCAAGGCCCACTACGACGACTTTGACTACATGGAGTCGTTCGTCCAGAAGCTCAGAAGGGACCTCGGGCTCCCTCCCGACGACTTCTCGTACGGGAGGGAACTACGCGAGGACCTGTATCAGGACCTCGAGCGCATCGACACCGTGCACTGGAGCGGGCAGGACCCCGCCCGGAGACCGCCGCGCACCCGTCTGCCGTGACCCTCCCGACCCCCCTCCAGAGGGTTTGGGTTCGAGATTGCGACTTGGGCGCGTTAACACCTCAATGGTTAACGCGTGGACCAGCCAATATGTGGTTTCGAATCAACAGGTAGGTCCGTCCGTCCGAAAATTCGAACCCAAACCCGAATCGGGTTTGGGTTCGAATTTCGGGACATTCAACGACATAAATCGTCGTACGACGTCTCTAACTGGGGCGATGCGAACGGTCATCCGCGTGGGACGCGGTTTCCGAACCCAAACCCTCGAGAGGGCCTCGGGAGGGCTAGAACGGGAACCTTCCGCCGCCGCCCATGTTGCGCATCATCTGCTGCATCGCGCGGCGGTTCTTCTTGCCGGCGGCGCCGGGCTGCATCATGCCCTTCATCTTGCCCATCATCTTGTTCATCTCGTCCCACTGCTTGATGAGCTGGTTGACCTCCTGGACGCTACGCCCGGAGCCCGTCGCGATGCGGCGGCGGCGCTGGCCGTTGATGATCTTGGGACGGGCGCGCTCCTCCTTGGTCATGGAGCGGATGATCGACTCGATGCGCGTGAGCTGCTCGTCGCTCGCCGCCTGCGGCATCTGCGCCATCGCGCGCTCCATGCCCGGGATCATGCCGGCGAGCTTCTGCAGGCCGCCCATCTTGCGGATCTGCTGCATCTGCGAGAGGAGATCGTCCATCGTGAAGCCCTCGCGCAGCATGCGCTCGGCGTCGGCGACCTGCTGCTCGTTGGCGACCTTCTGGGCCTGCTCGATGATGCCGACGACGTCGCCCATGCCGAGGATGCGCTTGGCCATGCGGTCCGGGTGGAAGACCTCGAGCGAGTCGGGCTTCTCCCCCATCGACACGAACTTGATCGGCTTGCCGGTGACCTCGCGCACGGAGAGCGCGCCGCCGCCGCGGGCGTCGCCGTCGAGCTTGGACATGATCACGCCGTCGAAGTCCACGCGGTTGGCGAACTCGGTCACCACGTTCACGATGTCCTGGCCGGTCATGGCGTCGACGACCATGAGGATCTGGTCGGGGCGGACGGCCTGCTTGATGGCGACGGCCTCCTCCATCATCTCCTCGTCGATCTGCAGGCGGCCGGCCGTGTCCACGATCACGATGTCGCAGAGGCGGTCGACGGCCTCCTTGATAGAGCCGGAGGCCACGGCGACGGCGTCCTTGCCGTCCCCGCGGAAGACCGGCACGCCGATCTCGCCGCCGAGCGTCTCGAGCTGGTCGGCGGCCGCCGGGCGGTGCGTGTCGCACGCGGCCAGAAGCGGGCTGTGCCCCTGCCCCTTGAGCAGGTAGGCGAGCTTCGCGGCGGCCGTGGTCTTGCCCGAGCCCTGCAGGCCCACGAGCATGATCACGTTGGGCGTGCGGTTCTGCGCGAGCGTCAGGCGCGAGTCCGTGGAGCCGAGAAGGACCGTGAGCTCGTCGAGCACCACCTTGACGACGTTCTGCGCCGGCGAGAGCGATGAGAGCACCTCGGCCGTGAGGCACTTCTCCTTGCAGCGGGCGACGAACTCCTTGACGACGCGGTAGTTGACGTCGGCCTCGAGCAGCGCCATGCGAATCTCGCGCATCGCGACGTTGATGTCGGCCTCGGTGAGGCGGCCCTTGCCGCGCAGGCGCTCGAAGGTGTCCTGGAGACGGTCGGAGAGAGAGTTGAACATGGTCACATCCCTTCGCCCACGAGCGCGCGCGTGAAGTCGAGCGCGTCGAAGGTCTGGAGGTCATCGAGGGACTCGCCCACGCCGATGCGGTAGATGGGCAGTCCCAGCTGGCTGGAGATGGCGAGCGCGATGCCGCCCTTGGCGGTGCCGTCGAGCTTGGTGACGATGAGGCCGTCGAGCTCGAGGGCGTCGTTGAACTCGCGCGCCTGGTTGAGGCCGTTCTGGCCGGTGGTCGCGTCGATGACGAGGACCACCGAGACGGGCGCCGACGAGCGCTTGCGGGTGACGCCCACGACCTTGGCGAGCTCGCGCATGAGGTCGGAGGAGGTGTGCAGGCGCCCGGCGGTGTCGATGAGCACGAGGTCGACGGCGCGCTTCTCGGCAGCCTCGACCACGTCGTAGCACACGCTCGCGGGGTCCGCGCCGCGCTCGCGCGTGATCACCTCGACGCCGGCGCGCTCGCCCCAGACCTGCAGCTGCTCGATCGCGGCGGCGCGGAACGTGTCGGCGCCGCCGATCACGCAGGAGAGCCCGGCCTCGCGGGCGCGCCCGGCGAGCTTGCCCACCGTGGTGGTCTTGCCGGCGCCGTTGATGCCCACGAAGAGCACGCAGCTCGGGACGTCGGTGAACGGGTCGCGCGCGGCCTCCGGGAACTCGGCGGCCAGGCGCTGGGCCAGGGCGTCGCGGATCTGCTCAGCGCGCGTGAGGTTCTCGCGGGCCGCGCGGTCGCGCAGGTCGTCGGTCACGCGCAGCGCGAGCTCGGCGCCCATGTCGCCCATGACGAGCGTGTCCTCGAGGTCCTCCCAGAAGTCCTCGTCGACCTCGCCGCCCATGTAGAAGATCTCGTTGATGGCCTCGCGCGAGCGCTTGAGGCCCACCTTCAGACTGTCGAGAAGGCCCATCTTAAACATCAACCACCTTTCCCGTGGCTCGGTCGATTCGCTGGGACACCACGTGGCTCACGCCGTCGGCCTGCATGGAGACGCCGTAGAGGACGTCGGCCTGCTCCATGGTGCGCCGCTGGTGGGAGATCACGATGAGCTGCGTGGAGGCCTTGAGCTGCTCGATGGCGTCAAGCAGCTTGGAGAGGTTGGAGTCGTCGAGCGCCGCCTCGACCTCGTCGAAGACGTAGAACGGCACCGTACGCACCTTGTAGACGGCGAAGAGCAGCGCGAGCGCCGTGAGGGACTTCTCGCCGCCGCTCATCAGCATCATCTTGGAGAGCTTCTTGCCCCGCGGCTGCGCGACGATCTCGATGCCGGTCTCGGAGGGGTTGTCCGGGTCCGTCATCTCGATGTGCGCCTGGCCGCCCGGGAAGAGCAGCGAGAAGATCTCCGAGAAGTTCGCGTTCACGCGCTCGAAGACGGTGAGGAAGCGGTTGCGCATCTTGCGGTCGATCGCGGCGGTAATCTTGCGCAGCGAGGCCCGGGCCTCCTCGAGGTCCGTGACCTGCTCGTCGATGTAGTCGTAGCGCTCCTTGAGGCGCAGGTACTCGTCCATGGCGACGGCGTTGACCGGGCCGATCGACTCGATCTGGGAGCGCAGGGAGGCGGCGCGGCGCTCGGCCTCGTCGCGGTCCTCGGGCGCCGGGTATTCGAGCGCCTCCTCGAGGACGGCGCCCGTGGCGACGATCGCGTTGACGGCGGCCTGCACCTGGACCTCGAGCTTGCCGAGGTCGACCTTCACGCCGGTCGCCGCCGAGCGTGCGGACTCGAGCTCGGCGGAGGCGGCGCTCACGGCCTCACGCGCGTCGCCGATCGTCCGCTTGAGCGAGTCGGAGTCCGCCTCGGCGAGCGACGCCCGGTCGCGCAGGCGCGCGGCCCACTCGAGGGCGCGCTCGCGGATGGCGTCCATGCGGTCGTGCAGCGGGTCCACGCGCAGGCGGACCACCTCGAGGGCGCGCGAGGAGCGCCTCGTGGCGTCGATCCGCTGGTCGAGCTCGCGGACGCGAGAAGAGAGCTCGCGCTCGCGGCGCTCGAGGCTCGCGCGACGCTCGGCGCACATGGCGAGCTCGAGGCGCGCGTCGGAGAGCTGCTTGGAGGCCTTGCCCTGGGCGCCCACGGCCTCCTGGTGCTCGTCGGAGCGCTCGGAGAGCGTCGCGGCGAGCTCGTCGGCGAGCTCGCGGGCCGCGCGGGCGGCGGCGCGGTGGTCCTCGATCTGGGAGCGCGCCTCGGCGGCGCGCTCGGCGGAGGCCTCGCGCCTCTTGGTCACCTGCGCGCGCTCGGAGGCGGCGCCGGAGAGCTGGGCCTCAAGACGCCCGCGCTCGGAGGTGACCGACGAGAGCTCCGCGGTGATCCGGGCGACCTCGCCCTTTGAGGCGGCGACCTGCTCGCGCGCGGACGTGAGGGACGACTCGGCCTCGTCGACGGCGGCCGCGGCGACGTCGAGGGCGGACTCGAGCGCCCCCATGCCCCCCGCGAGCTCGCGGATGCGGCGCTTGCGCTCGAGGGCGCCGGCCTCGCTCGTGGCGGCGGCCCCCACGTGGACGCGGCCGTCGGGAAGCACGGTCACGCCGTCGGTCGTGACGTAGGTGAGCCCGGGCGCCGCCTCGTGGGCGCGCACGGCCTCGTCGGCGGAGCCCACCAGGCGCACGCCGCCGAGAAGGGACTCGAGCAGCGGCCGGGCGGCGTCGGAGACGCGCAGGCGCGAGACGAGCGGCGTGCCGGGCGCGTCGGCGCCCGCCGCCGTCCCGGAGGCGAGCGCGGCGGAGACGATCGCGGCGCGACCGTCGGTCCCCGCCATGCCGAGGGCGCGCTCGGCAAGGGCGACCGCGTCGGCGGAGCCGTCCACGACGAGCGCGGCGAGGTCGTCGCCAAGCAGCTGCTCGATCAGGGACTCGATGGCGGGGTCGGCGTCGACGAGGTCCGCGAGGCGGCAGCGGACGCGCCCCTCGTCGGAGGCGAGGGCCGCGGCGAGCGGGCTGGCCTTCTCGACGTCGGTGTCAACGGCGCGCAGCGCGTCGAGCGTGGCGCGGGCCGACGACAGCCTCCCCTGTGCCGAGGCATGCTCGGCGCGAGCGGCCTCGAGCCGCTCGGCGAGGTGCGCGATCGAGGCCGTGAGCTCGCGCTCGCGGCGGCGCGCGTCGTCGAGGGAGCCCGCGAGCTCCTCGGCGCGCCCAGCGCGCTCCGCCAGGGCCTCCTCGGTGGTGCGCACGGTCTCCTCGAGCTGCTCGAGGCGAGAGGCGAACATCTGGTCCTCCACCTCGGCGCTCGAGATCTGCTCCTCGAGCTTGGCGTAGGCGAGCGTCTCGCGGTCGGCCTCGGAGCGGGCGGCGCGCTCCTGCGCGGTGAGCGCGGAGAGCTCCTCGTCGATCGCGCGGCGACGCTCGCTCGCCTCGCGCGCGGCACGCGAGAGCTCCTCGACCGTCGCGCGCAGGTCGCGCTCGCGGACGCCGGCGTCGGAGAGCTCTCCGGCGACGTCGCCCTGCTCGCGAGCCGCGTCTCCGCGCTGCTTCTCCATGGCGGAGAGCTGCATGCGCAGGTCGGAGAGGCGCGAGACCATGTTCTTGCCCTTCTCCTCCAGAAGGCGCATGTCCGCGTCCATCCGGCCGAGAAGGTCCTGCATCCTGCGGCGCTGCTCGCCGAGGTCGCCGACGAAGAGGCCCTTCTGCTCGAGCAGCGACTGGAGCTTCTCGAGCTCGGCGCTCTTCTCGTCGAGTCGGTACTGGGCGAGCTCGCAGGCGGCCTCGGCCTCCTTGCCGCGGCCCTCCAGCCGGGCATACTCCTCCTGGAGGCGACGCAGGTCGTCAACGGCGAGCTGGACCTCCAGCTCCTTGAGCTCGTCCTCGAGCTGGCGGGCGCGCTGGGCCTTGTCGACCTGGCGCTCGAGCGGCTTGAGCTGGCGCGCGATCTCGCGCGAGAGCACCTTGGCGCGCGCGAGGTTCTCGTCCATGGAGTTGAGCTTGCGCTGGCTGCGCTCCTTGCGGCGGCGGTGCTTGGAGATGTCGGCCGCCTCCTCGATGAGGGCGCGACGCTCCTCCGGGCGGCTCGAGAGGATGGAGTCGAGCTTGCCCTGGGAGATGATTGAGTGGGTGTCCTTGCCCAGGCCCGAGTCGTGCAGGATGTCCTGAACGTCCATGAGGCGGCTCGGCGCGCCGTTAATGAGGTACTCGGACTCGCCCGAGCGGTACATCCGGCGGGTGATGCCCACCTCGGTGAAGTCGATCGGCAGGGTGTGGTCGGAGTTGTCGAGCACGAGCGTGACCTCGGCGACGCCCACGGCCGAGCGCGCCGACGAGCCCGAGAAGATCACGTCCTCCATGGCCTGGCCGCGGAGCTGCTTGGCGCTCTGCTCGCCGAGGACCCACAGGATGGCGTCGGAGACGTTGGACTTGCCGGACCCGTTGGGGCCCACGACCACGGTGAGGCCGGGGTCGAAGACCATGTGGGTGCGGTCCGCGAAGGACTTGAAGCCCTTGAGTGTCAGAGACTTGAGATACAACGGCGTCCTCCCGGCGCTCGCTAGTTCGTGGTCCCGGCGCCCGAGAAGTCGTCCTTCTCGGCATAGCCGAGACGGACGAGCGCGTCTATGGCGGCGGCGCTCTCGGAGGACTTCTTCGACGAACCCGTGCCGCGCCCGATCCGGCGGCCCTCGACGAGCACGACCGAGGTGAACGTGGGGTCGTGCGCCGGCCCCTCCTCGGAGACGAGCTTGTACTCGGGGCCGCAGTGCAGGTCGCGCTGGGTGACCTCCTGCAGGCGGGACTTGGGGCTGATGGGCTTCTCGGCAAGCGCCGGCGAGACCTCGGGGCCGAGGGTCGCCGTCACGAATGCGTGGGCCGGCTCGTAGCCGGCGTCGAGATACAGGGCGCCCACGAGGGCCTCGTAGACGTTCTCGAGCGCGGAGTGCATGCCGCGCTCGCCGGTGCCGCGCTCGGACTCGCCCATCACGATGAGCGGGGCGAGGCCCAACCGCTCGGCCACCGCCGAGAGCATGCGGCCCGAGACGAGGCTGATCTTGGCCTGCGTGAGCGCGCCCTCGTCCATGTCGGGGAAGCGCTCGAAGAGGTCGGTGGCGACGATCGCGCCGAGGATCGAGTCACCGAGGAACTCGAGCCGCTCGTAGGAGGCGGAGACGGGACGCCCCTCGGCCGCCGACGGGTGCGTCAGCGCGGAGACGATCAGCTCCTGGTTCTCGAAGTGGTGGCCGCAGATCCGCTCTGCCTCGGCCAGGCGCGCCTGCATCTTCAACGATCGGACCCCTTACTGGGCGGCCGCGATCGCGTCGACGACCTCGCCAATCGTGGAGATCTGCGCGGGGGCGTCGTCGTCGAAGGTCATGGAGAACTCGTCCTCCAGGGCGGTCACGAGCTCGAGCAGGTCGAACGAGTCGGCGCCGAGCTCCTTCAGGTTGGTGTCGGCCGAGAGCGTGACGTCGGAGCCCAGCGAGAGCGTGTCGTTCACGACGTCGACGACCTTGGCGAGAATAGCGTCGCGGTCCATGGTTCCTCCTCAGGTTTGCCTACCGTACGATTCTACCCCGTCGGCGCCGCGAGCGGGCGCGCGGGCGGGCGGCTACGCGGAGAGCTCGCAGGCGTCCGCGATCTTCTCCGTGAGCCCGGCGCGCACCACGCGGACGGCCGCGAGCGTGCCCTGGCAGACGGCGCGCGCCGACGTGGCGCCGTGGCCCTTGAGCACGGGCGCCCGCAGGCCGAGCAGGACCGCGCCGCCGTACTCGTCGCCGGAGAGCTCGCCGGCGAGGGACTTGAGCGAGCCCGCGAGCAGCGCCATGCCGATCTTGTTCTTGAGCGAGGCGCCCATGGCGGCCTTCAGGCGCTTGAGCACGAACTTGCCCGTGCCCTCGATCGACTTGAGCGCGACGTTGCCGGTGAAGCCGTCGGCCACGATGACGTCGAAGGTGCCGGCGAGGATGTCGGTTCCCTCGGCGTTGCCGGCGAAGCCGCAGTCCGCGGCCGCGAGCGCCTCGTGGTAGGCCAGCGCCATCTCGGAGCCCTTGGTCTCCTCGGAGCCGTTGCACAGCAGCCCCACGCGCGGCTCGGCCACGCCCAGCACGGCGCGGGCGTAGGCGCGGCCCATCTGCGCGAACTGCACGATCACGTCCGGGCGCACGTCGGCGTTGGCGCCCATGTCGAGAAAGACGGTCGGGCGGCCGGAGATGCCGGGGAACGGCAGCGAGAGCGCGGGGCGCTTGATGCCCTTGAGGCGACCGACGCCGAAGGTCGCCGCCGTGAGGACGGCGCCGGTGGAGCCGGCGGAGAAGAGGCCGTCCGCCTCGCCCGCGCGCACGGCTGCCGCGGCGCGGACGATGCTCGCGTCCTTCTTGGCGCGCACGGCCTGGGCGGGGTGCTCGGACATCGTGATGACCTCGGTGGTGACCAGCGCGCGGGCGCGGTCGTGGGAGGCGGCGAACGGCTCCACGAACTCGGCGGCGCCGGCGACGAGCACCTCGAGGTCGGTGTCGGCGGCGAGCGCCTGGGCCACGCCCTCGAGAAGGACCGCGGGCTCCTTGTCCGCGCCCATGACGTCTACGCAGATGGTGGTCATGACTCCCCCTTCGTTGTTCTCAGCACTCCCCATTATGCCACGCAGGGCGGGGCGCCGCGCCCTTCTCGCCCCCGGCGCCGCCCCTCGCCGCTGCGGGCGCTTCCTTCTCGCCCCCGGCGCCCCTCCTCGAGGGTATGTACACGGTTGCGGTATTAATACGGTACCTTGTAATCAAAGAACCGCAGGTAGACGGCTCGGCGAGAAGAACATCAGGGTTGCAACAGTGTACATACCCTCGTGGCGGGGCCGAGACACCACAGAAAAGGGGCCGGACCCGTGGGCCCGACCCCTGGCTTCGCACTCTCTTGCGACGTCACGCTACTCGGTGACGATGACCTCGCGGTCCTTGTAGTGACCGCAGTTGGGGCACACGTGGTGCGGGAGCTTGGGAGCGCCGCACTGCGGGCACACGGAGCGCGCCGGAGCGGCGAGCTTGCTGTTGGCCGAACGACGGGAGTGGGTGGCGCCGCGGCCCTTCTTCTGCTTGGGTACTGCCATGTCACAAACCTCTCTTCACGAACCTACGCCCGCCGATCGCCCACGGGAGCGCTCTGGTACCAATTCACGCAAGGAGACACTATAGCACGAGTCCGCGAGAAGGGCACGTGCTCAGCAATTCTTCACTCCTTGGGGGAATCCTCCCCCTCGCCGCCCGTAAGGTCCAGCCCCGCCAGGGCCGAGAAGGGCGACGCCTCCAGGCGCTCCCGCTCCCGCTCGGCCTCGAGCTCGGCTGCGTGGCCGCAGTCCCCCTCGTTGAGGTTGGCGCCGCAGACCGGGCAGAGGCCAGCGCAGTCCTCGCGGCACAGCACCACGAACGGCGTCTCCATCACGAGGGCCGAGAGCAGCGCGCCCGCGAGGTCGATCGTGCGGTCCGCCGAGACGAGCTCGTAGTCCGCCTCGTCCTCGTCCTCCGCGAGGTGCTCGGGCTCCTCGAAGAGGTAGTAGCCGTCGACCTCGGCCGCGACGTCGAACTCCGCGGGCTCGAGGCAGCGGTCGCAGGTGCCCACGACGTGTGCGCGCACCAGTCCCGTGGCGAGGATGCCCTCGCCGGCGTTGGTGAGCACGAGGTCGTAGTCGATTCCCTCGGGCAGGGCGAACTCGTGGTCGCCCAGCTCGTATCCGGTCTCGTCGAGATGCCCGGCGAGCGGCAGGGTGTCGCCGGCGCTCGCGAGACGCTCGTCGAGGGCGAAGGGCAGCGGCTTCATGGGGCGCCCTACCAGGGCACGTTGTTGGTGGTGTTGCGGGGGCCGGAGTTCTCGTCCAGCGTCTGGCGCACGCGCGAGACGGAGCTGGTCAGGCTCTTGAGGTTCTCCTCGAGGTGGGCGAGCACCGTGTCGGCGTACTCCTCGGCGTTGTAGCGGGTGTCGCGCTCGTACTGGGCCGCCTGGTCGCGGATGCCCTCGGCCTGCTGCTGGGCCAGGCGCACGACCTCCTGGTCGCCCGCGAGGATCATCGCCTGCTGCTGGGCGTCGGCGATGATCGCGTTGGCCTGCTGCTGGGCGCGGTCGAGGACCTCCTGCTCCTCCTTGAGGATGCGGCGGGCGTCGGAGAACTCCTGCGGGAATACCCGACGGATCTCGTCGAGGATCTCGTAGACGTCCTGCGAGTCCACGATCTTCTTCTGGCCGTTGTCCATGAGCGGGGACTTTGCCTCGTTCACGATCTGCTCGAGCTCGTCCACCAAGCTCTCGATTTCCTCACCTGGCTGCATCTATGGTTCCTTTCGCGTGACTCATCGGCGGTGGGCGCGGTGGCTCCATCAAACGCCATAGTAGCAGATTGCGCACGTCCCGATAAAGGCGCGGTTGACGGACGGTGTTTTGTGTCGGTTTCGCGGCGGGCGCGGTCGGGGCTGTCGGGGCGTCCCGGAATCGGCGGGGTTCCGCGGATGGCCCGGCGGGGCGTCCCGGAATCGGGGACCTTCCCCGCCTGGGCGAGAAGGACGTCCGAGAATCGCCGACCTTCTCGCCCGCGCGTCCAGAAATCCGGGACCTTCCCGCGCTGGGGACGTCGCCGGCCGGAGAAGGTCGCCGATTCCGGGACGGCAAAGCTCGCACAGCGGAGAAGGTCGCCGATTCCGGGACGAGAAGAACGACGGACCAGGAAATCCCGGCGATTCCGGGACGAGGCGGCGCCTAACGGCCGTAGCGCGCGCGAAGGCGCTCGTTGACGTTGGCGGGCACGAGCGTGCTCACGTCCGAGCCCATCGAGGCGATCTCGCGCACGATCGAGGACGAGACGTAGCCGTACTGTGGGCTCGACATGACGAAGACGCTCTCGAGGTCAGGCGAGAGGTGGCTGTTGAGGTCAGCCTGCTGCAGCTCGTACTCGAAGTCCGTCATGGCGCGCAGGCCCTTGACGATGCCGCCGGCGCCGATCTCGTGCGCGAAGGCGACGAGAAGCCCGGTGAAGGGCGCGACCTCGACGTCGTCCGGCAGCCCCTCGAGCGCGAGCGCCTCGCGGATCATCTCCACGCGCTCGTCGAGCGTGAACGTGGTGCCCTGGCCGCGCTTGTTGACCGAGGCCGCCACGGCGACGGTGACGCGCGGGAAGAGCCGGCGCGTGCGACGTATGACGTCGACGTGGCCGAGCGTCACCGGGTCGAACGTGCCCGGCACGACAACGTGGGTGATGGTCCCGTCGCTCATTGGCTGTCCCTCCCCGCGTCCGCGACCAGAAGGTCGACGGCGCTGATCCCATGCTCCCTCGTCCGCACGAGCCTCAGGGCGGCGCTCTCGAGCCCGCCCGCCTCGGCGGCACGTTCGTAGACTACCACGGCTCCGGGGGCGAGCTGGCCGGAGGCGGCGAGCTCGTCCACGAGCGCGGTGACGCGCTCGGCGGCGACGGCGTAGGGCGGGTCGAGAAAAACGACGTCGAAGGGGGCGCCGGCCAGCCCGCGCGAGACGAGCGAGAACACGTCGCCCGCAAGCGAGCGCACCTCGCCCTCCCCCGCCCCGAGCGTCTCCGCGGAGCGGCGGACGCGCGCAGCGGCGCGGCGGTCGCGGTCCACGAAGGTGGCGCGCGCGGCCCCGCGCGAGAGCAGCTCGAGCCCCATGGCGCCCGAGCCCGCGAACGCGTCGAGCACGGAGTCGCCCGTGAGGTCGAGCCCGCGCGCCGAGAGGATCATCGAGGTGATGGCCTCGCGCGTCCGGTCGGTCGTGGGCCGCGTGGTGCCACGTCCCTCCGGCGCCTCGATCTGGCGCCCCCGCCACTTTCCGCCGACGATCCTCATGCGCGCTCCAGCTCCTCGAAGTAGGCACCGAACCTGTCCCGCACCTCGAGCGCCATGGCCCGGTGCGCGGGCGCGGCGAGGCGCGGGTCCTCGCCCGCGATCTGCCGGGCATCCTCGTGCGCCCACTCCACGAGGTCCCGGTCGGCCTCGAGGTCGGACACCTCCAGGCTCACGCCGCCGCTCTGACGATACCCCAGCACCTCGCCCTCGTGGCGCAGGCGCAGGTCGAGCTCCGCGAGCTCGTAGCCGTCTGAGGTGGCCTCGAGCGCGGCCAGGCGCTCACGGGCGCGGCTGTCGCGCTTGGCGGCGCAGCTCAGATACACCGTGCCCGCCGCGTCGCCGCGGCCGACGCGCCCGCGCAGCTGGTGCAGCGTGGCAAGGCCGAAGCGGTCCGCGTCGAGCACGACCATGACCGTGGCGTTGGGGACGTCGACGCCCACCTCCACCACCGTGGTGGCCACGAGCACCTGCGTGGCGCCCGTGCGGAAGCGCTCCATCGCGAGGTCCTTCTCGACCGCGGACATGCGGCCGTGCAGGACGTCGCAGGCAAGGCCCGGCAGCACCTGGGTCCGCAGCCACTCGAGGGTGGGCACGGCGGAGCGGGGCCGCCCGACGGCGGATCGCAGCGCCTCGGGGACGTCGTCGAGAGCGGAGCCGTCGTCGGCGTCGTCGACGAGCGGGCAGATCACGTAGGCCTGGTGGCCCGCCGCCACGGCGTCGCGGACCGCGCCCCAGGCGAGGTCGAGGTTCTCGGGCGCCACCACGTGCGTGGAGACGCCGGCGCCCGCGCGGGGGCGGCGGCGGATGCGCGAGAGGTCCACGTCGCCGTAGAGGGAGAGCGCGAGGGTGCGCGGGATGGGCGTCGCGGTCATGGCCAGCAGGTCGGCGCCGGCGCCCTTGCGGCGCAGGGCGGCTCGCTGGTCCACGCCGAAGCGATGTTGCTCGTCGATCACCACGAGCGTGAGCGCGGAGAACTCGAGGCCCTCCGAGAGCAGCGCCGTGGTGCCAAAGGTCACGCACGTCTCGCCGCGGCGCACGCGCCCCTCGGCGGCGGCGCGCTCGTCGGCCGGCGTGGCGCCCGTGACGAGGTCCCAGCTCACGTGGGCCGCGTCGAGCACGGGACCGAGCTTCTCGGCGTACTGCCGTGCGAGCACCGAGGTCGGAGCCATGACGGCGGCCTGCGTGCCGGTGTCGGCGGCCGCGGCCAGCGCCACGGCGGCCACGGCGGTCTTGCCGGTGCCGACGTCGCCCAGGAGCAGGCGGTTCATGACGCGCGGGGCGGCCATGTCGGCCAGGATCTCGTCGGCTGCGGCGCGCTGCTCGTCGGTGAGCTCGAAGGGCAGGGCGGCGAGAAGGGCGGCGAGGTGCGGCCCGTCGGTCACGTGGCTCGTGGGCTCGACGCCCGAGAGCTCCAGGCGGCGGCGCGTGAGCAGCGCGAGCTGCAGGCAGAGCAGCTCGTCGTAGGCAAGGCGCCGCCGGGCCAGCCCGGCCGTGGCGACCGTCGCCGGGAAGTGCACCTCGCGCAGGGCGCGCGCCAGGCTCATGAGGCCGCGCCGCGCCGCGAGCCGTGCGGGCAGCCAGTCGCAGACGTCGCCGGCGTCCGCCAGGGCGGCGGCCACGATGCGGCGCATCCAGCTCGCGCTGAGCCCCTCGGTCACCGGGTGCACCGGCAGCACGCGCGCGTAGTCGCCCGCGCCGCCCGTGGCGGTGACGACCTCGTAGAACGGCGAGCGCATCTGCCTGAAGCCGTAGGCGAAGGTCACCTTGCCGGAGAGCGCCACGACGTCGCCCTCGTGGACCTGCTCGGCCACCCAGGGCTGGCGGAAGAACGTGGCGAGAAGGACGCCCGTCTCGTCGACCACGGAGAGCTCGACGATCTGCAGGCGCGGCCGCGGACGCTTCACCGCCACGCGGTCGACCGTGGCGACGATCGTGGCGTCGGAGCCCACGTCGGCGCGCGCGATCTTCTCGACGCGCGTGAAGTCCAGGTAGCGATGGGGCACGTGCAGCAGCAGGTCGCGCACGCGGCGGACGCCCAGGCGAAAGAGCGCCTCCTCGCGGACCCCCTTCACGTAGCGCAGGCGCGACACAGAATCGGAGAGGGCGCAGGTACGCTGCACCCTCTCCGACGCGGTAGCTATGGCGGGGCGCTCCCCCACTGCCTACTCGATCGAGAAGATCACGGGGTAGAGCGGCTGCTCGCCGCGGTGCGGGTCGACCTCGAGGTCGGGCTGGGCCTCCTCGATGGCGGCCACGAGCGCCTCGAAGGCCTCATCGTCCATGTCCTGGCCGGCGAGGATCGTGAGGGCGTCGCCCTCCTCCTCGGCCTGCATCTTGTTGATGAGCTCGAGGGTGACCTGCGTCACGTCGGAGCCCACGACGTCGATGGAGTCGTCCTGGATGCCCATGACGTCGCCGTCGTGGATCGGCGTGCCGTCGGCGGCCTGGGAGTCGCGCACGGCGGTGGTGACCTCGCCGCCGCGGACGCCGGCGATGGCCTCGGTCATGGCCTCGACGTTGTCCTCGAGGGTGCCCTCGGGGTCGACGACGAACATGGCCGAGAAGCCCTGCAGGACGGTCTTGGTGGGGACCACGGCAACGTGCGCGTCCTCGCAGGCCGTGGCCGCGGCCTCGGCGGCCATGCGGATGTTGCCGTTGCCCGGGAGCACGATGACGCTCTCGGCGTTGGCGGACTCGATGGCGGCGAGGATGTCGGCGGTGGAGGGGTTCATGGTCTGGCCGCCGGAGACGACGACGTCGACGCCCAGCGAGCGCAGGATCTCCTCCTCGCCGGAGCCGGCGGCGACGGCCACGAAGCCGAGCGGCTTCCTGGGCTCGTCGGCCTTCTCGGCCTCGGCGGCCTGGTCGGCGGCAATCTTGGCGGTGCGGTCGTGGGACTCCATGTCCATGTTGTGGATGAAGACCTCGTAGACCTGGCCGAACTGGAGCATGTACTCGAGCACGCGGTTGGGCTCGTTGGAGTGGACGTGCACCTTGAAGTCAGGGTAGGAGCCCACGATCAGCTCGCAGTCGCCGAGGGTGGCGAGGTGCGCGAGGGAGGCGTCGACGTCGAAGTCCTTCTCGGCCTTGAAGAGGAACTCGTTGCAGTAGCGGAACTCCGAGCCCTCCCAGTCGTCGTTGAGCTCGATGGCGACCTTGGAGGAGACGTCGGCCTTGGCGTCCACGGTGGTCTTGAAGTCGGTGAGCTCGCCGGCCTTGCCGGTGGCGGCGTTGACGAAGGCCTCGAAGAAGACCGCGAAGCCGAAGGCGCCGGAGTCGACGACGCCGTTCTCCTTGAGGACGGGCAGGAGCTCCGGCGTGCGGGCGACGGACTCGTAGGCCTCGACGACGAGGGCGTCGAGCATCTCGCGCCAGCCGAGGCCCTTGTTCTTCTCGAGCTGGTCCGCCTTGGCGGAGACGTCGCGCAGGACGGTGAGGATGGTGCCCTCGACCGGCTTGCGGACGGCCTTGAAGGCGACCTTCACGCCGCGGCGGAACGCGTGGGCGACGTCGGCCGGGGTGGCATGCGCCGGGTCCTTGGCGTCGCAGAGGCCCTCGGCCAGGCCGCGCAGGATCTGGCTCGTGATGACGCCGGAGTTGCCGCGGGCGCCCATGAGCGAGCCGTGCGTGATCGCCTTGGAGACGTCCTCCATGGAGGCGCTGGCGGGCAGGGCCTCCACCTCGCGGACGACGGTGCCCAGCGTGAGCGACATGTTGGTGCCGGTGTCGCCGTCGGGCACGGGGAAGACGTTGAGCTTGTTGATCTCCTCGGCGCGGTCCGCCACGACCTTGGCGGCAGCGGGGAAGCAAGTGCGGATGACGGTCGAAATCATCTTCGTGGACCTCTTCTTGACGCGGGCCTGTCTTGTGCGGGGGTTCTAGCGCGCGTTGCGCAGGCCCTCGATGTGGACGCGGACGTCCACGCTCTCAAGCTCGGCGATCTGCTTGAGGAGGAACTTCACGGAGCTCGTGAGGTTACCCACCAGCGCCGCCATGTTGACGCCCTGCTCCACGATGACGTGCAGGTCGACGCTCACGCGGCCGTTTGCGGCGGCGACGTCGATGCCCTTGCGCAGGCGCGCGGAGGGGAGCAGGCGGGCGACGCCGGCCTGCTCGTCGATCACGGCCATGCCCACGACGCCGTAGCACTCGAGCGCGGCATAGCCGGCGAGGTCTGCGATGCAGTCGTTGGAGACCCTCAGCGTACCCGGAACAACACCTGACATGCGGAACTCCTCTCGGGACGGAAGAGCTGTCTTGTGCAGACGATTATAGCGCAGGGACCGCGAGAAGGACGCGCGCCCGCGGCGGCACAGAAAAAGGGGCCGTCCGCGGACGACCCCCTGCTTCTTGATCCCTGTGCGGAACTAGCTGCGCGCGATCTTGCCGGACTTCAGGCAGCGGGAGCACACGTTGGCCTTGCGACGGTGACCGTCGACGACCACGGTGACGCGCTGGATGTTGGGCTTGAACGTGCGGTTCACCACACGGTGGGAGTGGCTGATGGAATGACCGGCGACGGCGTGCTTGCCGCAGAACTCACAGACCTTGGACATGCGAACCTCCTCGGGGGCGCGGCGCTCTTCTCGCGCCCGCTTTTACACAGCTCGCCAACTATAGCACACGCCGCCGGCGCCGCAACACAAAACAACAAGCATTTGTGGCGTTTCTGTCGTGAGGCGCAACCGGTGGGGTCTGCGGGGACGGCCGAACCCAAACCCAAAACGGGTTTGGGTTCGGAAAACCGGACGTGCGAGGACATCAATTACTTATCGACCCGCCTACCTGCGGGTTCGTAAACCGTGCGCGCCGTCCGGGCGACGCAGCGAACCCAAACCCTCGGGGGCGGCGCCGCGGGCGCGGAGGGTTTGGGTTCAGTCGCGCAGCAGGAACGCGGCCACGGCGCCGTAGCGGCAGGTCACGGCGGCGTCCGGCGCGGTCACGACGTTGGAGATGCCCAGGTCGCCGAGAAGGTCCATCGGCTTGTCAGCGAGCTCCCAGCGCATGCCCCTCTCGTCCACGCGCGTGCCCGGCGCCACCGCGATGGCCGAGAACGTGCGCCCGACGGCCTCCGGCCCCAGCTCCCAGCGGCTCTCCCCCGCCGCGGAGACGACGCGCATCTCGAAGCCGTCCTCCACGAGGCGCGCCGACGCGCAGCCGGCGCCCGCGAGCTGGCCCACCACCGCGAGCGCGTGGTCGGGCCGTCCGCCGGAGGCGCACGTGAGCGTGAGGGCGAGCGGGGCCCCGCGGCGGGCCGCCTCGTGGCGGGCCGCGTCGATGGCGAGCGCGAGGTCGGTCGCGTACTTCTCGACCGGGAAGCTCACGGTCGCGCGGGCCGCGTCGCGGGCCCAGGCAGCGGCGCCCTCGCTCGCGGAGTCACCGTCGCCGCAGAACAGGTCGGGCACCACGCCCGCCGCGCGACAGACGTCCGCGCCCGCGTCGGCCACGACGACGTAGCCCGCCTCGTCGGCAAGCCGCGCCACGAGCGCCGGCGAGCTGGGCTCGGGCGAACCGGCCACCACGAGCGCGCGCAGGGGCTCCCCGTGCGCGGCGACCGGACGCTCGTAGTCGCGCAGCAGCGCGAGCGAGAGCTCCGCGAAGCCGTGCGCGAAGACGTCGCACCAGGGCCGCACGTCCTCCTCGCGCCGGCCGTCGTGGTCGTTCATGAGGCCGACCACGGCAAAGCCCGCCCGCCGCGCCGTGCGCACGCCGAAGGGGGCGTCCTCGAAGACCCACGTGCTCTCGCGCGGCGTGCCCAGACGGTGAGCTGCCTCCAGGTAGACGTCGGGGAACTCCTTGTCGCGGCCGCCCACGTCCTCGGTGCTCACGACGTCCGCGAAGTAGCCCTCCAGGCCGTGGGCCGCCAGCGCCGAGCGCAGCTCGCGCACCGGCGTGGAGCTGGCCAGGACCATCGGCACGCCCGCGGCGGCGAGCTCGTCGAGAAACGCGCGCGCGCCGGGCATGACCGCCACCTCGTGCTCGTAGGAGTCGCGCACGAGGGCGCAGAGCTCCTCGTAGAGGGCGTCGGCCGACTCCCCCATTCCGTACTCGTCGTGCATGAGCGCGCAGCCGTCGCGAAGCGAGATCGGCTCGAGGCGCTCGGTCGGCGCCTCGCCGGCGCCGTACGCGTCGAAGAGCCGCTGGCAGACCGAGTGCCACATGCCCATCGAGTCCACCAGCGTGCCGTCGCAGTCGAAGATCGCGCCCGAGATGTCCATCGCTCCCCCTTCGCTCGTGAGGACCATCATAGTTCGGCGATCCCGAGAGAATTCGCCGCCAGGTTGGGTAAAGTATCAGACGTTTGAACACGCGTCACGTTCGGAGGGTACCATGGCACGCTACGACTATCACTGCCCGGACTGCGGGATCACGTTCGAGGTGGAGCACCCGATGAGCGCCCACCCCACGGTGAGCTGCCCCAGCTGCGGTCGCGAGGCCGAGCGCGTCTTCGATCCCTCCGGCATCGTCTTCAAGGGCTCCGGCTTCTACAACACCGACCAGCGCGGCAAGGGCGGCGCGCCCAAGAGCGAGAAGTGCGAGTCCTGCGGGGCCTGCGACTAGCGGTCCTTCTCGCCCGGCGGAATCTGGACCCCGCCACCACCAAAACGCCGAGAAATGCAATCCGACCAGAACGGGGCCTCTGGGGCTCACATTTTGGTCGGATTGTCTTTCTCGGCGTGACCAGGGCGCGCCCGCGGCGCGCAACGATGGCGCAGGCGGGAAGGAATTCTTCGGTACAAGTTGTACGTAATTCGCACGCTAAGGCTGCGACTTACGCTTAAATGACGGCAAACTTCGCGCATTAGTTATGAATTTAATTTATGCGGCGCGACGCCACGCTCGACGCGGGACAATCCCTCCCACGAGAGGGGGTCCGCATGAGCACATCGAGGGACAAGGCGCTCGCGACAGCGTTCGACGCGGCGGAGTGCACAAAAAGCTGCTACGCGCCGGGCGACTACGCGGAGGCCAGGGCGATCAGGCATCGCAAGGAAACATTCATAGAGCCACTTCCCGGCATGTTCTTCCGCCGGGAGGCCTGGCGGCGGCTCACGCCAGCGGAGCGATCGCTCCATCTCATGCGAGCACTGGCTCGTCAGCACCCCACGTGGCTCTTCTGCGGCGCCTCCGCCGCCGTCGCCTACGGACTGCCCGTCACCTGGTCGCTGCTCACGCACGTCTTCGCGGTCGCCCCTCCGGGAGCGAGAAAGCACCCCGCCCCCGGAATCCAGTGTCGCCAACTCCAGGGAACCGAGACGCAGACGCACGGCGAGCTCCCCCTCGTGCCGTTCTGGCGGACCGTCTTCGACTGCCTGGCAGAGTTCGAGCTCCCCGACGCGCTCGCGGTCGCCGACGCGGCCCTGCGTTGCAGCGGAGTTACCGCAAAAAGCCTCGCGACGTTCATCGAGGAGAACTTCCGTGGCCATCGGAACGTACGCCGCGCGCTCCGGGCAGCGAGACTCGCCGACGCCCGGGCGGAGAGCGGCGGCGAGTCCATCGCCCGGGCACAGATGTACCTGCTCGGCTTCGAGCGACCCGAACTGCAGGTGTGGATAGAGGATCCGATAGAGCCCGGGAAGTGGTTCCGGGTTGATTTCTTGTGGCTCACGTCGGACGGGCGCATCATCATCGGCGAGATGGACGGCAGGCAGAAGACGGAGCGACCTGAATTCATGGGAGGCCGCGACGCCCTGCGCGTCATGCAGGACGAACGCCTGCGGGAGTCGCACCTGACCGCGCTCCGGCCCGCGATCATACGCTTCTCGTACGATGACGTGATCGACCCGAAGCGGTTTGAGGCCCTACTCAGCGCCTACGGCGTGCCGAGAAGGACCGTCAAGCCCCCGGACGAGGCGCCAAGGTACGCCGTGCTACGGTCCGAGCTCGTGCACCGAGACGGCATCGTCCACCTCGCCCGAGAGTCGATGAGGGCGTGAGAGCCGGCTCACCCGGTGGGATCAGAGCCCCGCCACCACCAAAACGCCGAGAAATGCAATCCGACTAAAACGGGGCCTCTGGGGCTTGCACTTTGGTCGAATTGTCTTTCTCGGCGGGACCAAGGCGCGCCCGCGACGCGTCGCGGGGCGAGAAGAACGGCGCGGCCGCGGTGCGCTACGCGAACTGAGAGCGGTACAGCTCGGCGTAGGCGCCGCCGGCGGCCAGCAGCTCCTCGTGCGTGCCCTGCTCGATGATGTTGCCCGCCTCCATCACGAGGATGAGGTCGGCGTCCACGATCGTCGAGAGGCGATGCGCGATCACGAAGCTCGTGCGGTCCTCCATGATGGCCTCCATCGCGCGAACGATGGCCTGCTCGGTGCGGGTGTCCACGCTCGAGGTGGCCTCGTCGAGGATGAGGATCGCCGGGTCGGTGAGCATGGCGCGCGCGATGGTGAGCAGCTGGCGCTGGCCCTGGCTGATGTTCTCCGCGTCGTTGGAGAGCAGCGTGTCGTAGCCGTGCGGCAGCGTGCGCACGAAGAAGTCCACGCGCGCCGCGCGGGCCGCGGCCTCCACCTCCTCGCGGGTGGCGCCGGGCTTGCCGTAGGCGATGTTCTCGGCGATGGTGCCCTCGAAGAGCCACGCGTCCTGCAGCACCATGCCGAACTGGCGGCGCAGCTCGGCGCGCGTGAGCTCGCGGGTGTCCACGCCGTCCAGCGTGATGCGCCCGCCGTCGACCTCGTAGAAGCGCATGAGCAGGTTGATGAGCGTCGTCTTGCCCGCGCCCGTGGCGCCGACGATGGCGACCTTCTGACCCGGCTCGGCCACCAGGGAGACGTCGCGCATGAGCGGGCGGTCCGGCGCGTAGCCAAAGCGCACGTGCTCGAAGGCCACACGGCCCTCCACGACCTCCGGAAGCTCGGCCGGCGCCGCGGGGTCGGGCACGACCTCGGCCTCGTCGAGCAGGCGGAACACGCGCTCGGCGGCGGCCAGCGCGCCCTGCAGCATGTTCACCGTGAGCGAGAGCTGCGTGAACGGCTCGGAGGCCTGCATGACGTACTGGAAGAACGCCTGGAACACGCCGACCGAGATCTGCCCCATCACGAGCATGCCGCCCGCGAGAAGACCGACGGTCACCTGGCACAGGCGCATCAGGAAGCGGATGGCCGGCGCGATGACGTTGGTCACGAAGTCGGCGGTGCCGCTCGTCTCGGCGAGGCGCTCGGCGGCGTCGCGCACGTCGGCCAGGCTCGCCTCCTCGCGACCGAACGCCTTGATCACGGCGCGGCCGGAGTAGGCCTCCTCCACGCGCCCGGTGAGCTCTCCGAGCGCGGCCTGGCGCGCGGCGGCGACCTTGAGCGTGGCGGCGGTGACGACCTTGGTGACGACGGTCGCCACCAGCGCGAACGCCACGAAGACACCCGTGAGCGCGAGGTCGTAGGTGGACATCATGACGATGGCGCCGCCCACCATGGTGACGGCGATCAGCAGCTGGAGCAGGCCGCGCTGCAGCACCTCGGAGACCTTGTCGAGGTCGTTGGTCACGCGGCTGATCGTGTCGCCGGGCTGGTGCGCGTCGTAGTAGGACAGCGGCAGCCGCGCGCACTTCTCGCCGATGCGGCGGCGCAGGCCGAGGTTGAGCCGCTCCGCGAAGCTCGCCATGACGAGCACCTGCACGGTGTAGAAGAGCCACGCGGCGGTCCAGATGCCGAGAAACACGAGGATCTCCTCGCCGCCGTTGCCGATGGCGGCGACGAAGGGCTCGCCCTCCGCGAAGGCGGCCTGGATGTTGGCCCAGAGCAGGTCGATCAGGTGCGCGCTGTAGGCGGTCGCCCCGAGCGAGCCGCACACGTAGAGCACCGAGCACACAGCGGCAACGACGAGCCTCCAGCGCTGGCCGCGCGCGGCGTCCCACAGGCGCCGGGCGGTGCCGAGCGCGTCGGCGGGCACCTCGAGCTCCTCCACCGCGGCGGGCGCAACGGCCTCGCCGCGCTCGAGCTCGGTCGCCAGGTCGAGCTCGCGGTCCTTCTCGCTACTCATCGGCGGCACCTCCCCTCGACTGGGACTCGGCGATCTCGCGGTAGGTGGGGCAGCTCCCCATGAGCTCGTCGTGGCGTCCCAGGCCCACCACCTCGCCGTCCTTCAGGACCACGATCTGGTCCGCGTCGTGGATCGTGCTCACGCGCTGGGCGATGATGAGCGTCGCCGCGTCCGTGAGCTCGCCGGCGAGCGCGTGACGCAGCGCAGCGTCGGTCTTGTAGTCGAGCGCGGAGAACGAGTCGTCGAAGACGTAGAGGTCCGCCCGGCGCACGAGGGCGCGGGCGATCGCCAAGCGCTGGCGCTGGCCGCCCGAGAAGTTCGTGCCGCCCTGGGCCACACGCGTCCCGAGCGCGTCTGGCAGATCGCGCACGAAGCCCGCCTGGGCCACGTCGAGCGCGTGCCACAGGCGCGCGTCGCTCGCGGAGGCGTCGCCGTGGCGCAGGTTCTCGGCGATGGTGCCCGAGAAGAGCCACGCCTTCTGCGGCACGTACGCGATGCGCGCGCGCAGGTCGGCCTGGGTGAGCCGGCGCACGTCGACGCCGCCGAAGCTCAGGCTGCCGCCCGTCGCGTCGTTGAAGCGCAGCAGCATGCGCGCCACCGTCGACTTGCCCGACCCGGTGTTGCCGATGATCGCGGTAACCTCGCCGCGACGCAGCGCGAAGCTGATGTCGTGGAGCGTGTCCTCGTCGGCGTCCGAGAAGCGCATGCTCACATGGTCGAAGCGCGCGACCTCCTCGCCGCGCTCGCCGGCGGGCAGCGCCACGGCGCACGCGTCGTCGGCGATCTCCGGGTCCACGTCCAGCACGTCGGCGGCGCGCGTGAGGCACGCCAGCGCGCGGGGCACCTGCAGGATCGCGAACTGCGCCATCATGAGGAACAGCATGATGAGCATCGCGTACTCCACGAGCGCCGAGATCGAGCCGATCTGCATGGCGTGCGCGCCCACGCGGTCCGCGCCGACCCACATGATCGCCGCCTCAACGGCGTTCATGAGGAAGAACGTGATCGAGTCCGTGAGCGCGAAGACCACGTTCACGCGGATCGCGTTGGTGGCGAAGTCGGTGAAGGTCTCGTCCAGCCGGCCGCGCTCGTGGGCCTCCTTGCCGAAGGCGCGGATCACGCGCACGCCGGTGATGGACTCGCGCAGGCGCGTGTTCATGTTGTCGATGAAGCCCTGCAGGCGCGTGAAGATCGGCGCGGACTTGGCCACGGCCACCACGCAGATCGCGATGACCGCGAGCGTCACGGACAGCAGCAGCCAGCCCATGACCACGTCCGTGGAGAAGGCCAGGGACACCGCGATCACGCAGGCGATGGGCACCGGGAAGATCATGAGGATCGACATGAGCAGCGTCTGCTGGACCACGTTGGCGTCGGAGAGCGTGCGCGTGATCATGGAGCCCGTGCCGAAGGCGTTGAAGTCGGAGGCCGAGAAGGCCAGCGACGCCTCGTAGACGCGCAGGCGCAGGTCGCGTCCGACCTTGGCGCACAGGCGCGACGTGAGGTAGACGGTGGCGATGTAGCCGCCGGAGCCCACGAAGGCGGCGATCAGCATGGCCACGCCGTGGCCCATGAGGGCGCTCATGTCGCGCGAGTTCACAGCCACGTTGATCATGGCCGAGAGCTGCGTGGGGATGTAGAGCATGCCGCTCATATCGCAGAGCGCCGCCACGAGGATCGCGGCGAGCGTGACCTTGTACGGCGCGAGCAGGCTCAGCAGGAGCCGCGCGGCGGTGCGCTTGCTGTAGTCGCGCTTCGGCTCGCTCATGCGTCCGCCCTCCCCTCGCGGAGGCCCGTCAGCTCGGCGTCGATGGCGTCCGCGTAGGCGCGCACCAGGCGCACGAGCTCGGCGCGCTCGGCGGGCGCGAGCCTGGTGAAGGCGCGGTCCTCGGCCGCGATGGCCGGGCGGATGCGCTCGTCGGCGAAGGCGCGGCCCGCGGCGGTGAGCGAGACGAGCTTGGAGCGCCGGTCGCCCTCGGCGGGCGCCAGCTCCACCAGGCCGCGCGCCTCGAGGGTCTTGAGCGCGGAGTTGACGGTCTGCTTGGAGTACGAGAAGTCGCCGGCGATCTGGCGCTGCGTGACGCTGCCGCCCGAGACCTCGAGCGCGTACATGATCCAGTACGCGGTCTCGGACAGGCCGCAGTCGCGGGCGAGCTCGTAGTAGAGCTTGTCGCTCTCGCGGTAGAGCACGTCGATGTCTCGCGCGCTCGTGAGCTGGTCGTGCGTGGTCAACGCTCCCCCCTTCTGGTCGGCGTGCCACGTTAGTCCGATTTCGGATTGTTGTCAAGGGGCGGCGGGTGGTACACACGGCGACTTTTCTCAGCAGATCATAGTGGGTATCTACCTGCGCCGATTCACGTTTGCGCAGGTCATGCGAGTGCGAAAAATCTCGCCCCGTGTACCACGCTGTCCCTCGCCCAAACGCAAAAGGGGCCCGGACCGAAGTCCGAGCCCCTCCAAGTCGCTGTTCGCTGAAGCTTAGAGCTTGCGGACGTTGGAAGCCTGGAGCTTGCCGTTCTGACCGGTGGTGACGTCAAACTCGACGGCCTGGCCCTCGTCCAGCGTCTTGAAGCCGTCCATCTGAATCTCGGAGTAGTGAACGAACAGGTCGTCCCCATCCTCACGGGAGATGAAGCCGTAGCCCTTGTCCGGATTGAACCACTTAACAGTACCCTGAGCCATGTCGTGCCTTTCTTTCTCTGCCCCGCGGGGCAAAAGCTGCGCTTGCGCGCGATACCCGTGGCCGTTCGGCCACAGGGGCTATCTTACCCCGAAACGGACCCTCCAGACGCGACAATCCGCTGGGGGCCGATTCGCCACCGGTGGGACGAGAAGGACGAGGCAGCTAGCTCCTCCCGCTAATGGCAAGACCAATCGCGCGCGCCAACTCGCGACGACGCGATCCAATCGGCAGGAGCGGATCGACGACCTTGCGCAGAGGACTGTTCTCCCCTATGGCGCGGGGTGACGACGCGCGGGCCCTGACAGGGGAGCCCATGAGCCTTGCGGAAAGCTCCTCGTAAAATGGTGTCTTGCGGGCGTAGCGCCAGTAGCGCTCCGCTTGGTCGGTCCCAACGGCGTTCCACGGCTTCTCAACGCCGGCGTAGTGCACGATGCGCGGAGCCTGCCTTGACTGCTGGTATGCCTTGAAAGCCCAGGCGGGGGCAAACGAGAAGACACGCTCCGCTCTGCCAGAAAAGTCGGTCATGACGTTCCACGAGGCGTCGAGGTAGGTCACGCGCCCCTCGCACTCTGCGTTGAGGACGTCCTGGTCGTTGTAGATGAGACTCTCGTTACCAGCGAGGCGCAGCCACTCATCGACCGAGTGGAGTCGACGCATGGCAGCGGTATTGAGCAGGAGAACCCCCGCTTGAAAGTAGCCGTAGGGGTCACTCATTCCCAGCACGTCATGAGCGTAGGCCTTTCTTTTGCCATCCCGGTAGCCCACGTTGCCCGCAAAGTCGATGTCTCGAACGGCCCCCAGGGCAGACTCACCAAGATCAACGTCAAAGAGCTCGGCAACGTCCCCCTCAACGATAAGATCGGCATCAAGATAGAGGACCTTGTCGTAACCTGGGAGCACCTCTTGAATCAGGAACCGATAGTACGTCTCTATGCTGATATGCGCGTTGTTGGTCGTGAGGCGATAGCCGTCAACAAGCGAGCCCGCATCACTGAAACGCAGCGTTGCGTTTGGGAAACGCTCGAAGAACCTACGCATGAGCGACTTGTGCTCTGCGGAGATGTCCCTCTCGAGGATAACGACGTCATAGTGCCGCTCGTTGGACGCATTGGAGAGCATTGAGAAAATCGTCGTGGTGAGCATGGGGACATAGGCGTCATCAGAGGCAAGTACCACGGGCACCACTCGCCCCGAAACAGAAAGCGGTTCAAACACGTCGCCGCGCTCCGGATGCAAGAAGTGAACGCACTGGAGCTCACGTGTACGCCAGCCTACGCCGATGCGCATCTGGTGGGCGTAATAAATGTTAAACAGGCGCTCCGCAAGGTGTCCAGGGGTCCGCAGCGCTTCAACGCTATAGTCGCTCATGTCCGTCTCGGCGACAAAACGCTCAAGGATTGGAAACAACCAGGCGCAGTATGCAAAGAAGGGCTCGCGGCGCATGATGAACATGTTGCAGAAGCACGAGCGGTGACCATTGAGAAACGCATCGGCATCCTGAGCGTAGTCAGGGTGTGTCTCCTTGAGAATCGCAAGAACGCGGTCAAGGTCCTCGGGATGCAGGCGCTCGGCCAGCTCGAAGTGGTGGCGCGGCGTACTCACGCCCCCTGGGAATCTGCGCAGATCCTTGAACTCGGTCGTAATGACATCGTAACCCTTTATGACCGAGGCAATCGTCGCATCATCGAGACCATACTCCGTCTGGGAGTGAGCGTTGATATAGTCCGCCATGACCTCGCCCCAGGGGTTCTCACAGTGCAGCTCAGACGAGAAGTCGAAGTAGCGCCGATAATGGCAGAAACCATAGTAGTCGGCCTCGATGTTCTTCCATGCCCAGTACTGAGTGGTGAGTTCGCAGTACAGCGGGTTTTGGTCGGAGATATTCTCTCCGTCGTCATCATGAAGCGCCCAGGGATAACGCTCCGCGGCGAGCGCGCTTCCCACTTGAACGGGACGGAGAATCTCGCTATCGAAAAGAGCAACCGGTCTGTGCGTGGAAACAAAAACTGCGATTCTTGGCGTTGGCACGTCGGCCATATGCATCCCCTTGTCGCGCAATCTTCTTGTAGATAGTAGGGGCAGCCGAACCGCCCACTCTGACCCCAGATATAAAGCGAAGGCCTCGTGAGTCTTGGCTCAGGTGCTCCTTTGCCATCTTAGATGCTTCTGAGCCAATCCACCCAAAAAACAAGTCGCCAGCAAGCAAGCAAGCAAGCACGGACCCGCACCCCGACAGGGACGCCCGCCCTCTGCCGATTCTATGGCCGCATGCCAGCTGTGATAGCATTCTATGCTCAGAAGAGCAGAGGGACTTGGAGGAACCTTGACCCAAAAGAGAGCGCAGAAAGCCGAGATACCCCATCTTGCCGGCCACTACGCCAAAGATGGCTTCATTCTTCAGCAGCTCGTGAACAAGGATTTCAAGCTTCGATATCGCCGCTCGGTTCTGGGCGTCGTCTGGAGCGTGCTGAACCCCCTGCTCATGATGATCGTCATGAGCTTTGTCTTCTCCTATTTCCTGCGCGGGTCAAGCGTTGAGAATTATCCACTTTATCTCATCGTGGGCAACGTCACCTTCGGTCTCATGAACGAGGCGACCAGTACAGGCCTGCGGTCGATAATCGATGCGGCTCCACTCCTTAAAAAAGTCAGGGTTGACCGCTGGGTCTTCCCCATCCAAAAAGTGCTCTCCGCAGTGGTAAATTTCGCGCTTTCGCTCATTGCGGTCGTCATTGTCATGCTGTTCTTCCGCATCGCGCCCACCTGGCACCTTGCTTGGATGATTCCGGCGCTGCTCCTGCTCATGGTCTTCTGCGCGGGAGTCTCTCTGCTCATCGGCGCGCTCGCAGTCTTTTTCCGCGACATGATCCACCTCTGGAGTGTCCTGCTCACCGCATGGACCTACCTAACCCCCATCTTCTGGGACATGTCGCTTCTCACCAACTCCAACGCTCCGTGGATCGTCACGGCGGTGGTCAAGGCCAATCCCATGTACAACTACATCGACATGATGCGGTGCGCCATCGTCTATCAGACCTCCCCCGGCCCTACGGTCATCACCCTCGCTGTTTTGTGGGCAATTCTGGCGCTTGTCATCGGCGTACTCGTATTCCGCAAGACCGAGCATAAGTTCATCCTTTACATCTAAGGCAGGAATCGCATGACAGACACCTCTATGCCTGAGCACGTCATTGAGGTCAACGACGTCTCGATGATCTTCAACATTGCCTCAGAGCAGCTCAACAACCTCAAAGAGTATTTCATCAAGCTTGTGCGGCATGAGCTGTTCTTCAAAGAGTTTCGCGCTCTCAACCATGTGAGCTTCAAGGTGCGCCGCGGAGAGGTTGTGGGCCTCGTAGGTACCAACGGCTCAGGAAAGTCCACCATGCTCAAGTGCATCGCCGGCGTGCTGGAGCCATCTGAGGGTAACATCATCGTACGAGGCAACATAGCGCCACTCATCGAGCTTGGGGCCGGCTTTGACCCAGAGCTCACGGCCCGCGAGAACATCTACCTTAACGGCGCCCTCCTCGGCTACTCCAACGACTTCATCGACGAGCATCTCCAGGAGATTATCGACTTTGCCGAGCTCCATAACTTTATGGATATGCCACTCAAAAACTACTCCTCTGGCATGGTGGCAAGAATCGCTTTTGCCATCGCCACGGTTACCGAGCCCGATGTTCTCATCGTAGACGAGACGCTTTCCGTGGGCGACGTCTTCTTTCAGGAAAAGTGTGAGAAGCGCATCAAGAACTTCATTGACTCCGGCAGTGTGACCGTGCTCTTTGTCTCCCATTCCATGGAGCAGGTCGAGCGCATCTGCCAACGCGCCATCTGGATCGAGAAAGGCGAGCAACGCATGGACGGTCTTGTGGGCGACGTGCTCAAGGCCTATAAGGCTCAATTCGCGTAGATCGCACGACGCGGTCGGCAATCCCTTTCGTGGAATACTTTATCCAAAAGGAGTCGCATGAGTTTTGTTGCTCACGTATGTTCCTTCCTAGAGCAAAAGAGGAACGAGTTCCTGGCGCTCGATTCGTCTCGCCAGAGAAGAAGAAGGTTCCTGTTTTTCCTCACCATGCTCATTCTGCTCACCCTCGTCATGTATGCGACGTTTCTCGTCTGCGACAGATATCTCATCTACTATGACGTTGGCTCGGATAGCATCGGGCAGTCAGTGCCTTTCTTCCTAAATGCCGCAAGCAGATTCTCAGAGCTGAACTTTTCAACCTGGAATCCATCACAGTTTCTGGGAACGACCACTGTTCAGCTCTTCAATCCAGAATATATCGTCTCGTGGTTTGGCCGCGATGCCGTCCCGACCATGATGCTAGTCTCACAGATGCTTAAGGTCATACTCGCGGGGGTATTCTTCTACCTATTCATCGGGTATTTCGGTGTGCGCCCCGAAACCCAAATTGCATCAAGCCTCGGAATAGCTTTCTGTGGAAGAATGCTCGCGCTCGCCCCTTGGACCGCCTATACCGCAGAGGTCACACTTCTCGCGGCACTTCTCTGGAGCGTAGAGCGCGCGCTCTCCAACCCTAGAAAGATTATCTCCCTCCCCATCTCATTCGCCCTCATCGTGATGACCTTGAGCGTGTACGGTCTTGTGCTCTACACGCTCGTTCTAGCCATGTACACCGCGTTCAGCCTTGGGTTTCATCACGATGATTTGAACCAGCAGGCCCTCTCGCGCTCAATCGGCAGAATCGCCCTTCTTTATCTGTGCGGCGTCCTGCTCTCTATGCCTTCCCTGCTCGTTTATCTTGATTCCTACGCACACAGCGCCCGGGTCTCACAGGACGTGTCGCTCGGCTCAATGCTCTTGGGCCTAGCCGAGGCACCTGACGCGCGCGTTCTCAGCGAGGCATACCTCAAGGCCCTCAGCCCCGCCGCTTCCGGATTCATGAATGATCCCATTGGCTACATGGGCTTCTTAGACACACCCTACCTCTACTGCGGCCTACTATCTCTCGTGGGCCTGCCCTTTGCCTTCAAAGACAATTCTCGTCGCCAGACTATCTGGTTGGCGGTCATTAGCCTCTTCTCTCTCGCGTATATTGTGTTCCCGGGCCTCAGGTTTCTCCTAAGCGGAGGATCAATTGAGGCCAGCAGTTTCCGCATGTCCTCAACGTGGGTAATCTTTGTCATTGCGCTTTTAGGAGCACTTGGACTCGACAAGCTTTGGAAGCTTCGCGCGCCTCGCCCGTTATTGTTCTGGACCATCGTGCTTGTTATCTTTTCTACAATTGCCTGCCTGAGCCTCCCAGGCCACTATCGTCCTCTGCGCGTTATCGCCGCATGCGCACTCCTTGTTGTATATACGGTACTCCTCCTCAAACACGGCGCGACGGGTAATATCATTTTTGCGCTTGCCATTGCAGCTCTCGTGCCCGTAGAAATACTCGTACAGGGGTTTGAGTTTGTAAATCGTGTACCAGCCCAAACCCGGGAAAGCTATGAGCAAACATTCAACAGCGGACTCTCCGAATTGCTCAATGAGACGGGTGCCGACAGCGGACTCGCGCGCGTAGACTATCAAACCGATCTGCTTACCAGCCCAATGGCCTATACCTACAGGGGTACTGAATCCTATATCGGCGGCGTAGGGTCATATGCAAATGTCACTGAGTTCATGAGCACTATTGGCAACGACTATATCGAGACACTCGGCTATTCCCGTTACACGTATGGCTTTAGCGACCCATATATCAATGCCCTCCTGGGTGTTAGCTATGTGGTTTATCCCGCCGATGACAACCACTATGTTCCACTCGGCTATGAGGAGGCTTCTTCCGACATCAACCAACGCATTCTCGTGAACACAAACACTCCTGAATTCTTCTCCTTCTTTAGCGAAGATGAATCCATTACTGAAGACGCCTATCTGTCTACCCCAAGGGAGCTTCGCGAGGAACTCCTGCTTAGCGCAGTTATGGTTCCGGAGGATATTGGCTCTCCTTCGAACAGCCAAGTCATACAAGAGCTCAACTCAGCCATGAGACGAGGACGGGTGCTCGGGAGCGCCTCCGGAAGCGCTGACAAGAACCATGAGCTTAGTTTTGAAATCAGCCCATCGCAGAGCGACTACCTTGCCCTATGCTTCAACTTGACAGCCACTTCAACGGCAAGCGGTAACCTCCGCATAACTGCCAGTTTTTATGACTCATCCGAATGCCAGAACCCCGTTACCGTGCCGCTCTATCTTGCCGCCGGAAACGAGAGCATCTATATCCCCGTTCCAAACGATGGATTCACGCGGGCAACCGTCGCAATATCAACGACAAACGCCTGCGACGACGCCACTCTTGACAACATCCGCGTTGAGGAGGTTCCGGACGAATATGTGGACTACTACCTAGATTGCTGTACGAAGAGGCGCGCGGCGAATCCCGAAATTACCTCCTATACAAGCGATTCAATAGTAGCCCAAGTTAATGCGCCTGAAGCTGGATACCTCTTTGTACCCATCCCATACAGCGAATCATGGCACGTTTATGTTGATGGCATCGAGCAGGATGCGTTCTTAGCTGACTATGCGTTCATTGGGTTTGAGATCGAGGACGGCAAGCATCAGATTGAGCTCGTGTACCAGGATGCTGCCTACAGCACAGGCATAGCCCTGTTCGCGGTGAGTTTTACTGGACTCATCACTGTCAAGATTGCCATCCTGAGACGAAGCGCGAGTAGAAACCGGGGAGCGACGATTCGCACGGGGCGATAGACGAGACGGACAATCCGCCTCTCTTTAGTCCTCCTTATGTCAGAACAAGCACTATAAACCCCTGTTGGCGACGCCCATCAAAACGGCAATGCCAACAGGGGTGTTTGCATAATTCACATATGCTGTTATCAAACCGAGCTACTTCCTACCCCTGATTCCCCTCACAAATGCCTTTACAGCCTCACGACGATTTGAGCCGAGGGGTAAAATAGAATCGGCAATCCACCTGACAGCGTTTTCTTGCGAAATTGCTCGCTCATGCTGAATGGGATCACTCGTATCGGACTTGGCCATCCCGACAAAACGCGCGAGCAACGACTCATAGAACGGCGTCCTGCGCGCATAGCTCCAATAGAGTTCCGCACGGTCGCAGTCAGGGGTATTCCACGGCTTCTCAAAACCGGCATAGTGAACAATCTTTTCCTGAGAGCGAGATCTCAGGAAGGCGTCATACATCTCTCCTGGTGCAAACGAAAAAACAGCTCCGATTCTCTCGGCACAGTCAATCATCACATTCCATTCGAAGTCGAGGAATACGACTCTCCCCTCACAGTGGGCGTTGAGGACATCTTGGTCGTTATATATCAGCTTATCGTCAGACGCGTACTCGAGCCACTGAGTCATAGGATGAGCGTCGCGCATCGCACGCGTGTTTAGGAGGAGGACGCCAGCTTGGAAATAGGCGAACGGGTCCTCGAGGTGAAGGACCTCTCTGGCATAGCGGACCCTCTTGCCATCCTTCATGTTGACGTTACCCGCAAAATCGATGTCGGGGACCGCGGCGAGAAGGTTGTCCCCAAGCTCTACGGAGAAGAGCTCGGAGATATCTCCCTTAACTATCAAATCTGAATCGAGATATATCACCTTGTCATAGAACGGGAGCAGCTCTTGAACGAGGAACCGATAGTAGGTCTCCACGCTGATGTGTGCGTTGCTAGTGGTCAACTTGTACTTGCCGATGATGTTTCCCACATTGTGAAACCTGACTGACACCCCATCAAGCTTGCCAAGCCATCCGGACATCAGGTCCCTATTCTCCCAGCTAATATCGCGATGGAGAACGACGACATCGTAGCGGTATGCGCGAGACGCGTTTGCCATGGCGGAATACACCGTTGTTGCAAGCATGGGAACATAGTTGTTGTCCGCTGCAAATACGATCGGTATCACGGGCCTGGCGTCATCCAACTTGATAGGTATCTCAAGATCGGGCTGATACTCAGGATGCTCAAAGTGGACACATTGGAGCTCTCCAATCCTCCAGCTTCTTCCCAGCCGTTCGTTATGCAGCAGAAAGATGTTCAGGAGTCTCTCTGAGAGGTGCCCAGGCGTGCGTAGCCCCTCCTTGCTATAGCGTGACATGTCTGTCCTGCGGCAGAACTCTTCAAGAATGGGAAACATCCAGGAGCAGTACTCGTCGAAGATGTCTCGGCGCATGATAAACATATTGCAGAAGCGCGCCTTATGACCGCACAGCAGGGTTTTCACGTCCTCCTTATATGAAGCATCTCTCTCGATGACAATATCCATCACGCGATCCAAGTCCTCCACGTGGAGGTGAGGGGCAGCAGCGTAATGGGAGCGAATGGTGGCCCCCGGTCCCATGAATTTACAGACATCAATCGATGGGGTGGCAATCACATCAAATGATCGGACAGTATCGGCGATTGTCATGTCATCGAGCAGATATTTAACTTGAGAGGCTTCGTCAATGCTTCCATCGATGATCTCACCAAACTCGTTTTCTTTATGCCACTCCGGGTTGAAGTCAAAGTACCGACGATAGTGGCAGAAGCCAACGTAGGTGGAGACAGTGTTTTTCCATGCCCAGTACTGGGTGGTCAGCTCGCAGTACATTGCATTGAGCTGAGAGATGTTGGATCCCTCGTCGTCGTGCAGAGCCCATGAGAACCGGTCGTTCCTGAGCGCACATCCAACCTGCACGGGCTGGAGAATAACGCTATCAAATGCATTCACATTCTTATGTGTGGAGACAAAGATG
Organism: Thermophilibacter gallinarum; assembly: GCF_014982725.1. GTDB lineage: Bacteria > Actinomycetota > Coriobacteriia > Coriobacteriales > Atopobiaceae > Thermophilibacter > Thermophilibacter gallinarum. The sequence continues at coordinate 5,772 of NZ_JADCJZ010000003.1, read as the reverse complement.
CGAATATCGCTGCCCGAGTAAGACGCGACCGTCGCGCGCCGCCTCAGATCCTCGATATGGCTCTTTGCCTTAACGTAATAGCAGAGAAAATCTTTGGAGTTGACGCCAAGGTTGCCGGCAAGGCCCTTTGCCTGCTCATACAGCGCGTAGTATGAGCTCTCATCGTCAAACATCTCGTCATGCATCAATGCGGCATATGCCTCATCACGGGCAAAGCGCATAAGGTGCGTGGCTACGATCTCGTTGCCGCACAAATCGATTGCATGCGACAGCATGCGTGCGCGCTCATCTACACACAGGCGCTCGTTCCAATCGTTCATGCCGCTCTCTATCAGCTTCTTTCTGAGAGACGCAGCATATTCGAGGAGATTGCGATCGTCCCCCGCAAATCTCATGGCGGCATCGCTGCATGCCATGTAGGCCTTCATGTTTGCGCGCCAAGACGATGCGTCTAGGTCCTTGAAGCCGGTGCCCCCCCTACTGAGATAGTACTCATAGCCAATAATGGTATTTGCATATCGGATTCTCGAGGCCAGCGCGCAGAGAACGAAGTTCTCATAGGCATCTTCTCCAACCCCAAAACCATCTCCTTCCATCAGGGAGAAGGCCCTCTTTGCTAACGAGGCCGAGAAAACCCTTTGCGTCACACGCCAATCGCAGTCAAAGGTAAGGTAAGATGCCCTCATGACGTCAAGAGCACTTAACCCGCCGGGATTGGCGTTCGCCTGTCGGGCAAGGGAGTTGGCGGTTTGCACATCAATCGAAGCGCCGGGGATTACCCTCATTCCAAAATGAAGGTAATCTGCATTGGTACGAGTTAGCACGGAGTCAAGCGCCTCGAGAGTCCCAGGGGCAAGACAGTCGTCCGAGTCAAGAAACAGAATATAGTCACCAGTTGCAGCGGCCACCGCATCCATACGTCCGCGATGGACTCCCTGGTTGACCTCTTTGTTTATGGGCACAATCCGGCTGTCAACATTGGCAAAGGCCTGCAGCACCGTGCCCGAGTCATCTTCGCTTCCATCGTTCACGATGATAAGCTCGAAATCAGAGAACAACTGCTCGGTCACACTTTTGATGCAGAGGGGGAGATACTCCGCGTCGTTATACGATGAGACGCATACTGAGAATCGGGGCATCGAGACTCCAATACAATTTGACGTACGTAATAGGACTGATTCTATCTAATTCTCGAAAGCTGGATATATGCGGCTTGCAGATACGTTGACGCACCCGCCCGTCCCCCCCCGCTTAGCTGATGTCGGCCCTCACATTGTCCAAAAACAATTGCATCGAGTGACGTGTTGCCACCATGCATCGCGCATTTGTAACCCATTCGGATGCCTTTTGTGGATTATCGCGAACAAACTCAAGCGCTCGGACGTATCCGTCAATATCCTCGATCTCCACAAGGGCACCAGTGATGCCATCCACTATGAACTCCCCGACCCCACCATCGTTGCTCGCAACAATTGGGAGCCCGGCACGGACGGCCTCAAGCAAAATATTTGGCAAGCCGTCCGTGTCGGCGGTATAGAGAAAGACGTCAAACTCGTCTACAGGCAGGTCGTTAAATCCCGCGAACGGCCTCTCATACCGCACAGATTTGACATCAGCGAAGATGGAACTCGAAATCCCCTGTTCCCTGCCAAACACGGATATGGAGATCGCCTGGTCATCACGACCATCCAAGGCCAGACCAATTTGTCGGACAATATCCGGACGCTTTTGAGGCGCAAGGCGACTTGCCCAGAGTACACGCAGCCGCCCATCGGACCTCTCCCCACTGATGGCATGGCAGTCCCCCTCGTCCGCCGGTTGATAGTGCACAACGATCTGAGAGGGCGTAAAGGGGTTCAAGCTGAGAGCTTGCTGGCGTATCATCTTATTGTCGGTGACGATACGGGTTATCACTGGTTCAATTTCCCTCAGAAATGGGTCCGCGAGATTGAGCAGCCTTCCTCTCTCGGACGCCGGCACCGCCTCGTTCATGAACAGCGCAGGATAAACTTTGATACTCTTATGGAGAAGGTACTCAATCCGCGACCGCACCCATCTATAGGAAAAATCACCGAGGGCCCAACCGGCAAAGAAACAGAAAAGCCTGCCTGGGCTCAAGTACGCAATGAGCCGATCCATGAGCAGGAGGCGCTCCTGCTCATCCATCCCATCGCTGACGCCAAAGAAGTCGACAAAGGCGCAGTCTCCCGGAACACTATAGGGAAACGATTCCGGCTTTGATCGCATGACGGCAAGCCTCCACGATGGGTGAAGCACGTGCAGCGCAGTCGCGTATCTCGCCAACACCTTTTCAGTGCCACCCGCTCCCAGAGGGTCATACGTAAAGAACAACAAGTCTAGATTGGCCGCCACACCACCAGCCAACCTATGAAAGGCCTCCGCGAACATCAAATCCAGATATGTAGGAGCATGAAGCAAAACATCCGCAGCATAGACAGCATCCTCGGTGGGCCAAAGATGGTTATCTACGGCATTCATGGCTTTCCAAGCATTAATCAGCCAGCCGGGCAGCCGAGAAGATGCCGATGACTCCCGCCGGATATCGGATGATCGGTCGCCCCCGTCAAACAACAGCTCTCTGAGCTTCCATCCTATCCTAAGGCCAACTCTTTTCACAAGGGATGGGCCACTTGCGTCCGCCACAGCATTGGCGGGAGCGCCTTGAGAATACAGCCCCTCGAATGCATCGGCGGGGTTGTTGAGAGGCGTCGCCCAGTAATCCATCAACCCATTACGAGGGCAGACAGCAGATGAGGGGTAATGGTAGCAGTAGTCTTCGTCTTTCAGGATGCGGTGAAAGGCCGCCGTTTCGCTAACGGCCTCGTGACAAATACCCTTAGCCAAGCTGTCGGCAACAAAGGCATGGTGCACATACCCAAGGTAGTCCACATCTTCAACAAAACGAATCAATCGGAAGACGTTCCTCTTTCCAAACATGGGGCCGGGCCAAGGATTTCTCCTGAGGGCAACCAAGCGGTCCTCGACGATGTTCCCCACTTCAGGTTGGAGCCAAATCAAATGCTTCCAAACGTCTGTGCCAAACTCGACAACCGCCTCCGGGTGCCAGATGACACTTCGCCCATCATCCTCCAAATCAAGCACATCGGAGATCGTGTTTGAGGTAATGAGGTCAGAGGCACGCAACAATCCGATGTAGTCGCTTTTGGAGCCGTCTATCACCTTGTTCAGCGTAGCACCAAGGGAGAACCTGTCACATTCGCACAGAATCGCACCCTTGTCCGTAAAAATCCTCAGACCTCGCAGCGTTGTCTCATCGCATTGGTGGGCAACAACGAAAACGTCCCAAAAGTGCAGGGAGCCCTTTAGGCAGTCAAACGCGCACTCCAGGGAAACCCAGGTCTTGAATGAGGCAAGGCCCTCGTCATGTGCAACCACCACGATGGTGATGCTTGACTCCTGTTGCTGTGTCACGGCCCCTCCTTAGGCGCATCTCCAACCGGAAGTCAAAAACGTTCTAAGATTCGCCTGCGAACGCCCCTGATGAGCCAGTAGAGGCTCGTGGTTTTGACCTGATTGTAATTCCTCTCCAAATGGTCACGCTCTTTGACAAGAACGTCGAGTTCCTCCTTGGAGGACTGTAGCTCCGCAGCAAGCTGATCAACCTGCGTCTGGAGCCTCTCGACCTCCCATCCTGCAAGCATGGCAAGATGACGCTTATGAAAGCTATCAAAGAAGGCGCTGAGGAGGCTACCGTCTTGCACCAATGCGGCAACTGACTTTGAGACCGGCGATTCGCCCCTATCGTAGCCAGTAAAGTCTCGGCATCTATCGATAAGATCACGCCGAAGTGCCCAGTAGTCGTCAGGGTTGCTCGGAGGATCATCCAAGTCAAAACTAAGGTTGGAGTCCATGAATTCTTCAACGCTGGCTCGCGATGCCAAGACATCCAGCCCCGAATACCGCTCCTCGTCGTATTTCCCAGACTCTTCAATAAGGAGCACGGGGGTTTCGAAGGCAAGACACGGTAGAAGCGCGTGCAGGCGGGTGGTGACCACGGCGTGCGCAGACTGATAGGCACCCAGGAACAGCTCGGCCACGCTCATTCGACCAGCACCCGAGAGCGAGAAGTCCCCAAATGGTGAGACGCGTATCACTGGACGGTCGGTTCTTGAAACCATCGCTTGGTACAGAGAGTCGGGAACGTCGACCGCGAGCACGTAGTCTTGCCTCTCGAGCCGATTATCCCTCTTCAACGTCAGGGTCAGGCAGCCGGAGAAATAGGCATCAATTCCTTCGCTCTTTAGGAACTTGAGAGTGCTCAAATCTCGAGCACCGACCGGTCCATAGGTTTTGAGGTACGAGCGGCTGCCATCTGCGAGAAAAACCTCCGACGGCTTCACAAGGTTCGGGCCAACGCCGCTCTTTTCTATATATATTGAAATCAGAAGCGGATTAATCGATGGGTCGCGAGGCGGCCATGCGAACGGGTCTCTCATATACCATCCATTGGCGAGCAGCTTTACCGCCTCGTCCCCAAACGGAGATGCCCACTCCCCAATCCGGTCCCTGTCGATATAGGCATCAACCTGCGGAAGAAACCTGCGCGCAGCAATGCTCTGGACCTCGTCGCCGATGTTTTCCGTTGAGTAGCTGTACAGCGCAAATCGTGTCATATCTCACCCCGGTTCATAAGAGGTCGCTCGCCAGATAACTGAAATAAACTTTCATCTTGAAACCAACTCAACACCCTATATTAATGATGACAGCCAAAAAGGAGGCCACCGCAAGCTTCGGCAGCCCCATTAGAAGTCTGGAAAACGACAAGAGAGAAGCACTTATCTATAGGTGACAACCGTAGTGCCTCTCGGAATATTGTCATAGATCCACTTTGCATGGTCAAGGGAAAGCCGGACGCAGCCAAGCGAGATATTCATCCCCAGCCTTCCGTCCATCACATTGAAGGTGCCCGGGTAATACTTTATAGAATGAATGAGGTAGTCACCGAAAAACTGTGTGTAATAATAGCAGGTATAACCATGCCCAAATGAATACCCTTTTGCTCCAACAACATATTGACCCGTCACCGTTGGCGAAGAAGGAGCCCCTGAAGAGCAGCGCCAATACTTGGAGAGCGTCCACGCGCTTCCATTCCATGTAAACACGCCAAGATAGTTGTTGCTCGTGTCTATCATCACGAGATAGTTTGTGCCGCTACCATACCTTTGAGCCTTCGAAGCCATCTGGGCCATACCCGGCGGTATCGTTACCTTCCCATCTTCACCAAAATCGTAGGTGACACCATCAATGACGTGTCTACCTCTATAGATTGCACCATCCGATCCGGAGTAATACCATGATCCATCAACATCAAACCACCCAATCCACAGAAAACCACGATCTCGATCAAGTCGGAACCTCCTGTCACCAAGATCGAGCCAACCGAAGATTATTGAGCCGTCCTCGCACCCGTAGTACCACAGGCCGTCAACCGTGTACCAGCCGGTCCAGAGGTGGCCGTCGTCGATGTCGAGGCGGTAGCGCTTGCCGTCGAGGTCGAGCCAGCCGCGATGCGCTGCCCCGGTACCTGGGTCAAGGTAGAACGTGCGGCCATCAACGCTCACCCAACCGCTGCCCGTGAGGATGGAGCCGTCCTCGCGCCCGTAGTACCACAGGCCGTCAACCGTGTACCAGCCGGTCCAGAGGTGGCCGTCGTCGATGTCGAGGCGGTAGCGCTTGCCGTCGAGGTCGAGCCAGCCGCGCACCATCTCGCCCCTGGCGTCGTAGTAGTAG
>NZ_JADCJZ010000002.1 GCF_014982725.1 Thermophilibacter gallinarum | reverse complement strand
CGACTACGGCGCCAAGACCCCCGCGTTCTCCGGCACCCCCGAGCGCGACGGCTACGAGTTCGGCGGCTGGACCCCGTCCGTGGACGAGACCGTGACCAAGGACGTCACCTACGTCGCCCAGTGGACCGCCAACACCGACACCAAGTACACGGTCGAGTACTACTACCAGGTTGACGGCCAGTACCCCGTCTCCGCCGACGACTCCGTGACCCGCGGCGGCACCACCGACACGGCCTGCGCCGTGACCGACGGGGACAAGCAGCCCTCCAAGGCCGGCTACGTGTTCGACGAGGACGCCGCCAACGTGCTCACCGGCACCATCGCCGGCGACGAGTCGACCGTGCTCAAGGTCTACTTCAAGCAGCAGTTCACCGTCACCTACACCGACGGCGTTGACGGCCAGGAGATCTTCGCCGACCAGAAGACCGGATCGCTCGACTACGGCGCCAAGACCCCCGCGTTCTCCGGCACCCCCGAGCGCGACGGCTACGAGTTCGGCGGCTGGACCCCGTCCGTGGACGAGACCGTGACCAAGGACGTCACCTACGTCGCCCAGTGGACCCCTGATTTCCATGCGGATGACCTGAACTTCACGGTCGCCGGCAACACCTGGACTTACAACGGCACTACCGACGTTATCGACGTCACGGGTATTCTCGTTGGCGATCAGGTTGTCTACACCTGGACTGAGGCTCGCGTTACTAGGGTCCTTACGTGCCCGGTCATTGCTGACGCTGACGGTAACCCGGTCATTGATAACGAGCCCGAGTTCAAGAACGTGTCTGACTCCGCCACCGTGCTGGTTAACCTCAAGCGTTCTGGCGTGTCCAGCGAGCAGCTCAAGGCCACGATGGCCGTCAACCCGGCGTCCATCACCGTGACCGCCAACAACCAGACCAAGGTCCAGGGTACGGCTGACCCGGCGCTCACCACGCGCTACACCAAGGCCGTCGGCAATGAGGTTCCTGGCTGGGCCGGCTCCGTTACCCGTGATCCTGGCGAGGCCCCGGGCACCTACGACATCACGCAGGGCTCCCTCAAGCTCGCCGACGGCAGCAACGGCTTCCTTGCCGGCAACTACGAGCTCACCTTCGTTCCCGGCACGCTGACCATCACCCCGGCCCCGGTGACCCCGGGTGGCGGTGACGACGGTCCCACCCCGGGCGGTGGCGGCGACACGCCGACCCCGGCTCCGGTGCCCGATCCCGTCCCCGCTGACGACGCCACCGATGATGACGCCGAGACCGAGGAGGCCATCGACGACGACACCACGCCGCTGGTCAGCCCGACCGAGACCATCGACGACGGTGACACCCCGCTTGCCGCCGGCAAGCACGAGGACTGCTGGGTCCACTGGATCATCCTCATCGGCATGATCCTCAGCTCCGTGTACTTCGTCGGCGTCTCCGCGCGTCGCCGCAAGTTCACGTCCAGCCTGCTCGGCTACGAGAACAAGGTCCTCGACAACGACCGTGACAACGCCTAAGGAAGGAGGGGTTAACGATGAAGAAGTCCAACGTCATTCTCACCGCTCTTATCGCCGTTGCTTCCGCGTTCCTGCTGTGGCTCTGGTTTAACCTCGGCTTCAACAACGTGGACGCGCCGCTCGACCTCGTCCTGAGCGTTGTCTGGTGGGCGATCGTGATCGTGGGCGTCGGGTTTGCCGTCAAGACGGAGAAGACGCGTCAGGAGAGCGTCCGCACCGTCTACGTCGGTGACGGCCGCTACTACAACAGCGAGACCGGCGTCCGCATGATGCCCGCCGGCTCCTCCGCGTCCGACTCCATCGCCACCGTCCTGGCTAACCTCGAGTACGGCTTCGACCGCGAGGACGCCCCCGACCCCAACGACGAGGAGAACCCGGCCAACTGGACGCATGTCGTCCGCACGTCCAAGTACGAGCCCGCCCGTGACGACGACGGCGAGCACAAGGACGAGACCTGGGAGGGAGAGGTCGTGGTCGTCGAGACCGGCAAGACCATCCCGTTCGACTCGCGCTCCGCGCTCGCCACGATCATCGGCTAGCACGCAGGTCGCGACACAGTACGACGGACAGGACCCCCGAGCCTCACGGTTCGGGGGTCCTTCTCGTGCGCGATGCACGAACTTGGCTCTCGTGAATTCACGAGAGGGGGTTCTTCTCGCCAAAGCGGGCAAAAGGTGGCTCTCGTGAATTCACGAGCGTTAGGTATGCGCGCGGGCAACGGCGGGATGCGGTTGCCGTTCAGCTTGCGCGCTGGCGGAATTGGGCCTGGTTCGATCGTCGCGCTACGGTAGTCTTTTCAGGTACACCACTTCATAGCTTGATCGTTGGTCAGCCCCTTCGGCGGAGACGGCGCTTCTTGGTCGCATCTGCATGTCGGCTGCGTGAGCCTGGGGGTGCGTCATGCCGGGACCTGAAGATGCGAAGACCCGTCGAGATCATCCAGCTGTCGAGGGCAAGAAGGCTTCTGCTCCGACTGAGCGGCACGGCGAGAGTAGTGGAAAAGAGGGCAACAGTGCGAGCGGTCGACCGACTGGCATGGGCTGGGCGCAATGGCTCGCCGCGGCCACAGCCATCATCGGCATAGTCGGTGGTCTCATTAACCTGTCCGACTGGTATGCCGACGCGACGTCTCCGCATGGGATAAGCATAGACCTCCTCAGCGAAGAGCCCCTCTATGATGTGGAGTTGAATGGTGACGGGCCGATTGAGGTATTCAATGACGAGGTCGAGCCTGACAAGGTTGCGTATTTCAACGAGAGCTGTGCGACCCAGCTGATTGTTCGGAACTATGACGAGCAGACCGCGACGTTTACCAAGTTCAGGTTCGTTGCCGAGGAGATTGAGCCTATCTGCCGGGCGGAGTTGGATGTATATCCCGATACGGCTCGGGATGATGCCGCGGATGGCGGGACTGGGGGCGGCGTGTCCATTTTGATTGGGAATGCCGGTTGGCTTGATGCGACCTCGCTCACATGCACGGTGAGTTGCGACGACCCGGATTTCGCGAAGTGCTTTGGTAAGAGCGAGTATTCGTTTGGGTTTGACGACGTTCGCAACGGAGAGACCGCTTCCGTTCGGGTTCTGAGCGATGCAGACGTTGTCGAGGCGCCCTCGGAGAAGAGGGAGTTCAAGCTGAAGCTCGACATCGCTTCCGCGGACGGCGAGGAGAGTGGCAGTGCGCAGAAAGAGTACTGGGTGGTTGTAAACCCGGACGGCACGGTCGAGTGGGGCGCTTATGGCGTGGGCGACGGCAGGAGGGCGGTCTTCGGAATCCGCGTGGACACGAGTGAGCCGACCTTTGAATTTGAGGCTGCGATCAACGAGAGCGTACGTGGGAAGGACAACTAGAGCTTTCCCGTGTGCTTCTTCCCGGACAAGAGCTGCCGGATGAAGTGCTATATCGAGCTGAGCTTGTCGGACGGGCAGGTGGCGAGCACCCCGGTGCAGGAGCTTGAGTTTGACATCGATGCGAGGGTGCGGGACGGGGAGCGCTTTGACGCGACGAGTAAGACGGGAACGGAGCTTGCCAAGGCCGTTGAGCAGGCGCATCGCGACCACTACGGGACGGTGGCGGTAGCCTTCCCGTTCCCGGGCTATCTGGGGAGCGAGGCTGACATGTCCGATGCCGCTGCCTGATCTGCGATGGAGGAGGCCTATTGAGAGGCAAGGTTGGGTGTAGGCCAAGCGAATGTAGTCGAGGCCGTTAGTCGTAAGCTAGTCCAATTTACGACTTAATCGAGCCCTGATTAGACTTGTATTGGACTTAATAATCATAAGAGGCATGGGCCTAAGTCCAATCTGATTGGGCGCGGACTGATGTCAACTACCCATGTGCGCAGCTCAATAGCGCGCGAAATCGCAGGCGTTAAGGCTCCGGAGCCAGGACTCGGGATGCTCCTGAAAGGCCTATTGAATGAGGTTATCCAGCAGTCCAATAAAGCTGTCTATGTTCGAGAAGTAGTTCGGATACGCAGCGTGCAGATCTTCGACAGATGCAGCCTTCACGAGAAGGATATCGTTGGAAGGAAGCTTCTCGTTCTCCTCTATGCCGTACATTGTCATGATTGAACCCACGCTTGAGTCACGGAGCGGAACAATCCAGATTCCCTGCATGTCGTAATCGACTTTGATGAGGTAGTAGGGGGCTTTTGGGACCTTTTGGCCGTCCATGACGAAGCTCATGGACTGGGAGAAGGCCGAAAGCCTATCCGTGATATGAAGTATGTCGTCTAGAGCAGATAGCTCGTGTGCAATTGCATCGATGCTTGTTGGAATATCTGGCACAGGGGTTGTGGACTCTTGAATTGCGAATGCTCCGGACGCTAGAGAAAAGAACCTCATTACATCCTTCTCACCCGAGTCGAACTTGAGGTGAGATCTAGAAATAAGGTCGTAGCTCTCGACTGCGGTTGCCCAAGAATGCTGCAGCTGCGTTCTGACCTGCGTTTCTACTCTTAGGCGTGGATAGCCAAACTTCTCGCTATGATGCTCTGTGATTACATGGAGGGATCGATACCCATTGAGCTTTGGATCTACTATGCGGTCCAGCAGCTTAGCAATATTGGCTTGCCGGGATAAGTAGTCGCGCACCTGATAGACACCCTCGACCGTTGGAACGATAATCCGACAACCAGCAATGTCATACATGGTGTCGAGCTCGTGGTGTTGTCCCGCTCTTTGCAGCTTTCCTTTAATGGTGTCAATGCGCTTTAGGCGACTTACGACGATTGCGCCCTCAACGGGCGACGATTCCAAGATGTGCATCATCTCATCAAGGGGGCTCTCATGAGCTGACCTCCAGTACGCGAGAGCTTCATGCGCGCACTGGAGGTCAGCCGGATTGGAGTCATCGTTTCTGAGGATGCTGCCAGCCCAACGAATCCTGCTTTTTGAAAACTGCGGCTCCATGGCGTCTAGCAAAAGACGGGGTTAGAACGGGCTCTGTCAGAGGAATAGAAAGCGTGAATCGAATCGAGTGAGATTTGGTTGTGTGAGCGGGCACCGTAGGGAAGATTGCCCCGCGCTGCCATCCAGGGATCCTCTGAGTGAGTGAGGCAGCTAAGCTCTGACCCCGTTTTGTCGCCCAGGCGGGAGATGACGTGATCAATGCAGGCAATATCAGTCATGGTTAGGGTCGAGGGGCCGTGAAGTGAAAGGTCCTCGGGTCCGATGACGTAACGACCCTTGTGCTCAAAAAAGAGGGAGGGGACAACGGGGCCGTTTGCCCAAGCTTCGATTCGGTCTTCGAACAGGGGCCTGCCCGTGGACACGAGGTTGTATGCCTGACTATAGAAGACGAGCTTCTGCAGCTTCATGGTTGACGTATAGCCAATTCGGTTAAGCACGTATAGGGCAACATCATTAACGTTTGCCATCAATGGACCCCCTCTCTGCACATGAATCATATCATCAGCGCTGGACAACAATGCTCAACCCGGGCTCTTCATCATCGGCGCTTCAATTTGGCTATGGCTGGGCAGCGTTTCGCTTTCGAATGCGTGTGCTGCGCGAACTCGATGTTTCAGAATTCGTGGGTAAGTTAAGTTTGATGAAGGTCTGGAATCGTTTATAGGTATAGGGACAGGGTTTGATATCGCTGATGACGTCTGGGGGACGATGAACCTGATTCAAAGGGAGCTGGAGCACTCGAAGGCGTACGCCTTGGAGATTATCCGAGACTCTGAGCAGCGCGTGGGACGTCAGCTTGTGAAGCTCTCGCTCGATAATGTGGCTCGCGTTGAGAAGATGATCGAGTACAACTCGGAATATATGCGTGAGGATGGTGAGCTCAAAGAGCTCGAGAAGCTCGGTAAGGCGTTGCGCGGTGAGATCACTTTCAGCAGGGACGAGTATCGCGACATCATCTATTCAGTAGTACGTCGGGTGAATCGGAAGTACTCAACTCGTATGAGTGAAGAGGAGCGGGATGAGCTCACAGACCGACTTTGCGAAATGGGCAGTGAGTGGCTGTACGGATGCTTGATGAATCCCAAGAAGGATAACTATGAGCTTGTGACCAAGCTGTCTGATATTACGAAGTCTACTGGTTCGGGGAACGGTCGGAGAAATAAGTCATTTGCTTCGAAGTTTTGCCACTATGCGTGCTACAGCCTCTTCGAAGGAAAGCCAGAGCAAGATAACTATTCTCCTTACGACAGCGTGGTGAAAAAAGCCTTGCCGCTCTATGTGGAGTATTACGGCCTTAACAGGCAGACGCAACACGCCCTCGAGGACTACGCTACCTATCAGCAGTGCATCGACGATGTCATCCGCGCGGCTGGCGGAGAAATCAGCAGGAACGGATTAGACCATTTGCTCTGGTATTACTTCAAAGGACGAATCTAGCTGTTCGCCAGAGGTGACTCACCGTGCACGAACTTGGCGCTCGTGAATTCACGAGAGGGGGTTCTTCTCGCCAAAGCGGTCGAAAGGTGCCGCTCGTGAATTCACGAGCGCTGGGTATGCGCGCGGGCAACGGCCGGATATGCGCTCTGAGTGGCTGTGGGCAGAAGCATTACAAAATACGCGACTCGGTCGACCGCGTAACGCTTCCTGGAAAAGCCCAGCTAGTTGCTACTGGAACTACAGGTTGAAATCTTGACGCGGGTCGTGCGAGACGTTGGATCGCAAAAAAACCAGCTACCAGCGGAAATTCAGTTGGCGGTGTGGTATCCTAACGCACACTGGACATTCATCTATAAATGTGATGGATCCCAGAAACGAAGTTCAAACATAGCGGGGATTTGGTTTTGAGGCTGGTGATGAACGTGAGTTCAAAGCGAGAGGGCAGAAGGGCCGCTCAGGGCATCTTCGCCAACGGGCTTAAGGCCGTGCTTGCCGCGGTCCTGACCGTCGTGCTGGTGCTGCAGGGCTCCAACCTCCAGGCGTACGCCGACGACCTGCTCGGTGCCCAGGCGCCCGAGGATGAGGTCATCGTCTCCGACGTCGTCGCCGACGACGAGACGGAGGGCGAGAAGGACGACGCCGTCGTGACCGACGAGGTCGAGACCGAGTCGGACGACGAGGACGTCGTCACCGAGACCGAGGACGAGACGCCCGTCGAGGAGGCCGAGCCGGCCGAGGAGACCGAGACCCCGCAGGCAACCACGACCACCGTCGAGCCCCAGCTGCTCAGCACCACCTCCACCCAGTCGACGAACGCGTCGACTCGCGCCGGCGGGTCGTACACGACTACCGTTGGCGGGTCTGTTGAAATTACTGGTGAGTGGAGTATCCGGCCGCATTCGTGGAGCGTATCCGATGACTCTATTGCCAAGATTGAGGGGAATGGCAATAGGGCAACCGTAACTGGTCTTGCCGAGGGAACCGTAAAGGTGACTCACGAGTGGGGAGTTATCTTTGGCGGCAGCGAGGAGTTCTGGGTTACCGTCAAGGGCGTGAACGTCTACTTCTACACGCTCATCCCTAACATTAAGCATGACCCCAATGCCGACCCCAACACTCAGTGGAACGGCATGGGCGTCGGTACCATCACCGGCATTGACAGCCCCGCGAATCACGAGGTCGAAACAACGCTCTACGAGGGCGATGAGCTTAACAGCCTTAAGATCACCTACCCTGCCGATCTTGCCCAGACGACGATTACAGTTGATGGCAAGAAGTACACCTATGCGGAGCCCGGTTCTGAAGAGGCGAAGCAGGACGGCCACTATACGATTGAGTGGACTGAGCTCAAGGTCGCTAACGGCGCCAATGCGGGCGCAAATCTCAAGAATCCGGTAGTCGCAACGGGCACGAACACTTATCACCTTGATGGTACCGTGACTCTTATCGACGAGGCCAAGATTCAGGTCGGCTTCCGAGTCAAGCAGCCCGGAGCGGAGGACTTCGATCAGCCCATTCCGGAGTACTACACCCTCTATACGAAGGGTGTTTCGCTGAGCGATATTGCCTATCCCCACTACGAAGGCGATAAAGAGATAGGCCCGGGCGGGTATACCTACGTCTTTGACGGTTGGTATGCTGATGCGGCCTGCACCGAGAAGGTTGACTTTGGGAGCGGCGACACGCTGAGCGTGGATACCACGTTCTATGGTCGCTATGTTCCCGATAGGGATGTTCTGACGTACAAGCCCAATGGCGGGACGGGCGAAGAGTACTTCTCCTATGGCTGGGTTAGCACTGGCAATACGGCAAAGGTTCAGGACAACCACTTCAAGGCGCCCGCCGGGAAGGTGTTCGATAGCTGGAATACCGATCCTAATGGGAACGGCACGAAGTATTGTCCGGGCGGCACCTACACGCTCAACCCCGATGTCGACGACGTTCTCTATGCCCAGTGGAGGGATGACTTCACCGTCATTGGCGGCACGTGGTACTACGACGGTGATACGCACGGCGTCACGGTTTCCGGCGTGAAAAAGGGTGACACGCTAACCTTTAAGCTTATAAACGACGAAGGGAAGACGGTTGACGAGTCTAAGGAGATCGTCGACTCGGATACCGGAACCTATACGTCTGAGTGCGGTGCTAAGGACGTTGCCGACTCCGGCAGGATGAGCGTGACCCTGACTCGAGGCTCAACCACCATCGAGTTCAGGCCTGTTGACCTGACGATCAACAGGCGTCAGATTACATTCACGTCCGCCACGCTCAGCAAGACGTATGACGGGACCAACGAGTTCAAGAAAAACGGCGTGACGGTCAGCTCCGATCTTGATCCCGACAATGGCGGCGGCTGGGCCGAAGGCGAAGGGGCGACGTACGATCTCACTGCAGAGTGTCCGAAAAATGTTGGTACCACCGTCACCAATACGTTTGATGTACACCCGACCGCCGGCACAAACCTCGATGATAACTACAACGTCACTCTGAACTACGGCACGCTTACGGTGACGAAGGCTACCATCACCGTTACCGCTGGGGATCAGACCAAGGTCGAGGGCGAGCGTGATCCCCAGCTGACCACCACCTACTCTGGCGCGAAGAACGGTGAGATTCCTGGCTGGACCGGATCCGCTGACCGCGAGGAAGGCGAGAAACCGGGTGACTACAAGATTATGCGGGGCACGCTCGCGCTGGCCGATAACCCCGACGGCAAGTTTAAGGCTGACAACTACGACCTCGAGTTCATCCCCGGCACGCTGACCATCACTGCTGCTGATGACGGCGACGACGATACCCCCGTTACCCCCGTCGATCCTGTCGACCCCGGTGACGATGATGACAACCCGGGCGGTGGCGGCGACGACACCAACCCCGGCGGCGGTGGCACCACGACCGGCGGCGGGACCAACCCCGCCCCTGTTGCCGTGACCGGTGGCGACGACGCTGACGACACCGACGACGCCGAGGACGAGGAGACCGTCGAGGAGGACGAGACCCCGCTCACCGACGGTACCGAGTCCGACTCCGAGCAGATCGGCGACGACACCACGCCGCTCGCCTCCGGCGAGACCAACGAGCAGACCTGCTGGACCCACTGGGTCATGCTCGCCGGCCTGGGCGTGACCGTCGTGTACTTTGCCCTTTCGGCTGCCCGCACGCGTCGCGCGACCAATGAGCTCGCTTCCTTCGAGGACGACGTCCTCGGCGGGCGATAGGACCGGGAGGAGGATCTGAGATGAAGAAGTCCAACGCCATCATGGCCGCCATCCTGGCCGTCGTCTCCGCCGGATCGCTAGGTGCCTGGTACGGCCTCGGCCTCAACAAGGTCGACGAGCCGCTCGACCTTGTGGTGAGCGTCATCTGGTGGGTCGCGATCGTGGCCGGCATCGCCATCGTCACGCGCATGGAGTCCACCCGCCGCGAGCGCGTCCGTACCGTCTACGTGGCCGACGGCCGCATCTACAACAGCGAGACCGGCACGCGCTCCGTCGCCGCCGGCACGAGCGTCGTCGACTCCATCGCCGCGGTTCTCGGCTCGCTCAAGTACGACTTCACGAACATCGCCGAGAGCCCGGACGCCAGCAGGCGCGGCGGCTTCCGCTACGTCGTGCGCACCTCCGACTACGACGAGGGCACCTGGACGGGCGAGGTCGTGAACGTCGCCACCGGCAACGCCGTGCCCTTCTCGTCCAAGGCCGAGCTCGCCCGCATCGTCGAGTAGCTTCGGCTCCAAACGAACTTGTGAGGCCCTCGGACCGCGTGTCCGGGGGCCTCTTCGTATGCGCGCGTGCGCCGACATGCCTCTCGTGAATTCACGAGAGGGGTTCTTCTCGCCGTTGGCGTCAAAACATGCCACTCGTGAATTCACGAGCGCCAAGTTGCGACATGTCCGTCGCTGTGGGCACTCCCCGCCCGCGCCTATGTTCTGATATAACCCGAAGCAACGACTTGCCTCTTGTGAATTCGCGGACGTCGTTTTCCGACCGGCGTCGGTAGCTGCGAGAAAGGGCGTTCGCGCCGGGCAGTTGCAAGTCTCCGGGCAGCCAGCGGGCAGTTAACTGGCAGCTAGTGGTTAAATCATTTTGTTGAGATGCCTAGACAACGCCGCAAATTCATGTAGCCTATCTGCATGGAAGTGCTACTGACACATACCACAGCCCTCGAGGTGCTCCGCCGGCCGGACCTGCAGCGGCGCGTCATGACCGCCCCGCGCGACGCAGCCGCCGTCCCAGACCGCGCGCCCACGCGCGCGGAGATGGAGGAGATGCTGGCTCGCAGCCCGTTGCTTGCCAGCCTGGGCCAGCCCTTGGAGCTTCTCGTCTCCTCCGCCTCGGCGAGAATCGGCAACGACCTCGTGCGCACGCACGTCATGTCGGCGCCGCTGCCCGCGGGCTCGACGATCGAGGTCGCGCCGGGCATCCGCGTGGTCTCCCCCGAGCTGCTGCCCGTCCTCATGGCGCCGCGTCTCACGGAGCTTGAGCTCATCTTCTTGCTGTCGGAGCTGCTCGGCACGTACGCCATCGACCTCGCCCGCCAGAAGGGGATGTGGCAGCGGCGCGAGCCGCTGACGACGCCGGATCGAATCCGTTCGCTTCTCGACGCGCTCGGCTCCGTGCGAGGGGTGGGCCTGGTGCGGCGTGCGCTGCAGAGGGCGTGCGTGGGGTCGGCGTCCCCGCGCGAGACCAAGCTCTCGATGCGCTTTGGGCTGCCGGCGGCGCTGGGCGGCTGGTTCCTCAGGGTCCTCTCGATGAACGACCCCGTTGAGGTGCGGCGCATTCGTGATGCGATGAGCATGGGCGTGCGCAAGCCCGACATCCTGCTGCGTGCGCGCGGGCGTCGCGCCAAGGGGGTGGCCGTGGAGTACAACGGGATCGACCACGACAGCCCGGAGCAGCAGGCGCTCGACATCGAGCGTCACAACGAGCTCGTGGCCATGGGCTATGACGAGTTCATCGTGTCCGCGGAGCAGTACCGGGACCTCGACTACATGGATGGGCTCGTGGCGAGGATCCGCGAGAAGCTCGGGCTCCGGACGGCGGCGCTCGACCCGGAGGAGGACGCGCGCCGCCGAGCGTTGCGGCAGCGGCTCTACGAGGAGCTGGAGCTCATTGACGGCGTTCACTGGAACGGCCTTGCGCGCGAGCGGGCGAGAAGGGCCTCGGCGGAGGTTGGCCTGGGTGCCGCGGACGGCACCGACGACAGCTGGGACGTCGTTCCGGTGGAGGCGTACGGGGTGTAGTTGCGCCGACTTGCCTCTCGTGAATTCACGAGAGGGGGTTCTTCTCGCCGTTGGCGTCAAAACATGCCTCTCGTGAATTCACGAGCGCCAAGTTGCGACATGCACCAAGTCGCGACACGCGCCCCATGCGGCGCGACGCCCCCACCCTGCTATCATGGCCCCAAGCCAAGACGTCAGGGGGCCCCGTGGGACACAGGTCGACAAGGGCGGGCAACGTGCTCGCGGTTCTCGCGCGCATGCGCCTGAGCATCGCGGTCTTCGTGGTGTTCGTGGTGCTGGCCGTCGCGGGCGGCATGGTCCTGCGCGACACGCTGCTGCGCAACGCCAACGCGTCCAACACGGCGCTCTCCCGCTACTACGCCTCCGAGACCGACAGCAACCTCGTGACCTACGAGGCGCTCCTGGACTTTGGCACCACCTCCATCGAGCAGCGCATCCACAACGACAACCCGTGGGGCTCGCTCGAGGCCTGGGCCGAGACCTACTGCCAGCGCATCCGCAGCGTCCTGGGAGACGACAGCATCAACGTCTACGGCGTCATCGACGGCGAGGTCCTCAACGTCAGCGGCATCGAGCTCGGCGACGAATTTCAGCCGCAGGAGCGCACCTGGTACCAGACCGCCATGGAGAACCGCGGCACGCCGGTCTTCACCGACGTCTACCGGGATGTGCTCACCGGCCGCAACGTGGTCACGGTCGCGCAGGCGTGCGACAACATCGACGCGGTGCTGGCCTTCGACGTCTACCCCGAGAGCTTCGAGTTCCGCTTTGCCGCCACGGACCTGCCGGCCGGCGTGTCCTACTTCCTGTGCGACGGCGCGGGCGTGGACCTCTACCACCAGACCGATCAGCCCGAGGAGGACGTGCCCGCGTACCTCTCCGGCCTCGTCGAGCGCATCGAGGCCGGCGAGCTGGAGGGCCACGACGCCTTTGTCATCGACTCCCACGGCGAGCGCCGCGCCGTGGACTACTCGCGGCTCGCCAACGGCTGGTACTCGATCGTGACCACACCCTACTCGCTCATCCTGGGCGACCTCACCAATGTCTACGTGGTGTTCGTCGGCATGGGGGCGGCGTTTCTCGCCGCGCTCGTGGCCATGGCCGTACGCGACTGGCGCCGCAGCAAGGCCATGGAGCGCACCAACGAGACCGTGCGCGTGCTGGGCAACTCCTACTACGCGATCTACCTCGTGAACTACAAGACGGGCACCTACGAGATGATCAAGGGCTCCGACTACGTGCGCGAGCGCATCCCGGAGAGCGGCCCCTACGAGGAGCTGCTGCGCACCGCGAGCGAGGTCATCGAGGAGGCCACGTTCCAGGAGTTCGAGGAGAGCTTCTCGGCCGACAACATCCGCGAGCTTGTGGCCGGCCGCGTGCGCGACTACGGCGGCGACTTCCTGCGCAAGTTCGGCGAGAAGTACCGCTGGGTCAACGTGCGCGTGCTCTACGACGAGTCGCTCTCGCCGGAGGAGGTCGTGCTGTGCTTCCGCGAGGTCGACGCCGAGAAGCAGCGCCAGCTCCGCGAGCGCCACTACCTGGAGCAGGCGCTCGACACCGCCCAGGACAGCCTGGAGGCCAAGCAGGCCTTCTTCAACAACATGAGTCACGACATGCGCACGCCGCTCAACGCGATCATCGGCCTCACCGAGCTCGCGCGCCGAGACGTCGGCGACGCCGAGAAGACCGCCGACTACCTGCGGCGCATTGAGCAGTCCGGCCGCCAGCTCCTGACGCTGGTGAGCGACATCCTGGACATCTCGCGCATGGAGAGCGGCAAGGTCTCGTTCACGAGCGAGCGCATGGACCTGGCGCGTACGCTCGAAGACGCGATGGCCACCTTCGAGATCCAGGCCCGCGAGCAGGGCAAGACGTTCACGAGCGACGTCCGCGTGCCGGACCCCTACGTCTACGGCGACCCGATGCGCCTGTCGCAGGTCGTGAACAACCTGCTCTCCAACGCGCTCAAGTACACCAACCCCGGCGACTCCGTCAGCGTGACCGTGCGCCAGGAGGACCGCGGCGACGTGGGCAGCTACAAGATCGTGGTGGCCGACACCGGCATCGGCATGTCGGAGGACTACCTGCCGCACCTCTTCGAGCTCTACGCGCGCGAGCAGCGCTTTGGCACCTCGCAGACCGTGGGCACGGGGCTGGGCATGCCCATCACCAAGAGCCTGGTCACGCAGATGGGCGGCTCCATCGAGGTGGAGAGCCAGCTCGACGTGGGCACCACGTTCACGGTGACGCTGCCCTTCTCGCCCGCGCCGGCAGAGGACCCGGCCGCGTGTGCCGCCACGCCGGCGGTGGCGGCGGAGATGCCGGAGGGCGGCGAGGCCGAGGTGCTGCGCGGGGCGCGCGTCCTTCTCGCCGAGGACAACGAGATCAACATGGAGATCTCCACGGAGCTCCTGTCCGGGGCGGGCGTCGAGGTGATCCAGGCCTGGAACGGCCGCGAGGCGCTCGACGCCTTTGCCGCGTCCGAGCCGGGCTCGGTCGACGCGATCCTGCTGGACATGAAGATGCCCGAGATGGACGGCTGCGAGGCGGCCCGCGCGATCCGCGCGCTGGACCGTGCCGACGCGCGCGAGGTGCCCATCGTGGCTGTGACGGCCAACGCCTTCGCCGAGGACGTGGCCGCCACCACGGCGGCCGGCATGGACGCGCACGTCTCCAAGCCCATCGACTTCACGGTGCTCTGCCACACGCTCGCCACGCTCATGCTCCGGCGTCGGGGAGGTGAGACGCGATGAGCGAGAAGAACGCCGAGAAGAATGTCGCGCCCGCCGCCGCGCCAGAGGCCCTCGACGCAACCCGCATGCGCGCGCTCAGGTACGGCATCCTGGTGCTTCTCGCCCTGTGCGCGGCGATCTTCGCCGCGATCACGATGTACGCGATCCAGGACAGCGACGACACCATCGAGGACGTGAGCGGCGCCTTTATGGGCCAGATGAGCGCGCAGATCCGCCTGAACTTTGACTCCGAGCTGCGGCTGTACCGCTCGGAGATGGAGAGCGTGGCGCTGTCGGCGCTCTCGTACGAGCTGCTGCCCGGCGAGAGCCCGCTCGACGCCTTCGTGGGCGAGGCGGAGCGGCGCGGCTTCACCTACGCCGCGGTCTTCGACACGGAGGGCAACTCCCAGTTGCTCCTGGGCGAGGAGCTTGAGATCGACGACTTCGACGGCTTCGTCGGGGCCGTCATGGCCGGCGAGGACCACGTCACGGCGGGCGTCACGGCGTCGGGCGAGACGGTCGTCCTGCTCGGCGAGCCCGCGGAGCGCCCGATGGACTCCGGCGACGGCACGAGCGACCTTCTCGTCATGGGCGTCCCGCTGGACGAGATGGTCCAGGCGCTCTCGCTGGACGTCTCCACGACCGAGGTCTACTCGCACATCATCCGCGCGGACGGCTCCTTCATCCTCAACAGCGGCGGCAACGTCGCGGACAACTACCTCCAGCTGCTGCGCGACAGCGAGGGCGTGGAGGGCGTGCGCTACGACGTCACGGCCGACGAGCTCTCCGGCGTCATGGCGCGCGGTGAGAGCGACTTCTACGTGGTCTACGTCAACGGCAGCCGCTACGCGAGCTTCCTGGCGCCGCTGCCCGAGACCTCGTGGTTCATCGTGTCCGTCCTGCCCTACAGCGTGCTCCACGACCCCATCGACACCCTCGTGTGGAGCCTCGTGGTCGCGGCCTTCGTGGGCTGCCTCGTCCTCATGGCGGCGCTCGCGCTGCTGTTCGTGCGCTACCTGCGCGTCCTGCGCCAGCAGATGGACGAGCTCGCCCGCGCCCGCGCCGCCTCGGAGGAGGCGAGCCGCGCCAAGAGCGAGTTCCTCTCCAACATGAGCCACGACATCCGCACGCCCATGAACGCGATCGTGGGCATGACGCAGATCGCGCGCGAGCGCCAGGGCGACCCGGCGGCCGTCTCGGAGTGCCTGGACAAGATCGCGGTCTCGAGCAACCACCTGCTGGGCCTCATCAACGACGTGCTGGACATGTCGCGCATCGAGAGCGGGCGCATGGAGCTCGCCGAGGAGCCGGTCTCCCTGGAGGACGTGCTCGAGGGCACGGCCGCGATCGTGGGCCCGCAGGCCGAGGCGCGCGGCGTCAGCTTCGAGGTCGAGAAGGACCTCGAGTGCCGCACCGTCCGCACCGACGGGACGCGCCTGTCGCAGGTCCTTCTCAACCTGCTGTCCAACGCCGTCAAGTTCACGCCGGCCGGGGGGCGCGTCACGCTCTCCGTGGCGCAGGGCGCCTCGCCGCGCGGGGAGGGCCGCGTGCGCACGACGCTCACGGTGTCCGACACGGGCATCGGCATGTCCGAGGAGTTCCTGAGCCGGATCTTCGAGTCGTTCGAGCGCGAGGACAGCGAGCGCGTGCGCAAGACCGAGGGAACCGGACTGGGCATGGCCATCGTCAAGCGCATCGTGGACGGCATGGGCGGCACCGTGGAGGTGGAGAGCGTCCAGGGCGAGGGCTCCACGTTCCGCGTGGTGCTCGACCTGGAGCGCTGCGAGGACGAGGGCGGCCGCGAGGGCTCCGTCGACGTGGCGGACCTCGCCGGCGCGCGCGTGCTCGTGGCCGAGGACAACGAGCTCAACTGGGAGGTCGTGAGCGAGCTCCTGGGTGCGTGCGGGCTGGAGCTGGAGTGGGCCGAGAACGGCCGGGAGTGCGTGGAGCGCTTCTCGGCGAGCCCGGTCGGCCACTACGACGTCATCCTCATGGACGTGCGCATGCCCGAGATGAACGGATACGAGGCCACGCGGGCGATTCGCGCGCTCGACCGGGCGGATGCCGCGACGGTGCCCATCATCGCCATGACGGCGGACGCCTTCGCGGAGGACCGCGAGCGCGCCCGCGCGTGCGGCATGAGCGCGCACGTGGCCAAGCCGATCGACCTGCGGGAGACGCTGCGCGTCATGGCGCGCTGCCTGGGCGAGGGGAGGACGCGATGACGAACGCGTGGCAGGTCGCGGCCGTCGTGGGCTGGTCCGCGGCGGGCGCCGCCGCCGTGGCGCTGGTCGCGCTGCGGAGGCGCTGGGCGGCCGAGCTGGAGCGCTTCCGGGCGGTCTCGGAGCGCGACGCGCTGTGCGGCGTCTACAACAAGGGGGCGCTCGTCTCGCTGGTGAGCGACCTCTTTGGCCGGCGGGGCACGCGCCTGCGCGGGACGCTGCTGCTCGTGGACATCGACCGCTTCAAGGACGTGAACGACGAGTTCGGCCACGCCGAGGGAGACGAGATCCTGCGCGCCGTGGGCGAGGCCCTGAGCAGGGGCTTCCGTGCCGGCGACATCGTGGGGCGCTTCGGCGGCGACGAGTTCATGGTGTTCGCCGAGGGGCTCGTGGACCCGGCCACGATAGGCGAGAAGGTCGCCGCGCTGCGCGAGGCCACGCGCGAGGCGGGGCTGGCCCACGTCGGCCGCCCGGTCACCTGCAGCGTGGGCGCCCTCGTGATCGACGGCCGCGCGGCGACCTACGACGCGGCGCTGCGCCAGGCCGACGCGGCGCTCTACGAGGCCAAGCGCTCCGGGCGCGACCGTCACGTGACGGTCGCGTACGAGGAGCCGATCTGCCCGGCCGCCGGCGAGCGGCGCACGGGCGCAAGGGAGGCGAGCTTTGATGTCTGATGCCGAGAGGCGCGGACGCATGCTCATCGTCGACGACGAGGAGATCAACCGGCTGATCCTGGCCAACCTCTTCGAGGACGAGTTTGAGATCGAGGAGGCGGCCGACGGCCAGGAGGCCCTCGACGCGCTGCTCGCGGCGCCGGGCGGCTACGCCGCGGTTCTTCTCGACGTCATGATGCCGCACGTGGATGGCCTCGAGGTGCTGCGCCGCCTGGAGCCCACGGGCTTCCTGCGGCGCACCCCGGTGTTCCTCATCACCGCCGAGCGCGGCGACGACGTGATGCGGGAGGCCTACGAGCTGGGCGTCATGGACTTCATCGGCAAGCCGATCGTGCCGTACGTGGTCACACGACGGGTGCTTGCGGTGGTGGAGCTCTTCGAGGCGAGGAAGCGTCTCTCGCTTACGGTGGAGGACCAGCGCGTGCAGCTGCTCGAGCGCGCCGAGCGGATCATCGAGCTCAACCGGGGCATGATCGAGTCGCTCTCCACCGCGATCGAGTTCCGCGACGGCGAGAGCGGCCTGCACGTCCGCCGCATCCACGACATCACGCGGACGATCCTTCTGGAGACGCCCTTCGGCGAGGGGCTCTCGGAGGAGGACGTGGACGACATCGCGCTGGCCTCGATCATGCACGACGTGGGCAAGATCGCCATCCCGGACGCGATCCTGTGCAAGCCCGGCCGGCTCACGGCCGAGGAGTTCGAGGTCATGAAGACGCACACGACGCAGGGCGCCGACCTGCTGGCGCGCATCCCGCAGATGCGCTCGCTGGGCGCGTACCGCTACGCCGTGGACATCGCGCGCCACCACCACGAGCGCTGGGACGGCCGCGGCTACCCCGACGGCCTGGTCGGCGACGAGAACAGCGCCTGGGCGCAGGTGGTGGGCCTGGCCGACGTCTACGACGCGCTGACGAACAAGCGCGTGTACAAGGCGGCCTTCACGCGCGAGGAGTCACTGCGGATGATCTGCGAGGGGGAGTGCGGGACGTTCAACCCGCGCCTGCTCGAGTGCTTCCTGGAGATTGAGCCCGCGATCGCGCGCCTCTACGAGGGCGCCGGCGAGGAGGAGCAGAGATGAGGCTTGAGGTTCTGAACGCGGCCGGCCTGGACACGGCGGACGCGCTGGCGCGGCTGATGGGCAGCGAGGCGCTGCTCGGGCGGCTGCTGGGCAAGTTCGCGGCGGACGAGAACTGCGCGCGCCTGGCGGCGGCGGCCGAGAAGGACGACGCGGACGCGGCGCTCGAGGCGGCGCACGCGCTCAAGGGCGTGAGCGGCAACCTCTCCATGACGAGGCTCTACGAGTTGACGGCGCGCCAGTGCGAGCTCATCCGCGGCGGCGACTGGCCCGCGGCGCGCGCGCTGGTGGACGACGTGGTGGCCGAGCACGACGCCCTCGTCGCCGCGATCGCCGAGGCGCTGGCGTAGCCGCGCCGCACCGCCACCTCGGGCCGAACCTGAAAAGACTCCACAGGTTGCCAAACTTTTCTGTTAAGGTTTGCATGTTGCCCCAGACTTATCCAACTTGAAACGCAGCAGGGGGCTCGGAGTCGAAGGTGAGGCTGTTGATGCGCAATCTCCTGACGAGGCGCTCTTCTGGTGGAAGAGCGCGTGCCCGACTGAATGGCTCGCGAGCGGCGATCGTGCTCGCCGGCGTGCTCGTGGCGTTTGTCGCCGTCCTGGGCGTGACGTCCGTCGCGTGGGCGGCTCTGTCCGAGCACACGGTCACCGGCGTGAGCCCCCGTGGCACCACGATCAACCTGTTCGACTACTGGATCACCGGGCAGATCGAACCGGATAACGTGGACTACACCGACGATCAGGCCGACCAGGGCATCAACGCCGGCCACACGCTCAAGTTTGGCAAGAGCATGGGCGAGAGCGAAGACCCGTTTGCCGCCAACACTGGCAATGTGAATCAGTGGACCAAGTCGGCTCACCCCCGCACGGGCATCGTCGCCAGCGGCCTGGACGAAGACGGCTATCCCGTTATGAGCCAGACGTTCGGCAGCGCGCCGCTTGACTATCTCTTCAATAGCGCGAGCGTTGACGGCAAGGCCGCATACACGGACGTCAAGGGCCTGCTGCAGGTCGACGACGAGGGCTATTACTACTACAACAGCCAGGAGAACTTCGCCCAGTTCAACGTCAATGGCGAGAGCGGCAGCTTCGTGCTGTACGACACGTGGGGCGTCGCGCATACGGGCAGCTCTCCTGACGGCCAGTTCTTCCCGTTCAACACCGGCGCCGAG
This sequence comes from Thermophilibacter gallinarum, assembly GCF_014982725.1. GTDB lineage: Bacteria > Actinomycetota > Coriobacteriia > Coriobacteriales > Atopobiaceae > Thermophilibacter > Thermophilibacter gallinarum. The sequence goes on along the minus strand of NZ_JADCJZ010000002.1, from coordinate 600,652 downwards.
GTGTTTGACGATAACTCCGACGGAGGCATCACCCAGAAGGACGGCATCACGTCGACGAGCGAGATCATCAACCACTACTTCGGCGTGCATATGTCCACTCGCTTCGTCCAGCAGTACGGCGGGCACAACGCGCCGGACGGCACGGCGGGGCAGCGGGAGGTCACCTACAACTTCTCCGGCGACGATGACGTCTGGATCTTCATCGACGGCGTGCTCGTGGGCGACCTCGGCGGCATCCACGACGCCACGTCGATCGAGATCAACTTCGCCACGGGCAACGTGGTCGTGTACGAGGACACGAACGGGAACTATCAGTGGGATAACGGTGATACCGTCTACTCTCAGAACACGCTGAAGAGCCTCTTTGCTCTCAACGGCGATACCTTCGACGACAACACCTACCACACCCTTGACTTCTTCTATCTCGAGCGCGGCAACACCGACTCCAACATGTATCTCAAGTACAACCTCGTGAACATCCCGGAGTCCGGCGTCGTCAAGGTCGACCAGTACGGCGACGAGCTCCCGGGCGTCGAGTTCACGCTGACTGAGGCTGACTCCAGCTACCAGCCCGCTGCGAGTGCGGCTTCCGTCTCTGGCGTCACCAACGCGAATGGCGAGATGATTTTCACCTACAGGAACGACGCTGGCCAGGAGATCCCCATCACGCTCGAGCAGATGGGTGAGCGCAGTGGGTACTGGATTCTCGAGGAAACCGAGGGCAATACGACCATCGGGTATCGCAACCCGGGTGTGGTGAAGCTGCGCTTCTCCAAGATCAACGGCGACGGCACCGGAGACGGCGTTCTGCTCTCGAGCAACCAGTGGGACACGGGCGCCTACTCGCAGGCACACGTGACTGCCACGGCGACCACGACGATCTCGTCTGTTGGCGGCGGCGCAACCTACGATCCTGCCGACGGCCTGATGTTTGCCGTGGTGACCAAGATAAACGACGGCGCGCACTATGCCGTGACGGGCGACGCCTTCAACGGCTGGAACGTCGCCACGACCGCGATCGATGACGTCGACACCAACAAGGATGCCATCGTGAGCGCAGCGAAGGCCTCGGGCTACGCCTTCGTGCTCGGCTCGGGTGGCGCGTACCAGACCACCATCGAGGACCTGCCCGGCGACGTCACCACCTACGAGTACATGATCGAGAATGGTCAGGGTACGGGCGAGCCCCAGTACGCCGTCAAGTACTACTGGTCCGACGCGACCTCGTTCGACGACCTGACCGTCGCGAGCACGATTGTCGAGGTCGACCCAGACGCCGGCCAGGGCTTCGACCGCATGTTCTCGGTGACGCTCTCCATCCCCAACATCAAGAACGAGCTGACGCTGGTCAAGACCGACGAGGCGACGGGCAACCCCATTCAGGGCGTCACGTTCAACATGTATGATGACGAGAACGGCAACGGTGTCTACGATGCCGACGAGCGCAGGTGCTTCTCGGGCACTACTGACGCTAACGGGACGCTCAACATCACGTCGAATACCTACAACGGCAAGTCTTTGCTCGACAAGGGCGAGTACGTGCTGGTCGAAGAGGCGCTCAGTGGATACGTGAACGAGGGCACGTCCATTCGCGTGATCGTCGACGACGACGGCGTGCACGTGGACGCGGGTAAGGCTGGCGACAACGTGACCGTGGAGACGGGCATCGGCGACCTTGTCTACAGCTTGCGCAGCTTCGCGGCCGACGACCAGATTGACGCCACGCTGCACGAGGTGAAGGCGCAGCCGCAGACCGCGACGACCTATGAGGGGGCGTCGACGGCCTGGAACGGCAGTGGCGGCGAGCTGCACTTCCAATATCAGGACAAGAACGACGAAAATGCGCTGACCTATCAGCCCTCCGACAACAGCGACGCCACCTATACCGCCGACGCTGGCTGGTCGCGCCTCGACGTGACGCAGTGCTGGGACCACGGAAGCAAGGATTACAAGAAGGAGCTGGGCGACCAGAGTCTGAACGGCATCTTCTCCGGTGACGTGACCATCCACGTGACCAACAGGAAGCTGAGCTCGCTCACCGTGGAGAAGAAGGTCACCGGAACGGGTGCGCCTGCTGACGCCGTCTTTGAGTTCACGCTCGAGCTTACCGACGCTAACGGCCCGATTTCGGGCACCTTCGAGGCCGAGACAACGCACGCCGATGGCAGCATCCCGACGACCCAGCAGTTCACCTTCTCCGCCGACACGACCGAGAACTCGTTCACGATCAAGAACGGTGACCGCATCACCATCAAGGGCCTGCCCGCCGACACCACCTACACGGTGACCGAGGCCGCGACGGACTACTACGACCAGAGCGTCTCCCCGGACGCCGGTTCCAGCAAGACTGGGGACGGCCTGGCCTCGACGGGCACCATCGCCAGCGATCCCGCCACCGTCGAGTTCACCAACACCTTCTGGGGCGGATCGGTCGACTATGACCAGGCGGTCGGCGTCGACATCTCCAAGATCTTCACGGGTCGCGACATGAAGCCGGGTGAGACGTTCACCATCAACGTCCAGCCCAAGGACACGGCCTCCGCGGCCCTTCTCGGCCTCAAGGACGAGAATGACGTGCTGCCGATCGAGTTCTCCGGCCTCAGCGACGGCGTCAGGGCCACGAACGACCTGACGGCCGGCAAGAACATCGTGTTCACGGAGGGCAACGTCGGCACGTACACCTACACGGTCTCCGAGGTGCGTCCCGCGGACGACCCGATTGACGGGGTCGCCTACGACGACACCGTCTACACGCTGACCATCGAGGCGACGGTCGACGGCGACGGCGTGGTCACCGTGACGACGAGCGCGACGGACGGCGACGGCTTCGACAAGGAGTCCACGGTGTCCGGTTCCCGCCACAAGAACTCCGCCATCGAGCTCTCGTTCGCTAACACGTACACCGCCGCGCCCGACGACGGCGAACAGGGCGGTGACCAGGGCGGCACCACGCCGGATGATCCGAAGGACACCATCCCCCGGACGGGTGACGACTCGTTTGCCCACGCACCGACGCTCGCCCTTCTCGGCGCTGCCGTCGTTGCGGGCGGGGTCGTCCTCCGCAGGCGCCTGACGCGCGAGTAGTCGCAGGCGCGAACCTACCGACCTGACAGGGGCGGCTCCAGCAGCGGGGCCGCCCCTTCGCCATCCGCCGCCACCGTTCTTCTCGCCCGCTGCCCGATATGTGCGCAACGCGACGCGCCCTCGTGGGTAAGGTGAGTGCATCGTGCACACACCCCGTCCAAGGGAGGCATCATGGCTGCAAAGGGAACGGAGAAGGTCAAGAACGTGGTCCTTGTGGGCCAAGGCGGCGTGGGCAAGACCATGCTGGCCGAGGCCATGCTTCACCTGACGGGGCGTACCACCCGTCTCGGCGGCCACGCCGGCACCAAGCCCACGCTGGACTATGACGGCGAGGAGGGGGAGCGCGGGTTCTCCATCTCCACCGCCATCGCACCGATCATCTGGGAGGGTACGCGCCTGAACGTGCTCGACGCCCCGTGCTACCCCGACTTCGTCGGTGACGCCTACGCCGCCATGAGCGCGTGCGAGACGGCCGTCTTCGTCGTGGACGCCGCCTCGGGCCCGGGCACCATCACCACCCGCCTGTGGTATGCGGCCGAGGAGCTCAGCCTCGCCCGCGCGCTGTTCATCAACCGTCTTGACCGCCCCGACGCGGACTTCGACGTGGCCATGGCCGCGCTGCAGGAGCGTTTCGGCACCAACCTCGGCGCCGTCACCATCCCGATGGGCTCCGGCGAGGCCTTCTCCGGCATCATCGACGTCGTCCACATGAAGGCGCGCCACCTCGAGAACGGCAAGCCGATCGTCGAGGACGTCCCCGCCGAGTACGCCGACGCCGCCGAGGCCGCCCGCGCGCAGCTCACCGAGCTCGTGGTCGAGGCGGACGACGAGGTCATGATGAAGTACCTCGAGGGCGAGGAGGTCACCCAGGACGAGCTCGAGGGGCTTCTCGCCAAGGCCATCCGCGAGCGCGTCTTTGTCCCGGTCTTCTCCGGTAGCTGCGTGCGCGAGGAGGGCGTCATCTCCTTCATGGACGCCGCCGTGGCCTGGTTCCCCACGATGGCCGACTTCGGCCGCATCCCGCTGGTCAACGGCGAGCAGCTTGACATCTCAGAGGATGACGAGCGCCCCGTGGTCTTTGCGTTCAAGTCCCTCAACGACCCGCAGAACGGCCGCCTGTCCTTCCTCAAGGTCCTGGCCGGCACCATCACGCCGGGCATCGAGCTCACCAACGCGCGCACGCGCAAGACCGAGCGCCTGGGCCACCTCTACCAGATGTGCGGCCGCGAGACCACCGACGTGCAGTCCGCCGCCGCGGGCGACATCGTCGTGGTGCCCAAGCTCGAGGCCATGACCGGTGACACGCTGTCCGTGACCGGCAAGGTCGAGGCCGCCGAGTTCCGCTTCCCCAACTCGCTCTACCGCATCGCCATCGAGCCCGACGCGCGCGGCACCGAGGGCAAGCTCTACGCCTTCCTCGAGAAGAGCGCGGACGCCGACCCCACCCTCAAGGTGGAGCGCGACGAGGACACCGGCCAGACCGTCATCTCCGCTATCGGCGAGGCGCAGGTCAGCGTCCTTCTCGACCGTCTTGAGGACCGCGCGGGCATCACCGCCCACACCGTGGCGCTCAAGATCCCGTATCGCGAGACCATCCGCCGCGTGGCATCCGCCCAGGGCCGCCACAAGAAGCAGACCGGCGGCGCCGGCCAGTACGGCGACTGCTGGCTGCGCATCGAGCCCAACCCGGGCGCCGGCTACGAGTTCGCGGACGAGGTCGTGGGCGGCCACATCCCGCGCGGCTTCATCCCGGCCATCGACAAGGGCGTCCAGGAGACCATGCGCGAGGGCGTGCTCGCGGGCTACCCGATGATCGACGTCAAGGTCGCCGTCTACGAGGGCTCCTACCACCCGGTCGACTCCAACGAGATGGCGTTCAAGACCGCCGCGCGCATCGGCTTCCAGAAGGCCGTCGCGCAGGCCGAGCCCGTGCTGCTCGAGCCCATGGCGCACCTGCGCATCACCGTGCCGGAGAGCTACGCCGGCTCCGTGATGGGCGACGTCTCCGCCTCCCGCGGTCGCGTCGAGGGCATGGAGGCCGGCACCGGCGCCGCCGCCGGCGAGACCACGGTCGTGGCCACCATCCCGTACGCCGAGGTCACCGACTACGCCACCCGCCTGCGCTCGCTCTCGCGCGGCACCGGCGAGTTCGAGCTCGAGGTCAGCGGCTACGAGCAGGTCCCGCACGACATCCAGCAGAAGCTGGCCGAGGAGTACGCCGCCCGCCGCGCCGCCGGCGAGAAGTGATTCAAAAGGGGACAGACCCCTTTTGAATCATCGTGACCCCCACGCGGGCGGTCGGTTTCGCGCCGGCCGCCCGTTTTTCTCGCCATGGGCGGGGTAAAATGCTGCTATGCGGCTATCACTTCCAACCGAGGAGGAAACCATGCTCTCCGCTGTTCAGATCAAGCCGGACGTCTACTGGGTCGGCGCGCTCGACTGGAACGCGCGCGAGTTCCACGGCTACACCACCGAGGCCGGCATCACCTACAACGCCTACCTCATCCTGGACGAGAAGGTCACGCTGATCGACACGGCCAAGGTCACCTTCACCGACGAGCTGCTCGAGCGCATCTCCTCGGTGATCGACCCGTCCAAGATCGACGTGCTCATCGCCAACCACGTGGAGATGGACCACTCCGGCAACACCCCCACGATCAAGCGCCTCGCGCCCGACTGCCAGATCTACTGCTCCGCGCCGCAGGGCGTGAAGAACATGACCGCGCACTTTGGCGACCTGGGCTACAACGGCGTCAAGACCGGCGACACCCTGTGCATCGGCAGGCGTACGCTGGCCTTTGTCCAGACGCCGATGGTCCACTGGCCTGACAACATGGTCACCTACGACGCCTACGACAAGATTCTCTTCTCCAACGACGCGTTCGGCCAGCACTTTGCCAGCTCGGCGCGCTTCGATGACGAGAACGACATGTGCGAGGTCATGCACCAGGCGCACAAGTACTACGCCAACATCGTGCAGCCTTACCGTGCGCAGGCGGCCGCTGCCGTCAAGGCGGTGCGCGGGCTCGGGCCGGACGCGCTCGAGCTGATCTGCCCGGCGCACGGCATCATCTGGCGCAGCCACGTCGAGGACATCCTCGCCGCGTACGAGGGCTTCGTGTCCGGCGAGGTCCAGGAGCGCGCGCTGGTGGTCTACGACTCCATGTGGCACTCCACCGAGAAGATCGCCCGCTCGCTGGTCGACGGCTTCCTGGCCGCCGGCGTGCCCGCGCAGCTCATGGACCTCAAGGAGAACCACATCTCCAACGTGATGGACGTGTTCATGGACTGCAAGTACGTGTGCGTGGGCTCGCCGACGCTCAACAGCCAGATGCTGCCGACCGTCGCCGGCTTCCTCACGTACATGAAGGGTCTCTCGCCCAAGAACGACAACCGTGTCGGCCTGGCGTTCGGCAGCTACGGCTGGGCGCCGATGGGGCCCAAGAACGTCGCGGCCGAGCTCGAGGCCGCGGGGTTCCGGATGCCCGTCGACACGCTCGCCGTCAACTGGATTCCGGGGGACGAGCAGCTGGGTGCCGCGCGCGACGCGGTCGCGGGGCTGATGGCGTAGCGCCGCCACGGAACAGAACGTACGCGATTGTGAGAAGGCCGCCCGCATGGGCGGCCTTCTTTCGCGTAGCTGTCACGTAGCTGACACAGAAAGCAAAACATATCGAACCAAATACTCTAAAACTCCACTTGTGAATCGCTCGATACCGTATATCTTCGTGTACATGGCGAAAGGAGGTTTCGTGAGGGAGCTAAGGGTTGGGTTCGAGTCGGCGCTGGACTTCTGGCGGGCGGCGCGCATCGCCGCGCCCGGGCGGATCGTCGAGGTCCCCGAGGGAAAGATCTACGGGGCGCGGGAGCTGTCGCTCTCCGAGCAGGTGAGTCTCGCCTGCAACCTCTGCAACACCGAGCCCCCGCTCGACGTGGTGGTGCCGAGGGCTGATGCACGTATCAACAGCGAGCGAGTGAACAGCCACGTGTGGTCGGGGCCACTATCAGAAAAGCATCTCGTTCCGCTGGGGGACGGAGTGCTGGTCTGTCGGCCGGCCCCGATGTTCCTGCAGCTTGCAACAGTTATGGACGAGATCGACCTGGCAAGGGTGGGCTATGAGCTGTGCGGCACCTATGCCCTGGACGCGGACTCCGAGCGTGGTTTTGTGGATGGGATTCCGCCTTTGGTTGACATAGCGGAGCTGTCCGCGTACGCAAGATCAGCGATGGCCCTTGGAATCCGAGGCGCCGCGAGAGCGATGCGCGCCCTCGACATCATGGCGGGAGGATCAGACTCTCCTCGCGAGACCGATGTGGCCGTGTTCTTGGCAAGTACCCGGTTGTGTGGTGGCGCCGGTGTCCCAGGGTTCCGCATGAACGTTTCTATCTCCCTGCCCGAGGAGCTTGCCGAGGTGCTGGGCCAGAGGACGGCACGTCCCGACTTCTCGTGGCCGGATGGGACGGTCGGGGAGTATGACAGCGACGAGTACCATCGCGACCCCGTCGCACGAGCCCGTGACGAGAGAAAGCGTCGCGCCTACCAGGCCGTGGGTCTTGACTGCGTCACCATGACGCGTGGGACCTTTCGGAGCAACGCGGAGCTTGACCTGTTTGTGACTGATCTGGAAGCAAGCCTTGGTTTGCATCGAAACCCACCAAACGAGAGGATGCTCGCGGCTCGGCGGCGCTTACGCGAGCGACTGTTTGGCCCCGAGGAGATTTCGTCCGCGATTCGCGTGCTTCGTGACTAGCGGCTTGGGAACGGGCATTCCAAAACGCCCTCTCGTGCAACATTGTGTTGAGCTGAAATCTAAAACAGCCCTTCGTGCAACATGAAAATCGCCTTGGGGAAGAATACCCATACAATCTGAAATCAGTTATCTGGGCAAATGTGATTATTGCTCATCGGATTGGAGTAAGGAAGCTGATCCTGTGTTGCACGAAGGGCTGTTTTGGTTCAGGAGGGCGCTCGATGTTGCACGAGCGACGGTTTTGCGGAAACGCGGAGTGCCCCAGGGGTCAACAAGGGGCGTATGGTGCGTGCGAATCAGCGACCTGCTAAAATTATCCCGTTGTGTCGACGGCGCCAGCGTCCCTGCCGCGGCACGTATCTGACATCCGACCAAGGAGGTTGCGCACAAGCGCATGGACGTAGCGATATCTATTGTGGTCACTTTCCTGCTCACGCTGGCCAACGGCTATTTCTCGATGTCCGAGCTTGCCGTAGTGAGCGCCAAGAGGGCAGTGCTCGAGCCGGAGGCTGAGGAGGGAGACCGCAAGGCGCGCGCCGCCCTCGACCTCGGCTCCAACTCTGAGCAGTTCCTCGCCACCATTCAGGTCGCCATCACGCTCGTGGGCTTCGCGTCCTCCGCGTTCGCGAGCACGAGCCTCTCCGACCCGCTCGGCAACTGGTTCATGAGCCTCGGCATGCCCGCGGGCATCGCCGTCCCCCTGGCCCCGGTGCTCATCACCCTCGCGGTCTCCTACCTCTCCATCGTCGTGGGCGAGCTCGTTCCCAAGCGCATCGCCCTCTCCGACGCCGAGCGCACCGCCAAGTCGGTCGCCGGCCCCATCCGCGGCTTCATGACCATCGCCCGCCCGCTGGTCTGGCTCACGGCCAAGTCCGCCAACGGCCTCTCCGCGCTGCTGGGCATCAAGTCCGCCGACGAGCGCGACAGCGTCTCCGAGGAGGAGATCAAGTACATGGTCGCCGACGCCGACGAGCTCTCCGACCAGGAGAAGTCCATGATTCACGAGGTCATCGAGCTCGGCGACACCATCGCCCGCGAGGTCATGATCCCACGCGTGGACATGACCGCCGTCGAGGACACGGCCACGCTCTCCGAGGTGCTCGCCATCATGCGCCGCACCGGCTACTCCCGCATCCCGGTCTACCACGAGTCCGTCGACCGCATCGTGGGCGTCGCGCACATCAAGGACATCATCAGCCCCATCCTCGACGAGGGCCGCGCCGCCGACCCCGTGGCGCGCCACGCCCGTACCGCCAGCTTCGTCCCGGACACCAAGGACATCATCCCGCTGCTCTCCGAGATGCAGTCCAGCCACGACCAGATGGTGATCGTCGTGGACGAGTACGGCGGAACCGCCGGCGTCATCACGATCGAGGACATCGTCGAGGAGGTCGTCGGCGAGATCGAGGACGAGTTCGACCCCGACAACAAGTACCTCACGCAGCTCTCCGAGTGCGAGTGGCTCGTCGACGGCCGCTTCTCCATCGACGACGCCATCGAGCTCGGCTGGCCCGTCGAGGACTCCGAGGAGTTCGAGACCATCGCCGGCTTCGTCCTGGACCAGGCCGACAAGCTCCCGCATCCCGGCGATGTCTTCGTCAAAGATGGGTATCAGTTCCGTGTGCAGTCCATGCGCGGCCGTCGTCTCTCGATGCTGCGCGTCGTCGCCCCCGAGCCCCCGGCCGAGGACGCCGAGGACGACGCTGACGGAGAGAAGCCCGCCGCCCCGGAGAAGGAGTAGGCCCGGCAGGCGGCTTCGCCCGCCCGTTTCATTACAATGGTACGAGGACCACGCCCGCGCGCCGCGCGGACCGAGACGAGAGGGAGCCGCACATGGCTCAGCTGTTCGACTTCAAGAAGGTCACCATCGGGCCGCGCGCGCTGACGGCGGTCGTCGAGCTCGCGCCCAGCGCCCCGCTCATGACGAGCGAGAACCCCGAGGCGACGGAGCTCGTCCTCGACCTCATGCCCGCCCTCGCCGACCACGTCTGCCTCGGTGACGCCGCCCCCACCTTCGGCGAGGTCGCGGCCGACACCGAGCTCGCCCACCTGCTCGAGCACGTCACCGTTGAGCTCCTTGCCCAGACGGACATCGCCGGCGACGTCTCCAGCGGCCGCACCGTCCAGACCGACGAGCGCACCTACGAGGTCACGCTCAGCTGCGTGGACGACGTGCTCGTCGCCGGCGCGCTCTCCAGCGCCGCCTGGGTCCTCCAGTGGGCCTACTCCGGCGGCGGCGATCCTCGCCCGGACGTGGACGCCATCGTCGGCGGCCTGGTCGCCCTGGTCGAGAGCGCCTCCGACCAGGAGGGCGAGAAGAACGACGAGGCCGCGGCCGAGGAGCCCGAGCCCGCCCCCGTGGAGGAGGCGCCGGCCGACGCCGAGCCCGAGCCGGCTTCCGAGTCCGAGGAGCCCGAGGCCCCGACCGACTCCGAGCCCGCCGCCGAGGAGCCCGTCCCCGACGACGCCGAGCTCCCCGAGGATCAGCCCTCCGAGGAGGAGCCCCCCTCCGCCCCCAGCCCCTGGGACCTGAACGCGGTCCCGCGCCCCCACCCCATCCGCTAGCGCATCCGCGCTCCGCGCCCGCAAGCCACACTGACAGGAGGATCCAATGAGTAAGAAGACCGTCGGCTTTATCCTTGGCAGCATCGTCGGCGCCGCCGCCGGCGTCGTCGCAGGCGTCATGCTCGCTCCGCGCTCCGGCGCCGAGAGCCGCGCCATGGCCGCGGACGCCATGAACGACGCTTGGGACTCCGCCGTTGACACCTACGAGCGCGGCGCCAGCGTCGTGAGCGACAAGTTCAGCGCCGTCCGCCCCGTCGTGGACGCCAAGACCGACGAGCTCCGCGCCAAGGTCGACCTCGCCCGCGAGCGCATGGACCAGCTCCGCGACTCCCTCTCCGACGTCGTGGCCAACGCCTCCGACCAGGTCAAGGATGCCGCCGCCACCGTCGCCGACCGCGTCTCCGCCATGGCCGACGCCGCCGCCCCCGCCGAGCAGGCCGCCGAGGCCGTCCACGTCGAGGTCGTCGACGCCGACGACGAGACCGCCGAGGCCTAGGCGCGTGCTCAGGGTCAGCTCCCTCACCGGCCGCAGGGTCCTCCTCCACAAGAAGACGACCACGGCCAAGGATGGCACCGTCACAGACAAGTACACCAAGTTCGGCCGCGTGCGCGCCGCCCTGTTCACGCCGGATGGCAAGCACGTGGCCGGCTTCGTGATCAAGCGGCCGGACGTGGCCGGCATGATCAAGCGAGCCGACGCGTTTCTCGCCTGGGACTCCCTCCGCGTCCTTGACGAGAAGACCGTCCTGGTGACGCGCGCCGATGACGGCCTGGACGACGCCGCGCTGCGTCGCCTCGACCTGGACTGGGACCGCTGCATCATGTGGTCCGGCATGGATGCCAAGACCACGGCCGGCAAGGCGCTCGGCTACGTCTCCGACGCGGAGTACGACGAGAGGACCGGCGCCGTCACCCGCTTCTTCACGGCCGACGGCGGCATGGCCCGCGCGCTCATCGGCTCGTTCGTGATCACGCCCGACATGGTCCGCGGCTACCGCGACGGCTTCATGATCGTGGAGCCCGGCGAGAAGAGTGTCGAGCTGGACGGCGGCCTGGCCGGCGCGGCCGGCGAGGGCTACGCGCGCGCCAAGGCCGGGGCGTCCAAGGTGGGCAAGAAGGTCGGCGCCGCGGCCGGGGAGGCCGTGGACAAGGGCTCGTTCGCCCTGGGCCGCGCGCTCGGCAAGGCAAAGCGCGCCATCGCCGACGCCACCGAGCCGGAGGACCAGCCGCCCGCCGTGCCCCAGGTCCCCGCCGCCGACGTGCGTGTCGAGAAGCCCGTCCAGCGGATCGCCGAGAAGGGCGTCGACCCGAAGGACGCCCCTCGTCAGGCGGCCCCCAAGACCTACGCGCCCGCCACGAAGAAGGCCGCCGCACCCAAGTCCGCGCCCAAGCCCGCCGCAAAGAAGCCCGCATCGACCGGCGACAAGGTCGCCCGTGCTGCCGGCAAGCAGCTCGGCTCCCTCGGCAAGATGTTCGGCTCCTTCAAGGACGAGTTCGACAAGGCCAGCAAGTAGCGCCCGGGCCGTCGCAAGGCCCCGGCCAAATTTTTTTGAGATTGCCCCTTGCCATGGCCGAAACCGTATGAGAGAATAACTTCCGCGCAAAGCGAACGGGGTGTTAGCTCAGCTGGTTAGAGCGCCGGCCTGTCACGTCGGAGGTCGAGGGTTCGAGTCCCTTACATCCCGCCATTTGCACCGTCAAGGGGCCCGCAAGGGCCCCTTTTTTTAGCCGCCGCGCGCCGACCGAAGAGGGCCCCGGACCCGCCTGTCACCGTCTCGCGCGCCCCGCAATTGTCCGCTCGCGCTATCATATCGGTGACGCATCGCTCGAGGAACGGAGCGCCCATGCAGTCCAGTGTCGGCGCGCAGCAACAGAAGGTCGCGGTCTTCGACTTCGATGGCACCTCCATCGACGGTCAGTCGGGGTCCCTGTTCACGCGCTACCTCTTCTCCCACGGCATGATGTCCCCGGCCCGCCTGGCGCGGCTCGCCTGGTGGGGCATCCGCTACAAGCTCCACCTGCCGTTCCGCCAGGACGAGGCCCGCGAGGTCGTCTTCGGCGCGCTGCGCGGCCGCACCTCGGAGGACGTCGACGCCCTCATGACGCACTTCCACGACGAGGTCCTCGCCCCGCTCTACCGGCCGCAGGCGCTCGCCGAGGTGGCCCGCTGCCACGAGCGGGGGCTCCTCGTCCTTCTCGTCTCCGCGACCTTCGAGCCCATCGCCGAGGTCGCGGCGCGCAGGATGGGGGCGGACGGCTTCGTCGCCACGCGCATGGAGCGCGACGAGCGGGGCCTCTACACCGGGCGCGTCGACGGCCCGGTGGTGGCGGGCGACGAGAAGTGCCGCGCGGTCGAGCGGTGGTGCGACTCCCATCTCGGGGAGGGGCGCTGGGTGCTCGAGTGCGCGTACGCCGACCACCACACCGATGCGCCGCTGCTCGAGGCCGCGCGGGAGGCGCGCGCCGTGTGCCCGGGCAAGACGCTGGCCATAAGCGCGCGGCGCCGCGGCTGGCCCGTGCTCGACTGGGACGACTAGCCGACGGGAGGCGGAGGGACCATGGACATCTCCAAGAAGACCGACTACGCGCTGCGCATGATCGCCGCGCTGGTGGAGAACCCCGACGGCGTCGTGTCGGTGCGCACGGCGGCGAGCGAGAGCGGCGTCCCGTACTCGTTCGCGCGGTCGATCCAGCACGACCTCGCGGTCGCGGGCCTGGTCACCAACACGCGCGGCGCCAACGGCGGCATGCGCCTCGCCGTCGACCCCCGCGAGACCACGCTGCTGCAGGTCGTCGAGGCCGTGCAGGGCGAGATCTGCTTCTCCGGCTGCCACAACGCGGACGGCTGCGGCAACCCGTGCCCCAACCTGCCGCACTGCCACTACTCGCCGGTGTGGTGCAACGCCGAGCACATGCTCCGTGCGTTCTTCTCCAAGGTGACGCTCTACGACCTGATCGTCGAGGGCCGCTCGCCGGTGCTGCGCGGCGACTTCGAGCTGCTGCCCGAGGACGAGGCGCGTGCGGCGGCCGTCGAGGCCGAGGCCGAGACCGCCCCGGACGACGGCGCCGACGCATGACGGACGACGCCGACCTTCTCGCCTTCCGCGCCCTCGTGCTGGAGCGCGGGCGCGAGCTCTACCGCGACCTCCCGTGGCGCCGCACGCGCGACCCCTATGCCGTCTGGATCTCGGAGGTCATGCTCCAGCAGACGCAGACCTCGCGCGTGGACGGCCGCTGGCAGCGCTGGCTGGAGCGCTTCCCCACGCCCGACGCGCTCGCGGCGGCGGCGCCCGCTGACGTCCTGGACGAGTGGCAGGGGCTCGGCTACAACCGGCGCGCCCTCGCGCTGCACCGCGCCGCGCAGGCTGTGTCCGCGCTCGGCGGCGCGCTCCCGACCGAGGCCGCGGCCCTCGAGGCGCTCCCCGGCGTGGGGCCCGCCACGGCGGCCGGCATCCGCGCCTTTGCCTTTGACCTGCCTGCCGTCTACCTGGAGACCAACGTGCGCTCGGTCCTGCTCCACGAGCTCTTTCCCGACGCGGAGTCCGTTCCGGACCGCGAGCTCGTGCCCATCCTGCGGGCCACCTGCCCCGACGACGCGAGCGACCCCGCCGACGACCCGCGCGCCTGGTACTACGCGCTCCTCGACTACGGCGCCTACCTCAAGCGGAGCGTCCCCAACCCGTCCCGGCGCTCGCGGGGGCACGCGCGCCAGTCGCGCTTCGAAGGCTCGCACCGCCAGAAGCGCGCGGAGCTGCTGCGCGTCCTTCTCGCCCATGCGCCCGAGGGCGGCGCCGCGCTCGAGGTCCTTCTCGACGAGCTGAACGCGGTCGAGGTCGCGGCCAAGAGAGCGCCGCTCACCGAGAAGAACGTCCGCTCGCTGCTGAAAGAGCTGGAAAGCGAGGGGTTCTGCCGTCTTCTCGATGGCCGCTGGACTGTCTAAATGATATATTGTCTCAATACCGGGCACGAGGCCCGGCACAGGCGTCCCCGCGGGGACAGGAGAGGAGCACCAATGGCCGTTGACTTTGAGAGCTCTCAGACCAAGAAGAACCTGGAGGCCGCCTTCGCCGGCGAGTCCCAGGCCACCAACAAGTACGCCTACTACGCGAGCAAGGCCAAGAAGGAGGGCTACGAGCAGATCTCCGCGATCTTCACCGAGACCTCCGGCAACGAGAAGGAGCACGCCAAGCTCTGGTTCAAGTACCTCCACGGCGGCGAGGTGCCCGACACCCTGACCAACATCAAGGACGCCGCCGCCGGCGAGAACTACGAGTGGACCGACATGTACAAGGGCTTCGCCGAGACCGCCGAGGCCGAGGGCTTCACCGAGATCGCCGCCAAGTTCCGCATGGTCGGCGAGGTCGAGAAGCACCACGAGGAGCGCTACCTCAAGCTGGCCGAGCGCGTCGAGAAGGGCGAGGTCTTCGCCCGCCCGGGCGTGAAGGTCTGGAAGTGCCGCAACTGCGGTCACCTGCACGTGGGCGCCGAGGCCCCCGAGGTCTGCCCGGTCTGCAACCACCCCAAGGCCTACTTCGAGGAGCAGGCAATCAACTACTAGTCGCCTGACCTGATACGCGCTGGGAGAGGCCCCCGACTTCCACGCAGGACTGCGCTTCGCGGAAGATCCTGCTTAGGAAGTCGGGGGCCTCCCGCGTACAGGTCGCTCCTGCCTGAGGGGGCTACCCCAGGACGAGGGCGCCGCCGTAGACGAGGATCGCCATGGCGAGGGCGAAGGCGAAGGCGTACGGGGCGATCTTGCCGAGGATCTCGCCGTCCTTGCCGGTGAGGCCGCACGCGGCGCAGCCGATGGCGATGTTCTGCGGGCTGAGCATCTTGCCCGCGGAGACGCCGAGCGAGTTGGACGCCACGAGCCAGGTCTCGTTGGCGCCGATGGACTGCGCGGCGTGGAGCTGGACGTTGCCGAAGAGCACCTCGCTGGAGGTGCCCGATCCGGTGACGAACGTGCCCAGCGCGCCCAGCAGCGGCGCGACCAGCGGGTAGAACCCGCCGAGCGACGCGACGAAGAAGTCGGAGATGCTCGCGATCATGCCGGAGTAGCCCATGATCTTGGCACAGGCCAGCACGCCGAGCATCGTGACGACGGTCTTGCTCATCTGCTTGCACGTGGCGCCCAGCACTCCGAGCATCTCGCGCGGCGGGCAGTGCTGGATGAGGCCGCCCACGATGCCGCAGATGAAGATCAGCACGCCAGGCGTGTTCACCCACGAGAAGGTCAGCGTGGCGGTTGGATCGCCGGCGTAGATGTTGACCGTGCTCTTGATCGCGGAGAGCGGGCCATTGACGAAGGGCACGAGCTTGCTGGTGAGCAGCAGCACCGCGAAGATCAGGGCGAACGGCGCCCAGGCGCGCAGCTTGTCGGCAACGGACTCCTCGGGCGCGTCGTCCTCGGAGGACGCGGCAAGACGGAACTTCTCGGGCACCTCGACGCCGCTTTTGTGCATGTGCAGCGCGTAGGCGAAGGTGAGGACGAGCGAGACCACGGAGGCCACCACGTCGGGCAGCTCGCCGCCGATGAAGTGGCCGGCGATCAGCAGGCATGCGGCGAACGACACGCCGGAGACGAGCGCGATGGGCAGCATGCCCCTGAGCGCCTTGCGGCCGTGGCCCACGAGCATGACCATGAGGATCGGGCAGGCCACGACGAACGGGAAGACCTGGATGGCCTGGACCGTGGAGAGCTCGACCACGTCGATGCCCGTGATGGAGGCGAGCGTGGTGGTGGGGATGCCGATGGAGCCGAACATCGTGGGCACGCCGTTGGCGATGAGACAGGCCAGGATGGAGGTCACCGGGCTGATGCCGAGCGCCATGAGCATGCTCGCCGGGATGGCCACGGCGGTGCCGAAGCCGGCCATGCCCTCGAGGAAGCCGCCGAAGCACCAGCCGATGAGCAGCGTGAGGACGCGGCGGTCGGCGGAGACCGAGCAGAGCATGCGCTTGATCGTCTCCATGGCGCCGGTGTGCACGGTGAGGTTGTAGGTGAAGACCGCGGCGATGATCACGATCACGATGGGCCAGAGCGCCATGGCAAAGCCCTCGAGCGCGGCGGTGGCCATGTTGACGGGCGTCATCGCCCAGCCGAGCGCGGCACAGACGGCGGCCACGACGAGCGCGCCGAGGCTCGCGAGGTAGGCCTCCATGTGCAGCCCGCACAGGGCGATGACGAGCCAGATGATGGGGGCGAGGGCGAGGACGAACATGCCAAAGAGCTCAAGCATTGCAGTGACTCCCGAGGTCGTGCGGTCAATCAAGCACTAAATCTATCACTCGGGAGGGCGCCATCGGGCGAGAAACCCCACGCGCCGGCGCGGCTAGACCACCTGGAAGACGAAGAAATCCAGGTAGTGGCTCTCGGGGAAGCCCCAGAGGATGGGGTGGTCGGGGGCCTGCTGGCGCTCCTCGACCTGCTTGAGCTGCACGTTGGCCTGATGCGCGGCCTCGGCGATCGCCTTGGCGAGAAGATCGCGCGTCATGAAGTGGGAGCAGCTGCAGGTGGCCAGGTAGCCGCCGCGGGGCAGCAGGCGCAGCGCCTGGTAGTTGATCTCTCGGTAGCCGCGCGCGGCGTGGGAGACGGTGCCGCGGCTCTTGGTGAAGGCGGGCGGGTCCAGCACGATGAGGTCGAACGGGCCGCCCTCCTCGCGCAGACGGGCGCGGTCGCGAGCGAGCTCGGGGAGGTAGTCGAGGACGTTCGCACAGGTGAAGTCCATGCGGTCGTCCAGGCCGTTGAGACGGGCGTTCTCGCGCGCGAGCTCAATCGCGGTGTCGCTCACGTCGACGCAGCGCACGAACGCGGCGCCGCCCGCGGCCGCGTTCAGGCCGAAGGGGCCCACGTGGCAGAAGCAGTCGAGCACGCGCCGGCCGGCCGCTATCTCGCGCACGGCGCGGCGGTTGTATTTCTGGTCGAGGAAGAAGCCGGTCTTCTGGCTGTTCTCGAGGTCGAGGTCAAAGTGCAGGCCGTTCTCGCGCACCACGAGGCGTGCGGTCTCCGGCGCGGGCAGGCCGTCCCACCAGCCCTTGTACTGCGACAGGCCCTCCTTGGCGCGGGACGCGCCGTCGTTGCGCTCAAAGATCGCGTCGATCTTCTCGCCGTCCGCGGCGAGGGTGTCCACGAGCGCGCGGTACACGACGGGGCGCAGGCGCTCCATGCCCACGGTGCCCACCTGCGTGACCAGGACGTTCTCGTAGCGGTCCGCCACGAGGCCGGGTAGGCCGTCGGCCTCGGAGAAGACCACGCGGCAGCAGGTGGTGTCCGGCTCGGCGCCGGGGAGGCCGCGGCCGGCCATCGCGGTGCGGCGGTGCTGCCACGCCCATGCGACGCGGCGCGCCCAGAAGGCCTCGTCGAAGAGGTCGTTGGCGTTGCGGCTCACCACGCGGACGCGGATCTTGGACTCCTGCGAGAGCAGACCCGCGCCCTGCCATGTGCCGTTCTCCTCGAAGACGTCCACAATCGCGCCGTTCTCGGCGGGATCGGCGGAGATGACCTCGCCCTCGAAGACCCACGGGTGCCCGCCGGCGAGCGAGCGCGCGGCCTTCCGCGTGACGACGACGCGGGGATACGGACGTGCCTGCTTCACGTTCTTCTCGCCAGCCTTAGTAGTGGCGGCCGTAGCGACCGCCGGCGATGCCGCGGCCGCGCCCGCGCGAGCCGGCGAACATAGTGCGCGTGGAGCGCTTGGTGGGGCGTCCCTCCTGCGGCACGATGCGGCCGGCGTCGTAGGTGAAGCCGTCGAGGTCCCACACGGGCACGAGCTTCTTGGTGAAGTACTCGATCTCGCGCAGGGGGCTGATCTCGTCCGGCGCCACGAAGGTGTAGGCGTGGCCGGTGGCGCCCGCGCGGCCCGTGCGGCCGATGCGGTGCACGTAGTCCTCGGGGTCCATGGGGACGTCGAAGTTGACCACGGCGTCGATGCCGGAGACGTCGATGCCTCGGCTCATGACGTCGGTGGCCACGAGGACCTGACACTTTCCCTCGCGGAACTTCTCGAGCGCGCGCTCGCGCGCCTTCTGCGGGCGGTCGGCGTGCATCACGTCAACCTTCACGCCCGCGTTCTTGAGCGTCTTGGATACGTCGTCCACGCGGTGCTTGGTGCGGCAGAACACGAGCACGCGCTCGGGCTTCTCGCCTGCGGCGCCGCCGGTGTCCAGCAGCGCGCGCAGAAGCTCGGTCTTCTGTCCCTGGGTGACGGGGCAGAGGTGCTCCTCCACGGTGTCCGCGGTCTCGCCCACGCGGGCGATCTCCACGGTGGCGGGGTCGGTGAGCAGCGCGTCGATCGTGGACTTGATCGACGGCGGGATGGTGGCCGAGAAGAGCAGCGTCTGATGCTTGGCCGGCAGCGCGTGCATGATGCGGCGGACGCTCGGCCAGAAGCCCATGTCCAGCATGCGGTCCGCCTCGTCGAGCACGAGCACCTTGACCTGCGAGAGGCTCACGTGCTTGTGCTCCATGAGGTCGATCAGGCGGCCCGGGGTGGCCACGAGCAGGTCGCAGCCGCGCTCGAGCTCGCTGATCTGACGGTCGAACTTGGTGCCGCCCATGACGATGACCGCGCGCTGGCCGGTCTTCTCGCAGACCACGCTCACGACCTTCTCGATCTGCGCCGCGAGCTCGCGCGTGGGCGTGACCACGAGCGCGTGCGGGCCCTTGCCCTTCGCACCTGCCACGAGCTGCAGCGCGGGCAGCGCGAAGGCGGCGGTCTTGCCCGTGCCGGTCTGCGCGGAGGCCACGATGTCGCGGCCCGTGAGCACCACGGGGATGGCCTGCTCCTGGACGGGGGTCGGGGTGGTGAAGCCGAGGGCGTCCACCCCGGCGAGGATCTGCTCGTTAAGCCCGAGCTCGGCAAATGTAGTAGTCATGGGGCTAAGTATAGAGCATGGGCGGCATAGCGGGCGCTCCGACATCCTGCTCTGACCCCGAGAGGCAGAATATCGATGGCGCTGTGTCACTTTCGGCCTCGTCTGAGTGCCTCAAATCGAGGCGGGCCGCTAAGGCCCCCGTGTCGGTCTTGCGCCAACTGGGAAAACTCTGTCGCCATGCAAAGACGGGCGGGGCCAGGCACTCAGACGAGGCCGAAAGTGACACAGCAGGCCCTTTTTTCTGCCTGGGCGCCCTCTCCGCCGTATACTTGACGGGTAATGCCGCAGAAACGGAGACCAGAGCATGCCCATTAACATCCCCGACGGCCTGCCCGCAAAGACCATCCTCCAGCAGGAGCGCATCTTCGCGCTCGAGGAGGAGGTGGCCAGCCACCAGGAGATTCGCCCCCTGCGCGTGGCGATCCTCAACCTCATGCCCACCAAGATCGAGACCGAGACCCAGATCCTGCGCCTCATCTCCAAGTCTCCACTGCAGGTGAGCTGCGACTTCATGCGCGTCTCCACCCACGAGTCCACGCACGTCTCGCAGGACCACCTGGTCAAGTTCTATGACACGTTCGACTCCTTCCGCGACAAGAACTACGACGGCCTGATCATCACCGGCGCGCCCGTCGAGCACCTCGAGTACGAGGACGTGGACTACTGGGACGAGTTCTGCGAGATCGTGGACTGGAGCCAGGAGCACGTGTTCTCGACGATGTTTTTGTGCTGGGGCGCGCTCGGCGCGCTGTGGCACCTCTACGGCATCCCCAAGCGCCAGCTCGGTGCCAAGCTCTTCGGCGTGTTCAAGCAGCGCCTCTGCGACGAGTACAGCTTCCTCACCAACGGCTTCGACGAGGTGCACTACATGCCGCACAGCCGCCACGCCGCGATCGACACCGGCGAGCTGGCCAAGCACCCCGAGCTCTGCACGCTCTCCGAGGGCTTCACGAGCGGCCCGTCGCTTCTCGCCACGCGCGACTTCCACGAGGTCTATGTGACCGGCCACTTTGAGTACGGCCGCGACACCCTGGCCGACGAGTTCTGGCGCGACTTCCACAAGGGCCTGCCCATCCGCGTGCCCGAGAACTACTTCCCTGACGACGACCCCGAGCAGCAGCCGCTCTTCACCTGGCGCGCGCACGCCAACCTGCTGTACCGCAACTGGCTCAACTGGGTCTACCAGATGACGCCGTACGACCTGGACGAGATTCCGGCCGCGATTGCGGACCTGCGCGCACGGGCCACGCGCGCCACCGGCCACGTCGACAAGTTCTAGACGAGAAGGACGCTCGCGCTACCAAGAATTCCCTCCCGCGCATCCTCGACGGCATGCGCGGGAGGGATTTTTTGTCCAAACGGACACGAAATCGCCGCGACGCATTCAAAACTTCGAACTAGCGCATGCGTGGCTCCGGATTTGTGGTCGCCCGCAGCCACGCGTCCTTCTCGCCAGCTGTCCTAGCAGGTTGCCCCGCCCACGACGGTCTTGCCGAGGATGGCCTCCTTGTCGATTGGCGCGGTCAGCAGCTTCTCCTGCACGTAGTCAAAGCCGAGGCGCGCCACGGCGTCGGCAAATCGCTCGCCGCTCTCGCCCTCGTCGCGGAAGAAGAGAATCGCGCGCTCCACGAGGTCCATGACCTCGTCCTCGCTGGTGAAGATCTTGTCCAGCGCCTGACCGTGCGCGACCTTCTTGCCCCAGCGCCCACCGATGTAGACCTTGTAGCCCGCAAGGCCCTCGGTCACGGCGCCGAACGGGCACGCGCCCACGCAGCGGCCGCAGTGGTTGCACGCGGAGCCGTCGATCGTGATCTTGCCGTCCGGCCCAATCTGAGCGTCGCCCATCGGGCACGCCTTCACGACCTGGCAGACCTTGCACGCGCGACACTTCTCGAGGTCGATCTGCGGCACGCGCTGGCCAACGATGCCCAGGTCGTTGAGGTCGGGCTTGACGCACATGTTGGGACAGCCGCCCACGGCGATCTTGAACTTGTGCGGCAGGTCCACGCCGTGGTAGCCCACGTAGAAGCGCTCGTGCAGCTTCTCGGAAAGGTCGAAGGTGTCGATGAGGCCGTACTGGCAGGTGGTGCCCTTGCAGCTCACGACCGGGCGCACCTTGGAGCCGGTGCCGCCGGCGTCCAGGCCGTGGTCCTGCAAAAAGCCGATGCACGCGTCGATGTTGTCGTACGGCACCCCCTGGATCTCCAGCGTGAGGCGCGTGGTCATCGTGACCTCGCCGGAGCCAAAGCGCTCGGCGGCCTCGGCCACGGCGCGCTGCTCGTCCACCGTGATCTTGCCGTTGCGTGTGATCACGCGGACGTTGAAGACGCCGTCGTAGCGCTTGTCCTGCAGGCAGCCCAGGCCCTTGAGGCGCTTGACCTCGGCGGCGGGGAGCTTCTTGCCGACCGGACGCGGCACGCGGACCTCGTTGAACGTCACGCCGCCCTCGAGCACGCGCGTCTGCGTGTAGCCTGCGGCCTTGAGACGGTTCTGCGCGAAGTAGCCGCGCTTGCCCTTGGCGCACACCAGCAGGAGCTTCTCGTCCTTCTCGTGACCGGGCAGTCCGTCCGGGCCAATCTTGGTGAGGTCAACCCATTCCGCGCCGGGGATCGTGGGCGCGGGCAGCACGTCGATGACGTGGTAGTCCGCGGCGGCGCCGGCGGCGTACTCGGCTGGCGTGAAGCTCTCGAGCTCGCCCGCGAGCTTGTTCTCCAGGATGTAGGCCGTCGTGACCAGCGGGTGGATGGCGGTCGAGAAGGGCGGTGCGTAGGAGAGGTCCATCAGGTCGAGGTCCTCCACGCGCGCCTTCTGGTAGAGCGCCGTCACCACGACGTCAGTGACCTTGTCGACAGCGCCGGCGCCGAGCACCTGCACGCCAAGCAGACGGTGCGAGTCGCGGTCCGCGACGAGCTTCACCATGAAGCTCGAGGAGCCGGGGTAGTAGTGAGCCTTGTCGTCCACCACGGAGACCACGCTCGCCGGGTCAAAGCCCGCCTCGCGCGCCGCCGTCTCGGTGAGGCCGGTGCGCCCGCCGTTCAGCGTGGGCAGCAGGCGCACGACGCCGGTGCCGAGTGCTCCGGGGTAGGGGGTCGGCGTGCCCGTGAGCGTGCGGGCGATTGCGCGGCCGCAGATATTGGCCGTCGAGCCCATGGCGCTCCACATCGGCTTGCCGGTGATGGCGTTCGTGACCTCGGCGCAGTCGCCGGCGGCGTAGACGTCCGGCAGGTTGGTTGCGCCGAGCTCGTCCACGACCACGCAGCCCTTGTCGAGCGTCACGCCGGAGCCCTCGAGCCACGCCGTGTTGGGCCGGATGCCGATGGAGAGGATCACGAGGTCCGCCGGCAGCGTCCCCGCGCCGGTCTCGACGCCCTCGACCTTCTCGCCGCCCTTTATGCCCGCGAGCGGGCACGACGTCATGACGCGCACGCCGGCGGCCTTGAGCTGGCGCTGCGCGAAGCCGGCCATCTCGGGGTCAAAGACGTTGGGCAGGATCTGCGGCATCGCGTCGATCAGGGTGACGGAGAGGCCGCGCGCGAGCAGGTTCTCGGCGACCTCCAGGCCGATGAAGCCGGCGCCAACCACCACCGCGCGGCGCGCCCCGGCGTCGGCGTAGTCGCGAATGGCCTCGGCGTCGTCGGGCGTGCGTACGGTGAAGACGCCGGGCAGGTCGGTGCCGGGAATGCTCGCGGGCACGAGTGGCGACGCACCGGTGGCGATGACCAGCTTGTCGTACGTCTCGCCGTGCTCGGAGCCGTCCTTCTCGCGCACCGTGACCTCGTGCGCCGCGGCGTCAAGCGCCACGGCCTCCACGCCCGTGCGCACCTCCACGCCCGTGAGCCCCTCGTAGGCGGCCGGCGTGTTGACGATGAGCTCGCCGCGCGTCTGGATGTCGCCGCCGATGTAGTAGGGCAGACCGCACCCGGCGTAGCTGATGTCCTCGCTCTTGGTCACGACCACGACCTCGGCAGACCGGTCGCAGCGCTTGAGCTTGGCCGCGACCTTGGTTCCTGCGGCCACGCCGCCGACGATCAGATATCTCATGGCATTCCTCTCGCTGTGGCGCCGTTCCCTGGCGCGCCTCGTTCCATGGTAGGCCCGGACTGCCCAGTTTTTCTCGGCATTTGGCGAGAGGCGCGAGAAGCTCGGCATATCATGGGGAAAATCGAGGAAAGCGAGGAAAACCATGCAAAATACCGCCGTCTTCTGCGACATGGACGGAACGCTGCTCAACTCCGAGCACCGCATCTCGATGCGAACGAGGCGCGCGATCGCCGGCCTCGCGGGGCGGGGCATCCCCTTCGCCGTGGTGACGTCGCGCGGCATCGCGGGCACCTACCCGGTGCTCGAGCTGGGCGGCGTCTCGTGCACGGCGGTCACCTACGGCGGCGGCGTCATACTCGACGAAGGACGCAACGTCATCTTCCATGACGGGTTCTCGCGCGCGAAGGCCCAGGAGGTGGCCGACTTCCTCGGCGCGGAGTGCCCGAACGTCGCGTGGATCGCGTACTCCTTCGAGGACTGGGTGAGCCCTCACCGGTCGGACCCTCGCGTCCGCCGCGAGGAGCGCGTCGTCATGGCGGAGGCCCGCGACGGGGGCGTGGACTCCATCGAGCGCGACGAGGTGCAGAAGCTCCTCTGCATCTGTGACCCCGAGGACACGCTCGAGGTGGAGCGTCGCCTGAGCGAGCGCTTTCCCGAGCTCACGGTGGTCAAGTCCTCCGACATCCTGATCGAGGTCATGCCCGCCGGTCTCTCCAAGGCGGGCGCCGTTCGCTTCCTCTGCGACCACTGGGGCGTGGACCCCGCGGATGCCCTCGCGTTTGGCGACAACTACAATGACGTGCCCATGCTCGAGGTCGCGGGGCGCAGCTACCTCATGGGCAACGCGCCCGACGAGCTGCTTGCCCGCATGCCGCTTCACGCGCCGGGCAACGATGAGGACGGCGTCGCGCGCGTCCTCGAGGAACTCGGTTTCGTCCGGTAGGGGCTGTCTTGCCCGCAAAACTCTCGTTCGTGATGAAAAACCCTCGAGTCGTCTGCAAAACATCCGTTCGTGATGAAGGATTTTGCCTCGCTTGAGGCGCGATGCCTGACCCTTTATTTCACCAACTGGCCGTTCTTTGGGAGGCGCCGGTACAAGGGGCGCGCGCGAAGCCTTTACTTTCATCACGAACGAGAGTTTTGCATGCGAATTCCCATCTTTTCATCACGAGCGCGAGTTTTGCAGAGCGTATGCCGCCCGTCGGCTGCTTGTGCGAGAATGACGGCGTCAAGAGACGCGGGCGCCCCGCGCGCCCTACGAGAGGAGACTCCCATGAAGGTTGCCATCCCGACCCTCGGCAAGGGCGGTCTGGACTGCGAGCGTTCCGGCCACTTCGGCCACTGCGACTGCTTCACCGTGGTCGACGTGGAGAACGGCGAGGTCGGTGCCGTGAGCGTCATCGACAACCCGCCCCACGAGGAGGGCGGCTGCATGCGCCCCGTGGCCCTGCTCGCCGACAACGGCATCGACGCGATCGTGGCCGCCGGCATGGGCATGCGCCCGATGATGGGCTTCGCGCAGGCCGGCATCACCGTCTACTTCGAGAACCAGACCCCCGGCGTCGGCGACGTCGCGCAGATGGCCGCCGCCGGCACGCTCCCCGTCATGGGCGAGGAGCACGCCTGCCATCACTAGCGTGCCCGATTCAAAAGGGGACAGACCCCTTTTGAATCATTTTGGAGGACGGATGCTGGACGCCCTGGTCATAGCCGGCTGCCTGTCCGGCGAGAAGGGCGACGCGGGTGTCGCGACGCTCGTGGGCGAGCTCGCGGCGGCAATCGGCGCGTCCGTGACGCTGCGGGCGCGCACGGGTGGTCGGCCGGTGGGCGCATCGCTTGCGGACGCGCTGGAAGGCCTGCGCCACGGCGGCGCGCGCCGCGTCCTCGTGGCGACCACGCATGTGGTCGACGGCTGCCTGCAGCACGAGGCCGCCGCCGTGGTTCGCTCCGCTGCCCCGGGCTTCGAGGAGCTGCGCCTGGCGCCGCCCCTGCTCGCGAGTGAGAAGGACTTCGCCGCCGTGGCCGCGGCGCTCGACGCGGCGCTGCCCGCGCAACCTGGTCGCACCATCGCGCTCGCAGGGCATCGCGGGAGCGAGTGCGCGGTCGCGTTTGACCGGCTCGAGGCCGCGTTGCTCGCCCGCGGCCGCGCCGACGCCCTCGTGGGCTCTCCGGAGCGCCTCGTCGCCCGCCTGCACGAGCGCCCGGCGCGCGCGGTCCTGCTCGCTCCGCTCCTGATGTCGCTCGGCCACCACGCGCGCCACGACGTGCTCGAGAGCCTCGCCCGAGCCCTCTCTGCCCAGACCTGGCCGCACTCCCTCGCCGAGTTGCCCGCCGTTCGCGCGCTCGTGGTCGCGCACGCGAGAAAGGAACTCACATGAAGCTCGTCATCGCATCCGACATCCACGGCGCCGCCGACGCCTGCGAGCGCCTCATGGACCTCGTCGCCACGGAGCGCCCCGACCGCATCGTCCTGCTCGGCGACCTGCTCTACCACGGTCCGCGCAACGACCTGCCCGCGGACTACGCCCCCAAGCGCGTCATCGAGATGCTTAACTCCGTGGCCGACCGCGCGATCGCCGTCCGCGGCAACTGCGAGGCCGAGGTCGACCAGATGGTCCTCGGCTTCCCCTGCATGGCGGACCACAACATCCTGCTGGACCCTGACGTCCCGGGCGGCCCCCTCACGATCTTCCTCACCCACGGCCACGTCTACGGCCCCGGCTACCACAACAGCGTCGACGCCTGGCCCGCGCTGCCGCCCAACTCGGCGCTGGTCTACGGCCACACCCACATCAAGGTGAGCGAGAAGAACGACGCGCACGACGCGTGGGTCTTCAACCCCGGCTCGGTCGGCATCCCCAAGGACGGCTCCGCGAGCTGCGGCGTCTATGAGAACGGGCGCTTCGAGCACCGCCTGCTGTAGGCTGCGCCTTCCCTAAATCCTGCGCTTCAAAAAATCTCATGTGTAGAGACTTAGATTATGTATAGAATCGTCACGCACAGGGGATAAACTCAACCGTACACACGGATACAAGCGAGCGGGTCCGCACGGCGGGCCCCGCGCAGGAAAAGGAGAGCGACCATGAGCAAGATTCTCGGTATCGACCTGGGTACCACCAACTCCGCGATGGCGGTCCTCGAGGGCGGCGAGCCCACGATCATCGTCAACGCCGAGGGCGACCGCACCACCCCGTCCGTCGTTGGCTTCCGCGCCGACGGCGACCGCATCGTCGGCAAGGCGGCCAAGAACCAGGCCGTCACCAACCCCACCAACACCGTCTTCTCGATCAAGCGCTTCATGGGCCGTCGCTACGACGAGGTCGGCTCCGAGCTCAAGACCGTCCCGTACAAGGTCAAGGCCGGCACCGGCAACCGCGCGGTCGTGGAGATCGAGGGCGAGGACTTCACCCCCGAGCAGATTAGCGCCATGATCCTCTCCAAGATGAAGGCCGACGCCGAGAAGTACCTCGGCGAGCCCGTCACCGACGCCGTCATCACCGTCCCGGCCTACTTCAACGACGCCCAGCGCCAGGCCACCAAGGACGCCGGCAAGATCGCCGGCCTCAACGTCCAGCGCATCGTCAACGAGCCCACCGCCGCGGCCCTCGCGTACGGCCTCGACAAGAAGGGCATTGACCAGAAGGTCCTGGTCTTCGACCTCGGCGGCGGCACCTTCGACGTCTCGCTGCTCGACCTCGCCGACGGCGTCGTCGAGGTTCTCGCCACCAACGGCGACAACCATCTCGGCGGCGACGACTGGGACCAGCGCGTCATCGACTGGATGGCCGACAAGTTCCAGTCCGACAACGGCATCGACCTGCGCAAGGACCCCATGGCCCTGCAGCGCCTGAAGGAGGCCGCGGAGAACGCCAAGAAGGAGCTCTCCTCCGCCCAGCAGGCCCAGATCAACCTGCCCTTCATCACCGCCGACGCCACCGGCCCCAAGCACCTCGACTACACGCTGACCCGCGCCGAGTTCGAGCGCATCACGCGTGACCTGCTCGACCGCTGCAAGGGCCCCGTCACCAAGGCCCTGCATGACGCCAACCTCCAGATCTCCCAGGTCAACGAGGTCATCCTCGTCGGCGGCTCCAGCCGTATGCCCGCCGTCCAGGAGCTCGTCAAGCAGATGACCGGCAAGCAGCCCAACATGTCCGTGAACCCGGACGAGGTCGTGGCCGACGGCGCTGCCGTCCAGGGCGGCGTCCTCACCGGCGACGTCTCGGGCATCCTGCTGCTCGACGTCACCCCGCTGTCGCTCGGCGTCGAGACCATGGGCGGCGTCATGACCAAGATGATCGACCGCAACACCACGATCCCCACGTCCAAGACCGAGATCTACTCCACGGCTGCCGACAACCAGACGTCCGTCGAGATCAACGTCCTGCAGGGCGAGCGCGAGATGGCTGCGGACAACAAGTCCCTCGGCAAGTTCAACCTCACCGGCATCCCGGCCGCCCGCCGCGGCATCCCGCAGATCGAGGTCACCTTCGACATCGACGCCAACGGCATCGTGAAGGTCACCGCCAAGGACAAGGCCACCGGCAAGAGCCAGCAGATCACCATCTCCGGCTCCACCGCCCTGTCCGACGACGAGGTCGACCGCATGGTCAAGGACGCCGAGGCCCACGCCGAGGAGGACAAGAAGCACAAGGACGAGATCGAGGTCCGCAACCAGGTCGACTCGCTGTGCTACGGCGCCGAGCAGACCCTGAAGGACCTCGGCGACAAGGTCCCCGCCGACCAGAAGTCCGAGGTTGAGGCTGCCATCGCCGACGCCAAGAAGGCGCTCGAGGGCACCGACATCGAGGCCATCCGCGCCGCGGGCGACAAGCTCACCGAGGCCTCCCAGAAGCTCGCGCAGATCGTCTACTCCACCACCCAGGACCAGACCGCGGGCGGCTCCGACGCCGGCGCGGGCGCGCAGGGTGGCGCGGACGACGTCGTCGACGCCGACTACGAGGTCGTGGACGACGACAAGAACAACTAGTCGCACGGCCGCGTCTAGCAGATGACTTTCGGGGGCGGCCACGGCTTCGCGGCCGCCCCCTCCGGATATGTCGAGGAGGGTGACGTGAAGGTGCCCATCGAGGTAGAGGACGAGAAGAACGACGTCGTCGAGCCCGACGAGGTGGAGGCGGCGGAGGTCGCCGAGAAGGACGACGAGCCCGCGGCCGAGCCTGAGGCCGAGGACGAGGGCGTCGCCGACGAGGCCGACGACGAGGACGCGGAGGAGCGCGCCCGAGTGGAGGCCGCCATCCGCGCCGGCGAGGAGGCCGCCGAGCGCGAGCTCGCCGCCGACGCCGGCAAGCTGCGCGAGGAGCGCGACGACCTCGCCAAGAAGCTGGCCGACGTCGAGGACCAAATCGAGGCGGCCAAGACGGAGGCCGCGGAGGCCAAGGACCGCATGCTGCGACTCCAGGCGGACTGGGAGAACTACCGCCGCCGCACCGCCGCCGAGCGACTCGCCGAGAAGGACCTCGCTGCCGAGAAGCTGGTCACAAACCTGCTCCCGGTGATCGACGACCTCGAGCGCGCCATCGAGCACGCCGGCGCGACCGAGGACGACGCCCAGCTCAAGCAGTTCGTCGACGGCGTCTCCGCGGTCCACGCGAAGATGCTCGGCGTGCTCGCCAAGGAGGGCGTCGACCCCATCGACCCGGCGGGTGAGGCCTTCGACCCGCTGGCCCACCAGGCCGTGGGCCGCGTGGAGGACGCTGAGGCGTTTGACGAGACGGTGGCCCAGGTCTACCAGAAGGGCTATCGCATGGGCGACAAGGTCATCCGCACCGCCATGGTGACGGTGACCTACGGTGGCCCCAAGCGTCCGTCGGAGCCCGAGCAGGAGTAACAGTACGTGGCGTGCAAAGGGGACGGGCTCTTTTGCACGCTGACAGACCAACCCGCGCGCGTGCAAAAGTGCCCGTCCCCTTTGCACGACGACGCACGCTTTGAAGGGGGGCGCGTGCGACATGGCAACCAACAAGAGCTACTACGACGTTCTCGGTGTGAAGCGCGACGCCTCTGACGACGAGATCAAGCGGGCGTTCCGCAAGCTCGCTGCCAAGTACCACCCGGACGCCGGCGGCGACGAGGCAAAGTTCAAGGAGGTCAGCGAGGCGTACACCACGCTCTCCGACCCCAAGAAGCGCCGCGAGTACGACCAGATGCTCATATTCGGCGGCATTCCCGGCGCCGACTTCGGCGGCTCGGGCGGCCGCGGCCGCTACACCTACACGACCAACGTGGGCGGCGACTGGTCCGACATCTTCAACAACATGCGCGGCGGCGACGGCGGCTTCGGCGGGTTCGACTTCTCGTCGATCTTCGGCGGCGCGGCCGGCGCCCGCGGGGCAAACCGCCCGACCAAGGGCTCCGACCTCACCATGTCCGTGGACGTCAGCGCCGAGGAGGCCTTCCGCGGGGCCACCCGCAAGGCCACGTACCGCGTGCCCTCCACCGGCGAGGAGCAGACCCTCACGATCAAGATCCCGGCCGGCGCCGTGGACGGTGGCAAGCTCCGCTACCGCGGGCGCGGCGAGTACGGCACCAACGGCGGCGACCGCGGCGACCTCGTGATCACCACGCACGTGGCCGAGCACCCGCTCTTCAAGCGCGACGGCGCCGACGTCCGCATGGAGCTGCCGCTCAGCATCTACGAGGCCACGCTCGGCACCACGGTCGACGTGCCCACGCCCGACGGCACTGAGGTCCGCCTCAAGGTGCCCGCCGGCACGCAGGACGGCAAGACCTTCCGCTTCCGCGACCTGGGCGCGCCCAACGTCAAGCGCAAGGGGTCGCGCGGCGCGCTGTTCGTGACCGTGCGCGTGAAGGTGCCCACGATGCTTTCGAAGAAGGAGCGCGAGACCCTGGCCGCCCTGCGCGACGCGGACACGCGCGACTACCGCGAGGAGGTCATGCGCTATGGCGCCAAGCGATAAGAACGTCGGCGGTCGCGACCGCAACAAGCCGCTCTACATGATCAGCGTCGCCGCCGAGCTCACCGGCATGCACCCGCAGACCCTGCGCGTCTACGAGCAGAAGGGCCTCGTCACGCCCGGGCGCTCGCGCGGCAACACGCGCCTCTACAGCCAGGCCGACATCGAGCGGCTCAACCTCATCTCCAAGCTCACCGACGAGGGCATCAACCTCGCCGGCGTCGTGCGCATCCTCGACATGCGCGAGCGCATGCTCGAGCGCGAGGCTGAGCTCGACGACCTGCGTCGCCGCGTGCGCGAGCTCGAGGACGAGGTCCACGAGTACAAGATGCAGGAGAAGATCACCGCGCTCGCCCGCTACGACGCCTCGAGCTCCCCGGAGCAGGTCATGCGCCGACTGCTGCTGAACGGCGCCCCGGACGCGGCCGAGAAGGGCGACGAGTAGCGACCCCACGGTCCTTCTCGCCGGCTTCCCGCACTCTGAAAAATCTACTATGTAGACACTTAGATTTACGTATACGCCCCAGCTCACGCGGGAACAATAGTCCTTGACTAACCGCAACCCAGAAAGGGGCAAACCATGAGACTCGACAAGTGGGCCGTCACGGCCCAGGAGGCGCTGCAGGCGGCCGTGGGCATCGCGACCGACGCCAGCGCCGGCCAGGTGCAGCCCGTGCACCTGCTCAAGGCACTTCTCGGCTCGGGGGAGCGCAACCTCAGCGCGATCATCGAGCGCGTCGGCGCGGACCCCGCCTCCATCGAGGCGCAGGTGGACCAGGCCGTCGCCAGCCAGCCGCGCGTGAGCGGCGACACGCCCCAGATGGGCGTCGGCCAAGACCTCGTGCGCGTGGGCGACGCCGCGGAGAAGCTCGCGTCCAAGATGGGCGACTCCTACGTGACCTCCGAGCACCTGCTCTGCGCGCTCGCGGACAGCAAGGACGAGGCGGGTTCGCTCCTCAAGGCCGCCGGCGTCACCGGCAAGCGCGTCTCCCAGGCCTACGAGGAGCTGCGTGCCGGCGAGCACGTCACCAGCCAGGACGCCAAGCCCCAGCTCAAGGCGCTCGAGCAGTACGGTCGCAACGTCACCGACCTCGCGCGTCAGGGCAAGCTCGACCCGGTGATCGGCCGCGTCGAGGAGATTCGCCGCACCATCCAGGTCCTCTCCCGCCGCACCAAGAACAACCCCGTGCTCATCGGCGAGCCCGGCGTCGGCAAGACCGCCATCGTCGAGGGCCTGGCCCAGCGCATCGTCAACGGCGACGTCCCGTCCACCATCCGTGACAAGGACATCGTCGAGCTCGACATGTCCGCGCTCGTGGCCGGTGCCAAGTACCGCGGCGAGTTCGAGGACCGCCTCAAGTCCGTGCTCAAGGAGGTCCAGAACTCGGACGGCCGCATCATCCTGTTCATCGACGAGCTGCACACCATCGTGGGCGCGGGCGCGACCGAGGGCTCCATGGACGCCGGCAACATCCTGAAGCCGGCCCTCGCCCGCGGCGACCTGCACGCCATTGGCGCCACCACGCTGGACGAGTACCGCAAGTACATCGAGAAGGACGCGGCGCTCGCCCGCCGCTTCCAGACCGTCATGGTCTCCGAGCCCACCGTCGAGGACACGATCTCCATCCTGCGCGGCCTCAAGGAGCGCTACGAGCAGCACCACCGCGTCCGCATCACGGACTCCGCGCTGGTCAGCGCCGCCGACCTCTCCAACCGCTACATCTCCGACCGCTTCCTGCCGGACAAGGCCATCGACCTCGTGGACGAGGCCGCGAGCCGTCTGCGCATGGAGCTGGACA
Organism: Thermophilibacter gallinarum; assembly: GCF_014982725.1. GTDB lineage: Bacteria > Actinomycetota > Coriobacteriia > Coriobacteriales > Atopobiaceae > Thermophilibacter > Thermophilibacter gallinarum. Next base: position 568,600 of record NZ_JADCJZ010000002.1, on the reverse strand, counting down.
GCATGCCGGCGGACATCGACGCCACCGAGCGCCAGCTCACACAGATGCAGATCGAGGAGCAGGCTCTCATGAAGGAGGAGGACGCCGCCAGCAAGGAGCGCCTCGAGACCCTGCGCGGCGAGATCGCCACCACGCGCGAGAAGCTCGACGGCATGAAGGCCGACTGGGAGAACGAGAAGGGCGCGATCGACCGCGTGCAGGACCTCAAGTCGCGCATCGAGGACGCGCGCGTCGAGATGGAGCGCGTGACCCGCGAGGGCGACCTCGCGCGAGCCTCCGAGCTGCGCTACTCCACGATTCCCGCCCTCCAGCGCGAGTACGAGCAGGCGGAGGCCGCGCTCACCGCCAAGCAGGAGGCCGGCGGCCTGCTCAAGGAGGAGGTTACCTCCGAGGAGATCGCCGAGGTCGTGAGCTCGTGGACCGGCGTGCCCGTCTCCAAGATGATGCAGGGCGAGCTGGACAAGCTCAAGAACCTCGAGGCCGAGCTGCACAAGCGCGTGATCGGCCAGGACGAGGCCGTCTCCGCCGTGGCCGCCGCCGTGCGCCGCAGCCGCGCGGGCCTCTCCGACCCCAGCCGCCCCATCGGCAGCTTCTTCTTCCTCGGCCCCACCGGCGTGGGCAAGACCGAGCTCGCCAAGGCGCTCGCCGAGTGCCTCTTCGACGACGAGCGCGCGCTCGTGCGCATCGACATGTCCGAGTACATGGAGAAGTTCAGCGTCCAGCGCCTCATCGGCGCGCCCCCGGGATACGTGGGCTACGACGAGGGCGGCCAGCTCACCGAGGCCGTGCGCCGTCGCCCCTACTCCGTCATCCTCATGGACGAGATGGAGAAGGCGCACCCCGACGTCTTCAACATCCTGCTGCAGGTGCTCGACGACGGCCGCCTCACCGACGGCCAGGGCCGCATGGTGAGCTTCAAGAACACGATCATCATCATGACGTCCAACGTGGGCAGCCAGTTCATCGCCGGCGCAGACGCCGCAAGTGACCCGGACGAGGTCCAGCGCGAGGTCAACAACGCCCTGCGTCAGACCTTCAAGCCGGAGTTCCTGAACCGCATCGACGACGTGGTGGTCTTCCACGCCCTCGGCCTCGAGGACATCGAGAAGATCGTGGACATCCAGCTCAAGGACGTCCGCGAGCGCCTGTCCCGCGACCGCATCCAGCTGGAGCTCACACCGGCGGCCAAGCAGTCGCTCGCCTTCGACGGGCTCGACCCGGTCTACGGCGCCCGCCCGCTCAAGCGCCTCATCCAGCGCCAGGTCGTGGACAACGTCGCCAACCTGATCATTGGCGGCGAGCTCGGCGAGGGCGACGTGGTCCGCATCGACGTGGGCGACGACGACCGGCTCTTCGCCGCGCGCGACGACGCCGCCTCCGAGCGCCGTCACGCCGGCGCGCCGGCTGGCTCCGTGCCTGCCGACGACGAGCCCCTGGAGCCGGACGCCCTGGAGTAGCGCCGACGCGTCCTTCTCGCCCGCGCCTTGCCAATCCGGCGCCGAGAAAGACAATCGGACCAAAATCGCCCTCCCAGAGGCCGCGTTTTGGATGAGATGTCTTTCTCGGCGCCGTTGCGTGCGAACGCGCCGGGACGCTACCATGAACGTGACGCAACGACCGGTTGAGGGGGCGAGATGGACGAGAAGAACGACGACAGGACCGTCAGGATGAGCCCCGACGACCTGCCCTCGGTCGACCCGGGCGCCACGCGCCTCATGGACGATGCCACGCGCGCGGACGCGACCCACGTCGCGCCGCGGCGCATGGCGGACCGTCTTCCCTCCATCGATACCCCGTCCGACCTGCCGCGCATTGACGACACGTCCGGACGCGACGGCATCGACGCGCTGTCCGACCCGTACTTCTCGCCCGCGGCGGCGCCCGAGGACCTCACCGCCGCGCGCCCCGTCGTCACCATCGAGTCCCCCGTGGAGAGCCTGCCGGAGCGCAAGCGCCGCATGCCGCGCTGGGGCATCGCCCTTCTCGTCGTCCTCGCGCTGGCGGTCGCCGGCGGGATCGCCTATCTCACCTACGCAAACGAGCTCTGGGGCGGCAAGACCGTCCCCGCGGTCGTCGGCCTGACCGAGGAGGAGGCGCGCGCCGAGCTCGAGGCGCTCGGCTTCCAGGTGGAGGTCGAGTACCGCTCCGGCGACGAGAACATCGGCATGGTCCTGGACTGCACGCCGGACGAGGGCCTTCGTACGGACCCTGCCGCGGGCGTGACGCTGGTCGTCGGGGCCGAGCGCACGATCCCCGACGTCATCGGGATGACGGAGGACGCCGCCACGCAGGCGCTCTACGACGCGGGCGCCACGGACGTCCTGGTGAAGACCAGCAACTCGGACGAGGAGGCGGGCACCGCGATCGAGGTGAGCCCCGGGGTCGGGGAGCCCTTCGTCTCCGGGGACCAGATCACGCTCGTGATCGCCCAGCCCTACAAGGTGCCCGACGTGAAGGGCCTCACGGCCGACGAGGCGCTCGCCGCGCTGGAGGAGCAGGGCCTCAAGGGCGAGGTCTCCTACGTCGACTCCGATGCCAAGAAGAACACGGTGGTCGCGGCCGACCCCGGCGAGGGCACCGAGGTGGCGGGCGGCACGACGGTCAAGCTGAGCGTGTCGAGCCCCAACCCGTCCTCGCCGACGAGCCTGGCCGAGTACTTCGAGGCCACGCCCGAGCAGCTCGCCGAGTATCTTGCGGACGAGGGCTTCTCGCTGGTCTACGGCGGCGTCTACGTCCACAACGGCAACGCTCACGCGGTGTACAAGGGCTCGTCTGGCGACCTGCTCCACATCACCGACGACCCCGAGACCTCCCACTACGAGGGCGGCTCCAAGGGAGACGTGCTCGCGGAAGGCGCGGGCGTCGGCGGCGTCCGCTACGCCTTCAGCTCCGACACGCTGCCCTCCGGCGGCGGGAGGGAGAACGAGGAGGGCGTGCGCGCCGTGATGGCGGCCTGCGGCCTCGAGGGCCTCAAGGACACCTGCACGGCCGAGGACGTCGTCATGCCCGAGGAGCTCCCGGAGGACGCGCACTTCATCTGCGCCGTCGGCGAGCAGGGCGGCTACACCTGGGCCGTCAGGATCGGGGGCGTGGGCGACTCCACGGGGGTCGTGGCCATGATCGCCCCGACGTCGCACTTCTCCGGCGTCGACCTCTCCGACTTTGACGGCAAGCTCTGCGACTACATCGCCTACATCGACCTGTTTACGGGGTGATCTGATGGACGACAAGGAAAAGACCGTCGAGAAGGACGAGTTCAGGCGCGCCGAGAACGAGGACGACGACGGCTACGACCCCTACTCGGACCGCCGCCCGGACCCCGAGCCCCTCTTCGAGCGCGACCCCTGGGCGTAGGCAAAAAAGGGGTCAAAAGGGACAGTCCCTTTTGACCCATACGGCTAGCGGGCGGTGGAGCCCCAGTTGGTCTGCATGTACTCCCAGACGAAGAAGACCACGATCGCCAGCACGGCCAGCACGGCGACGAGCGCGATGGCCGTCTTGATGCGCGTCTTGCGCTCGCGCGAGGCGAAGATGTCGCGTCGTCCCCGGGGAATCTCGAGGTACTGGCCATAGTGGAGGTCGCGGCGCAGCTGCACGCCCTCGGCGCGCGAGCGCCTGTGCCCGAGGGTGGGGAGGACGCCGCCGGCGGCCCTGCTGGAGCCCTGGTCGTCGGACTCGGGCTCGCCCGTCTCGGACGCAAGGTCGTCGATGGGCTCCACGCTGCGATGGGTGGGACGCTGACGGACGTAGGGGGCCGCATGCCTCTCGGCGTTCCCCTTGGCGGGCTCGGTGCTGCTCATGGTGCCTCCGGCTCTCTCTGTTACCGTCGCCATTATGATACAGGCCGCGCCGTGCTCAAAATCTAAGTTGATGACGCTTAGATATGGTGAGTATATGTCGCTCAGAAAAATGGTCCTTCTCGGTTTAGAAGCTGGATGGCGGGGAATAACTACCAACGAGCGACAGGGTGCCCGAGGAGGCGCCCACCACAGACCAAAAGGAGTGAGCACCATGGCAAGCATGATTCCGTATGACCGTTACTCGAGGGCTCTTCGCAGCTGGCCGTTCGACGAGTTCGACCGCTTCTTCGATGCGCCGTTCGCCGCGCTCTCCACGGGCAACGCCGGCTTCAAGATGAACGTCGAGGACGCGGGCACCGCCTACGTCGTCACCGCCGAGCTCCCGGGCGTCAAGCGCGAGGACATCGACGTCGAGCTCAACGAGGGCCGTCTCTCCGTCTCCGTCGAGAAGAAGGAGTCCGACGAGGAGAAGGGCAAGAACTACCTCTACAAGGAGTCCGGCGAGTGGAGCGCCACACGCGGCGTCTTCCTGAAGGACGCGGCCACGACCGGCCTCACCGCCAAGCTCGAGGGCGGCATCCTCACGGTGAACGTCCCCAAGCAGGACGAGAAGGCCAACGTCACCAAGATCGCCATCGACTAGCTGTTGCGTAGCGGCGACTCAGCGGGCCGGGACCCACGGGTTCCGGCCCGTTTTCTGTAGCGGGCGGGTGGCGCGCCCGCTCCTCAGAACACGGAGAGCGGCCAGTCCTGCGCGGCGCAGCAGATCGTGAGGCGACCGTCGGGCGTGCGTGCCTCCGGGCGACCGTCCTCGCCGGTCGCGACCTCGGCGCCCACCGCGGCTGCCAGCGCGCGAACGCAGACGCTCGGCCGGTTGTTCTGCTGGGAGAGGTGCATGGCCACCACGGTCTCGGTGTCGGGTCCCACGAGGTCCGCGAGTGCCGCCGCGGTCTGGGCGTTGGAGAGGTGGCCGGTCGGCCCGCCCACCCGCGCCTTGAGGTAGGCGGGGTAGTCGCCCGTCGCGAGCATGCGCTCGTCGTGGTTGGACTCCAGCGCCAGGATGCGCGTGCCGGCGAGGGCGTCCAGCGCCTCCGGCCCCAGCTCGCCGGTGTCGGTGCAGAAGCCGAGTGCGTCGTCGTCCGTCGAGAAGCGCAGGCCAACGGGGTCGGCCACGTCGTGCGAGGTGGGGAAGGTCCGCACGCGCATGCCGGCCAGCTCGAGCTCGTCGGAGTGGCCCACGAGCGTGAATGGCAGCTCGGAGAGGTAGCGGCGCGCCGCCACGGTTCCCGCCGTCGCAAAGAGCGGGCCGTCGAAGCGGTTGCAGAACACGCTGAGCCCACCCACGTGGTCCGAGTGCTCGTGGGTGAGGATGACGGCGACCACGCTCCCCATGTCCACCCCCAGCTCCTCCGCGCGGCCGAGAAGGGCGCGGCGCGAGATGCCGCAGTCCACTAGCACGGAGCCGTCGGGGCCCTCGATCACCGCAGCGTTGCCCTTTGAGCCGCTGGCGAGTACGTGCAGGTGGATCTCGGGGGTCATGGGGCTCCTCTCGCTGTCGTACACTTCTGGGTGGGACGCGCCCGCGCGTCGCCGAAGTACAGGGTAACCGTTGGAGGTGACCATGCCGAGCGTCTCTCGCCGATACGGCGCCTCGGGCGCCCGTTTCGAGCGGCCGAGTGGGCCGGCGGACGTCGAGCTCTCCGCGCCCGTCATCCTCATGGTCTCGGGCGGGGCGGACTCCACGGCGCTGCTCGTGCTGGCCGCGACCTCGGCGCTCGACATCGACGACGGCCGCGGCGTCGCGCGCATCGCCCGCGAGCGCCTGCGCGTGCTGCACGTCAACCACGGCCTGCGCGGCATCGATGCCGAGGAGGACGAAGAGTTCGTGCGCGACCTCTCCGCGCGCTTTGGCATCCCCTGCACCATTCGTCGCGCCGACGTGGCGGCCCTCGCCGCGGACGCGCGGGACAACGTCGAGAATGCCGGCCGCGAGCTGCGCTACGCCGAGGCTGCACGCCTCGCGAACGAGCTCTCCGAGCGCTTCGGCACGCCGCGCTCCGCCGCGCGCATCCTCACGGCGCACACCGCCGACGACCGCGCCGAGACCTTCTTCATGAACGCGATCCGCGGCACCGGGACGGCGGGGCTTTCGTCCATCCCGCGCCGGCGCAACCGCATCGTGCGACCCCTGCTGGACCGCACGCACGACGAGCTCTGCGACCTGCTGCGCATGCGCGGCATCGTCTGGCGCGAGGATGACACCAACGCCGACACTCGCTACCTGCGCGCCTACGTCCGCCATGAGGTCATGCCCGTCGTGCGGGCGAGAAACCCGCGCGTGACGGCCAGCCTCGCGAACACCTGCGACATCCTCTCGGACGAGGACGCGTACCTCACGGCGGTCGCCGGCCGCGCCCTGCGCGACCTCACGCGCCGCGAGGGCGACGGGCTCGTCGTGCTGGACGCGTCTCGCCTCGCCGCACTCGAGGTGGCGATCGCCCGGCGCGTGGTGCGCGCCGCGCTTCTCGCCCTGCGCCCAGACGCCCGCCTGGAGGCCCGCCACATCGCCGCGGTGTTGCGAGCGGTCGCGGCGGGGGAGGGCTCGCTCACAATTCCGATGGCCGTTTCCGCCCACGTGGAGCATGGGCTGCTGTTCCTTCGCGCCCGCAGCGCGGCGACGCCCTCGGCGGCGTGGCTCGAGGTGCCCGGCCGCCTCGAGCTCCCGGACGGCCGCGTGCTGTCCGCGCGCGTCGTCGAGTCGCCCGCCGGCGCGGATCCCGCCGCCCGTGCCCGCACCCACGCGCTCGAGTGGGAGGGCGCGTCCGTGCTTCTTGACGCGCAGGCCGCGGGCGTCGACCCCTCGCGCGGCGGCAGGCTCTGGGTGGACGCCCCGCGCCCCGGCGACGTCCTCTGCCCGCTGGGCATGCACGGGCAGTCGAAGAAGGTGTCCGACCTGCTGGGGGAGGCGCGCGTCCCCCTGGACGAGCGCACGAGCGTCCCCGTGGTGCGCACCTCGCCCACCGGGCCGGTCGTGTGGGTCGCCCCCGTGCGCCCCGACGAGCGCGTGCGATGCGCCCCCGCGACGAAATGGCTGCTCGAGCTGACGCTTTTGGAGGCGCCCGACCCCCTCGCGTAGGGTTTGGGTTCGAGATTTTGCCCCGGCCGCGCCACTCGGGCGCAAAACTCCAGTTGACACATATATCTAGAAACCAACTTCGCGTTTTCTGAACCCAAACCCGATTCGGGTTTGGGTTCGAAAAATCGGACACGACGCGCCAAAAATCAAACTAGAAATCAGTTATCTACGCTTTTGCGACCGGTTGCGACTCCGACGCCCCGTCTCCGAACCCAAACCCTATTTTGCGCGTGGCATTCCGGCGCCTCCGGCGGGTCGCAGGTGCGCTATCCTTGGAAATCAGGCCAGAGAGCTTCCGCCGACGGAAGGAGCGAGCGATGGAGGCACTGCATTCCGACGTCAAGGAGGTCCTGCTCAGCGAGGAGGACATCCATCAGATCGTCAGCCGCATGGGCGAGCAGATCACGCGCGACTATGCCGGAAAGAACCCGCTGGTCGTGGCCGTGCTGCGTGGCGCCGTGGTCTTCACGGCGGATCTCATGCGCGCCATCGACTGTCCGATGTCGGTGGACTTCATGGCGGTCTCCAGCTACGGCGAGGCGGCAAAGAGTTCCGGCGTGGTGCGCATCGTCAAGGATCTCGACACCAAGATCGAGGGCCGCGACGTCCTGATCGTCGAGGACATCCTCGACTCCGGCCTCACCCTCTCGTACCTCATCGACCTGCTCAAGGGCCGCGGTCCCGCCTCCGTCGAGGTGGCCGCGTTCCTCGTGAAGGACGTCACCGGCAAGACGCCCGCGATCGAGCCCCGCTACGTGGGCACCCACGTGCCCGACGAGTTCATCGTGGGCTACGGCCTCGACTTCGCCGAGCGCTACCGCAACCTGCCCTACATCGGCATCCTCAAGCCCGAGGTCTACCAGAAGTAACCCAAAAAGGAGTACGTGTTGCCAGATCCCGAGAACAACAACAGGCCGCCGCTCCCCGGCGAGCCCGGCGGCTCGTCGCGGTCCGGCGCGATCACGTCGCTGATCGTCCTTGCCATCGTGGTCTACCTTGCCTACTCGATGGGCTCCGCGCTCTTCAACAGCCGTCAGTCCAGTGAGGTGCTGCCCACCAACGAGTTCGTGACCGCCGTCGAGGAGGGCCGCGTGAGCGACGTCCGCTACCGCACCTCTGATGCCAGCGTCACCGGCTCCTACTGGAAGACAGAGGCCGACAAGGACGACGACTCCAAGCTCGTCTCGTACAAGAGCGTCTACGTGGGCTCCGACTCCCTTGCCGAGCTCATGGCGGACCACCCGGACGTCACCTACGAGATCGACACGTCCTCCGACGACCTTCTCCAGACGGTCCTGGTCTCCGTCGTGCCGACGCTGCTGCTCGTGGGCGTCTTCGTCTACTACATGAACCGCATGTCCGGCCAGCAGGACAAGACGATGTCCTTCGCCAAGACCAAGGCCCGCATCGAGGGGGAGCGTCCCAAGGTGACCTTCGCCGACGTCGCGGGCATCGACGAGGCGGTCGAGGAGCTCCAGGAGGTCCGCGACTTCCTCTCCGACCCCGAGCGCTACCGCAAGATGGGCGCCCGCATCCCGCGCGGCCTTTTGCTCGTGGGCCCGCCGGGTACCGGCAAGACGCTGCTCGCCAAGGCCGTCGCCGGCGAGGCGGGCGTCCCGTTCTTCTCGATCTCCGGCTCCGACTTCGTGGAGATGTTCGTGGGCGTGGGCGCCTCGCGCGTGCGCGACCTCTTCAAGCAGGCCAAGGAGGCCGCGCCCTGCATCGTCTTCATCGACGAGATCGACGCCGTCGGCCGTCAGCGCGGCGCCGGCCTCGGCGGCGGCCACGACGAGCGCGAGCAGACCCTCAACCAGCTGCTCGTCGAGATGGACGGCTTCGAGGACAACTCCGCGGTGATTCTGGTCGCCGCCACCAACCGCCCCGACATCCTCGACCCGGCGCTCCTGCGCCCCGGCCGCTTCGACCGGCGCGTGACGGTGGACCGTCCGGACGTGGGCGGCCGCGAGAAGATCCTGGCCGTGCACGCCAAGGGCAAGCCCGTCGCCGATGACGTGGACCTGGCGCGCCTGGCCAAGGTGACCCCCGGGTTCACGGGCGCGGACCTCGCCAACCTCATGAACGAGGCAGCCCTTCTCGCCGCGCGCCGCCGCAAGGAGACGATCGGCGAGGCCGAGGTCGAGGAGGCCATGGAGCGCGTCATGGCCGGCCCCGAGCGCAAGAGCCGCGTCATCACCGAGCGCGAGCGCCGCGTCATCGCCTACCACGAGTCCGGTCACGCCCTCGTGGGCCACGTCCTCGAGAACTCCGACCCGATCCACAAGATCAGCATCGTGAGCCGCGGCCAGGCGCTCGGCTACACCATGCAGATCCCCGAGGAGGACCACTTCCTCGAGACGCGCGACGGCATGCTCGACCAGATCGCCGTGCTGCTCGCGGGCCGCACGGCCGAGGAGCTCTTCTGCGACGACGTCACCACCGGCGCGAGCAACGACCTCGAGCGGGCCACCAAGCTCGCGCGCACGATGGTCACGCGCTACGGCATGAGCGACGAGCTGGGCGCGCAGGTCTTCGGCGAGGCGCAGCACGAGGTCTTCCTCGGCCGCGACTACGCCAACCACCAGGACTACTCAGCCGAGACCGCCAAGCGGATCGACGACGAGGTCGAGCGCATCATGCGCGAGGGCCACGAGCGCGCCCGCGAGGTCCTGGGCACCCGTCGCGACCAGATGGACACCATGGCGCGCGTGCTCCTCGAGCGCGAGACCGTGGAGGGCGCCGCCGTTGACGCCCTCCTCGAAGGACGCTGGGACGAGTACGCCGCGGGCGAGAAGGACGACGAGGCGGCGGAGGCCGCCGGAGGGGAGCAGCAGTGAGCATCAACGAGACCAGCCGCGCGTACGGCGCGCAGAAGTCCTCCATCCGCGAGATCGCGGCGTACGCGGGCGCCCGCAAGGCCGAGATCGGCTCCGAGAACGTCTTCGACTTCTCGCTGGGCAACCCCTCGGTCCCCGCGCCCGACGCCGTGCGCGCCTCGATCGAGCGCGCGCTCGCGCTCCCGGCGACGCAGCTCCACGGCTACACGCCTGCCAACGGCCTGCCCGCCGTGCGCGAGGCCGTGGCCGCGAGCCTGACGCGCCGCTTCGGTGACGGCGCTGCCTCCGCCGGTGACCTCTACCTCACCTGCGGCGCGGCCGCCTCGCTCTCCATCACCTTCCATGCCGTCGTGAACCCCGGCGACGAGGTCATCGTCATCGCCCCGTACTTCCCGGAGTATCGCGTCTGGATCGAGACCTCGGGCGCCACGTGCGTGGAGGTCCTCGCGGACCCCGCCACGTTCCAGGTGGACGTCGCCTCCGTGGCCGCCGCGATCACGCCGCGCACCAAGGCGGTGGTCATCAACTCGCCCAACAACCCCGTGGGCTCCGTGTACTCCCGCGACAACCTCGCCGCGCTCGCGGACGCGCTCCGCGAGGCCGAGAAGAGCCTCGGCACGGCCATCTACCTCGTGGCCGACGAGCCCTATCGCGAGATCACCTACGGCGCCGAGGTGCCTTGGGTGCCGTCCGTCTACGACCGCACGATCGTGTGCTACTCCTACTCCAAGAGCCTGTCGCTGCCGGGCGAGCGCATCGGCTGGGTTCTCGTGCCGCCGACCAACCCCGACCACGACGACCTGATTCTCGCCGTCGCCGGCGCCGGCCGCAAGCTGGGCTTCGTTTGCGCCCCCGCGCTCTTCCAGCGTGTGCTCATGGACTGCGTGGACTGCCCGAGCGACGTCGAGGCCTATGCCAAGAACCGCCGTGCGCTCACCGAGGGGCTCTCGGCGCTGGGCTACGAGTTCATCGAGCCCGAGGGTGCCTTCTACCTGTGGGTCAAGGCCCTCGAGCCGGACGCCGAGAAGTTCTTCGAGCGCGCCAAGGCGCTCGAGCTGCTGCCCGTCCCGTCCGACTCCTTCGGCTGCCCGGGCTGGGTACGCGTGGGCTACTGCGTGAGCTACGAGACGATCGTCAACTCCATGCCCGCCTGGGAGAAGCTCGCCGCCAGCTACCGCTAGGGAGCCACCATGCTCGAGAACCGCTGCGACACGCACACCCACACGATCTTCTCGCGCCACGCGTACTCGACGGTGCGCGAGGACGTGCTCGCCGCCCGTGACGCGGGCCTCGAGCTTCTGGGCGTGACCGACCACTTCTCCGACATGCTCTTCCGCGACGCCGATCTCGCGCATGCGGACCTTCGTGACTACCAGCACTTCCTCAACATGGTGGTCTGGCCGAGGACCTGGGAGGGCGTGCGTCTCCTGCGCGGTGCCGAGGCGGACATCCGCGCGCTCGACGGCCGGCTCTTCGGCCAGGACATCCCCGTTTTCGCCGACATCACCGGCGGCGGGCTGCGGAGCGAGACCACGCTCTACGACCACGTCGTCCGGGGCTGCGACTACGTGATCGCGAGCGTCCACTACCGCGAGTTCGCCCGCGACGCCACGCTCGCCCAGGCGACCGAGATGTACCTCGGTGCGCTCTCCCAGCCCAAGGTGCTCGTGCTCGGGCACGCCGGCCGCGCCGGGGTGCCGTTCGACGTGGCCGAGGTCGTGGGGGAGGCCGCCCGCCTCCACAAGCTGGTGGAGATCAACGCCCACAGCCTCGCCGCCCGTCGTCGCGAGGGCGGCACGTGGCAGGCGTGTCGCAGGATCGCGGAGACCTGTGCCGAGCTGGGCTGCCAGGTGGCGGTGAACAGCGACGCCCACATCTGCTGCGACGTGGGCGGCGTCGCGCCCGCGCTCGAGATGCTCGACGAGATCCACTTCCCGCAGGAGCTCGTCGCCACGCGCTCCGCCGGGGCGTTCCTCGCCGCGATGGACGCGGCCGGCCTCGAGGTGCCCGCCGCCTAGTCGAACTCCGACTTATGTACGAGCGCTCGGCACTTTTCGTCCGGCGAGGCGAAGCAATTAACTGCTCTAGCTGCGTATATGCATATCGCAACTACGTCGAAGTCGGTTGCGCTCATACATAAGTCGGAGTTTGAAAGTCGTCTTGCGCCGGTGGGGCATCATGCGAGGGGCAGGCGCCCCCAATCCGTGAGGATTTCGGCACGGAGACGCGTCTGGGCCGCGAGCTGTGCATCGGTCTTCTCGTGATACGGCAGCCCGAGCTTCTCAGCAAGGAGAGCCGAGAAGATCTTGAATCGTGCGGGGTCGGCAAGCTGCGCATAGGTAAGCTGCACAACCTCGATGCCCATGAGCTGCAGCGCCGTTGCCCGGTTTGCGTCGGAGGCGGAGCTCCTGGTGCCGAAGTGATGGGCGGAGCTCTGGCACTCCACGTCGATGCCCATGAGCTTCGGGTCGACGGCACCACGGTAGAACAAGTCACAGGAGCAGACGTGCCGCTCGGCGACCCGCGCCGCATTGGGCGTGAGCGCGATGCGGCGGTTGTGCTGGAAGTCGCCCAGGCTCTCCCCGCCTCGTCGCCGGCTGAGCCCGAGCAGCATACCCGCCTGGACTTCGAAAGGAGAGGCTGCTCCCGGGTGCACGAGCCCGGCCGCCTGTTCGAGACGCGCCCGTCCGCGCGAGGCCCCGCTCTCTTCGGCGCTGCGCACGAGCCCTGCGGGCGTTGCAAGCGGCGGCCTCGACCAGAGGCCCGTGAGTCGCCCGTTGTTGTCTGCCGCGGCGCCCCAACCTCCATATGGGATGAGCCTGCCCTCATCGAACAGGTCTTGGAGCATGTCCGCTAGCGGCTGAGGGGGTTGGTAGGCAGAGAAGACCCCGCAGAGCTCTGAGGCAAGCGCGATGGTGCGCCCAAGCGAGGAGCGCGCCGTAACCTGCTGCAGCGCGAGTGCCGGCGGGACCACCGTCAGCCCTGGAGCCGGCTGGAAAAGGGTCTCGCTGGGGAGTGCCCCTGTCCAGACGCGCGGGCGCACGAGGGACGAATGCCGGCGCTCGGTCGACTCGGCGACAAGCAGGTCGATTGGGGCGTCCGTGAAGGCCGCAAGCAACGGCGCGGCAGCTAGGAGCGGCTCGGCTTCGACGCCCAGGTGAGTGTGCCACGAGGCGGGTCCGTTTATCAGGCCGGCGAGCCTCGTGCCATCCACAAGGTCATGGCGCATGCGCTCCAGGCGCACTGGGTCCACGAGATGGCAGAGCGGGTCCTCGTCTGCTGGCCCAAGGGTCAGGAGACGGACAATTGGCGGTATCCGCCAGAAGAGCAGGGCCGATATGTCACAGAGGGTGTTCTCCATGCGGAGGAGGCTAGCACCCAGACTCCGGTCCGTGTCGTGATAGAAAGTACACGCAAACTTGTACGAGCTCAACAATCTCGCCATGCATGCCAGCTCATGTCGCCTGGGAGATTCGCGTCAGTTACATGCAAGTTGCAAATATGATGTCTGAGCGGACGGTTTTTCTCGGTGGCCGGCGTCGTGCGGGCCCGCCGCTCCCCCTCCGTCCTTCTCGCTCGGCGTCGCGACGGCTACACTGGTCCCAGCCTGCCCCCGTCGAAAGGAACCCCATGGCCCGCGAGCTGCGCCTCGTTTCCTGGAACGTCAACGGTCTGCGCGCCGTCATGAAGAAGGACCCCAGCTTCACCGACGTGGTGGAGGCCACGGGCGCGGACGTCTTCGCCGTCCAGGAGACCAAGCTCCAGGAGGGCCAGATCGAGCTCGACCTGCCCGGCTACCACCAGACCTGGAGCTACGCAGAGCGCAAGGGCTACTCCGGCACGGCCGTCTTCTCCCGCGAGGAGCCGCTGCAGGTGATCAACCACATCGGCGCCCCGGCGGCCGACGACGAGGGTCGCGTCTGCGCCCTGGAGTTCCCCAGCTACTGGTTCGTGGACGTCTACACGCCCAACGCCCAGAACGAGCTCGCGCGCATCGACACGCGCCTGGCCTGGGACGCGGCCTACCGCGAGTTCCTGTGCGGTCTCGCCGCGGAGAAACCGGTTGTGACCTGCGGCGACTTCAACGTCGCCCACAACGAGATCGACCTCAAGAACCCCGGCCCCAACCGCGGCAACGCCGGCTTCTCCGACGAGGAGCGCGAGAGCTTCACGCGCCTGCTCGACGCCGGCTTCACCGACACCTTCCGCGCGCGCCACCCGGACCTCGTCGGCGCCTACAGCTGGTGGAGCTACCGCTTCAACGCGCGCAAGAACAACGCAGGCTGGCGCATCGACTACTTCCTCGTGAGCAACGACATCGCAGACCGCGTGACAGGCGCCTCGATCCTCAGCGAGGTCTACGGCTCCGACCACTGCCCCGTGGAGCTCACGATCGAGCTGTAGCGCGGGCGGGGCGCTCGGCGCCGCGCTCCGGTTCAAAACTTCGAGATATGTGCGAGCGCTCGCCTCTTCTCGCTTGGCGAGAGGAGCGGGTCAATTTGTCTACCTGCATATACGAAAAATGCAAACAATATGAGTTCGGGAGCGCTCGTACATAAGTCAGAGTTCCGGCGCCGGCGCGCGGGCGAGAAGGACGCCCGGCCCCGCACTCCGCGCTAGAAGTCGAACGCCGCCGCGATGTCGCAGGCGCAGACGAGGTCTGCCGCGTCGTCATGCGGGGTGCGGTCGCGGTTGACGATCACGAGGTCGCTGCCGCCGAAGTAGTTCACCAGCCCGGCAGCCGGGTACACCACGAGCGACGTCCCCCCGATGACCAGCAGGTCGGCCGCGGATATGGCCCGGATGCTGGCGAGAAGAACCCGCTCGTCCAGCTGCTCCCCGTAGAGCACGACGTCGGGCTTGATCGTGCCGCCGCACCGCTCGCAGCGCGGCACGCCCTCGGTCGCGAGGACCCACTCGGCCGGGTAGGTCGCCCCGCAGGACCGGCAGACGTTGCGGTGGACGGAGCCGTGCAGCTCGTGGACCACGCGCGAGCCCGCAGCCTGGTGCAGGCCGTCGATGTTCTGGGTGACCACGGCGGCGAGGTGCCCCTCGGCCTCGAGCTCGGCGAGCTTCTCGTGCGCGCGGTTGGGCCGCGCCGCGAGGCAGATCATGCGCTCGCGGTAGAAGTCGTAGAACTCGGCGGTGTGGGCCACGAAGAAGTCGTGGCTGAGCATCTCCTCGGGAGGGTGGGCGAAGTGCTGGTGGTAGAGGCCGTCGGCGCTGCGGAAGTCGGGGATGCCGCTCGCCGTGGAGACGCCGGCGCCGCCGAAGAACACCGCGCTTCTCGCCCGCGCGAAGCGTTCGGAGAGCTCTGCCGCGGCCTCGGCCGCGCTCGTGACCGTACGTCCCATGGCCCCTCCTTCGAGAATCCCCCTATCATGGTAATCCTGCGAAGGCGGTTGGCCACCCGCCCGAATGGGAATAAGGCACTTTATCCGACTAAAGGAGGCGCGATGGAGACCCTCAAGAACAACGTCTTCGACTGCGCCCTCGTCTTCGAGGGGGGCGGCTATCGCGCCGCATACACCTGCGCGTTCGCAAACGTCCTTCTCGAGCAGGGCATCTACTTCGACTACGTGTGCGGCCTCTCGGCCGGCGCCAGCAACTCCGTCAACTACCTCTCGCGCGACCGCAAGCGCGTGCGCGAGGCCTTCATGACCGACGGCGTGGCGAAGGGCCTCGTGGGGCTTCCCTCGCTGCTGCGCGGACGCGGCTACTTCGACGCCGACTCCCTCTACGAGGGCGCTCTCCGCGACGGCACGCTCCAGTTCGACTGGGAGACCTTCTCCGCCAACCCCGCCCGCCTGCGCATCCAGGCCTTCGAGCGCGATACCGGCCGCACGGTGCGCTTCGGGCGCGAGGACATGACCGACCCCATGCGCATGATCGACCTCATCCGCGCCAGCTCCACGCTGCCGGGCATGATGAAGCCGCTCGAGGTGGACGGCAGCGTCCTCATGGACGGCGGCCTGGGCGCGGGCGCCGGGATCCCGCTGGGCATGGCCGAGGACGACGGCTTCGAGCGCTTCGTCTTCGTCGCCACGCGCCCGCGGGGCTATCGCAAGAAGCAGCCCGGCGCACGGGACAAGCAGATGTTCAAGGCCGTGACGCGCGACCGTCCCTACCTGCGCAACGCCCTGCTCACGCGCTGGGAGCGCTACAACGCCGCGCTCGACCACGTGGAGGAGCTTGCCGAGAAGGGCCAGGCGCTCGTCATCTATCCGGACGAGATGCCCGTCGAGAACGCCACGGTCAACCCGCGCCGCCTCGCCGCCGCCTACGACGCCGGCCACGCCCAGTACCTGAGCGAGATGCCCCGCCTGCGCGAGTTCCTCTTCGGCTCGGCCTCCGGCGGCCCCCAGCCCGAGGACCCGGATCAGGGCACGGGCTACATCACGCTGGGGTAGAGCGGGCGCGCCGAGAAGAACGCCCCGCCGGGGCGCCGGGTACAATGGTGCGAAACGACGGCGTCCCAAGGAGGGCTCATGCTCCGAGAGAACTACGCAACCTGGCACTGCGGCGCGCACGAGATCTCGCTCGCGCGTCCCCGCATCATGGGCATTCTCAACGTGACCCCGGACTCCTTCTCCGACGGCGGGGAGAACCTCGACCATGACGCGGCCGTCGCGCGCGGCCTGGCCATGCTCGACGAGGGCGCCGACATCATCGACGTCGGCGGCGAGTCCACGCGTCCCGGCCACACCCCCGTCTCCTCCGAGGAGGAGGCCGCGCGCGTGGTGCCCGTGGTGCGCGCGCTCGTGGAGGCCGGCGCCGTGGTCTCCATCGACACCCGCCACGCCGACGTCGCCCGCATGTGCGTGCGCCTGGGCGCCTCCATCGTCAACGACGTCACCGGCTTCACGGACCCCGAGATGGTCCAGGTCGCCGCCGACACCGACTGCGGCTGCGTCGTCATGCACTGGAACCGCGAGGGCCTGGGCACGCACGTCGCGCGCCGGCAGGTCCTTCTCGACGAGTCCCGCCCCGCCGGCAGCGCCCTGCCGCGCCCTGCGGCGTCCCAGCACCGCTTCACCCTGCCTGACCAGGCCCCCGTCATGCGACAGGTCATGGGGTTCCTGGGCGACCAGGCCCGCACGCTCATGCGTGCCGGCGTCTCCCGCGAGCGGATCTGCATGGACCCGGGCGCCGGCTTCGACAAGTTCGCGGACGAGGACGTGGTGATCCAGCGCGCCACGCGCTCGATGGTCTCCATGGGCTACCCGCTGCTCTGCGCCGTCTCGCGCAAGCGCTTCGTGGGCGCGCTGTCCGGCGTGACCGACGCCGCCGCCCGCGACGCGGCCACGGCCGGCGTCTGCATCTCCGCGATCGAGAACGGCGCCCGGATCCTGCGCGTCCACAACGTCGCCGAGGTCGCGCAGGCCGTGAACGCCTACTGGGCCGTCGCGCACAAGGACGCGCGCCAGGGCTTCGTGAGCCTGGGCTCCAACGTGGGCAACCGTGTGGCCAACCTCGCCCGCGCCGCCCAGCTCATCGACGAGATCCCGCTCACCTGCGTCGTCAGCGTGAGCCACGCCTACGAGACCGAGCCCGCCTACGGCATCGCCACGCCGGTGGCCAACGCCGTGGCGGAGATCCGCACCGAGCTCCACCCGCTCGTGCTCATGGGCAAGCTGCTCGAGGTCGAGGACCAGCTCGGTCGCATCCGCCCGAAGGGCGAGAAGGACGACGCGCCCCGCCCCGGCGCCAAGAAGCCGGGCAGCGGGCCGCGCACGATCGACTGCGACCTCGTCTGGGTGGAGGGGGAGACCCACGCCGGCGCGCGCCTCACGCTGCCCCACCCCCGCCTCGGCGAGCGCGACTACGTGATCGTGCCGATGGAGGACCTCATGCACGACCCGGAGCGCTTCCTCGCCCACGCCGGGATCGCGGTGACCCCGCGCGACGAGCGCGTGGGCCACGTGACGGCGGACCTGGGGGAGGTCGCGTGGGAGTAGGGACGTCCTTCGCGCTGCGCCCGGCGGTGCCGATGGGCCACATGACGGGCGTGCCGCACGTGTGCGCGCTCGGCGTCGCCCGCGAGCTGGGCGCCCGCGTGCGCTGGCCGCACGAGGTGGTCTCGGCGGACGGGGAGCCGCTCGTGAGCGTCGACGCCCGCGCCGGCTACGACGACGGGGGCGTCTTCGTCCGCTGCGACCTCGCCTGGGACGCCGGGAGGGACCTCGACGCCACCGCGCTCGAGGACGCCGCGCGCGAGGCCGTCGACGCATGGGCGCAGGGCGTCGCGGGGGGCCGTGCCGCCGCAGGCCCGCTGGCACCGGTGCTCTCCGACTACTTCGACGCCCTTCTCGGCATGGGGGAGCGGGTCGAGGTCCTGCGCGGCGACCGCGTGATCGGCGAGGGCACGCTCGTGGCCGTGGACGTGTGGGGTCGTGCGACGGTGCACCTGGCGAACGGCACCCAGGAGCTCGAGGTCGCCCCCGAGCAGGTGCGTCTGCGCTACGTCTAGCGACGTCCCTCTCGCCCGCCCGCCCCTCTTTCCGGGTGTGTACGAAGTTGTAGTCTTGATGACCCACTCGGCAATTCGTCTGCCAGCGGTTTTCCGATTGCAAGGCACCGTATCAATCTTGCAACTTCGTACACGCCCGGAAGGGGGGCCGGCGAGAAAAGGCGCCCGCCTGCGGCCCGCTACGCGCGGGCGCGCTCCCAGAGCCAGATCTCGCGGATGCCGCGCAGGGTGAGGTCGGGGTCGATCGCGTCGAAGACGTCGGTCGCCCGCGCCACGGTGCGCGCGAGCCCGCCCGTCCCCACGACGGTCGCGTCCGGCTCGCCGAGCTCCGCCCGGATGCGCGCGACGAGCCCCTCCGCCTGTGCGGCCGCCCCGATCACGAGGCCCGACTGCAGCGCGGCCTCGGTGCTGTCGCCGAGGGCGTGCTCGGGCGCCTCGACCGGGATGCTCGCGAGCTTGGCCGCGCGCGAGAAGAGCGCGTTCGCCGAGAGCATGAGGCCCGGCGAGATGGCGCCCCCGCGGTACGCGCCGCTCGCGTCCACCACGTCGATATTCGTCGCGGTCCCAAAGTCCACCACGATGACCGGCGCCCCGTAGGTCGTGCGCGCCGCGACGGCGTTGGCGATGCGGTCGGCCCCCACCTGGCGGGGGTTGGGCATGGCGATCTCCATGCCGCAGTCGTGGCCCGGGCTCACGACGAGCGGGTCGTGCCCGAGATGCGTCTCGAGGCAGCGCCGCCATGCGCGCTCGAGCGCGGGCACCACGCTCGCCACGCCCGCGTCGGTGACGGAGCCCAGCTCGAGGCCGTCCTTGCCGAAGTAGCCCCACAGCCGCGAGTGCAGCATGTCGGAGGTGTCCGTGGCGTTGGTGGACATGCGCCACCCGCGCACGAGCGCGCCCCCCTCGTCGAAGAGGCCGAGCGTGGACTGCGTGTTGCCGACGTCTATCGCAAGGAACATGGGGCCTCCCGGGCTGCGGTCGGACGTTCTTCTCGCCCTATCTTAGCGCGGCGTCCCTCTGACGGCCTGCAAATCTCCACAGACGCGCCACGCCCGTTCTGATATAGTCATACAGCTATTGTGTCTTGGTCGGAACCAAGACGAACCCCTGCCCTGGTCGGAAACCAGGGCCGAAGAAGAGGAGTCCTGCCATGAAGCAAGGTATCCACCCCGAGTACGTGGAGTGCCAGGTCCGCTGCTCCTGCGGCAACACCTGGACCACCCGTTCCACCAAGAGCGAGATGCGCGTCGACCTCTGCGACAAGTGCCACCCGTTCTACACCGGCACCCAGAAGCTCGTTGACACCGGCGGCCGCGTCCAGCGCTTCGCCGACAAGTTCGGTGGCGCCGCCGCTGCCCAGCTGAAGAAGGCCGAGGAGGCCAAGGCCGCCAAGGCCGCCAAGGCTGCCGAGGAGGCCGCCGCCAAGAAGGCCGCCAAGGAGGCCAAGGCCGCCGAGAAGGCCAAGCGTGCCGCCGAGTACGCCAAGAAGGCCGAGGCCGAGGCTGCCGCCGCTCCCGCCGAGGAGCCCGCTGCCGAGGCTGTCGCCGAGGAGACCACCGAGGCTGCCGAGTAGCGAACGCCCCCAAGCTCGTCCGGCGCCCCCACGGGTTTCTCGCCCGCGGGGGCGCCATTTTGTGTCGTGCCGACGCGCCGGCAGCCGTCCGGGCCGAGCGCTCGCGCTGCCTGCCTGCCGAGAAGGGCCCAGCCCCGCGCGCCCGCTACTCCGCGCGCGACAGCGCGAACGCGTCCGTGTACGTGACCGTGCGCTCGTGCGGTATGAACAGGATCGCGTCGGTGTAGGTGTGGGAGCTCTCCACCAGCGCCTCCACGCGGCCGGGGTCGTCCTCCGTCCCAAAGCACAGCGTCAGCGTCACCGTGCCGTCCACGTCCTCGGGCAGCGTGGCGACAAACTCGAGCGGGCCGTCGCCCGCGCCGTCCCCGGTCAGCCGCGCCAGGAACCCCACATTCTCGAACGCGAGGTCGCCCTCGCAGGACTCGCTGTCGCCGTCCGGGTGGGCGTGGTAGTGGGCGACGCCGCTCAGCTCGCCGGACAGCATGACGGCCGAGTCGCTGACACTCGTCCCGATGACGTTGACCGTGAGGCCCGCCGCGCGACCCGCCAGGCACTTGGTTCCGTCGGTCTCCTGGCTCTGGAACGCGCCCTCCCAGACGCCGAGCAGCGAGTCCAGGACGGGGGTGCGCGCCCCCTCGGAGACGCTCATGCCGGAGACGCTCCACTGGCCGCTCGCCTGGGCGAACGAGAAGGTCACGGTGAGCCGGCACTCGTACGAGAGGAACGAGTCGCCGCGTGAGAACGTGAGCTCCAGGGTGTCCGTCTGGGCGGCCTCGTCGAAGGAGCCGTCTCCCACCGCCGCGGACGCCTCCGCGTAGAGGGCGGCGAGGCTCGGCTCTCCCTCCCCGGAGGCCTCGTCGGCGCGGGCGAGCAGCGTCTGCGCGTTGCGCAGGACCTTCTCCTGGTCCACGCCGCCCGTCGCGTGCCAGGCCACCCCGCCGTCCTCGACCCCGGGCAGCACGGACCAGGCGCCGTCGACGAGCGCATAGCTCAACGTCGCCGCGCGCGTGGCGCTCACGGACTGGCCGCCGTAGGTGACCACGACCTCCGCCGTGGCGTATCCCGAGGCGCCGAACGCCGCGCCCGCCCCCTCGGGGGCCGCCTCGGCGCGCGCGAGGGAGCGAACCTCGACGCCCTGCGCCACGAGGGGCGTGTCCGTCCCGTAGGTCCCGCCCGAGAACTCGGGGACCCCCAGGAGCTCGCGGGCGTCGGACTCGACGGTCGCGGCGTCGGGCAGGGTGGCCGCCCGCACGAACGCGATGCCGAGAAGCGCCACGACGACGCAGGCCATGAGGGCGAGCGCCCCGGTCACGGCGCGGTGACGTCGCGCGATCCCGGCCACGAGCGCCACGCGCCCGCGCACGTAGTCTCCGGCCGCCCGGCCGACGTCGCGCAGGCGCGGCGCCTCGACGCGCTCATCCGGGCTCTGCGGCGCGCCCTCGTTCGCGAGAGGCCGCCGCAGGGTGCGCTCCGCCTCGGGGCGGTCGAGCTCCTCGGTGGGCTGCTCGGGGGCGTCGGCCGGCTGGGCCGCGCGGTCCTTCTCGCCCTCTGCGCCCGTGTCCAGCTCGCGCTCGGAATCAGACATGGTGCCTCCCTTTGTGCAGGATGCGTCTAGTGTCTCACAAGCCGCTCGGGGTATGATAGAAAGGCTAGAGACTCACTCAGGGAGAAGAACGATGCGAGACAAGCTGCTCAAGATCATCCAGGCCTACGAGGAGCTGGAGAAGAAGCTCATGGACCCGGCCGTGGTCTCCGACCCCAAGGAGTACGCGCGCCTGGCCAAGGAGCACGCCAGCCAGACCGAGCTCGTGACCCGCGCTCGCGAGTATCTGGCCGCCCTCGACGACATCGAGGCCGCCAAGGAGATGCTCCACGAGGCCGACGCCGACGAGAAGGCCATGCTCCAGGAGGACATCGCCGCCAACGAGGCCAAGCTCCCGGCCCTCGAGGAGGACATCAAGTACCTGCTCATCCCGGCCGACCCCAACGACGAGAAGGACACGATCGTGGAGATCCGCGCCGGCGTCGGCGGCGACGAGGCAGCCATCTTCGCGGGCGACTTGTTCAAGATGTACCAGCACTTCTGCGACGGCCGCGGCTGGAAGATCGAGGTCCTCTCGTCCAGCCCGTCGGAGGCCGGCGGCTTCAAGACCATCGAGTTCAAGGTCACGGGCGACAAGGTGTACTCCGTCATGAAGTACGAGAGCGGCGTCCACCGCGTCCAGCGCGTCCCCAAGACCGAGAGCCAGGGCCGCATCCAGACCTCCACGGCCACCGTGGCGGTGCTGCCCGAGGCGGACGAGATCGACATCCAGATCGACCCCGGCGACCTGCGCATCGACACCTACTGCGCGTCCGGCCCCGGCGGTCAGTGCGTCAACACCACCTACTCGGCGGTGCGCATCACCCACCTGCCCACCAACACCGTGGTGCAGTCGCAGGACCAGCGCTCGCAGATCCAGAACCGCGAGGTCTGCATGCAGATGCTGCGCGCCCGCCTCTACGAGATGGAGCTCGAGAAGCAGCAGGCCGAGCAGGGCGCCGCGCGCCTCTCGCAGATCGGCCACGGCAACCGCTCCGAGAAGATCCGCACCTACAACCAGCCGCAGGACCGCGTGACCGACCACCGCATCGGCTTCAACGGCACCTACAACGGCGTGCTGCTGGGCGACACGCTCCCCAGCGTCATCGAGGCACTGGCCGCCGCCGAGCGTGCGGAGAAGCTCGCTCAGGCGGTGTAGGGCGTGCCCGCGACCGAGCCCTGGACCATAAAGCGCATACTCGACTGGACGAGCGGCTACCTCGAGCGCAAGGGTGACGAGCACCCGCGCCTCTCGGCGGAGTGGCTGCTCGCGGCCGTGACGGGCCTCTCCCGCGTCGAGCTCTACGTCAACTTCGACCGCCCGCTCGAGCCCGCCGAGCTCTCCGCCATGCACGAGGCGATCGAGCGCCGGGCGGCCGGCGAGCCCCTCCAGTACGTGACCGGCGAGATGCCCTTCCGCCACATCGTCCTGCGCTGCGAGCGCGGCGTGCTCATACCGCGCCCCGAGACGGAGATCCTGGTGGACGCCGCCCTCGAGGGCGTGGACGGCGCGGCCGAGAAGGACGGGGACGTCTCGGCCCCCGTCCGCGTGCTCGAGGTCGGTACCGGCACCGGCTGCATAGCGCTCTCGGTGGCCTCCGAGCGCCCGGGCACACTCGTGACGGCGACCGACCTCTCCCCGCGCGCCGTCGAGCTCGCGAGCCGCAACCGCGAGGCGCTCGGCCTCAAGGAGGCGGTCGACATCGTGGAGTGCGACCTGGCGTCGGGCGTGGACCCCGAGCTCATGGGGTCCTTCTCGGTGCTCGTCTCCAACCCGCCCTACATTCCCACGGACGTCCTGCGCGACGAGGTTCCCGCCGAGGTCGCCGACTTCGAGCCGGAGCTCGCGCTCGACGGGGGGGAGGACGGCCTGGACGTGTTCCGCCGCCTGCTCGACCTTGCGCCCGTCGCCCTGGCTCCAGGCGGCATGCTCGCCGTCGAGCTCTTCGAGGGGTCCCTCGAGGACGCCGCCGCGCTCGTGCGCGCCCGTGACGGCTGGGCGTCGGTCGAGGTACGAGAGGACCTGACACGCCGCCCGCGGGTCCTCGTGGCCGTGAGGGAGGGCTAGCCATGGGCGCCGTGCTTCTCGCCAGCCAGACCGATCCCAGCCCGGAGGTCGTGGGCCGCGCCGCCGCCGTCCTGCGCGCCGAGGGCGTCGCCGTGCTCCCCACGGACTCCGTCTACGGGATCTGCTGCGCCGCGCTGCCGGGCAACCCCGCGCACGCGCGCATCTTCGACATCAAGCGGCGCGACCGAGCGCAGACGCTGCCGTGGTTCGTCGCCGACCCCGCCGACCTGACCCGCTACGGGCGGGACGTCCCCGCCTGGGCGCTGCGGCTCGCCGAGCGCCACTGGCCGGGCGCGCTCACGATCGTGGTCCGCGCCTCGGACGCCGTGCCCCCCGAGTACGCCCAGCCCGGCGAGGCCGGCGCGACGATCGCCCTGCGCGTCCCCGACTCCGAGCTGGACCGCGCCATCGTCCGCGCGCTCGGGTGCCCGCTCGCCCAGACGAGCGCCAACACGCACGGCGCCCCCGCCGCCACCTCGGGCGCGGGGCTCGAGCCCGCCATCGTCGCCGCGGCGGACCTCGTGCTCGACGCCGGGGCGGCTCCCGTGGGCGTGGCCTCCACCATCGTCGACGCCACGGGGCCCGAGCCGCGCGTCCTGCGCGCCGGCGCCCTCACCGAGGCCGACGTCCTTCTCGCCGTGCGCTGACCGACGGAGCCGTCTGCTTAAGAATTCGGGGTAGTTGCAGGTTCTCCACGACCGGCGGCTTAAGAAATCGGAGTAGTTGTAGGTTCTGGCAGCCTCATGGGCTGGCGAGAAGTACTTCTCGCCGACGAAACCCCAGTTGACCGCGGTCCGCCCGTCCTTCTCGCCGTCGCATGGCGCCCCCGAAGGTGCAACTACCCCGAAATCCTAAGCACAAAGCCGCGGCCAGCCTGCAACCACTCAGTATTACTAAGCATCCGGGCGCGCCGAGATTCCGAGAGGTGTCGAGAAGCGCTTCTCGCCCCCTCAGTCTGCGCCGGGGCGGTCCCGGGTCGGCAAGTGATACCCTAGGAAAAGCGCCGAGAGACCACGTCGGGGAGGAGACCCATGCGCATTGCCATCGCTTCCGACCATGCCGGCTTCGTCCAGAAGGACCCGCTCGCGGAGTACCTGCGCGCCCAGGGCCACGAGGTCGTCGACTGCGGCCCCGACTCCGACGAGCGCTGCGACTACCCCGACTACGCGGACAAGGTCGCCCGCCGCGTCGCCCGCGGCGAGGTCGACCGCGGCGTGCTCATCTGCGGCACCGGCCTCGGCATCGCCATGACGGCGGACAAGGTCGCCGGCGTGCGCGCCACCCCCATCCAGACCGTCGAGTTCGCGCGCCTCGCCCGCGAGCACAACGACGCCAACGTCATCGGCCTCTCGGGCCGCTTCGTCTCGCTCGAGGACAACGAGAAGATCCTCGACGCGTTCCTCACCACCGAGTTCGGCGGCGGCCGTCACACCGCGCGCGTCGAGAAGATGATGCGCGAGGACGACCCCGCCTTCCCCGGCGTCGAAGCCTAGGGGAGAGCCAGCCGCCCGGCGCAACCGACCGTCGCCGCGCCATCGCAACAAGGAGGCCCCATGAACTACGAGCACCTGGTCGCGTCCGATCCCGAGGTCTTTGCCGCGGTCGACAACGAGCTGCGCCGCCAGCGCTCCTCGATCGAGCTCATCGCCTCGGAGAACTTCGTCTCGATGGCGGTGATGGAGGCGGTGGGCTCCCCGCTCACCAACAAGTACGCCGAGGGCCTGCCCGGCAAGCGCTACTACGGCGGCTGCTGGGCGGTCGACGTGGTGGAGGACCTCGCGCGCGAGCGCGCCAAGCGCCTCTTCGACGCCGGCTTCGCCAACGTGCAGCCCCACTCCGGCGCCCAGGCCAACTACGCCGCCCTCGCGGCGCTCGCCCAGCCCGGCGACACGATCCTCGGCATGGCGCTGGACAACGGCGGCCACCTCACGCACGGCTCGCCCGCCAACTTCTCCGGCAAGCTCTACAACGTGGTCTCCTACGGCGTGGACGAGAAGACCGAGCTGATCGACATGGACGCCGTGGAGGCCCTGGCCCGCGAGCACAGCCCCAAGGTGATCATCGCCGGCGCCTCCGCCTACCCCCGCATCATCGACTTCGCGCGCTTCGCCGAGATTGCGCACGCCGTCGGTGCCTACCTCATGGTGGACATGGCCCACATCGCCGGCCTCGTGGCCACCGGGCGCCATCCCAGCCCCGTGCCGCACGCCGACGTGGTGACCACCACCACGCACAAGACGCTGCGCGGCCCGCGCGGCGGCCTCATCCTCACGAACGACCCCGACCTCGCCAAGAAGGTCGACTCCGCCGTCTTCCCCGGCAGCCAGGGAGGCCCGCTCGAGCACGTGATCGCCGGCAAGGCCGTGGCCTTCGGCGAGGCGCTGGCCCCCGAGTTCGCCGCCTACACGGACGCGATCCTCGTCAACGCCCGCGCGCTCGGGCGCGGCATGGAGTCGCGTGGCCTGCGCCTGGTCTCCGGCGGCACGGACAACCACCTGCTGCTCGTCGATCTCACGGCGGCCGGCGACGTCACGGGAAAGGACGCCGAGCGCGCGCTCGACGAGGTCGGCATCACCGTCAACAAGAACACCATCCCCGGCGAGAAGCGCTCCCCGTTCGTCACGAGCGGCATCCGCGTGGGCTCGGCGGCCGCCACCACGCGCGGCTTCTCCGAGCGCGAGTGCGAGCGCATCGGCGAGCTCATCGGCGACGTCGTGACCAACCTGGGCGACGAGGGCGTGACCGAGCGCGTCTCCTTCGAGGTGCGCGAGCTCCTCGACGCCCACCCGCTCTACCCCGAGCTGTAAATCGGGGACAGTCCCCAATTTACAGAGTGCGCAGAAACAAGAGAGAAGGGACCAACCATGGCAGAAGAGTTCGACCCCACGCGCTTCACGGTCATCGACCACCCGCTCGTCCAGCACAAGCTGCACATCCTGCGTGACAAGGCCACCGGCACCAAGCAGTTCCGCGAGCTGGTGACCGAGCTCGCGATCTTCGAGGGCTACGAGGCCATGCGCGACTTCCCGCTCGAGGACGTCGAGGTCGAGACTCCGCTCGAGACCACCACCTGCAAGCGCGTCTCCGGCAAGAAGGTCGCCATCATCCCGATCCTGCGCGCCGGCCTCGGCATGGTCGACGGCATCCTCCAGCTCGTGCCGTCCGCCCGCGTCGGCCACGTCGGCATGTACCGCGACCCGGAGACCCACGAGCCGCACCAGTACTACTGCAAGTTCCCGGACGACATCGAGAACCGCATCTGCCTGGTCGTCGACCCGATGCTCGCCACGGGCGGCTCGCTCACCGCGGCCATCAAGTTCCTGCGCGACGCCGGCGTGAAGGACATCCGTTGCCTGACGCTCGTCTCGGCGCCCGAGGGCGTGCGCGCCACGCTGGACTTCGACCCGGACGTGCGCCTCTACACCTGCGCGCTCGACCGCTGTCTGAACGACCACGCCTACATCCTGCCCGGCCTCGGCGACGCCGGCGACCGCATCTACGGCACCAAGTAGGCGTCCGCACGACGGTATGCGCAACCGGCGACGGTATGCACAACGTTCAGATTCCTGAATCAACGGGTAGACGGCCTGGCGAGAAACCCGATCTCTCGGCAGGTTGCGCATACCCCAACGCGTTGCGCACACCTCCCTCGCCCGCGCCCCTCATCGCCCGATTGTGACAAAACGGGGGCGAACGGCGCCCTGCTTGACTATTTCCCCCGGCGCGCTAGAGTTCTCGTGTCCTTAATTCGCTCGGACGGGAGGCGATGCGACGTGGATCCTCAGGTCGCCGTCGTCTCCGGCGCGCTCTTCGGCCTCATGGGCTGCGTCGCGCCGGCCGTGCTGTTCGAGCGGGCTCTGAGGGGGAGCCGCGCGGTCTCGCTGGCCGCCGGCATCGCGGCGATGGGCGTCACGTTCCTGACGCTTACCGTCGTCCTGCTCGTGGTGTACACTTCCACGAACACCGGCTTCTTGGAGTTCGGCTGTGCGCTGGTCGCCGCGTTCCTGCTCTTCTGGGGCGTCGAGGCGATACGGGCCTGGAGGGCGGCCAACGGCCGTCCGCGCCTTTGAGGGGAGAGATAAGCGTGGGCAATCCTCTGGACAGCCTGGGCGAAGAGGTAAACGAGCTCGTTTCGAGCTTCACGTCCCAGCCGATCGCAGGCTCGCTCGACACCATCGGCTTCACGCAGTACTCGTTCTGGTTCGCCGTGGCGGTCGTGCTGATGCTCGTGGCGCTCTTCGTCTTCAAGAAGAAGCAGTCCGCGAGCCTCGTGCCGCAGGGCTTCTTCGTGAACGGCATGGAGTACCTCGTCGAGTTCGTCCGCGATGACATGTGCAAGGGCCTGCTGGGCGATTCCTGGAAGCGCCACTTCCCGTTCATCGCCACGACGTTCCTCGTGGTCCTCGCCAACAACATCGTGGGCATCATCCCGGGCTGCAAGCCGGGCACCGGCACCATCTCCACCACCGCGGCCCTGGCCATCTGCTCATTCGTCTACTTCATCGTCTGCGGCATCAAGAAGAAGGGCGCGCTCGGCTACGCCAAGAGTCTCGCGCCCGCCGGCGTGGCCTTCCCGCTCAACGCCCTCGTGTGGCTGATCGAGGTCTTCTCCACGATCCTGCGCCTCATTACCCTCGCCGTCCGACTCTTCTGCAACCTCTTCGCGGGTCACGTGGTCATGGGCACCTTCGCGATCCTGGCCTCGCTCTTCTTCGAGCCCATGGTGCAGGCCTTCTCCGTCGCCACCGCCGTGCAGGCGGGCGCGTCGATCCTGTGGGTGGGCATCCTGCTCGTCATCTACGTCGTGGAGATCATGGTGGCCGCCATCCAGGCCTACGTCTTCGCGCTTCTCTCCGCCGTCTACATCCAGATCGCCGAGTCCGAGGAGGAGTAGGCGAGAAGAACGGCAACTCGCGGGCACCCGCCTGCTGAGGAATAGCACGTTGGTTTGAAACTCGTCCCGGCTTCACAACACCCATCGGGGCGAATGTCAAAGGAGGAACAGTGGGAGCTCTCGGTGTCGTTGGTTATGGTCTCGGCGTTATCGGCGCGGGCATCGGCATTGGCCTGGCCGCCAGTGGCGTCGCGCAGGGCATGGCTCGTCAGCCTGAGGTCCAGGGCCGTCTGTTCACGGTCTTCATCCTGGGCTCGGCCTTCGTCGAGGCCCTCGCCCTCATCGGCTTCGTCGTCAGCCTTATCGTCAAGTAGCGCTGTCGCACGAACGTCCGAGTTGGAGGCACGTATGAAAAACACTGCCATGAGAGTGGCCTCTCGCGCGGTCGTCGCCCTAGGCGTCGCCCTCGCCACGCCCGCCGTGGCGCTCGCCGAGGAGTCGGCGGTCGGCCCCGACATCCTGATCCCCAAGATGGCGGAGTTCATCCCGGCCCTCATCGCCTTCCTCATCATCCTCGCCGTGCTCGCCA
Organism: Thermophilibacter gallinarum; assembly: GCF_014982725.1. Classification (GTDB taxonomy): domain Bacteria; phylum Actinomycetota; class Coriobacteriia; order Coriobacteriales; family Atopobiaceae; genus Thermophilibacter; species Thermophilibacter gallinarum. The sequence goes on along the minus strand of NZ_JADCJZ010000002.1, from coordinate 539,714 downwards.
AGCTTGTGTGGCCGCCGGTGCTGGAGATGATGGAGAAGCGCCAGCAGAAGATCCAGTCCGACCTCGACGCCGCCGAGCGCTCCAAGCTCCAGGCCGCCGAGGAGGCCAAGAGCTACGAGGCCAAGATCCTCGACGCGCACCACGAGGCCGACGCCATCGTCGCCAAGGCCAAGAAGGAGGCCGAGGAGGTCCGCTCCGCGGTTCTCGCCAAGGCCCAGCGCGAGGCGGCAGACATCATCGCCAAGGCCCACGGCGCCGTGGACTCCGAGCGCCACAAGGCCATGATCGAGCTCTCCAGCTCCGTCGTGGACCTCTCCGTCGAGATCGCCAGCAAGATCATCGGCAACGACCTCTCCGTCGAGGAGCAGCGCAGGCTCGCCGAGAAGTACCTCGCGGAAGTGGGCAAGTCCGATGGGCGCTAAGCGGGTCGACGCCGAGAAGGTCGAGGCGTACACCAGGGCGCTCCTGGAGGCCGCCCGCTCCGAGGGCCGCGCCAACGCGGACCTCGTGCAGTGGCAGCACGCCCAGAAGTTCACGCCCGAGGTGCTGGAGACCCTCGCCGCCATGCAGCGCGAGGACGACCTCGACCTCGTCGAGGCGGTCGCCAAGCAGTACAAGGAGCTTCTCGACGCGCAGGACACCACGGTCTCGGTGACCGTGACCACCGCCGTCCCCATGGACGACGAGCTCCGCGCCAAGGTGCGCGCCAAGACCGAGAAGGACCTCGGTGCGCCCGTCTACCTCGTCGAGCGCATCGACCCGGCGATCATCGGCGGCATCATGCTCGAGGTGCGCGGCAAGCGCTACGACGCATCGGTGCGCGCCCAGCTCGCCAACATCCGCAAGACCCTCTCGTCGACCTTCATCGAAGGCGAGGAACACTAATGGAAACCATCAGCTCCGAGAAGATCATGAGCACCCTGCGCGAGGAGCTCGCGCAGATCAACGCCACGGTCGACCGGCAGGAGGCCTCGGTCGTCACCGAGGTCGCCGACGGCATCGCGCGCATCTCGGGACTCAAGACCGCCATGGCCGGCGAGCTGCTCAAGTTCACGAGCTCGACCACCGGCCTGGACGTCTACGGCCTGGTCCAGAACCTCGACCAGGACGACGTGGGCGCCGTCCTCTTCGGCGATGCCGAGGAGATCAAGGAGGGCGACGAGTGCCGCACCACCGGGCGCGTCATGGACATCCCGGTCGGCCACGCCATGCTCGGCCGCGTCGTCAACCCGCTCGGCCAGCCGATCGACGGCCTCGGCCCGATCAACTCCACCCACCGTCGCCCAATCGAGTTCAAGGCCCCCGGCATCATGGAGCGCCAGCCGGTGTGCGAGCCCGTCCAGACGGGTCTTCTCGCCATCGACGCCATGGTCCCCATCGGCCGCGGCCAGCGCGAGCTCATCATCGGCGACCGCAAGACGGGCAAGACGGCCATCGCGATCGACGCCATCGTCAACCAGCGCGAGACCGACATGATCTGCATCTACGTCGCCATCGGCCAGAAGGCCTCCACGGTCGCCGCCATCCGCGAGTCCCTCGCTCAGCACGGCGTCTTGGACAAGACGGTCATCGTCTCCGCCACCGCGGCCGAGTCGGCCCCGATGCAGTACATCGCCCCGATGGCGGGCGCCGCGATCGGCGAGTACTTCATGTACAACGACGCACATGGCAACCCCGCCGACGCCGAGCATCCCGGCGGCCACGTCCTGGTGGTCTACGACGACCTCTCCAAGCAGGCCGTCGCCTATCGCCAGATGTCGCTGACGCTGCACCGCCCGCCCGGACGCGAGGCGTACCCCGGCGACATCTTCTACCTGCACTCTCGCCTGCTCGAGCGTGCCTGCAAGCTCTCCGACGCCCTGGGCGGCGGTTCGCTCACGGCCCTGCCGATCATCGAGACGCAGGAGGGCGACGTCTCCGCCTACATCCCCACGAACGTGATCTCCATCACGGACGGCCAGATCTACCTGCAGTCCAACCTGTTCTTCCAGGGCCAGCGCCCGGCAGTCGACGTGGGCATCTCCGTCTCCCGCGTCGGTGGCGACGCCCAGATCAAGGCCATGAAGCAGGTCGTGGGCACGCTGCGCCTGGACCTCGCCGCCTACCGTGAGAAGCAGGCCTTCTCGCAGTTCGGCTCGGACCTGGACGCCACCACCCAGTACCAGCTCAACCACGGCGCCCACGTCATGGAGATGCTCAAGCAGCAGCGCTTCTCGGCGCTCGACGTCCGCGACCAGGTCATCGCGATCTTTGCCGCCAAGGAGGACTTCCTCGACGACATCGACCTCGAGAACGTGACGCTGTTCCGCGACGGCCTCGCCAAGTACATGGTCGAGCACAGCCCCAAGCTGCGCAGCTCCGTCATGAACGGCAAGATCGACGACGCCACCGCGTCGCGCCTGCGCGCCCGCATCGCCCGCTTCAAGAAGCTCTTCCTCGCCGAGCACCCCAACCGCCGGCGCATGGAGGACGTCGAGCAGGCGGCCGAGCAGACCGTGTCGGCACCGCCCGAGGGCGGGCACGAGCCGCTGGACGGTCAGGGGCAGTAGGCCATGGCGAGTCTTCGTGAGATACAGCGCCGCATGAGCTCCATCCGGAGTACGATGCAGATCACGCGCACGATGGAGATGATCTCCACGGCCCGCATCCACAAGGCGCTCCAGCGCGCCGAGGAGGCGGAGCCGTACAAGAACGCCATCACGCGCATGCTCGCCAACGTGGCCGAGGCGGGCTTCTCGTCCGGCCAGCCGCTGCTCGCGCAGCGCACGGAGGAGAAGCACGTGCTCTTCATCCTCGTGGCCTCCGACAAGGGCCTCGCGGGCGGCTTCAACATCGTCCAGCAGCGCGCCGTCGAGGCCGAGATGCGTCGCCTCAAGGCCCGTGGCGTGCGCTCCTCGCTGATCACGTGCGGCCGCAAGCCCACCGAGTACTTCACGTACCGGAAGATGACGCCGGTCATGTCGTTCGTCGGCATCTCCTCGGAGCCCAACCAGGACCAGGCCGACCGCATCGCGTCCTACGTCATGCGCGGCTACGCCACCGGCGAGATCGACCGCGTCGTGATCTACTACTGGCACGCCAAGAACCGCGTCGAGCAGACCCAGGTCGTCGAGCAGCTGCTGCCCATCTCCAAGGAGCAGCTCACGATGCCGAACAAGCCGCGCGAGCGCGAGGCGCTGACCACGGTGGAGAGCCACACCTACACCGACTTCGCCTTCGACCCCTCCGCCGAGGAGGTCCTGGGCAAGCTCATGCCCGCCTACTTCAGGACGGTCATCTTCCACGCGCTGCTCGACTCGGCGGCCGCGGAGCACGGGGCGCGCCGCCGCGCCATGCAGTCCGCGACCGACAACGCCCGCGAGGTGCTGGACACGCTCGAGCGCACGTACAACCGAGTCCGCCAGGGCTCCATCACCACCGAGCTCAACGAGATCATCGGCGGCGCTTCCGCATTGGAGGACAACTGATGGCAGAGAAGAACCAGGAGACGCGCACCGCCCTCGAGGAGGCCGCGTACAACAAGCTCAACCGCACCGTCGGCGTGGGCACGATCGTCCGCATCGTCGGACCGGTCGTGGACGTCAAGTTCGACGGCCAGGTGCCGGGCATCTACACCGCGCTCGAGGTCGAGGGCGACACGCCCGTCGGCCACGTGAGCACGGTGCTCGAGGTCGAGTCCCAGCTGCCCGGCGGCGTGGTCCGCACGGTGGCCATGTCCTCGACCGACGGCCTCACCCGCGGCCTCAAGGTGCGCGACACCGGCCACCCCATGATGATGCCGGTCGGCCCCTCCACGCTCGGCCGCGTCTGGAACGTCATGGGCAAGCCCGTGGACGGCGGCGAGGTCCCCGAGGACGTCCGCTACTACCCGATCCACCACCCCGCGCCGTCCTTCGACGAGCTCACCACCACCACGGAGATCTTCGAGACGGGCATCAAGGCCATCGACCTTCTCGAGCCCTACGTCCGCGGCGGCAAGACGGGCCTGTTCGGTGGCGCCGGCGTCGGCAAGACGGTCCTCATCCAGGAGCTGATCAACAACCTCGCGCAGCAGCATGGCGGCACCTCGGTCTTCACCGGCGTCGGCGAGCGCACCCGCGAGGGCACCGACCTCTACCTCGAGATGCGCGAGTCCGGCGTCATCGACAAGACCTGCCTGGTCTACGGCCAGATGAACGAGCCGCCCGGAGCCCGCATGCGCGTCGCGCTCGCCGGCCTCACCACCGCCGAGTTCTTCCGCGACCAGGGCCAGGACGTCCTGCTGTTCATCGACAACATCTTCCGCTTCTCCCAGGCGGGCTCCGAGGTCTCGGCCCTTCTCGGCCGCATGCCGTCCGCCGTCGGCTACCAGCCCACGCTGGCCACCGAGATGGGCGAGCTCCAGGAGCGCATCACCTCCACCAAGGAGGGCTCCATCACCTCGGTCCAGGCCGTCTACGTCCCTGCGGACGACCTCACCGACCCGGCCCCGGCGACCACGTTCACGCACCTCGACGCCACGACGGTCCTCTCCCGCGCGATCACGGACCTGGGCATCTACCCGGCCGTCGACCCGCTGGCGAGCTCGAGCTCCGCGCTCGATCCCTCCATCGTGGGCGATGAGCACTACCGCGTGGCCATCGCCGTCCAGGAGACGCTCCAGGAGTACACCGACCTCCAGGACATCATCGCCATCCTGGGCATGGACGAGCTCTCCGAGGAGCAGCAGCACGTCGTGGCCCGCGCCCGCAAGATTCAGCAGTTCCTCTCGCAGTCGTTCCACGTCGCCGAGAAGTTCACGGGCAACCCCGGCACCTACGTGACCGTCGAGGACACGGTCCGCAGCTTCGGCGAGATCGTCGACGGCAAGTGTGACGACCTCCCCGAGCAGGCGTTCCGCTTCGCGGGCACGATCGAGGACGTCCGTCGTCGCGCCGCCGCCATGGCGGGCGCCCCCGCCGAGCCCGAGGCCGAGCAGGCCGAGGACGAGGGCGAGGCCCCGGCTGACGAGCAGACGGAGGCGTAGGTCCCCATGGCCGAGCTCAACTGCCAGTTCGTGCGTCCCGACCGCCTGCTCTTCGACGGTCCGGTCGCCAACCTCGTCCTCGTGACCTACGCGGGCGAGCTGGGCGTCTGGCCCGGGCACGCGCCGGAGATCGTGGCGCTCGGCGACGGCGTGGTGCGCATGCGCACCCGTCCGGAGGACGGTGGCCAGGAGTATGACGTGGTGGTGTCCGGCGGCTATGCCGAGATCGACCACGACGGCGTCATCATCCTCGCCGACCACGCCCGGCGCACCGACGACATCGATCCCGAGGTCGTCCGCCGCACGCGTGACGAGGCGATTGAGGCTCTCGACGAGATTGGCGCCGGCAACCACCGTGCGGCATACTATGAGAAGAAGATCAGGTGGTGCAACCTGCTGCTGAAGCATGCGGCGGCGGCCGGCACCGCGTAGGCCCCCAGGCACGGAGGCAGCATGGAAGTCATTCAGGTAGAGGGCGGCCACCGCTTCACGGGCGAGGTCCGCGTCGAGGGCGCCAAGAACTCGGCGCTCAAGCTCATGGCGGCCACCATCATGGCGCCGGGCGTCACCACGCTCACGAACGTCCCCAACATCGCGGACGTCCACGTCATGGGCAAGGTCCTCAAGAACATCGGCGCCGAGATCGAGGTCGTCAACGAGCACGAGCTCAGGATCGACACCTCCGGTGTGACGTCCTGGGAGACCCCCTACCACCTCGTCGCCCAGATGCGCGCCTCCACGGCCGTCCTCGGCCCGCTGCTCTCGCGCTTCGGCAAGGCCATCGTGGCCATGCCCGGCGGCTGCAACATCGGTGCGCGCAAGATCGACATGCACATCCTCGGCCTCGAGGCGCTCGGCGTCGAGTTCGAGGTCAAGCACGGCAACATCCACGCCAGCGCCCCCCACGGGCTGGTGGGCGACACCGTGACCCTGAACTTCGCCAGCGTAGGCGCCACCGAGAACCTCATGATGGCCTCGGTCTTCGCCAAGGGCGTCACCACGATCGACAACGCCGCCCGCGAGCCCGAGATCGTGGACCTCGCGAACCTCCTCAACGAGATGGGCGCCAAGATCTCCGGCGCGGGCTCTCCCGTGATCGAGATCGAGGGTGTCTCCGAGCTCCACCCCGTCACCCACAGGGTCGTGGGAGACCGCATCGAGGCGGGCACGTTCCTCGCGATGGGCGCGCTCATGGGCGAGCCCGTCACGGTGCGCGGGTTCGCCCCGCTGCACCTCGGCCTCGTGCTCAAGAAGTTCGAGCAGATGGGCATCTCCCTCGAGCGCGGGTCGGACTCCTGCACCGTCTGGCGCGACCGCCCGCTCGTCCCCACCGACATCCAGACGCTGCCGTTCCCCGGCTTCCCCACGGACATGCAGGCGCAGACCATGTGCCTGCTGGCCCTCGCCAAGGGCAGCTGCGTCATCACCGAGAACGTCTTCGAGAACCGCTTCATGCTCGCGAGCGAGCTCCAGCGCATGGGCGCCGACATCGTGATCGAGGGGCACCACGCCATCGTCCACGGCGTCGACGGCTTCTCGGGGACGCAGGTCAGGTCCCCCGACCTGCGCGGCGGCGCGGCCCTGGTCATGGCCGGCCTCATCGCCGACGGGGTCACCACCGTCTCCGACATCTACCACATCGACCGCGGGTACGAGGGCTTCGTCGAGAAGCTCGCGTCGCTGGGCGCGCGCATTCGACGCGTCGAGCTGCCCGACGAGACGGACTAGGAGGGGCCGTGAGCAGCTCGGAGCATCGGGACGACCACGCCCTCAGCCGTGCCGGCGAGGACTACCTCGAGGCCATCTACCGACTCGCCTGCGCCGGGTCGTCCGAGACGGAGCGCTCCGTGCGCTCGGTCGACGTCGCCGACCAGCTGGGCGTCTCCAAGGCGAGCGTCAACAAGGCGCTCTCCACGCTCAAGGAGGCGGGCATGGTGGAGCAGAGCCGTTACGGCCGCGTGACCCTCACCCCGGAGGGGAGGAGGTACGCCTCCCTCGTGTGGCGCGCACACCGCGCCCTGCGCATCTTCCTCGAGTCCGACCTCGGCGTCGCCCCGGAGACGGCCGACTCCGAGGCCTGCCTCATGGAGCACGTCCTCTCGGAGGACACGATGGAGCGGCTGATCGGCTATCTCGAGGGCCAGGGGATCGTCGTCCCCGAGTAGGGCCGCGCCCCTCTCGCCCGCGCCCCCGCGCGGCGCCGCTGGCGGACCGGCTCTGTATGAAGCGTCCTCTCTGGGGTATGTTTTGAGTGCCGCCGGGCATGCGCACGGCGGGCCCTTGCTCACGACCCGAAGGGAAGAACATGAAGGCAATCATTCCTGCCGCCGGCCTCGGAACGCGCTTTCTCCCCGCAACCAAGTGCTCCCCCAAGGAGCTGCTCCCCGTCATAGACAAGCCCGTCATCCAGTACGTGGTCGAGGAGGCCCTCGAGCCCGACGGCGTCGACGGCGTCGTCATCGTCAACTCCCACGAGAAGCCCCAGATCGAGCAGTACTTCTCCGTGGACGAGGACTTCGAGTCCATGCTGCGCGAGCGCGGCAAGTCCGCCGAGGCCGACCGCGTCCACGCCGCCTCCGCGCTTCCCGTCTCCTTCGTCTACCAGGACGTCGCCCGCGGCCTCGGCCACGCCGTCCTGCAGGCCGCCGAGAAGATCGACGGCGAGCCCTTCTTCGTCCTTCTCGGCGACTACTTCGTGCCGGGTCGCCAGATGTGCGTCCGCATGGCCGAGGTCTCGCGCGAGCACGGCGGTGCCTCCGTCATCGCGGTGGCCCCCGTCCCCGCCGACCAGGTGAGCCGCTACGGCATCATTGCCGGCGAATGCGTGGGATGCCTGCCGGGCACGGACGCCACGGGCGAGCAGGAGGGCGCGGTCTGGAAGGTCACGGGCCTGGTCGAGAAGCCCAGGCCGGAGGACGCCCCCTCTCACCTGTTCATCGTCGGGCGCTACCTGCTCTCGCCCCGGATCATGGAGCTCCTCGCCACGCAGGGCCCGGGCGCGGGCGGCGAGATCCAGCTGACGGACGCCATGGAGCGCCTGCTCGCCGAGGAGGAGATGTACGCGCTGGTCGTCGACCCCGCGGAGGGCTGCGACACCGGCACGCCCGCCGCCTGGGCAGCCACCAACGCGCGCATGGTGCTCGAGGACCCCGGCCAGAGGGAGGCCTTCCTCGAGGCCTTTGGCGAGGAGGGCGTCGCCCGTCTTGGATAAGAGGGCGGACATACTCAGATTCGGCGTCGACGGGTGGCACGCCCGCTTCGAGGACGCCTTCACCGACGAGAACGTCGCGCGCATCGCGGACGCCCTCGGCCTGGTCTGGGCCGACGAGCACCCCGCCGCGACCGTCTACGTCGGATACGACACCCGGCACGGGGCGGGGGACCACGCGCGCCTCGTCGCGGGCGTGCTCTCCTCGTTCGGCCTCGACGCCCGGGTGTCCGACTGCGCCTGCCCCACGCCGGCGGTCTCCTGGACGTGCGCACGTGACGAGCGCGCCGTCGGCGCCGTCGTCCTGACGGCGAGCGAGCTCTCGTGCGAATACGGCGGCGTCATCGTCCGGGGCGCCGACGGCGGCCCCGTCTCCAGGGAGTTCCTCGACCGCGTCGAGCAGGCCATCTCGCTTTCCCCCACGTCGGAGCGCGGCGCCTTCGAGGAGGTCGACCTGATGGGGGCCTATCTCGACGACCTCGGCTCCTGGGTCGACCGAGGCGCCATCGAGGCGCGACGCCCCAAGATCGTCGTGGACGCTATGTACGGGTCGGGGACCGGTCACCTCGCGCGCCTGCTCTCCGAACTGGGGTGCGAGGTGGTGGAGATCCACGTCGAGCCCCGGGACGACTTCGGCGGGATCCACCCCGACCCGCGCGACCCCTGGGCCGACTCGTGCGAGCAGGCCGTCGTCGCCCACGGGGCGGACATGGGCTTGCTCCTCGACGGGGACGCGGACCGGGCCTCGGTGGTGGACGAGCGCGGCGAGCTGCTGCCGGCGCGCGTGCTCGTGCCGATGCTGCTCGGGAACCTCGTGATGAGCCACGGGGCACACGGCCGCGTCGTCACGACGCTCACCTGCTCGGCGTGCATCGCCCGCGAGGCGGAGCGCCTCGGCTGCGTCACCACGCCCGTGTCGGTCGGCTTCGCAAGGATATATAGAGAGACGCTCGAGTCGGACGTGGTCATGGGCGTCGAGGAGTACGGCGGCGTGTGCGTCCCCTCGCACCTGCGCGAGCGCGACGGCCTGCTCGTGTGCCTGCTCGCCGTGGAGATGCTCGCGCGCTCGGGCAAGAGCGTGTCCGTCATGGCCTCCGAGCTCGAGGCGATCGTCGGGACGATGTGCTACGCGAGAAGGGACGTGCGCCTGGACCCAGCCGCGAGCCAGGCGTTCCGCAACGTGCTGCCCGGGCTCAACCCGGGTGAGCTGGCCGGTCGGGCCCCAGTCGAGGTCTCCCATGCGGACGGCCTGCGCCTGCAGTTCGAGGACGACTCGTGGGTCCTGGTGCGCCCGTCGAGAACCAGCTCCGTGGTGAGGGTCTATGCGGAGGCCCCCACGGCCGCCCTGCGCGACGCGCTGCTCGGCGAGGCCTGCGAGCTCGTCAGGAGGGGCCTGTAGCCCCCCTCCTTTTCCCACTTGTGCAGAAACCGTGGAGGCGCGGATTGTCGCCGGCGCGGGGCGTCCGGGCGCGTATAGTTATTCCCCGCGCGGCGACGGGCCCACGGCCCACGACCTGCGCGGCGTACCTTGAGAACCGGATACTGCGATCGAAAGATCGACGTGACAGACAAGCGAAATTCGAATTCTGACATCTGAGTCAGAGACGTCAATTTCAGCGAATCCGAGATCAGCGGGATCTATGGACGGGACGGACCGACCACTCACACTGTAAGGCGGCTCTACGCCGCCTGGCATTTGAACGGAGAGTTCGATCCTGGCTCAGGATGAACGCTGGCGGCGCGCCTAACACATGCAAGTCGAACGGTTAAAGCACCTTCGGGTGTGTATAAAGTGGCGAACGGCTGAGTAACACGTGGGCAACCTGCCCCTCGCACCGGGACAGCCTCGGGAAACCGTGGATAATACCGGATACTCCGGACCCTCCGCATGGCGGGTCCGGGAAAGCCCAGACGGCGAGGGATGGGCCCGCGGCCTGTTAGCTAGTTGGTGGGGCAACGGCCCACCAAGGCGATTATGGGTAGCTGGGTTGAGAGACCGACCAGCCAGATTGGGACTGAGACACGGCCCAGACTCCTACGGGAGGCAGCAGTGGGGAATCTTGCGCAATGGGCGAAAGCCTGACGCAGCGACGCCGCGTGCGGGATGAAGGCCTTCGGGTCGTAAACCGCTTTCAGCAGGGACGAGGCCGCAAGGTGACGGTACCTGCAGAAGAAGCCCCGGCTAACTACGTGCCAGCAGCCGCGGTAATACGTAGGGGGCGAGCGTTATCCGGATTCATTGGGCGTAAAGCGCTCGTAGGCGGTCCGTTAGGTCGGGAGTCAAATCCGGGGGCTCAACCCCCGCACGCTCCCGATACCGGCGGACTTGAGTTTGGTAGGGGAAGGCGGAATTCCAAGTGTAGCGGTGGAATGCGCAGATATTTGGAAGAACACCGGTGGCGAAGGCGGCCTTCTGGGCCACAACTGACGCTGAGGAGCGAAAGCTAGGGGAGCGAACAGGATTAGATACCCTGGTAGTCCTAGCCGTAAACGATGGACACTAGGTGTGGGGGGAACGTCCCTCCGTGCCGCAGCTAACGCATTAAGTGTCCCGCCTGGGGAGTACGGCCGCAAGGCTAAAACTCAAAGGAATTGACGGGGGCCCGCACAAGCAGCGGAGCATGTGGCTTAATTCGAAGCAACGCGAAGAACCTTACCAGGGCTTGACATCTAGGTGAAGCGGCGGAAACGCCGTGGCCGAGAGGAGCCTAGACAGGTGGTGCATGGCTGTCGTCAGCTCGTGTCGTGAGATGTTGGGTTAAGTCCCGCAACGAGCGCAACCCTCGTCGCATGTTGCCAGCGGTTCGGCCGGGCACCCATGCGAGACCGCCGGCGTCAAGCCGGAGGAAGGTGGGGATGACGTCAAGTCATCATGCCCCTTATGTCCTGGGCTGCACACGTGCTACAATGGCCGGCACAATGGGCTGCCACTGCGCGAGCAGGAGCGAATCCCCAAAGCCGGTCCCAGTTCGGATTGGAGGCTGCAACCCGCCTCCATGAAGTCGGAGTTGCTAGTAATCGCGGATCAGCACGCCGCGGTGAATAAGTTCCCGGGCCTTGTACACACCGCCCGTCACACCACCCGAGTCGATTGCACCCGAAGTCGTCGGCCCAACCCGCAAGGGAGGGAGGCGCCGAAGGTGTGGTTGGTAAGGGGGGTGAAGTCGTAACAAGGTAGCCGTACCGGAAGGTGCGGCTGGATCACCTCCTTTCTAGGGAGAATCACCTCTTCTAGAGAAGACATCAGACGGACGCCCCGTCCATCCCAGCTGAGAGTCAGTCGCGTCGCGCGAGAGCGCGCAGTGTCCGGTCCCCGGGGCACGCCCCCGCCGTACCTTGAGAGCTGCATAGCGTGACGAAGATTCTTCTTCAAAGATCGCATCTATACGATTAAGTATGTTCGAGCCATCGAAGAGAAGATGGTAAGGGCAAACGGTGGATGCCTTGGCACAGGAAGCCGACGAAGGACGCGACAAGCTGCGATAAGCCACGGTTAGGGGCACTTGCCCGCTCGACCCGTGGATCTCCGAATGGGAAAACCCGGCGGGAGTCATTTCCCGTCACGCCCGGCTGAACACATAGGCCGGGCCGAGGCAACCGGGGGAACTGAAACATCTAAGTACCCCGAGGAAGAGAAATCAAACGAGATTCCCCTAGTAGTGGCGAGCGAACGGGGACCTAGGACAAACCGGCGGCCGCGCAAGCGCCGCCGGGGTTGTAGGGCCGCACATCGTGCAGTTACAAAACCTCGTGGAAGCGGAATGGCATGGGAAGGCCAGCGGGACAGGGTTAGAGCCCCGTACGCGAATCCGCGAGGACTGCCGTGCGGTACCTGAGTACCGCCGGACACGTGAAACCCGGTGGGAAGCTGGGGGGTCCACCCTCCAATCCTAAATACTCTCCTGTGACCGATAGTGGACCAGTACCGTGAGGGAAAGGTGAAAAGCACCCCGGGAGGGGAGTGAAATAGTACCTGAAACCGTTTGCCTACAAGCAGTCGGAGCACCCTTCGGGGTGTGACGGCGTGCCTTTTGTAGAATGAGCCAGCGAGTTACGGTGCGTGGCGAGGTTAAGCCAGCAAGCGAGCCGCAGCGAAAGCGAGTCCGAATGGGGCGAGCAGTCGCGCGCCGTAGACGCGAAGCCGGGTGAGCTATCCATGGGCAGGCTGAAGCGGGGGTAAGACCCCGTGGAGGGCCGAACCCACCTAGGTTGAAAACTGGGGGGATGACCTGTGGATAGGAGTGAAAGGCCTATCAAACCCGGAGATATCTCGTTCTCCCCGAAATAGCTTTAGGGCTAGCCTCGGACGTTTACCTGCGGGGGTAGAGCACTGAATGGACGCGGGGGCCTCACCGCCTACCAACTCCAATCAAACTCCGAATACCGCCGGTCCAGAGTCCGGGAGTCAGAACATGTGGGCTAAGCTGTGTGTTCGAAAGGGAAACAGCCCAGACCGCCCGCTAAGGTCCCGAAGTCCATGCTAAGTGGCAAAGGATGTGCGTTTGCTCAGACAACCAGGATGTTGGCTTAGAAGCAGCCATTCATTTAAAGAGTGCGTAATAGCTCACTGGTCGAGTGGACATGCGCCGACAATATACGGGGCTAAGCATGGCACCGAAGCGGCGGACCAGTCTTTGACTGGTGGTAGGGGAGCTTTCCGTCCGCGGCGAAGCGCCGGGGTGACCCGACGTGGAGCGGCCGGAAGTGAGAATGCTGGCATGAGTAACGAGAGCGGCGTGAAAAACGCCGCCGCCGTAAACCCAAGGTTTCCTGGGCAAGGCTAATCCTCCCAGGGTCAGTCGGGAGCTAAGGCGAGGCCGGAAGGCGTAGCCGATGCACAGCAGGTTGACATTCCTGCACCTCCGAACGGACGCTATTACCGATGGGGCGACGGAGAAGGGTAGCCGAACGGGGTTCTGGACGTCCCCGCGATGGCACGTAGGCCGCAGGGTAGTGAAACGCGCCCTGCGTCGAGGCTGAGGTGCCGGACGAAGCGAATGAGCGAAGTCGGTGAGCCCATGCTTCCAAGAAAACCCTCTAGGGAGCCCGCAGGAGCCCGTACCGCAAACCGACACAGGTGGGTGGGTAGAGCATACCAAGGCGATCGGGAGAACCATGGTTAAGGAACTCGGCAAAATTGCCCCGTAACTTCGGGAGAAGGGGTGCCGCCTCGGGTGGAGGGACTTGCTCCCCGAGCCCAGGGCGGTCACAGTAAATAGGCCCAAGCGACTGTTTATCAAAAACACAGGACTCTGCTGAAGTCGTAAGACGACGTATAGGGTCTGACGCCTGCCCGGTGCCGGAAGGTCACGAGGAGCCGTCAGCGCGAGCGAAGCGGCGAATCCAAGCCCCGGTAAACGGCGGCCGTAACTATAACGGTCCTAAGGTAGCGAAATTCCTTGTCGGGTAAGTTCCGACCTGCACGAAAGGCGTAACGATTTGGGCGCTGTCTCAACCATGGACCCGGTGAAATTGCACTAGTCGTGAAGATGCGACTTACCCGCGGAAGGACGGAAAGACCCCGTGAACCTTTACTGCAGCTTGACATTGGCTGCCGGTTCGTCGTGTAGAGGATAGGTGGGAGACGCTGAACCAGGGACGCCAGTCTCTGGGGAGTCGCCCTTGGAATACCACCCTCGACGTTCTGGCATCCTAACCCGCGACCGTTATCCGGCGTGGGGACCGTGTCAGGTGGGTAGTTTGACTGGGGCGGTCGCCTCCTAAAGAGTAACGGAGGCGCACGTAAGGTCTGCTCAGGACGGTCGGCAACCGTCCCTTTGAGTGCAAGAGCATAAGCAGGCTTGACTGCGAGACGGACAGGTCGAGCAGATGGGAAACCAGGTTCTAGTGATCCGGCGGCTCAGTGTGGTATGGCCGTCGCTCAACGGATAAAAGGTACTCCGGGGATAACAGGCTGATCTTCCCCAAGAGTCCCCATCGGCGGGAAGGTTTGGCACCTCGATGTCGGCTCATCGCATCCTGGGGCTGGAGCAGGTCCCAAGGGTATGGCTGTTCGCCATTTAAAGCGGTACGCGAGCTGGGTTCAGAACGTCGTGAGACAGTTCGGTCCCTATCCTCCGTGGGCGCAGGAGAATTGAGGGAGGCTGCCCCTAGTACGAGAGGACCGGGGTGGACGGACCTCCGGTGTACGGGTTGTCGACCAACGGCACTGCCCGGTAGCTGAGTCCGGTTCGGATAACCGCTGAAAGCATCTAAGCGGGAAGCCAGTCCCGAGATGAGTTCTCCTTTCGGTAAGGCCACTCGTAGACTACGAGTTCGATAGGCCGCAGATGTAAGCCCTGCGAGGGGTTGAGTCGAGCGGTACTAATCGGCCGAGCTCTTCTCTTCACACACTCGCTCGAACGCGATCCTCGAGACGATCGACGTCACGCTGTGCGGCCCCCAGGGCACGGCTCCGGCCGCCCCTGACAGCAGAATGCCCCTTGTTGGTCAGCGACCATGGCAGGGGAGGCACACCCGGTCCCATTCCGAACCCGGAAGTTAAGCCCCCGAGCGCCGATGGTACTGCGGAGTAGTCCGTGGGAGAGCAGGACGTCGCTGACCAACAAGGGGCATTTTCGCGTCTCGACCGAGGGCCCGCGAGGGCCCCTCTTCTGTCGACAACTACCGATCCCGTTCCTCCCCGCGCCGACAACAATCCACGCCTCTTGGCGTCCGTAAGCCTTCCTTTTCTGCAACGACGGCCCTCCTTTCTCACTAAGCGGAGATTCCGCAAAGCGCATCTCCGCGTGTGAGAAAGGAGGGCCATCCCTTACAGAAAAGAAGAATTGTGCAGAAACCGTGGAGGCGCGGATTGTCGCCGGCGCGGGGCGTCCGGGCGCGTATAGTTATTCCCCGCGCGGCGACGGGCCCACGGCCCACGACCTGCGCGGCGTACCTTGAGAACCGGATACTGCGATCGAAAGATCGACGTGACAGACAAGCGAAATTCGAATTCTGACATCTGAGTCAGAGACGTCAATTTCAGCGAATCCGAGATCAGCGGGATCTATGGACGGGACGGACCGACCACTCACACTGTAAGGCGGCTCTACGCCGCCTGGCATTTGAACGGAGAGTTCGATCCTGGCTCAGGATGAACGCTGGCGGCGCGCCTAACACATGCAAGTCGAACGGTTAAAGCACCTTCGGGTGTGTATAAAGTGGCGAACGGCTGAGTAACACGTGGGCAACCTGCCCCTCGCACCGGGACAGCCTCGGGAAACCGTGGATAATACCGGATACTCCGGACCCTCCGCATGGCGGGTCCGGGAAAGCCCAGACGGCGAGGGATGGGCCCGCGGCCTGTTAGCTAGTTGGTGGGGCAACGGCCCACCAAGGCGATTATGGGTAGCTGGGTTGAGAGACCGACCAGCCAGATTGGGACTGAGACACGGCCCAGACTCCTACGGGAGGCAGCAGTGGGGAATCTTGCGCAATGGGCGAAAGCCTGACGCAGCGACGCCGCGTGCGGGATGAAGGCCTTCGGGTCGTAAACCGCTTTCAGCAGGGACGAGGCCGCAAGGTGACGGTACCTGCAGAAGAAGCCCCGGCTAACTACGTGCCAGCAGCCGCGGTAATACGTAGGGGGCGAGCGTTATCCGGATTCATTGGGCGTAAAGCGCTCGTAGGCGGTCCGTTAGGTCGGGAGTCAAATCCGGGGGCTCAACCCCCGCACGCTCCCGATACCGGCGGACTTGAGTTTGGTAGGGGAAGGCGGAATTCCAAGTGTAGCGGTGGAATGCGCAGATATTTGGAAGAACACCGGTGGCGAAGGCGGCCTTCTGGGCCACAACTGACGCTGAGGAGCGAAAGCTAGGGGAGCGAACAGGATTAGATACCCTGGTAGTCCTAGCCGTAAACGATGGACACTAGGTGTGGGGGGAACGTCCCTCCGTGCCGCAGCTAACGCATTAAGTGTCCCGCCTGGGGAGTACGGCCGCAAGGCTAAAACTCAAAGGAATTGACGGGGGCCCGCACAAGCAGCGGAGCATGTGGCTTAATTCGAAGCAACGCGAAGAACCTTACCAGGGCTTGACATCTAGGTGAAGCGGCGGAAACGCCGTGGCCGAGAGGAGCCTAGACAGGTGGTGCATGGCTGTCGTCAGCTCGTGTCGTGAGATGTTGGGTTAAGTCCCGCAACGAGCGCAACCCTCGTCGCATGTTGCCAGCGGTTCGGCCGGGCACCCATGCGAGACCGCCGGCGTCAAGCCGGAGGAAGGTGGGGATGACGTCAAGTCATCATGCCCCTTATGTCCTGGGCTGCACACGTGCTACAATGGCCGGCACAATGGGCTGCCACTGCGCGAGCAGGAGCGAATCCCCAAAGCCGGTCCCAGTTCGGATTGGAGGCTGCAACCCGCCTCCATGAAGTCGGAGTTGCTAGTAATCGCGGATCAGCACGCCGCGGTGAATAAGTTCCCGGGCCTTGTACACACCGCCCGTCACACCACCCGAGTCGATTGCACCCGAAGTCGTCGGCCCAACCCGCAAGGGAGGGAGGCGCCGAAGGTGTGGTTGGTAAGGGGGGTGAAGTCGTAACAAGGTAGCCGTACCGGAAGGTGCGGCTGGATCACCTCCTTTCTAGGGAGAATCACCTCTTCTAGAGAAGACATCAGACGGACGCCCCGTCCATCCCAGCTGAGAGTCAGTCGCGTCGCGCGAGAGCGCGCAGTGTCCGGTCCCCGGGGCACGCCCCCGCCGTACCTTGAGAGCTGCATAGCGTGACGAAGATTCTTCTTCAAAGATCGCATCTATACGATTAAGTATGTTCGAGCCATCGAAGAGAAGATGGTAAGGGCAAACGGTGGATGCCTTGGCACAGGAAGCCGACGAAGGACGCGACAAGCTGCGATAAGCCACGGTTAGGGGCACTTGCCCGCTCGACCCGTGGATCTCCGAATGGGAAAACCCGGCGGGAGTCATTTCCCGTCACGCCCGGCTGAACACATAGGCCGGGCCGAGGCAACCGGGGGAACTGAAACATCTAAGTACCCCGAGGAAGAGAAATCAAACGAGATTCCCCTAGTAGTGGCGAGCGAACGGGGACCTAGGACAAACCGGCGGCCGCGCAAGCGCCGCCGGGGTTGTAGGGCCGCACATCGTGCAGTTACAAAACCTCGTGGAAGCGGAATGGCATGGGAAGGCCAGCGGGACAGGGTTAGAGCCCCGTACGCGAATCCGCGAGGACTGCCGTGCGGTACCTGAGTACCGCCGGACACGTGAAACCCGGTGGGAAGCTGGGGGGTCCACCCTCCAATCCTAAATACTCTCCTGTGACCGATAGTGGACCAGTACCGTGAGGGAAAGGTGAAAAGCACCCCGGGAGGGGAGTGAAATAGTACCTGAAACCGTTTGCCTACAAGCAGTCGGAGCACCCTTCGGGGTGTGACGGCGTGCCTTTTGTAGAATGAGCCAGCGAGTTACGGTGCGTGGCGAGGTTAAGCCAGCAAGCGAGCCGCAGCGAAAGCGAGTCCGAATGGGGCGAGCAGTCGCGCGCCGTAGACGCGAAGCCGGGTGAGCTATCCATGGGCAGGCTGAAGCGGGGGTAAGACCCCGTGGAGGGCCGAACCCACCTAGGTTGAAAACTGGGGGGATGACCTGTGGATAGGAGTGAAAGGCCTATCAAACCCGGAGATATCTCGTTCTCCCCGAAATAGCTTTAGGGCTAGCCTCGGACGTTTACCTGCGGGGGTAGAGCACTGAATGGACGCGGGGGCCTCACCGCCTACCAACTCCAATCAAACTCCGAATACCGCCGGTCCAGAGTCCGGGAGTCAGAACATGTGGGCTAAGCTGTGTGTTCGAAAGGGAAACAGCCCAGACCGCCCGCTAAGGTCCCGAAGTCCATGCTAAGTGGCAAAGGATGTGCGTTTGCTCAGACAACCAGGATGTTGGCTTAGAAGCAGCCATTCATTTAAAGAGTGCGTAATAGCTCACTGGTCGAGTGGACATGCGCCGACAATATACGGGGCTAAGCATGGCACCGAAGCGGCGGACCAGTCTTTGACTGGTGGTAGGGGAGCTTTCCGTCCGCGGCGAAGCGCCGGGGTGACCCGACGTGGAGCGGCCGGAAGTGAGAATGCTGGCATGAGTAACGAGAGCGGCGTGAAAAACGCCGCCGCCGTAAACCCAAGGTTTCCTGGGCAAGGCTAATCCTCCCAGGGTCAGTCGGGAGCTAAGGCGAGGCCGGAAGGCGTAGCCGATGCACAGCAGGTTGACATTCCTGCACCTCCGAACGGACGCTATTACCGATGGGGCGACGGAGAAGGGTAGCCGAACGGGGTTCTGGACGTCCCCGCGATGGCACGTAGGCCGCAGGGTAGTGAAACGCGCCCTGCGTCGAGGCTGAGGTGCCGGACGAAGCGAATGAGCGAAGTCGGTGAGCCCATGCTTCCAAGAAAACCCTCTAGGGAGCCCGCAGGAGCCCGTACCGCAAACCGACACAGGTGGGTGGGTAGAGCATACCAAGGCGATCGGGAGAACCATGGTTAAGGAACTCGGCAAAATTGCCCCGTAACTTCGGGAGAAGGGGTGCCGCCTCGGGTGGAGGGACTTGCTCCCCGAGCCCAGGGCGGTCACAGTAAATAGGCCCAAGCGACTGTTTATCAAAAACACAGGACTCTGCTGAAGTCGTAAGACGACGTATAGGGTCTGACGCCTGCCCGGTGCCGGAAGGTCACGAGGAGCCGTCAGCGCGAGCGAAGCGGCGAATCCAAGCCCCGGTAAACGGCGGCCGTAACTATAACGGTCCTAAGGTAGCGAAATTCCTTGTCGGGTAAGTTCCGACCTGCACGAAAGGCGTAACGATTTGGGCGCTGTCTCAACCATGGACCCGGTGAAATTGCACTAGTCGTGAAGATGCGACTTACCCGCGGAAGGACGGAAAGACCCCGTGAACCTTTACTGCAGCTTGACATTGGCTGCCGGTTCGTCGTGTAGAGGATAGGTGGGAGACGCTGAACCAGGGACGCCAGTCTCTGGGGAGTCGCCCTTGGAATACCACCCTCGACGTTCTGGCATCCTAACCCGCGACCGTTATCCGGCGTGGGGACCGTGTCAGGTGGGTAGTTTGACTGGGGCGGTCGCCTCCTAAAGAGTAACGGAGGCGCACGTAAGGTCTGCTCAGGACGGTCGGCAACCGTCCCTTTGAGTGCAAGAGCATAAGCAGGCTTGACTGCGAGACGGACAGGTCGAGCAGATGGGAAACCAGGTTCTAGTGATCCGGCGGCTCAGTGTGGTATGGCCGTCGCTCAACGGATAAAAGGTACTCCGGGGATACCAGGCTGATCTTCCCCAAGAGTCCACATCGACGGGAAGGTTTGGCACCTCGATGTCGGCTCATCGCATCCTGGGGCTGGAGCAGGTCCCAAGGGTATGGCTGTTCGCCATTTAAAGCGGTACGCGAGCTGGGTTCAGAACGTCGTGAGACAGTTCGGTCCCTATCCTCCGTGGGCGCAGGAGAATTGAGGGAGGCTGCCCCTAGTACGAGAGGACCGGGGTGGACGGACCTCCGGTGTACGGGTTGTCGACCAACGGCACTGCCCGGTAGCTGAGTCCGGTTCGGATAACCGCTGAAAGCATCTAAGCGGGAAGCCAGTCCCGAGATGAGTTCTCCTTTCGGTAAGGCCACTCGTAGACTACGAGTTCGATAGGCCGCAGATGTAAGCCCTGCGAGGGGTTGAGTCGAGCGGTACTAATCGGCCGAGCTCTTCTCTTCACACACTCGCTCGAACGCGATCCTCGAGACGATCGACGTCACGCTGTGCGGCCCCCAGGGCACGGCTCCGGCCGCCCCTGACAGCAGAATGCCCCTTGTTGGTCAGCGACCATGGCAGGGGAGGCACACCCGGTCCCATTCCGAACCCGGAAGTTAAGCCCCCGAGCGCCGATGGTACTGCGGAGTAGTCCGTGGGAGAGCAGGACGTCGCTGACCAACAAGGGGCATTTTCGCGTCTCGACCGAGGGCCCGCGAGGGCCCCTCTTCTGTATAGGACTGTTCTTATCTCGCGCTCATGGTGCCCTGGCCGCCTGCATCTGGTGTGTCAACCGCACGTTGTCGTCGGGCGTCCTCTCAATTCCTATGTTTATCAACACGATGTTTGTCAATGTTTGTCCTAACACGACAAACGATATCCCTGTTTTCATCTGACTTTCCGCTATCTCCCATCACTCGTCCGGATTTGTGCCGAAAAGTCGAAAGTTTCAGCTTCACAACTGATACCGTTTTTGTTGGCTCGAGCCCAAGTCTGTCCGTTTCTCCGAGAATGGGGATGCAACTATGGGCTCACATACAACCAAAGGGCAGTCGGTTGCCCTGTCTTCGCAGGTGAAAGCTGTCACCGCCGATGGCGGGGAGGCGATCTCCGACCTCCTCGGCCGGCTCGGCCTGGGGCCTTCGCCTGCCGAGGAGGGGCCTCTCTGCCCGCGGATCGTCGCGTTCTGTGCTGAGCCTGGCATGGAGTGCGGGACAGTCATCACCCGTGTCCTTGCCGAGGCCGCGCGTTCGGGGGCGCGCGTCGTTCGCCGTGGCTTCTCGGGCGCGTCTCCGGAATCAGCAACCCGTTCGCTTACTCGTCTTGCGCGTGAGCTCGACGCCGACTCTCGACTGATCGCAATCGGCCTTGACGACCTGCCGCCCTCCGACGAGTCCTGCACACTCAGGCAGGCTCGGGCGCTCAGAAAACTGTGGTCCGCCGGCGCGCTGGTCCTGTTCTCCGTCTATCCCGAGGCCCGTCAGCTCGTGGAGCGGCTCCCGGAGTGCACGAAGGTTTCCGCCGCACTGCTCCTCGATCAGTGCGTGAGCGCCCCGGAGACGGATCGGTGCGCGCACGATCGCGCGCGCCTCACGCGAGGAATACCGCGACTCGCGCGAGCGCTGGGCGCTCGCGGCAAGGAGCGGCCCGTCGATTCGCCCTCCCCGGCGTACCTCGACGCGCTTGGTGAGGTCGTCGAGCTCTCGCTGAGGCCGACGCTCTCCGACGAGGAACGGCGCCTCCGGCTTGCCATGCTCCTCCTGGGCAGGGGCACTAGGGGAGACCTGCGGCTCGTCCTCGGCGAGGCTCCCTCCGACCTTCTCGAGGGGCTCAGGGCCGACGCGCCGCTCTTTGGGGTCTCGGGCGGCCTGAGACGGTTCTGCGCCCTCAGCTCGTTGTCAAGGGGGTCCCTCCTGACGTGCCTGCGGCATGCGTCCTCGGCGTGCGCGCTCTTCCCCGACGTGCCGGCGGCCTGCCTGGGACTTCTCGTCGACCATGGCGACCTGAGGCGAGCGGCGGCGCTGGCGACGCTCCCAGAGTGTGCGCCGGCCCTTTCCAAGGTCGTGAGCCGCGGCGCCGAGTTTCTCGACCTGGGGGAGGTCGCGCTCGTGCTCCACTCGCTGAAGCTGGCGGGGGACGAACGTCCCGATGCGGCGGGCCGGTTGGAATCCGCGGCGCGTGCGCTCACCTCCTCTCACTCTCCGCTCGCCCTCGACGCCAGGGGCTCGGCCCGCGTCGCGGGTGAGGCGGAGAGCCTGTTCGTGGACGCTCGGAGGGTTCTGCGCGGAGAGCTTCCGATCGCCCGCCCCGACACGCCGGTGCGGGGACGACTCCGGAACAGGCTGATGGCCCATGTGCGAGCTTGTGTCCTCATGCGGCGTGGCGCGTTCTCCGCTGCCCTGGCCATGCTCGTCTGTGGCCCAGAGGAGGGGGAGCGGGAGAGCGTCTCGGGCGGTCTTCTCGCCATCGACCGCGAGCTGGCGCGCCTGATGACGGGGGGAAGCCCAAGGGAGTCCTCCCCTGCGGCGGAGCAGGCCGAGGGCTTCATGCGCAGGCGCCCGCTCAAAGGCCTCATGGGGTATGTGGCGGTGCTCGACCTCGTGCGCGCGCTGATGTCGGATGACGACGGGTCCGTGGCGGAGCTGGAGGCGCTCTCGTCGCGCTACGAGCGCTCGGAGGACACCTTGGTTCAGATCGTCGCCCTGGCCTGCGGAGCGGTTGCGGACCTGAGAGGAGGCTCCGCCGCCCGGGCGAAGATCAGAGCCTCGCTTGCGGGGACGCTGGCGCACGGTGCGGGGGTTGAGTATCTGGAGAGGGCCTCGCGCTGCGTCGCGGAGATCGCCGCCGTCCGACTGGGAGAGGGCCTCGGTCCGGCGACGACGGAGGGGCAGTCCGATGACCTTGGGTCCGTGTGCGCCCTCGTGCGGGGTGTCCTGCTCTCCGACGATGGCTCCGCGATCCCCTCGTTGCCCGAGGGGATTCCCTGGGACGCCGTCTGGCTGATCAGGGTGCTCGGAACGGGGCTCGGCAAGTTCTCGTTGGGGCTTATCGAGGGGATGCCGACCGCATGGAGGAGGGCGGCTTCGGCAAACGGTCCGCTGCGCCCGCATGCGGCCGCTCCCAAGGTCCCCGCGTCCCAGGGAGGCCCCGGCAAGACCAGGAAGCCCGTCGACCTGAGGCTTCTCGGGGGATTCGAGCTACGCGTCCGAGGGGTCCTCATCGCGGACTGGAAGCTGGAGCGGCGGAACGCAAAGGCGATGCTCGAGTACCTGGTGCTTCACGGCGGAGGCGCCAAGCGCTTTCAGCTCGTCGACCAGGTCTGGCCCGACAGCGACTACGACTCGGGATTCAATCGCGCCTATCAGGCCACGAGCGTGCTGCGCAGAGAGGTCGCCGAGATCGACCCGAACCTGAGCCTGCTCATGGCGGGCCGGACGAGCGGCGAGATCATGGTGGACACGAGCGTCATCGGGTGCGACGTCGACGCCTTCAGGGCCGCCGCGCGCGAGGCGGTCGACTCCAGGGACGACGCGAGAAAGCTCGAGTATGCCCGCGCCGCGGAGCGCCTCTACGTCGGGGACCTCTACGTGCCGACGCTCGACGCGACCGGGTTCATCTCATCCATGAGGGAGTCGCTCAGGAATCTCTACGCCGACGCTATGGTCGAGGGAAGCGCCGCAGCGCTGAGGCTGGGGCGCGAGAGGACCGCGACGCGGCTCGCCGAGAACGCGGTCAGGGCGAACGAGCTCAGGGAGGACGCGAACTCGGCCCTGGTCCGGGCGCTCAGGGCCTGCGGGAGAGGGGTGGAAGCGGACAGGAGGCTCAGGTCCTTCGAGGCACGGCTGCGTCGGGGGCGGGGCGAGCTCACGGCGGCCCCCGACGAAACGGCGGGCCAATAGGCCGTCGTCGGGTGCGGTTTTGGTGATACCTCGACGCCCTCATCTCCAACGGGGCGTTCTGTGAGTAAAGTATCGAAACGAATGTCTGCATCACGCTGCCCGATGACAAGGGAGACACATGCCCAACTTCCTCTCAAAAATCCTCTCCTTGGGAGCCGACCGGGAGCTCCGGGAGTTTGAGCAGATTGCCGCGCGCGTCAACGAGCTCGAGCCCAAGTTCCAGGCCATGAGCGATGCCGAGCTCCGCGAGACGACCCCGCGGCTTCGCGAGCGCTATGCCCAGGGGGAGACGCTCGACGACCTCCTGCCGGAGGCCTTCGCCGCCGTCCGCGAGGCGTCGGTGCGCACGACGGGGCTCCGCCACTTCGACGTGCAGATCATCGGCGGCATAGCGCTGCACCGCGGCACCATCGCCGAGATGAAGACCGGCGAGGGAAAGACGCTCGTCTCCACGCTCGCGGGCTACCTCAACGCCATCCCGGGCAAGGGCGTCCACATCGTCACCGTCAACGACTACCTCGCCCGCCGAGACAGCGAGTGGATGGGCAGCATCTATCGCTTCCTCGGCATGTCGGTGGGCCTCATCCAGAACGGCATGCGGCTCAACCTCAAGAAGCCGGCCTACGAGGCGGACGTCACCTACGGCACGAACTCGGAGTTCGGCTTCGACTACCTGCGCGACAACATGGTCACCCGCCCGAGCATGCGCGTCCAGCGGGGGCACCACTACGCCATCGTCGACGAGGCCGACTCGATCCTGATCGATGAGGCGCGCACCCCGCTCATCATCTCCGGTGCCGGTACCAAGTCGGCGGGCACCTACAAGGACTTCGCCCGCGCGGTGCGCGGGCTCACGCCCGACGTCGACTTCGAGATGGACGAGGCCAAGCACACGATCGCCACCACCGACGAGGGCCTCAAGAAGGTCGAGCGTGCCCTCGGCGTCGACGATATCTACGGCGACGTCTCCGGCCAGCTCGTGAACCACCTCCAGCAGGCCCTCAAGGCCGAGTACATGTTCCACCGCGACCAGCAGTACGTCGTCGTGGACGGCGAGGTCAAGATCGTCGACGAGTTCACCGGCCGCATCATGGAGGGCAGGCGCTACTCCGAGGGTCTCCACCAGGCGATCGAGGCCAAGGAAGGTGTGTACGTGCGCGAGGAGAACCAGACGCTCGCCACGATCACCCTCCAGAACTACTTCCTCATGTACGACAAGCTCTCCGGCATGACGGGAACCGCCATGACCGAGGACGCGGAGTTCCGCGAAGTCTACCACGTCCCCGTCCAGGTCATCCCGCCCAACAAGCCCGTCGTGCGCGTCGACCACGACGACCTCGTCTACCGCACGGTCGACGCCAAGTTCAAGGCGGTGGCCGAGGACGTGGCGGAGCGTCACGCGAAGGGCCAGCCCTGCCTGGTCGGCACCGTCTCGATCGAGAACTCCGAGCGCCTCTCCCGCATCCTCAGCAAGCGCGGCATCAAGCACAACGTCCTCAACGCCAAGTACCACGAGCGCGAGGCACAGATCGTCGCGCAGGCCGGCCGCGAGGGCGCCGTCACGATCGCGACGAACATGGCCGGCCGAGGAACGGACATCCTGCTGGGCGGCAACGCCGACGAGCTCGCGGAGGAGGAGGTCCTGGGCCTCGACTTCGGCATAGAGCAGGACGTGCTGCGCCGCATCCTCGCCGAGGGCGATCCCGCCAAGCTCACTGTGGAGGGGCTCGCCGAGATCGGCGTCGAGGTCGAGCCCGACGTCCTTCTCGCCGTCGCGCGCGAGCACGAGCGCGCCCTCGCCGCCGCCAAGGAGCGCTGCGAGGTCGAGAAGCGCCACGTGATCGACGCCGGCGGCCTGTGCGTCATCGGCACGGAGCGGCACGAGAGCCGCCGCATCGACAACCAGCTCCGCGGGCGTTCCGGCCGTCAGGGCGACCCCGGCGAGACCCAGTTCTACCTCTCGCTCGAGGACGACCTCATGCGCCTGTTCGGCGGCGAGCGCATGGACCGCATCTCCGGCATGATGCAGAAGTACGACATGCCGGACGACATGCCCATCCAGGCGAAGCTCGTTACCAAGGCCGTGGAGAGCGCGCAGCGCAAGATCGAGGAGATCAACTTCGCGATGCGCAAGAACGTCCTCGACTACGACAACGTCATGAACACCCAGCGCCAGGTCATCTACGAGGAGCGCAACAAGATCCTCGACGGCAAGGACCTGATGGCGCGCGTCGGCGAGGTCACCTACGACACCGTCCAGCGCGAGGTCTCCGGCTACTGCCCCGAGGGCGCCAAGCACGAGGACTGGGACGTCCGGGGGCTGCACAAGTGGCTCGAGGAGCTCACAGGCCGCAAGGACGTCCCCGAGGTCACCGACGACCAGGACGAGGGCGACGTCGCCGACGCCGTTAACGAGTACGTGCGGCGCTGCTTCGACGAGAAGGCCCAGCGCATCGGCGAAGCCCCCATGCACGCGCTCGCGTCTCAGGTCATGCTGCGCGTCATAGACACGCGCTGGATGTCCTACCTCCAGGAGATGGACTACCTCAAGACCGGCATCGGCCTGCGCGGCTTCGGCCAGCGCGACCCGCTCGTGGAGTACAAGAGCGAGGCCTACGCCGCCTTCTCCGAGCTCGTGAACACGATGTACGAGGACTTCCTGCGCACGATCCTGCGCATCGAGGTCGCCGTCCGCCCGAACGCCCCCTCCGCCCCCGCGGACGAGGAGCCCGCGGAGCTGCGCGGCGCGAGCTACTCCGGCCCCGCCGAGGTCGACGGCGACCAGGGCCCCCGCAGCGCGGTGGCCCCGCAGGGCGCCCCCTCCGGCATGCCCCCGGCGGCGCCCACCGCCAAGCCCCGCACCTATCGCAAGGCGGATGACCCCGACCCCTACGTGAACGTGGGCCGCAACGACCCCTGTCCCTGCGGGAGCGGCAAGAAGTTCAAGAACTGCCACGGCAGGAACCGGTAGATGGCTGAGGTCACCAGGCCGGACCTCGACGCGCTCTCGTCGCGTCTCGTCGAGGTCGAGGGCTATCTCCACATCGACGAGAAGCGCGGGGAGGTCGCGGACCTCGAGGCGAGGAGCGCGGCGCCCGGCTTCTGGGACGACGCGGACGCCGCCCGCGAGCTCATGGCCCGTCTCGCCGCCGCGCGCGACGACGTGAGCGGGATCGACGCCGCCCGGGCGCGACTCGAGGACGCCCAGGCCGCGCTCGAGCTCGCCGAGGAGACGGGTGACGAGGACCTTCTCGCCGAGGCCGCCGGCATCGCCGCCGCCCTCGAGGGCGACCTCTCGGAACTCGAGCTCTCGAGCTGGTTCACGGACGAGCTCGATCACGGCGATGCCATCGTCACGGTGACCCCGGGCCAGGGCGGCCTCGAGGCGCAGGACTGGTGCGAGATGCTCTTCCGCATGTACCAGCGCTACTGCGACCGCCGCGGCTGGAAGGTCGTCGTCAACGACGCCGAGCCCGGCGAGGCGATCGGCCTGAACCGCGCCACCTTCACCGTGAGCGGCCACAACGCCTACGGGATGCTTCGTGCCGAGCAGGGCGTGCACCGGCTCGTGCGCATCTCGCCCACCGACGCCAAGAAGCGTCGCCAGACCACCTTCGCCGGCGTCGAGGTGCTCCCGGTGCTGCCCGACGACATCGAGGTCGAGATCGACCAGAACGACCTGCGCATCGACGTCTACCATGCGTCCGGCCACGGCGGCCAGGGCGTCAACACGACCGACTCCGCGGTGCGCATCACGCACCTCCCCACGGGCATCGTCGTGACCTGCCAGAACGAGCGCAGCCAGCTCCAGAACAAGGCGTTCGCCATGAGCGTGCTCAAGAGCCGACTCTACGAGCTGGAGCTCGCCCGCCGCGCGGAGGAGCTCGACGAGCTGCGCGGCCCGAAGCACGACATCGGCTTCGGAAACCAGATCAGGAGCTATGTGCTCTACCCCTACCAGCTCGTCAAGGACCTGCGGACGGGCGTCGAGACGAGCAACGTGGACGCGGTCCTCCAGGACGGCGACCTCGACCGCTTCGTCGTCGGCTATCACCGCTGGGCCGTCGGTGGCGGTGGCGAGCGATGAGGGGCATTCCCTGGCGGACCGTCGTCCGCGACACGCTGCTGATCGTCGCCGGCTCGATCGTGTTCGCGATAGGCGTCGACGTGTTCGAGGTCCCCTACGGCCTCGCTGCCGGCGGGGTGACGGGCCTCGCGATGGTCTTCTCGGCCATCGCCGAGACCTTTGGCGTGACGCTCCCCGTCGGCCTGCAGACAATTGTCATGAACGCGCTGCTCATGATCTTGGTGGTGCGCTCGGGGAGCCGCGGCTACGTGGCACGCACGGTCGCCGGCATCATAGCCTGCGGCTTCTTCACCGATGCGCTCGTCCCCTTCCTGCCCGTGGTCGGGGGCGAGGAGGACCTGCTGCTCTGCGCGCTCTGGGGCGGCGTCATCACCGGCCTGGGCCTCGGCCTGGTCTTCAGGACGGGCGGCAACACCGGCGGCACCGACATCGTGGCCCAGGTCCTGTCGAGAAGGACCGGGTTGCCCGTGGGCACCTCCGTCATCATCGTCGACGGTCTCATCATCGCCCTCTCCGCCACGGTCTTCTCCGTCGAGCAGGCCCTCTACGCCGCCGTCGCGATGTTCATCTCCGGCAAGGTGATCGACGCCGTGGTGGACGGACCGGGAGGAGCTCGAGCGGCCTACATCATCTCCGACAGGCACGAGGAGATCGCGCACGAGATCCTGCATACGCTCGAGCGGGGGTGCACCCGCCTCGAGGCGCGCGGGATGTGGAGCGGCGAGGAGCGCCCCGTGCTCTTCTGCGTGCTCGGCCGCTCCGAGACGGTCTGGCTCAAGCAGACCGTCGCCCAGTGCGACCCCCGGGCCATCGTGGTGATCTCGGAGGTCCACGAGGTGTTCGGCGAGGGCTTCCGCCAGATCAAGGCCTGACGCGTGCCCCTGGCGGCCCGCGTCTTTCGAAGTCTGGCGGCCGACGCGCGCCGTCAGATGGTATCTTCTGTGTAGGTGCATGTCCGCGTGTCGCGACGAGCTGCAGGGAGTCGCGGTCGCACATCTGACGCGAGGAGAGGGATTCATGACAGACGACGAGCTCAGGCGCGTAGCCACGGAGATCCGGAAGGGGGTTCTCACGGGAACGCACGCCGCCAAGTCCGGTCACCCCGGCGGCTCGCTCAGCGCAACCGACATCCTGGCGTACCTCTACTTCGAGGAGATGAACGTTCGCCCCGAGGAGCCTCGCTGGCCGGGGCGCGACCGCCTCGTCCTCTCCAAGGGCCACGCGGCGCCGGCTCTCTACGCGACCCTCGCCGAGCGCGGGTTCTTCCCCAAGGAGGAGCTCGAGACGCTGCGCCACATCGGCAGCCACCTCCAGGGCCACCCCAACATGAACGACACCCCGGGCGTGGACATGTCCACGGGATCGCTCGGCCAGGGTATCTCCGCGGCCGTCGGCATGGCCCTCGCCGCCCAGCACTGGGGTGACACGTACCGCACGTACTGCCTGCTCGGCGACGGCGAGATCGAGGAGGGGCAGGTCTGGGAGGCCGCGATGTTCGCGGGTAACCACGGCCTCGACAACCTGGTGCTCGTCGTCGACCACAACGGCCTGCAGATCGACGGCACCATCGAGGAGGTCAACTCCGCGATGCCCATCGCCGACAAGTTCCGGGCGTTCCGGTTCCACGTGATCGAGCTCGCCGACGGCAACGACATGGCCCAGATCCGGGCCGCCTTCGCCGCCGCCCGCGAGGTGAAGGGCGCGCCCGTCTGCATCGTCGCCGAGACCGTCAAGGGCAAGGGCGTCTCGTTCATGGAGAACCAGGTGGACTGGCACGGCAAGGGACCCAACGACGAGCAGTACGAGCAGGCCATGGCCGAGCTCGCTAAGGAGGCGTAGGCGCATGGCTGACGTGAAGAAGATCGCCACCCGTGTGAGCTATGGCGAGACGCTCGTGGAGCTCGCCGCGGAGCACGATGACTTCGTGGTGCTCGACGCCGACCTCGCCGCGTCCACGCAGACCGGCAAGATGAAGGACGCGTACCCCGACCGCTTCTTCGACGTGGGCATCGCCGAGCAGAACCTCATGGGCGTCGCCGCGGGCATCGCGACCACCGGTCGCACCGCCTTCGTGAGCAGCTTCGCCATGTTCGCCGCCGGGCGCACCTACGACCAGGTGCGCAACTCCATCGCGTACCCGCACCTCAACGTCAAGATCTGCGCCTCGCACGCCGGCGTCTCCGTCGGGGAGGACGGGGCCACGCACCAGTGCAACGAGGACATCGCCCTCATGCGCGTCATCCCGGGCATGACCGTCGTCGTGCCCTGCGACGACGTCGAGGCCCGTGCCGCCGTGCGAGCCGCCTACGAGCTGGACGGCCCGGTCTACATGCGCCTGGGGCGCCTCGCGGTGCCGGTGGTGAACGACGAGAAGGACTTCTCGTTCACGCTGGGCAAGGGCATCGTCATGCGCGAGGGCACCGACGTGACGATCGTGGCCTGCGGCCTCATGGTCCAGGCGGCGCTCGAGGCGGCCGACGCGCTCGCCGAGAGGGGCGTGTCCGCCGAGGTCATCGACATGCACACGATCAAGCCGATC
Source organism: Thermophilibacter gallinarum (assembly GCF_014982725.1). Taxonomy (GTDB): domain Bacteria; phylum Actinomycetota; class Coriobacteriia; order Coriobacteriales; family Atopobiaceae; genus Thermophilibacter; species Thermophilibacter gallinarum. The sequence goes on along the minus strand of NZ_JADCJZ010000002.1, from coordinate 509,721 downwards.
GACGCGGACCTGATCGTGGAGAGCGCGTCCAAGACCGGGCGCGTGGTGACCTGCGAGGAGCACTCCGTGATCGGCGGCCTGGGGAGCGCGGTGTGCGACGTCCTCGCCGAGCGCTGCCCCGTTCCCGTCCGCAAGGTGGGCGTGAACGACGTCTTTGGCGTCTCCGGCCCCGCGACCGACCTGCTGCACCTCTACGGCCTGGACGCCGAGGGCGTGATCGCCGCCGTCGACGGGCTGCTCGCCTAGGCCTTCTCGCCGGGTGCCCCCCGGTCGCACAGATCGCATGCCCGCCCTGTCTGCCTCATGTGCTTTGTGAGGTAGAACGGTTGAGGCCTGCTCCTTTTGCTAGACTACTCGCGTATCTGTCACTCCTAGCAGGATAAGGAGCTTCTGTGGCCAGTCACTTTCGCAGCACTGAGCGACAGGGGTCGGAGGGCGTGGAGCAGCCTCAGGACACCATGTCCGACATGGCTCCGCAGGTTGAGTCTGTGAGCGCAGACGACACCGGCGCCTTCCTGACGGCGAGCGTTCCGACCGATGACGTCATCCCCGTTCAGGATGAGTCCCGGGCGGACATCCCCGAGGAGGTCCACGTGGTCACCGCCTCGGAGCCCGAGGGCGCTCCCGTCGAGCAGCCGGCGTCCCAGAGCGTCTACTCGTCGCTTGCCAGCGACGATCCCGCTCCCGCGGTTCCGCGCACCGGCACCCCGACCGTGTCGTTCAAAAACGTCACACTCATCTACCCGGCCCAGCCCAACAAGCCCGCACTCGACGACGTCAGCCTCGACATCTACCCCGGCGAGTTCGTGTTCGTCGTCGGTCACTCGGGCTCCGGCAAGTCGTCGCTTCTGCGCCTCATCACGCGTGAGCTGAAGGCCAGCTCCGGCCAGGTCATCGTGGCCGGGCAGGACCTGACCAAGATGCGCAACAAGAAGATCCCGTATCTTCGTCGCCAGATCGGCACCGTCTACCAGGACTTCAAGCTCCTGCCGGACAAGACCGTCTACGAGAACGTCGCCTTTGCCCTCGAGTGCATCGGCAAGCCCAAGTCGGTCATCAAGGCCCAGGTGCCCGAGGTACTCCGCCTCGTCGGCCTCGCCGAGCGCATGAACCACTTCCCGGACCAGCTCTCCGGCGGCGAGCAGCAGCGCGTCTCCGTGGCCCGCGCCATGGTCAACCGCCCGCCCCTGCTCGTCTGCGACGAGCCCACGGGCAACCTCGACCCGGCGATCTCGCTGGGCATCATGAAGCTGCTCGACATGATCAACCGCGCCGGCACGACCGTCGTCATGGCGACCCACGACCGCGAGATGGTCGACTCCATGCGCAAGCGCGTCATCGCGCTCGAGGCCGGCCACATCGTCCGCGACCAGGAGAGGGGAGGCTACGGATACTATGGTGCCCTCTAACTTCGGCTACTCCCTCCGTGAGGCCGGTCACCACTTCCGCCGCAACTGGACGACGGTGCTCGGCGCCATCGTCACGATCTTCCTCTCGCTGTTCATCATCGGCCTCTTCGTCCTCGGCTCGGTCCTGATCTCCAGCGTGGTCGGCGGCGTCGAGGACAGCGTCACGATCCAGGCGTACCTCTCCGACGACGCCGACGCGTCCGCGATCGACAGCTTCCAGGCCAAGGTCGAGGGCTGGGACACCGTCGAGTCCGTGACGTACAAGTCCAAGGAGGAGGCGCTCCAGGACTACCGCACCTCCATGTCGAACCGCAACGCCAGCGACGCCGTCGCGGCGCTTGACGGCGAGAACCCCCTGCCCGCCTCGCTCGTGATCACCCTCACCGACCCGCAGGAGGTCGAGGCGACCGCCGAGCGCATCATGGAGGACCCCTCGTTCCTCCAGATCCGCGACGCCGCCGACGACCCCACGTCCTCCGCGGCTGACGACGTGATCTACGGCCAGGGCACGGTCGACCGCCTCTTCGAGGTCACGAGCTACATCCGCATCGGTGCCGTGGCGCTCGTCGTCATGCTGACGTTCGTGGCCTTCGTGTTCATCAACAACACCATCCGCCTGGCCATCACCGCGCGCCGTCGCGAGATCGCCATCATGCGTCTCGTTGGCGCCTCGAACGGCTTCATCCGCGGGCCCTTCGTGATGGAGGGCGTGCTGGAGTCGCTCATCGCGGCGGTCCTCGCCATCGCGGCGCTCGCCGTCGGCGCCAACGCGCTGCTCCCGGTGCTTCAGGCGAACCTGTCGTTCCTCGCGTTCGAGATCCCGACCACCGTCCTCTACGCGACGTTCGGCGGCCTTTTGCTGGTGGGCGTGCTCATCGGCCTGTTCGGCTCCGCCATCGCCATGAGGCGCTACCTCAAGGTGTAGATTCGCCGATCGTGCTTATGCGGTGCCGCAGGGCCCCGGCATTCCTCCGAGAAGTGCACTTCGTGGAACTTCTCTCCGGAATGCCGGGGCCCGCCGTATGCGCCCGTCGGCGGCCTGGAGAGGGATGGGCGGTGGCCGTCTCGTTGCGGTTGTGCAAGAGTTAGGGCGAGAATCGGCTGCTGTCGAGATTTGCCAACTGGGGAAATGTGGGTTGACCGGCACGTGACTCGTGCACAAATGCGCGAGCGCGCGGCTATGCGGTAAGCTGGACGCAACGACGAGAGCGCAAACGGCGAGAAGGGCGAAGGGGCATGGGACGCGGGCGCCCACATCGCGGCAACAGGAGACGCGGGCGCGGCGGCGGACCGCGCAGGAACGCGCGCACGCTCACGGGCACGCTCGTGGTCACTCGCCCCGGCGCCGCCTTCGTGGAGACGCCCGAGGGGGCGTTCGACCTCGTGCGCCACGGCCAGCGCGAGGCCATGAACGGCGACGAGGTCGAGGTCGCGCTCGTGGAGCAGCGCGGCAGGAAGCCGCGGGCGGTGGTGCGCTCCGTGGTCTCCCGCGCCGTGGAGACCTTCCTCGGTCGCTTCGCCCCCGCCGGCCCGCTCGGCGCGGTGGTCCCGCTCGACGCCCGCATCGGCCACGACTTCTTCGTGGTGCCCGAGGACCCCTCGCCCGCGCGCCTGGGCGTCTCCGACGGGGACGTCGTCGTGGCGCGCATCACCGAGTATCCCACGCGGCAGAGCGCGCCCGTCGTGACGCTCGAGCGTCGCCTGGGGACGGCGGTCGAGCTCGACCTCAACATCGAGACGGTCGTGGCCTCCTGCGGCCTCCCCGGCGACTTCCCAGCGTCGGTGCTGGAGCAGGCGGGTGCCATCGAGGCGTGCGTGGAGGACGAGCTCGCGAAGGACCCGTCCCGCCGCGACCTGCGCGCGACCCTGTGCGTGACCGTGGACCCCGTCGACGCGCGCGACTTCGACGATGCGGTCGGCGCGCGCCGCCTGGCCGACGGCGGCTTCGAGCTCTCCGTGCACATCGCCGACGTCTCCCACTACGTCGGCGCGGACACCCCGATCGACAACGAGGCCAAGCGGCGGACGTGCTCGGCCTACCTCGTCGACCGCGTGATCCCCATGCTTCCCGAGCGGCTCTCGAACGACGTCTGCTCGCTGCGGCCCGGCGAGGACCGCCTGGCCATGAGCGTCGTCATGAGGCTCGACGGGCGCGGGCGCGTGACGGGGGCCCGCATGGCGAGAAGCGCGATCCGCTCCGCCGCTCGCCTGGACTACGACACGGTCGACGAGGTCCTTCTCGGGCGGGCGGACGCGCCGAGCGAGGAGATCGCCGAGCTGCTGCACGCGCTCGACGAGATTCGCGCCCTGCGTGAGGGCGTGCGTCGCGAGCGGGGTGCCGTCGACTTCGAGACCGTGGAGGCTCACGTCGTCCTGGACGAGACGGGAGCCCCCACGGGCGTCTCGGTCCGGAGGCGCACGCGGGCGACCGGCCTCATCGAGGAGGCCATGCTGCTTGCCAACGAGTGCGTCGCCGCGCGGCTCGCCGAGCGTGACATGCCGGCCGCCTATCGCGTCCACGAGCGGCCCGCCCCCGAGGACCTCCGTGCGACGCTCCAGCCGCTGCGCGAGCTCGGCCTGCTCGACGTCGAGACGACGTCCGGCCTGCTCGCGGGCGACCCGTTCGCCACCCAGCGCATCCTCTCGCTGGCCCGTGGCACGGACGGCGAGGAGCTCGCGAGCGCGCTGCTGCTGCGCGCCCAGCGACGGGCGGTCTACCTGCCCGCGAACGAGGGGCACTACGCGCTCGGCGCCCCGGCGTACTGTCACTTCACCTCGCCGATCCGACGCTACCCGGACGTGCTGGTCCACCGCGCCCTGAAGGCGCTTCTCGACGGTCGCGTGGAGGGCCGGGAGATGCGCGCGCAGGCAACGGCCCTGCCACAGCTCTGCCGCACCTGCTCGGAGCGCGAGCGCGCGGCGGACGCAGCATCCCGCGCGTCACAGAAGATCAAGATGGCGGAGCTGTTCTCGGGCCGCGTGGGCGAGCGCTTCGGGGGCGTGGTCTCGGGATGCGAGCGCTTCGGCCTCTTCGTCACGCTCGACGAGACGTACGCCGAGGGCCTCGTCCCGGTGCGGGCCCTGGGAGGGGAGTGGTTCGCTTTCGACGAGGACCGCATGACGCTCACCGGCGAGTCGTCGGGGGAGACCTGGGGCCTCGGGCGACGCGTGGTCGTGGAGGTGACGGGCGTGAACGTGCCGCGCGGCCAGATCGACCTCGCGCTCGTCCGGATGGGGTGACGAAGTCCCCCGTCGGGCGTCATGCCTGGGCCATAATGGGAAGACTAGGAGTCATGAGACCGTTCGCGGCGCATCGCGCCGCTGGAGGAGGCTATGGAGCACACCGAACTGACCGACGAGCTCGAGCGCGCCGAGGGACTGCTGCTCCAGGACGAGGCGGGGCTCGCGCTCGACCTTCTCGCGCACCTCGCCGAGGACGCGGAGGCATACGTCGACGCCAACTGCCCGACGACCGACGAGCTGCAGTGGTTCGCCTTCCCCACGCTCTTCGAGCGGCTCGCGTACCGACGCGTCGAGAAGGACCCCCGCGAGCTGCGCGACGTGGGCGAGCCACTGGGCCGTCTCTACGCGGACCTGGCCCTCGCCTGCGCCCAGGCGGAGGACTACGAGGCGGCGGCCTCCGCGCTCAAGAGCGCCGTCCGCTGGAACCCCATGGACTGCGCGTCCCGCCTGAACCTCGCGGACCTCTGCCGCATGTCCGGCGACGCCCAGGAGTACCTCGCCCTCAGCTACAGCGTCTTCGAGCGCGCGAGCGACGCGGCGCACCTGGCGCGCGCCTTCGCGAACTTTGCCGGCTGGTTCCAGGCCACCGAGAAGCCCCGTGCCGCCGCCGCGGCCCTGCGCGCGGCGCGCAACCTCGACGTTCGCGACGGTTCGCTCGCCGCGGTCCTGGACCAGGCGGCCGGCACCGACCACGACCCCGACCTCGTGACGGATGCCGAGGCGACCGACCTTCTCGCCGCCGAGGGCCTGCCCGACGGCGCCAACGCCGAGATCGCCGTCTGCCTGCTCATGTGCGCCACGGACGCCGCCGCGGCGGGGGCGCGCGGCGAGGCGGCGACGCTCACGCTGCGGGCGCGCGACCTGGTGGGCGAGCCGGCGGCGAAGGCCCTGCTCGAGCTCATCCGCGAGAGCGACGCGGAGGGGGGCGCCGATGGCCAAGAGTAAGGTCGTGCGCCAGACCGCCGCGGCCAAGGCGGCCAAGCAGGCGGGTCCCGGCAAGCGGACCATCGCGAAGAACCGCTCCGCGCGCCACGAGTACTTCATCGAGGAGACCTTCGAGGCGGGCATCGAGCTCACGGGCACCGAGGTCAAGAGCCTGCGCGAGCGGGCGTGCCAGATCACGGACGCGTTCTGCCTCATCCGCGGGCGTGAGGCCTGGCTGCACGGCGTACACATCCACCCCTACTCCAACGGCGGCGTGTGGAACGTGGACCCCGACCGCAAGCGGCGTCTGCTGCTGCACCGCCGCCAGATCGACTACCTGGACGGGAAGCTCCGGCAGAAGGGCCTGGCCCTCGTGCCGCTCGAGATCTACTTCGACGAGCACAACCGCGTGAAGCTGGCCATCGGCCTCGCGCGCGGCAAGAAGCTCTACGACAAGCGCGACGACATGGCGCGGCGCGACTCCGACCGCGAGATCGCCCGCGCCCTCAAGGAGCGCAGCAGGTAGGCCAAAAGGGGACAGTCCCCTTTTGACCCGTAGGAAGGGAGCAGGACATGGACGCAAGCGCACTGTTCAAGTTCTCGTCGGGGCTCTACGTGGTCTCGGCGGACGATGGCGAGCGCACCGCCGCCTGCCTCGTCAACACCGGCCTCCAGGTGACGTCGAGCCCGCTGCAGGTCTCCGTCACCGTGAACAAGGAGAATTTCACCTGCGGCGCCATCGAGCGCGCCGGGCACTTCTCGCTCGCCGTGGTGGACGAGTCCGCGGACATGCTCTTCGTGGGGCGCTTCGGGTTCCGCACCTCGGCGGACTATGACAAGTACGACGGCATCGCGAGCGCCGTCGCCGCAACCGGCGACCCCTATCCCGCCGAGCACGCCTGCTCCTTCGTGGCATGCAACGTGGTCCAGACGCTCGACGTCGGCACGCACGTCACCTTCGTCGGCGAGGTCGTCGACGCCGGCAACCTCTCCGACGTGCCGCCCATGACGTACGCCTACTACCACGGGACCCTCAAGGGCAAGACGCCGCCGAAGGCTTCCTCCTACGTTGGGGGTATAAGGTAGGTCAGGGCGAGAGGCGCCCTTCGAATCCGAGAGGAGACACGCATGTCCGAGGAGAAGAAGTACACGTTCCGCTGCACCGTCTGCGGCTGGGAGGTGACCGTCGACACGCCCGAGCTGCCCGAGGACTTCGTCTGCGAGGTCTGCGGCGTCGGCCCCGACATGTTCGAGCTGGTCGAGGAGTAGCACGGACCACACGCGCGACCAGTGGGGCGGCCTCTCGCGGGGCCGCCCTCCGTCGTCTCGGCTAATAACGGACAAAATTCAATTAAACTATCTATATCCGCAGATAAGAAAAACGAGAATCTTGAATTTTGTCCGTTAATCGGGCGGGCGAGAAGAACGTCGCTCCGTGACTCGCACCGCACAAAACGGGTAGAATACCCCCACGGCCGCGCGAGCGGCCCGTACGTTGACAGCCGCATGGTGGCGGTCCTTCTCGCCATGCCCTGTAACCGGGGGTGACTGGTTTCGACAGGGTGGGCCTGAGATGGGCAGCAGGTCGTGGTCTCCTCGCCACGTTAAACAGGGGTACCGTCAAATTGAATTGACGAGAACAACTCTTTCGAGCCTCAGCTGGCTCTCGCTGCTTAGTCTTAACTAACCAGCGCGTCAAACCGGGGATCGCTCCCGTTCCCGGGGCGGCGTCATTCTAGGGAGATGCGCGTGCGGACGTGGTCGGTATGCCGCGCGCAAAGACCGAACCGGCTGGGACGCCAAGCGCGGGTGACCAGGTGCGCGGCGTCCGAGACTCAATTGGCCACTGAGCCTGGAGACACCTGTCAGGGGTTCGCTTTGGACCGGAGTTCGATTCTCCGCACCTCCACCATGCACGCTTCGCGGCCGCCGGCCCTCACCGGGCCCGCGGCCGCTGTCTTTTTTTTTTTCGTTGGGAGGTCTCATGTCTGACGAGAAGAACGGAACCGTCGCACCTGCGCTCGTGCTGGAGGGCGGTGGCTTCCGCGGGATGTTCACGGCCGGCGTGCTCGACGTTCTGCAGGAGCGCGGCATCTACGCCTTCTCCGGCATCTGGGGCGTCTCCGCCGGCGCGGTGAACGCGGCGAACTTCCGCTCGCGCCAGATCGGCCGCACCATGCGCGACATCCTCGCCTTCCGCGACGACCGCCGCTTCATGTCGCTGTGGTCGTTCGCCACGACCGGGGACATCGCCGGCGCCGACTTCATGTACGACGAGGTCCAGAACCGCCTGGACCCCTGCGACGTGGCGACGTTCAACGCGAGCGGGACGCCCCTGTGGGTCGTCGTCTCGGACGTGACGTTCGGCACGCCGGCCTACCTGCCGGTGCGGAGCTTCCCCGACGACATTGACCGCGTGCGCGCCTCGGCCTCGCTGCCCACGGTCTCGCGGACCGTGGAGCTTGACGGTCACCGCTACCTCGATGGCGGCACCACGGACTCGATTCCCTATGCGGCCGCGCTGGGCCTGCCGGGTGCGGCCGAGGTCGAGGGCCGGCCGGCCGCGGAGCGTGCGCTCGTGGTGCTCACGCAGGATCGGGGCTACGTCCGCGAGCAGACGGGCTCGAGCGAGCAGATCGCGCTGCGCTCGCACCGCTACGACCGCTACCCCTACTACCTGGAGGCGCTGCGCACCCGCGCCGAGCGCTACAACGCCCAGCGCGAGCGGCTCTGGGAGCTCGAGGAGGACGGCACCTGCCTCGTGATCGCCCCGGAGGAGCCGGTCGCCGTGGGGCCGTCCACGCGCGACGGCGAGGCGCTGCTGTCGCTCTACGTGGCGGGCCGTCGCCAGGCGACCGAGCGCCTGACCGAGATCGAGGCGTTTCTCGCCTAGGGCCCCGCTCGGCGGACGGGTCCTTGCGTCCCGGAATCGGGGGCGTTCCCCGCGGGCGAGCGAGCCGCGTCCGGGATCTGGCGACCTTCTCCGGGCGGCGGGGCTTCTCGTCCCGAAAAGCGGGATGTTCCCCTGTCCGAGGCACTCCTGCGTCGGGAAGGTCGCCCTTTCCCGGACGGGAGCCGCCCGCAGCCGGGGAACCCCGTCGATTCCCGGACGAGAAAACCGGTCGACCGGGGAACTCCGCCAAAAACGAGACGCCCCTCCCCGGGCGGTGGGGAAGGGCGCCAAAAGCGGGACGGATGGCAGGAAGGGCGCCTACGCCAGGCGCGTGACCTTGACCTGGTCGACGAGCCCGTCCACGACGGAGCGCTCGGCGGCCTGCGTGCCGGACTCCATGACGTTGGCCGCGCCCGTCGCCATGGCCAGACGCAGCGTGTCCTCGACGCCCATGCCCTGCGCGTCGGCGTAGACGAACGCTGCGACCACGGAGTCGCCGGCGCCCACCGTGGAGCCCACGGGGACCTTCACCGAGGAGGCGTGCCAGGTCTCGTCCGCGGTGGCGAGAAGCGCGCCCTCGCCGCCCATGGAGACCACGACGCGCTCGACGCCCTTCTCGACCAGCTCGTGCGCGGCCGCGGCGATCTCCTCGACGGTGGTGAGCTCGCGACCCACGAGCGCGGAGAGCTCGTGGTTGTTGGGCTTGGTGAAGAACGGCTTGCCCGACAGGCCCGCCTCGAGGGCGTCGCCGTCGGCGTCGAGGTAGACGTGGGCGCCCGCGTGGCGCAGCGTGCGGGTCCAGGCGCCGTAGGTCGAGCGGCTGACGCCGGCGGGAAGGCTGCCGGAGAGGACCACGTAGTCGCCCTCGCAGACCTCCTCGGCCAGGACGTCGAGCATCTCCTTGAGCATGTCGTCGGTGACCTCGGGGCCGGGCTCGTTGATGTCGGTGTGGGTGTCGTTCACCGGGTCGATGACCTTGAGGTTGGTGCGCGTCTCGCCGTTGGCCGGGAAGGCCTTCACGCGGATGCCGGCCTGCTTGAGGGCCCCGGCGATCCAGTTCCCCGTGTCGCCGGAGAGGATGGCCACGGCCTCGGAGGTGCCGCCGAGCTTCTGGATCACCTTGGAGACGTTGATGCCCTTGCCGCCCGCGTCGCGGCGCAGCTCGGTGATGCGGTTGACGACGTCGAGCGTGAAGTCGGGGATGTGGACGGTCTTGTCGAGGGCGGGATTGAGCGTGACGGTGTAGATCATCGGTTCCTCCTCGGGCGCGACGGCGGTGGTTGGGACAATTCTAGTCCGTGGCACCCTCGCCCGAGGCCGTCGTCGGCGGATGCGTCTGTACAGGTTGTGTACGGAAAAATCACAGGCGGGACGGGGCGTCGTTGCGCTATACTCTTACAGCTTTTCCACAGAGCCCCGTAATCTCTGACAAAAAGCACGGCGGTTTGTCCAGAAGCCGCCACCAAGCAGGTACGTAGGAGGAGTCAAGTGAAGAAGTCGACTCAGTTCGCCAAGAACGGCGAAGTCGAGCGCAAGTGGGTGCTCATCGACGCCGAGGGCGCGACGCTCGGCCGTCTGGCCACCACCGCCGCCATGATCCTGCGCGGCAAGAACAAGCCGCAGTACACCCCCAACGCCGACACCGGCGACTTCGTCGTCGTCATCAACGCCGACAAGGTCGTCCTCACGGGCGTCAAGGCCGATCACAAGCAGTACTGGCGCTACTCCGGCTATCTCGGCGGCCTCAAGCTCGAGAGCTTCCGCGAGGCCATGGAGAAGCACCCCGAGCGCGTCGTCGAGCACGCCATCAAGGGCATGCTCCCCAAGACCACCCTCGGCCGCAAGCAGGGCATGAAGCTCAAGGTCTACGCCGGCCCCGAGCACCCGCACACGGCCCAGAACCCCGTCAAGATTGATTGGAGGGCCTAACGATGGCTGAGAACACCGTTGTCTACACCGGCACCGGCCGCCGCAAGGAGGCCGTCGCCCGCGTCCGTCTCGTCCCCGGCACCGGCAAGGTCGTCGTGAACGGCCGCGAGGCCATCCAGTACTTCGGCCGCCAGCAGCTCGTCGACAACGCGCTCGCCCCGCTGCGCCTCACCGAGACCGCCGAGCGCTTTGACGTGCTCGCCAACCTCGATGGCGGCGGCATCAACGGCCAGTCCGGCGCCCTGCGCCTGGGCATCGCCCGCGCCCTCCTCGACGCCGGCGAGTACCGTGAGGACCTCAAGAAGGCCGGCTTCCTCACCCGTGACGCCCGCGCCGTCGAGCGCAAGAAGTACGGCCTCAAGAAGGCCCGCAAGCGCCCGCAGTTCTCCAAGCGCTAAGGCTTCTTCGCATATGCTCTTTCGGGCCCGTCGAGTTCTTCTCGGCGGGCCCTTCTCTATGTGGGGGAGGACTGTCCGGAAAAGTGGGGGATTCTCCGGTTGGGCGTGAGCGGCGTCCTGAAAACGGCGCCCTTCTCCGCCTGGGCGAGAAGGGCTTCTGGGAATCGGCGGGGTTCTCCGGCCAAACGTCCTTCTCGTCCCAGAATTGGCGGGGTTCCCCGTGACGCGGGCCATTCGAACGGAGAACCTCGCGCTTTCTGGGACGAGAAGTGCCGTCAGGCGGAGAAGGTCGGCGATTCCGGGACACGTTCTTCTCGCCAAGCGAGAAGCCCGGCGATTCCGGGACGTCGCCCGGGGGCGGACGCCGGCCCCAGGACTGTCGAGTTTCTGAGCACCCGGCCCAGATGTGCCACAATGGGTGGGTCTTTTTGAGTAGACCACTTGGAGGGCCCGACATGAAGTACTTCGGCACCGACGGATTCCGCGGCGAGGCCAACAACACCCTGACCGTGGACCACGCGTTCAAGATCGGTCGCTACGTGGGCTGGTACTACGGTGCGCGCCAGGAGCGCAAGGCGCGCGTGGTCGTGGGCAAGGACACGCGCCGCTCCAGCTACATGTTCGAGAACGCCCTGGTCGCCGGACTCGTCGCCTCCGGCGCCGACGCCTACCTCCTGCACGTCATCCCCACCCCGGGCGTGGCGTACGAGACCGTCGACGGCCGCTTCGACTGCGGCATCATCATCTCCGCGAGCCACAACCCCTACACCGACAACGGCATCAAGCTCGTCAACGGCGAGGGCTACAAGATGGACGAGGACGTCCTCGAGCTCATCGAGGCCTACATCGACGGCGAGGTCGAGGTCCCGCTGGCGACCGGTGACGCCATCGGCTGCACCGTGGACTACATGCAGGGCCGCAACCGCTACATCGCGCACCTCATCGCGAGCGCGAACTTCTCGCTCCAGGGCGTGAAGATCGGCCTGGACTGCGCCAACGGCGCCGCGTCCTCCGTCGCGAAGCCCGTCTTCGACGCCCTCGGCGCGGACGTGCGCGTGATCAACAACGCCCCCGACGGCTTCAACATCAACGTGGACTGCGGCTCCACCCACATCGACCGCCTGCGCCGCCACGTGGTCGAGCAGGGCCTGGACGTGGGCTTTGCCTACGACGGCGACGCCGACCGGTGCCTCGCCGTGGACGAGCGCGGTAACGTGGTCGACGGCGACCTGATCCTCTACGTCTGCGGCGTCTACCTGAACAAGCACGGCCGTCTCACCGCCGGCACCGTGGTCCCCACCGTCATGAGCAACTACGGCCTGTTCAAGGCCCTCGACGAGGCGCACCTCTCCTACGAGACCACCGCGGTGGGCGACCGCTTCGTCTACGCCTGCATGCGCGAGAAGGGCTACAGCCTGGGCGGCGAGCAGTCCGGCCACATCATCTTCGGCGACATCGAGTGCACCGGCGACGGCATCATGACGTCCCTGCGCCTCATGGAGGTCATCCGCGCCGAGCGCGAGACGCTCTCCCAGCTCTGCGCCCCGGTGAAGCTCTACCCGCAGGAGCTCGTGAACGTCCGCGTGAAGGACAAGGACGCCGCGATGGGGGACGCCGCCGTGCTGGGCTCCGTCAAGCGGGCCGAGGAGTTTCTCGCCGGCCAGGGCCGCGTGCTCGTGCGCGCCTCCGGCACCGAGCCGCTCGTGCGCGTGCTGGCCGAGGCGCCCACCGAGGAGCTCTGCAAGCAGGCGAACGGCATCGTGCTCGAGGCGCTGGAGTCCCATCGCGCGTAGGCGCGCGGGAGCCGGGCGCGGACCGAACCCACGGGCGGCGCTGCCGTCCCGTCCAGAGGAGGCACCATGTGCGGAATCGTAGGTTACACCGGCAGGGACCAGGCCGTGGGCTACCTGATCGAGGGCCTGCGGACGCTCGAGTACCGCGGCTATGACTCTGCCGGGGTCGAGGTCGTCGGCGCGGACGGAGAGCTGCATGGCGTGAAGTGCGCCGGGCGTGTTGCCGCGCTCGCCGAGCGCTGCGAGACGGCCAACCTCGTGGGCACCACGGGCATCGCGCACACGCGCTGGGCCACGCACGGTGCGCCCACCGACAAGAACTCCCACCCCCACCGGGACTGCTCGGGCCGCATCGCGATCGTCCACAACGGCATCATCGAGAACTTCCGCGAGCTTCGCGGCTACCTGCAGAAGAACGGGCACACGCTCGTCTCCGATACGGACTCTGAGGTCGTCGCCCACCTCATCGAGGACGCCTGGGCCGGCCCGTGCAGGGGCGACCTGGTGGCGGCCGTGCGCAACGCCGTGCGTCGGCTCGAGGGCTCCTGGGCCCTCGCCGTGGTCTGCGCCGACGCCCCGGGCGAGATCGTCTGCGCCCGCAACGGCTCGCCGCTCGTCGTGGCGGCGACCGAGGGCGGCGCCTATGCCGCCTCCGACGTCACGCCGCTCGCGAGCGTGACCTCGCACGTCATCCAGCTCGAGAACGGCCAGCTCGCGCGCCTGGAGGCCGCGGGCCGCGTCACGGTCTACGACGAGGAGGGGACGGTCGTCGAGTCCCCCTCGACGCTGGACATCGACTGGGACGCCTCCGCCGCCACCCTCGGCGGCTACTCGGACTTCATGGCCAAGGAGATCGCCGAGCAGCCCGAGGCCATCGAGCGCCTGCTCGCCGGGCGCCTGGGCGAGAAGGGCATCCATCTCGACGAGCTCTCCATGAGCGAGAAGGACCTCGCCTCGATCGACCTCGTCTACCTCATCGCCTGCGGCACGTCCTACCACGTGAGCCTCATCGCCCGCACGCTGATCCAGACCTGGGCGAAGGTGCCCGTCATCTGCGACTACGCCTCCGAGTTCAACTACGAGCAGGACGTCATCGTGACGCCCAACACGCTCTGCGTGATCATCACCCAGTCCGGAGAGACCGCCGACACGCTCACCGCTGCCCGCCGCATGAGGGGGATGGGCTGCAAGGTCTTCGCGATCACCAACGTGCTCGGCTCCACCGCCGCCCGCGAGTCGGACGGCACGCTCTACGTCCAGGCGGGCCCGGAGGTCTGCGTGGCCTCCACCAAGGCCTACACCGCGCAGATGGTGGCGAGCGCGCTTCTCGCCCTGCGGCTCGCGCAGGCGAGGGGCGAGATGGACGCCGCCGAGGTCGAGCGTCACTATCGCGACCTCTGCGCGATCCCGGACCTCATCCGCGAGGTCATCTCCCGCTCCTGGCAGGACAAGCGCGCCGCGGCGGTCTTCCGCCGTGCCCACTCGGCGCTCTTCCTCGGTCGCGGCGTCAACTCGACGACGGCCTACGAGGGCGCGCTCAAGCTCAAGGAGATCAGCTACCTGCATGCCGAGGCCTACCCGGCGGGCGAGATGAAGCACGGGCCGATCGCGCTTCTCGAGCCGGGCTTCCCGGTGGTGGCGATCGTCCCCGAGGACCGGGTGCACGACAAGACCGTCTCCAACATCCAGGAGGTCATCGCCCGCGGGGCCGTCTGCGTGGCCGTGGCGACCGATGGGGACGAGGCCGTGGCGTCGCTCGTCGAGCACGTGCTGTGGATCCCGCCCGTCTCCGACGAGCTGCTCGTGCCCATCGTGGCCGTCGTCCACCTGCAGATGCTGGCCCGCGCCGTGGCGCGCGCCCGCGGCTGCGACGTGGACAAGCCGCGCAACCTGGCCAAGTCCGTCACGGTGGAGTAGCCATGGCAACTGCTGGAATCGGCGTGGACATGCTGGAGATCGACCGCATGGAGCGCGTGCTCGCGCGGCGCCCCAACTTCGCGCGGCGCGTCTTCACCGACGAGGAGCGGGCCTACTGCGAGCGGACCGCGCGTCCGGCCGAGCACTACGCCGCCCGCTTCGCGGCGCGCGAGGCCGTGGTCAAGGCGCTGGGGACCGGCTTCGCGGACGGCGTCGGGTTCCGCGACGTGTCCGTCGGCCGCGACGAGTCGGGCCGGCCGCGCGCGCTGCTGAGCGGTCGCGCGGCGGAGGTCGCCCGCGAGAAGGGCATCCGCGAGATCGCCCTCTCCATATCGCACACCCACGACGTCGCGGTCGCAAACGCCATCGCGGTGACCGACGACGTCCGCCCCGCGCCCGACGCCCGCCGCGACGCGGAGCGCGCCCTCGCCAACTCGTTCAAGGAGGCGCGCGCCGTGCTCGACGAGCTCGAGCGCGTGCAGGATGCGGAGCTCGACGACCTTGAGGTCAGGGCGGCGGGGTCGCCCCGGCAGGACTCTTGAGTATGATGGGTGACGACTAGGTTCGCCGTCGCCCCCTGGAGGTGCGGATATGCAGCCAGTGCTGAACATTGACGACGTGAAGCGCGTCGAGGTGGCCCTGACCCGCGAGGGCGTGAGCGTTTCCGAGCTCATGCACCGGGCCGGGCTCGCCGCCGCCCAGGAGGTGCTCGAGCTGGGCGAGATGGACAACGTCGTCGTCCTCGCCGGCATGGGCAACAACGGTGGCGACGGATGGGTCGCCGCCGAGGCGCTGCGCGCCCAGGGCGCCAACGTGACCGTGGTGTCCCCCGTCGAGCCCGACGCGCTCCCCGGGGACCTCCCGCGCCAGGTGGCGCAGAGCGCGGTGCGCGCCGGAGCCTCGGTGCTGGTGGGGCCGTCCCGCGACGAGCTCGACGACCTTCTCGCCACGGCGGACGTCGCACTCGACTGCATGCTCGGCACCGGCTTCCACGGTGAGGTCAGGGCCCCGTTCGACATCTGGATCGAGTGCCTCAACGCGAGCACTGCCCGCGTGGTCTCCGTCGACGTGCCGAGCGGCCTGTCCGCCCAGACCGGCCTCGCCGCCGAGGCGTGCGTCGTCGCTGACATGACGGTGACGATGCTGGCGCTCAAGCCCGGCCTGCTGACCGACGACGGGCGGGACGTGTGCGGCGCCATCGTCGTGGCTCCGCTCGCCGAGCAGACCGACCGGCTCGTGGTCGACGAGGATCCCGTCGCCTGGAGGACGGACCTCGCGGACTACCTCGAGGCGCTGCTTCCGCGCACGTCTGCCGTCGACAAGTTCAGCCGCGGCTCCGTGCTCGTCGTGGGCGGCTCGCGGCGCTACCCGGGCGCCGCGATCATGGCCGCCCTCGCCGCCGCCCGCATGGGCGCCGGCTACGTGACGCTGGCGACCCCCGCCTCCGCGGCGGCGGTCGCCCAGGCGCACCTGCTGGAGATACCCGTGGTGCCGCTCCCGGAGGACGCCGACGGGACCCTGACCGCCGACGCGCGCGACGTGGTCTGCAAGCTCGCCGAGCGCTCCTCCGCGGTCCTGGTGGGCCCGGGGCTCCGCGTGAGCGGCGGCACCTGCGCCGTCGTCTCGGCACTTCTCGGCATGGACGTCCCGCTGGTGGTGGATGCCGACGGCCTCAACTGCCTCGCGCGCCTGACCAACGGCGCGCTCCCCCAGTACCCCGAGATCATCCGCCGATCCGCCCCGCTCGTCATCACCCCGCATCGGGGCGAGCTGGCGCGCCTGGTGGGCCGTCCGGCGGGCGGGGTCTCCTCCCTCTCGGACCAGCTCGACGCTGCGCGCGACATCGTCTGGGCGGACGGGGGCTCCGAGCTCGTCGTCGTGGGCAAGGGCACCGCGACCTGCTGCGTGAGCGTGGAGCGGGCCGTGCTCCCCAAGCCGGGTCCGGCCGCGCTCGCCACGGCGGGGTCGGGTGACGTGCTGGCGGGCATGATGGCGTCCGCGATAGCCCAGCGCTCCGAGGCCGACGTCGATCCCGCGCTGCTGGCCGCCTACGTCTGCGAGGTGCACGCCTACGCCGGAACGCTTGCCGCCGAGCGCCGGGGCTCGCGCGCGGTGATGGCGAGTGACATCATAGACGTGGTCGGCGTCGCCTCGGACGCCGTCGACGCGCACGTCGCCTATCCCGACGGACCGGCGGGGGAGTAACGCGGCCGCAGGCCGCAGGAAGGTGGAGTCGTGGAGAGGGTTCAGGGACCCGAGAGCCGCTGGGCGTGGGTCGAGGTCAACCTTGCGGCGCTGAGGAGGAACACGTCGGCGTTCAGGCGCCTCTTGGGCCGCGGCGTCGAGATGATGTGCGTGGTCAAGGCCGACGCCTACGGCCACGGTGCCGTTCCGTGCATCAAGACCATGCACGCCGCCGGGGCCAGCCAGTTCGCCGTCGCCACCGTGAGGGAGGGCGTCGCCCTGCGCGAGGCGGGGATCGAGTGGCCCATCCTCATCCTCTCCGAGCCCCCGGCGACCTGCGTCCAGACGCTCGTCGAGCACGACCTCATGCCCGCCGTGTACACCTCCGAGTTCGCGCTCGCCCTCGGCGAGGCCGCCGCCTCGGCCGGTCGCGTGGCGCGCTATCACCTCGCCGTGGACACGGGCATGACCAGGATCGGCGTCCGTCGCGCCGACGCCGTCGAGCTGCGCCGCACGATCGACTTCCACCGCGGCCTCGAGTGCGCGGGCACCTTCACGCACTTCGCGACCGCCGACGTGCCCGACGACTGGGACTTCGCCCTGCAGCTCAACCGCTTCCGCGAGACGGTCGAGGCGCTGCGCGGCGCCGGCCTGGACACGGGGCTCGTGCACTGCGACAACACCCCGGGCACCATCCTGCACCCCGAGTGCCACTTCGACATGTGCCGCGTCGGCGTGGGGCTCTACGGCCTGCACCCCGCCGACACCACGCACGGGTGCATCGACCTCGAGCCGGTCATGAGCGTGCGCGGTCGCGTGGTGCGCGTCATCTACCCCAACGTCGGGGACGGCGTGGGCTACGGCCTCACCTGGCGGGTCCCCCGCCGCAACATCCAGGTCGCCACGGTTCCCATCGGCTATGCGGACGGCCTTGCCCGCGAGCTCTCCAACCAGATGGACGTGCTGGTCGGTGGCGTGCGCTGCCGCCAGGTGGGCAACATCTGCATGGACCAGTTCATGTTCGCCGTGGACGTCAACGGCGCCCGCTCCTATCGTCCCACGCGCCCCGTCGAGTACGGCGACGTGGTGACCCTGATCGGTGCGGACGACGACGAGCGCATCACGGCCGAGGAGATGGCGGGGCTGAGAAACACCATCAACTACGAGGTAGTCTGCGACTTTGGGATGCGTCTTGAGAAGATCTACACCTAGCCGCGCCGGCGGCAGGACCGCCGCCGAGAGAAGGGGGCTCGACCTCATGTCCGTCATGCGCATTCCGGGCCACGAGCACCAGGGGCCGCGCGAGGTCTCGCTTCAGGAGATCCGCGACCTCATGGGCAACTGCCAGCTCTGCCCGCTGGGCGCCACGCGCACGAACCTGGTCTTCGGCGTGGGCAACCCCCACGCGCGGGTGATGTTCATCGGCGAGGGCCCCGGCCGCAACGAGGACCTGCAGGGCGAGCCCTTCGTCGGTGCTGCCGGACACAAGCTGGACGCACTTCTCGGCTGCGCCGGCCTCACGCGAGACGAGATCTACATCGCAAACGTGGTCAAGTGCCGACCGCCCGGAAACCGCAACCCCAAGCCCGAGGAGATCGAGGCGTGCGCCCCGTTCCTGCGTGAGCAGATCCGCTCCATCTGGCCCGACGTCATCGTGTGCCTGGGCAACTTCGCGTCGCAGTTCGTGTTGAGGACGAACGCGGGCGTGACGTCGCTGCGCGGCCGCCTTCATCAGACGGGCCACTTCGTGGTGTGCCCGACGTTCCACCCGGCCGCCTGCATCTACCACTCCGAGTGGCAGCCGCTGCTCGAGGACGACCTGAGGATGGTGGGCGCCTGGCTCGCCGAGCATCCGGCAGAGGAGGCGCGATGAGCGAGAAGAGCTTCCGGACCGCGTCGCGCGAGGAGACCATCGCGCTGGGCGAGCGCCTGGGGGAGGCCCTGCGCTCAGGCGACGTGCTCGTCCTGACCGGGGACCTCGGCGCCGGCAAGACCCAGCTCACCAAGGGCATCGCCGCGGGCATGGGCGTGGCGGGTGACGTCACGAGCCCCACGTTCACGATCGAGATGGTCTACGAGGGGGCGGAGATGCCGCTCTGCCACTTCGACCTCTACCGGCTCGACGACCCCGAGCAGCTGGAGGACACGGGCATCTTCGACGTGCTCGGCGCCGACGGCGTCTGCGTCATCGAGTGGGGCGAGCAGTTCGCCGACGAGATCGGCGACGCGCGCGTGGACGTCTTCGTGACGCGCCTGGATGACGAGGCCGAGCCTGGGGAGGAGCCCCCGCGCGAGGTCCGGCTGGTCGCGCACGACGCGCGCGGCGAGGAGCTGCTCTCTGCGCTGTGACGCGGCGGGCGGTGGTCCTTCTCGCCCCCTGGCGAGGCTCCGGCGCTGACGTTGCTGACGACTTTTGCGCCTTGTGGCCATGATTCGGCGCCAGCGGAACGCACAACCCGTTACCAAAGCCGTCGGGAATTATCTTTTTGAGATTTAGTCTCAATATGCTATCCTTCTCGTAGGCCGAGAAGGGAGGCGGGACATGCCGACGAGAAACACCGTCCAGCGCCAGATCATCGCAGAGGGGCTGCGGCGCCTCGCCAACCATCCCACCGCCGACGAGGTCTACGAGGCCGTCCGCGAGGAGCATCCCGGCATCGGCCGTGCGACCGTCTATCGCACGCTGAGCCTGCTCGCCGACGAGGGCCAGATCGGGCGCGTGCGCATCAACAACGGGGCGGACCGCTTCGACCACCGCGCGTTCGAGCACTACCACGTGCGCTGCACCCACTGCGGCCGCGTGGACGACGTCATGGTTCCCGTTCTCGACGGCGTCGACGAGGCGGCGGCCGGGGCGTCGGGCTATCGCATAACCGGTCACACGCTGCAGTTCGATGGCGTGTGTCCCGCGTGCCAGGCATGCGAGGCATCTTCGGCCTAGGCGGGAGCCTGGCCGTGTGCATAGGAGAGGGGCGGGGCCGCGGCTCCGCCACCGAAACAACAAGGAGGTTTCACGATGGACAAGTGGGTCTGCAAGGTCTGCGGTTACATCTACGAGGGCGCCGAGCCGCCGGCGGAGTGCCCGGTCTGCCACGCTCCGGCCAGCCAGTTCGAGAAGGTCGAGGGTGAGCTCAAGCTCGCCGCCGAGCACGAGTACGGCATCTACGCCAAGACCGTCAAGGACAACCCCGACATCTCCGACGAGGACAAGGCCTACATCCTCGAGCAGCTCAAGGCCAACTTCACCGGCGAGTGCTCCGAGGTCGGCATGTACCTCTGCATGGCCCGCATCGCCCACCGCGAGGGCTACCCCGAGATCGGCCTCTACTGGGAGAAGGCCGCCTACGAGGAGGCCGAGCACGCCTCCAAGTTCGCCGAGCTGCTCGGCGAGGAGCTCGAGCCCAACATGAAGGCTGACACCAAGTCCAACCTCGCCTGGCGCGTCGACTGCGAGTTCGGTGCCACGCAGGGCAAGGTCGAGCTCGCCACCTGCGCCAAGAAGAACAACCTCGACGCCATCCACGACACCGTCCACGAGATGGCGCGCGACGAGGCACGTCACGGCAAGGCTCTCAAGGGCCTGCTCGAGCGCTACTTCGGCTAATGGCTGGCAGGCCTAGGAAGAAGGCCGCTGGATCCGCCGGATCGAAGAAGGTCAAGCCCTCGGGGCCCGTGCCGTGCGCGGTGCTCTGGGGGCTTGACCCCTCTTCCGAGAAGGGCGCGGCGGTCCGGGCGGTGCTGAAGGATATGGGCGTGGTGGCGCGCACGGCCGGGTATGAGCGGCTGGGCGACGCCGCGGGCGCGTTCGCCCGGCTGCCGGGGTTCCGATCGGCGCCCGTGCCGTATGCGGGTCCGGAGCCGGCGGTGGGGGAGTTCGTGCTGCTCTGCGGTCTCTCCGATGCGCAGGTGAACGAGTTTCTCGCCCGCTCGCGCGAGGCCGGCTGCGTCGTGGGCCCCAAGGCCCTGCTCACCAAAACCAACCGCGCGTGGCCGCTCGTGCGGCTGATGGACGCTGTTGCCGCCGAGCACGCCCAGATGGGCGGCGGGGGCGACTCCGGGGCAGACTGAGGCGGCGCCCGGAAGGGCAAGAGGCAGAAATAACGCCCCGCTGTGTCACTATTTGCCTCATGTGAGTGGCATGAGCGCGAGCCTCTCCTTACCCTTGCCTTTGTGAGGTCGGTTTACCTGTGGGTTCTTGCTTTGCCGGTTGCCCTTGGGCCATTGCTTGCGATGCAGTCGCACTCACGCGAGGCAAATAGTGACACAGGGGAGGCGGAATTCTGCCTCGGGGCACCAATCCTCTCGGCACTCGCTCGACGAGGGTTCGCCCGTCGCCCGGCTGGGGGCGCCGGCAGCGCGATTTGACTACACTAGACGGGTTGAGAACCCGAGCGAGAAGAGCTGCGAATGGCCGAGAAGATCATCCTTGCGCTGGACACGTCCACGGACATGCTGGCCTGCGCCGTCGGGCGCGTGGGCGCGGACGGCGCCGTGACGGTGCTGGCAGCGCGCGACCACATGTGCCGACGCCAGGCCAACGTGGAGCTCGTGACCACGGCGCAGGGGACGCTCGCCGACGTCGGCCTTGCGATGGGCGACCTCGACGCCGTGCTCGTGGGGCGCGGCCCCGGCTCGTTCACGGGTGTGCGCATCGGCATCGCCACGGCCAAGGGCCTCGCGTGCGGCGCGGGGCTTCCGCTCTACGGCACCTCGGCGCTCGACGCGATGGCGTGGTCGGCGTATGCCGCCGGTGCGCGCGGCACGCTCGCGGTCGCCGGAGACGCCATGCGCGGCGAGGTCTACCCCGGCATCTACGAGCTCGACGAAGCCGGTGCGCACCGCACCTTCCCGGCCGAGACCGTTCTCAAGGCCGACGCCTGCGTGACCGAATGGGCGGGGCGCGCCGACGCGGCCGAGCTCACGCTTACGGGCAACGGCCTGGCTAAGTATCGTGCGCGCTTTGAGGCCGCGGGCCTCGCGTCCTTCTCGCCCGAGGAGGCGTGGTATCCCACCGGCGAGGGGCTGATTCGCGCGGCCGTGGAGGCCGGCGTTTTTGACGAGCAGCCCGGCGATCCGGCGCTGGTCCTGCCCATCTACACCCGCCTCTCGGACGCCGAGGAGGCCGAGCGCACGCGCCTTGGCCTCAAGAAGCCGGCGTCCGTGGAGCTCACCGGCGTGGACGACGCGCTCGCGGGCATCCACCTGCAGCTGCGCCCCATGACGGTGAACGACACCGCTGCCGTGGCCGCGCTCGAGGCGGCCGTCTATGAGGGCGCGGCGCACACGCCGTGGACCGAGAGGATGTTCTACGAGGAGCTCTCCCAGCCCGGCCGTAGCTGGTGGGTCGCGCACGACCAGGGGACCGTCATCGGATTTGCGGGCGGCGTGCTCGCGGGGGCGGACTTCGAGGTCGAGGAGGTCGTCGTGGACGCGGCGCGTCGGCGC
The DNA here is from genome assembly GCF_014982725.1 of Thermophilibacter gallinarum. Taxonomy (GTDB): domain Bacteria; phylum Actinomycetota; class Coriobacteriia; order Coriobacteriales; family Atopobiaceae; genus Thermophilibacter; species Thermophilibacter gallinarum. Next base: position 487,586 of record NZ_JADCJZ010000002.1, on the reverse strand, counting down.
GAGGGCATCGCTACGCGCCTCGTCGCCCGCGTTGCCTACGACGCGCAGATGCTCGGCGCCCAGACGATCTCCCTTGAGGTGGACGAGAAGAACGAGCCTGCCCGCGCCCTCTATGGGGCGCTCGGCCTCGCGGAGGAGGGCCGCCGACCGGGCTACTACGGCACCGGCCACGACGCCCTCATCCTGCGCGCCCCGCTGCCGCTCGCGGCGGACGCCGTGATCGCGACCGGCCGCCCGGAGCCCGCGCCCTCCATCCGCCCGTGGCCGATCGTGCCCGGCGAGCGCACGACCGAGGCGCGCGCCGCGCTGGCGGCCGCCGGCCCGCTCATCCTTACGATCGAGTCCTCCTGCGACGAGACCGCCATGGCCGTGACGGATAGCTGCGGTGTGGTCTGCGCGAGCGTCGTGGCCACGCAGATCGACTTCCACGCGCGCTTCGGCGGCGTGGTGCCCGAGATCGCCTCCCGCAAGCACACCGAGGCCATCGTCGGCGTCTTCGAGGAGACGCTCGCCCGCGCCGGCGAGCACTTCGGCGTGGACACGCTCGCGCCTGCGGATCTCGCGGCCGTGGGCGTCACGGCGGGGCCGGGTCTGGTGGGCGCGCTCGTGGTGGGCGTCGCCTTCGCGAAGGGCCTCTGCGCGGCCGCCGACCTGCCGCTCATTGCCGTGCATCACCTCGAGGGCCACCTCATGGCCAACCTCTTCGAGACCCCGGGCCTTGAGCCGCCCTTCGTGGCGAGCATCGTCTCCGGTGGCAACACCATGCTCGTCCACGTGCGCGCCTGGGGCGACTACGTCCTTCTCGGCGCCACGATCGACGACGCGGTGGGCGAGGCCTTTGACAAGGTGGCCAAGGCGCTCGGCCTGGGCTATCCCGGCGGCCCCGTGATCTCAAAGCTCTCGGCGCAGGGCAACCCCAAGGCCATCCACTTCCCGCGCGCGATGATGCACAGCGGGGACTACAGCTTCAGCCTCTCCGGCCTCAAGACGGCCGTCATCACCTACATCGAGGGCGAGAACCGTGCCGGGCGTCCCATCAACCTGCCCGACCTGGCGGCGAGCTTCGAGGCCGCGGTCATCGACGTGCAGGTGGCCAAGGCCGTGACCGCGGTGGAGGAGACCGGCGTCTCCGACTTCTGCGTCGGCGGCGGCGTGGCGGCCAACCCGGGCCTGCGCGCGGCGTACAAGAAGGCGCTCGAGAAGCGCAGCGTGCGCGTGACCGTGCCGCCCATGCGCGCCTGCGGCGACAACGCGGCGATGATCGGCATCGCGGCCCTGAGGAGCTACAACGCCGGGTCCTTCTCGCCCCTCACGCTGGACGCCGACCCCAACGCCGCCCTCGGCACCTGGGCCACCCCCAACGCCCCGGTTCCTCCCACCTGGGAGTGATTCAAAAGGGGACAGACCCCTTTTGAATCATTTTGCGGAGCGGCTGACAGAGGGACTGCTTTCTGTCAAGTTGGCGCACTCTCATAGTGCGATATAATTCAAATACCGCACTATGAGAGTGCAAAAAATGGGAGGTGCTCATGGACCAACTCTACGAGTACATGCTCCGACGGCTCGCTCAGACCCCGGGCTTATTCCATCGCTACGTCTACGACTCCATCAACTGGGATAACCGCATGTTCGGTCTGGTGGGTCCGCGCGGCGTGGGCAAGACGACGCTCTTCCTGCAGCGCATCAAGGAGGCGCACTCGGCGCAGGACGCACTTTACGTCTCTGCGGACCACCTGTACTTCTCCACCCATTCCCTCTATGAGGTGGCGGAGCGCCTCTATCGGGACGGCGGGACGCACCTCTTTATCGACGAGGTTCACAAGTATCCCGGTTGGTCGCGCGAGCTCAAGATGATGTATGACTCGCTGCCGGGTCTGCGCGTGTACTTTACGGGATCCTCCGTTCTGGACATCGAGCGGGGCGATGCCGACCTCAGCCGCCGAGCGCCAAAGTACGAGATGCAGGGGCTCTCGTTCAGGGAGTATCTTGCGATAAGCCATGGAATAGAGGTGGCCGCGCGTCCGCTTGACGACATCCTTGCTGGCGACACGGGGCTGCCGGGCGTCGAGCACCCGCTGCCGCTCTTCCGTGACTACTTGCGGTGCGGCTACTACCCCTTTGGCTCGGACGTTGACTTTGACCTCGAGCTCTCTCAGGTCATTACGAGGACGCTCGAGACGGACATCCCCCAGTACGCCAACATGACCGCGGCGACGGGCAGAAAGCTCAAGAAGCTCATGGCCGTCGTGAGCACGCTTGCCCCGTTCAAGCCCAACATGACGAGCCTGGGCAGTCAGATTCAGGCGAGTAGGAACAACGTGGAGGACTACCTGCTCTACATGGAGAAGGCTGGGATGGTGGCGCAGCTCCGCACGGGTGCCGGCGGTCTCGGCGCGCTCGGAAAGCCGGAGAAGGTCTATCTGGACAACACCAATATCCTCTACAACCTAAGCGATGGTCGCGAGGACATCGGCAGCGTGCGGGAGACCTTCTTCTTCAACCAGATGCGCGTCAATCATCTGGTCACGGCGTCAAAGATTTCTGACTTCCAGATTGGGGATCTCACGTTCGAGGTAGGTGGCAAATCAAAGACCGCCGATCAGCTCAGGGGAGCCGAGAAGGGTTATGTGGTAAAGGATGACATCGAGTTTGGTCATGGCAACGTCGTCCCGCTCTGGGCCTTTGGGTTGAACTATTAGGAGTCCGTATGCATGCCTGCGACTACGAATCCCCGCTGGGAAAGATGCTGCTCGCGGCCGACGACGGTGGCCTGATGGGCGCGTGGTTCTACGGGCAGCGCTACTTTGCGCGCGGGATGGAGGGCGCCGAGAAGGACACGGAGACGGGCGAGCCCGCCGACTCGCCCGTTCTTCTCGCCGCCCGTTGCTGGCTGGACGCGTACTTCGCAGGAGGGCGTCCGAGCGTGGCCGACGTCCCGCTGGCGCCGCGCGGCACCGCGTTCCAGCGTCGCGTGTGGGGTGCGCTTCTCGCCATCCCGTACGGGGAGACGCGCGCGTACGGCGAGCTCGCAGCTGAGCTGGGGTCGTCGCCGCGTGCCGTCGGCGCCGCCGTGGGCAGGAACCCCATCAGCGTGATCGTCCCGTGCCATCGCGTCCTGGGCGCGGGCGGCTCCCTCACCGGCTACGCCGGCGGCCTCGAGCGCAAGCGTGCACTGCTCGAGCTGGAGCAGACTGCCAGCCAAAACTCCATCCCAAGGCGCCGATAACGCCACCCGCGGTTTGCCAACAAGGTACGCCGCGAGTTCTTCTCCGCGTCAAAGACGCGGAGAAGCTGTCTGAGCGCCGGACCTTGTCGGCAAACCGCTCGTCGGAGGGTTAGCACGCGCCGGTGCCGCACATGAGCTCGATGATCGTGCGGTCCGTCTCGCGCATGCCCTGCGCCGCGAGCACGCCCACGTTGCGGATCGTGTTCTCCACGCCCTTGACCACGATGCCGTCGCCGCCGTAGAACTGCTTGCCCTGGCGCTGCATCTGCATGCCCAGAAGGCCGGCCTCAACCGCGCTCGCGATCTTGGCGGCGCAGCTCGCCTTGGCGCCGTCGCAGACCATGCCGGAGTCGATGGCGATGGCGTTGACCACGGTGTGCGAGATCTCGTCCGCGCGCCCGCCGTAGAGGTAGGTGATGCCGGCGGCCGCTCCCGCGCCCGCGCTCGTGGCGCCGCAGTAGGCGGAGAGCCGGCCGATGCCGGTCTTGAGGTGGATGGTCACCAGGTTGGAAACCACAAGCGCGCGGAGCAGCTCGTCATGGGAGACGCCCAGCTCCTGGGCGTAGACGATGACGGGAACGCTGGCCGTGAGGCCCTGGTTGCCGCTGCCGGAGTTGATGACCACGGGCAGCTCGCAGCCGCCCATGCGCGCGTCGGAGCCGGCGGCAGCCCACGCCTTTGCGCGGTTGGCCACGCCGTCGCCGTAGGCGGAGAGCAGCACGCTGCCGATGTTGGCGCCCCAGCTGCCGTGGAGACCCTCCTGCGCGATGGCGGTGTTGCAGGCGATTTGACGGCCCAGCACCTGCTTGACGTCCTCGAGGTTCACCTCGTCCGCAAAGGCGACGATCCTCTCGATGGAGAGGCAGCCGCGGTCCGTCCCGGCGTCCTTCTCGCCCGCCTCCTCCTCGAAGGGCATGTCGAGAAGGACCTCGCCGTCGCGCTCCACATGGATGACGTTGGTGTGCGCGCCGGCGATCTCGCAGAACGCCTCGTGGCCGTCGCCCGAGACGCGCACCTGGATGTCGAAGATCCACGGGCGCTCGCTCGGCGCCACGGTGACCTCGTGCGTGGCAAGGTAGTCGCGCATCTCGGAGATCTGCTCGCCGGTCACGGCGGCCAGGACCTCGAGCTTGGCGTCCGCGGCGCCCGCAACCACGCCCGCCGCCGCGGCGGCCTCGATGCCGCGCGCGCCGCCCGTGTTGGGCACGACGACGCTCTTCACGTTCTTGATGATGTTGGCGGAGGCGGCAACCTCCACGCGCTCGGGCAGCGCCCCGAGCGTCTGGCGCGCGAGCGCGGCGCAGTAGGCCACGGCGATGGGCTCGGTGCACCCCATCGCGCAGACGAGCTCCTCCTCGAGGATGGCGACGTAGGCGTCGTAGGTCTCCTGGTCCATGCGTTCTCCTTGCGGCGGTAGGTGAGACAAAGGGGACAGGTTCATTTGTCTCACCCGTTACGGCGGTGTTTCCCACGATGGTATCAGCTCGTGGTTCTTCTCGTCCCGGGGTATTCTGCCCACGTGCGCGTAACTTTCTCGCATTAGGTTGCAAGGGGGAGGGGAATGGGTCCCCTCCGGTTGCGTCGCGCGGAAGGGGATTACCACAAAGGGAAAGGAACCACCATGAAGGCCACCCCGCACGTTCTTGTATCTGACAGAGTCTCTCGCCGCGACTTCCTGAAGCTCTCGAGCCTCGTGGCGGGCATGGGGGGCGTGATGGTCCTTTCCGGCTGCGGTCCCGCCGCGCAGGAGAGCGCCGACGACGCCGCGGATGCGGCCGACGAGCCCGCGGCCGACGCCGCCGGGGCGACCCTCGGCGACGGCAAGACCCTGCGCGTCGGCATGGAGGCAGCCTACGCCCCGTACAACTGGCAGGTCTCCGAGGAGTCGGACACCACCATCCCCATCGAGAACGTCGAGGGTGCCTATGCCGACGGCTACGACGTGCAGGTCGCCAAGCGCATCGCCGAGGAGCTTGGCATGGAGCCCGTGGCCGTGAAGATGGAGTTCGGCGCGCTCGTCGACTCCCTGAGCAACGGTACCATCGACATCATCTGTGCCGGCATGTCCGTCACCCCGGAGCGCGCCGAGTCCGCCGACTTCACCGACTCCTACATCGACGACGAGGTCATCATCGTCGTGAAGAAGGACGGCCCCTACGCCGGCGCCACCAAGCTCTCCGACTTCTCCGGTGCCTCCGTCCTCGGCCAGAAGGACACCTTCTACGACGACCTCATCGAGGAGATCCCCGACGTCAACCACCTCACGCCCGTCGCCACGGTGCCGCTGGTGGTGGACGCCATCGAGAACGGCACCTGCGACGCCATCACGTTCTCCTCGATGTCGCTGCCCAACCTGCTCGAGAACTATCCCGATCTCATGAAGGTCGAGCTCGAGGAGGGCGAGGGCTTCTCCGACCCGAGCAACCCGGACAACGCGGCCATCGCCAAGGGCAACGACGAGATGCTCGACCGCCTGAACGAGATCATCGCCGGCATCTCCGAGGAGGAGCGCCTCGAGATGTGGCAGGACTGCATGGACCGTCAGCCGGCGTAATTCAAAAGGGGACAGTCCCCTTTTGAATCATTTTCGATTCGAGCGGGGCGGGGGCCATGGCCCCCGTCCCGTTCACGGCGAGAAGAACCGTGAGAACCGCAAGGAGTCCTGAATGTCAAAACTGCGTGACTTCGTGACGCGCGACCACCGCTACGTGCTGCTGGGCACGAGCGTCGTGGCGTTTCTCGGCATGCTGCTCTCGAGCTCGCCGCGCCCGGAGCTCTCCTTCCTGGCGCGCGCCTTCACCGTCGAGCTGGTGATGTACTACGTCCTGGCCGCGTGGCTCGTGCTCTCGGCCGTGGCGCTGCTCTTCAAGCTCACGCACTGGCAGAACTACGCGGAGACGGCGCCGTTCACCAAGCCGGCCGCGGCCCGTGCGCTGCGCGTGGGCTCCTACGTGATCTGGGCGATAGCCGCGGTCCTTCTCGTTGATCGCTGGGCCATGGGCCTGGCGAGTGCCTGGCAGGTGGCCGCCGCCGCGGACAAGATGCCCGACGACATGCTCGCCCAGGTGCTCTACATGTTCCAGCAGGGCCGCGACACCTACATCACCGGTATCGTCACCACCATCGAGCTGGCCGTCTTCGGCACGCTGATCGCGTTCTTCCTGGCGCTGCTGCTGGTCTTCGCGCGCATCATGCAGATCGACCGCTCCGACAACGACTGTGTGCGCTTCTTCAAGAAGATCGGCGTGTGGTTTGCCAAGCTCTACAGCACCGTGGTGCGCGGCACGCCGATGCTCGTGCAGGGCGTCATCATCTACTACGCCGGCTTCGCCGTGGTGAGCGGCTTCGGCCTCAGCGTCACCGAGACCAACGCCATCTGGTCGCGCTTCATCGCCGGCCTCGTGGTGGTCTCGCTCAACTCCACCGCCTACATGATGGAGGTGCTGCGCGGCGGCATCGAGTCGGTGGACAAGGGCCAGATGGAGGCGGCGCGCTCGCTCGGCCTCTCGCAGTGGCAGGCTATGGTGCGGGTCGTCTTCCCGCAGGGCATCAAGTTCGCCATCCCCGGTCTCTCCAACGAGCTCGTCATCAACATCAAGGACTCGTCGGTGCTCTCGGTCATCGGTGTGTTCGACCTGGCCTTCGCCGCTTCCACCGTGGCGGGCATCTACTACAAGCAGCTCAACGCCTATCTCGTGGCGGCCGTGTTCTACCTGATCATGACCGCGATCGCGTCGTGGCTGCTCGGCAAGTTCGCGCACCGCTTCAACGTCAAGGCCGAGACCATGGGCAGCACGTCCGACCAGCCCGTGAAGGTGGAGGAGTAATCCATGAGCGAGAAGAACGTCAGCTCCGCCGCCGAGCCGATGGTCCGCATCGAGGGCCTGCGCAAGAGCTTCGGCGACCTGGAGGTCCTGCGCGATATCAACCTCGACGTCATGCCCGGCCAGGTGGTCACGATCATCGGCGCCTCGGGCTCGGGCAAGTCGACGCTCTTGCGCTGCATCAACCTGCTCGAGACGCCCGACGCCGGGCACGTCTGGTTCCACGGCGCCGACCTCGCGGCAGAGCACGTGGACGTGAACCGAGTGCGCGAGAAAATCGGAATGGTGTTCCAGGGCTTCAACCTGTTCAACAACATGAACGTGCTCGACAACTGCACGCTCGCGCCCGTGACCCTCAAGAAGATGGGCAAGGCCGAGGCCGAGGAGGTCGCGCTGCGCCACCTCGAGTCGGTAGGCCTCGCCGACTTCGCCCGCGCGGACGTCAACAACCTCTCCGGCGGCCAGAAGCAGCGCGTCGCCATCGCCCGTGCCCTCTGCATGCAGCCCGACCTCATGCTCTTCGACGAGCCCACCTCCGCGCTCGACCCCGAGATCGTGGGCGAGGTCCTCGAGGTCATGCGGCGTCTCGCCGCCGATGGCATGACGATGGTCGTGGTCACGCACGAGATGGCCTTCGCGCGCAACGTCTCCGACGAGGTCGTCTTCATGGACAAGGGCGTCATCGCCGAGAAGGGCGCGCCCGAGAAGCTCTTCTCGTTACCCGAGCACCCCAGGACCCGCGAGTTCCTCTCCCGCTACCTCGAGGGGTAGCGTGCAAAGGGGACGGGCACTTTTGCACGCTGACCAGAGGCTTGAAGGGGTATAACATCTCTCATCAACAAGATGGGAGGAGAAGCTATGCCAAGATTGCCAAGACGTGTTGCAAAATCTGGCTTTTACCACGTAGTTCTCTACGCAAACGGTCGGCAGAACCTCTTCGAGGAAGATGCCGACCGTTTGGCGTTTCTTGACATGCTCGTGACAGTTTCGCGCAAGTTTGGCGTCAGCATAGTGGCATGGTGTCTCATGGCAAACCACGTCCATCTGCTTGTCGAAGAGCCGGGTGGCCGTCTGAGCGATCTAATGCACTCCCTTGCCACCCGTTATGCCCAGCGCTTCAACAGACGTGGGGGGTCATGTGGGACATGTGTTTCAGGGGCGGTTCTACAGCAGTCCCGTCGAGGGCGAACCCTATCTTCTTGAGGCTATGCGCTACATCCACAACAACCCGGCAAAGGCCGGCGTCTGTGCGGCAGAGGACTATCCGTGGAGCAGCTATCACGAGTACGTCGGCACGCCTGAGTACGCCGACACCGGACTGTTGCTCGAGATGCTCGGAAGTCGCGAGGCGTTCGTCAGGTTCTCGGGTTCTTCCGAGCGCGTCCGCTACCGTCCGCCGGCACGACCAAGGCTCGCCGACTCTGCGGCGGAGGAGGTCGCGCGCGAAGTTTTGGGACCGTTGCCGGTATCAGAGCTTAAGGGCCAAGAGAAGGCCCGGCGCAATGCGCTACTCTGTGAGTTGCGGGAGGCGGGGCTTTCCGTGAGGCAGATTGAGAGGCTCACGGGCATTGGCCGCGGCACCATCACGAGGGCAACGGTGTAGCGTGCAAAAGTGACTGTCCCTTTTGCACGCTTTGCACGGAGGAGGCAGAGATGAGGGACGGGTTCGTCAAGGTCGCGGCGGTGACGCCGGAGGTGCGCGTCGCGGACGTCGTCTTCAACGTGGACGCGTGCGTGGCGGCGGCGAGCCGCGCCTGCACCGAGGACGGCGCCTCGGTCGTGGTGCTGCCCGAGCTCGCCATCACGGGCTACACCTGCGAGGACCTCTTCTGGCAGGACGCCCTGCTCGACGCTGCCGAGCGCGGCCTGGCGGACTTTGCCGCGCGCACCGAGGACCTCGACGCGCTCCTGCTGGTGGGCGTGCCTGTGCGCGTGAACGCCAAGCTCTACAACTGCTGCGCCGCCGTCTCGTCCGGCACGATCCTCGGCGTGGTCCCCAAGCGCCACATCCCCACCTACAACGAGTTCTACGAGGGACGTCACTTCGTCCCCGGCACGGTCGACGTCGTGCCCATAGACGTGGCGGGCCAGCTCGACGTCCCCTTCGGCATGAGTCAGCTCTTCGCCTGCGAGGAGCTCCCCGAGCTCATGGTCGCCGCGGAGATCTGCGAGGACCTCTGGGTCCCGGAGCCCCCGTCGATCCGCCATGCGCAGGCCGGCGCCACGCTCGTCTGCAACCTCAGCGCCTCCAACGCCCTCGTCGGCAAGGCGGACTACCGCCGCGAGCTGGTGCGAGGCCAGAGCGCCCGCCTCGTCTGCGGCTACGTCTACGCCAGTGCCGGCACGGGCGAGTCAACGCAGGACCTCGTCTTCTCGGGTCACGACCTCGTGGCCGAGAACGGCCGTATGCTCGCGGAGGGCGTCCCCTTCGGCGATGGCCGAGCGCTCAGCGAGGTCGACGTGCGCCAGCTCGCCGCCGAGCGTCGCCGCATGTCCACGTTCCAGACCGTCGCCAACGCCGCGCAGCTTGACTACCACGTGAGCCGCTTCACGCTCGACGTGCACCATGTGCACCTCACGCGCTGGGTCGACCCGCACCCCTTCGTGCCGTCCGACGCCGCGCGCCGCGCGGAGCGCTGCGAGGACGTCTTCTCGATCCAGGCCCACGGCCTCGCCAAGCGCCTCGCGCACACGCACTCGAGCCGCGCGGTCATCGGCCTCTCGGGCGGCCTGGACTCCACGCTCGCCCTGCTCGTGACCGTGCGCGCCTTCGACCTGCTGGGGCTTCCGCGCGACGGCGTCATCGCGGTGACCATGCCCGGCTTCGGCACCACGGACCGTACCTACAACAACGCCTGCGAGCTCGCCCGCGCCGTGGGCGCCGAGCTGCGCGAGATCGGCATCGCCGCCTCCGTGCGCCAGCACTTCGCCGACATCGACCACGACGAGTCCGTCCACGACGTCACCTACGAGAACGCCCAGGCCCGCGAGCGCACGCAGATCCTCATGGACGTGGCCAACCAGGAGGGCGGCCTCGTCATCGGCACGGGCGACCTCTCCGAGCTGGCGCTGGGCTGGGCCACCTACAACGGCGACCACATGTCCATGTACGCCGTCAACGCGAGCGTGCCCAAGACGCTTGTGCGCCACCTCGTGCGCTACGTGGCCGACACCTGCGGAGACGCGGGCGAGAAGGACGTCCTTCTCGACGTCCTGGACACACCGGTCTCCCCGGAGCTCCTTCCCGCTACGGGCGACGGCCAGATCGCGCAGCGCACCGAGGACCTCGTCGGCCCCTACGAGCTGCATGACTTCTTCCTCTACGAGGTGCTGCGCCACGGCGCCGGCCCGCGCAAGGTCTTCCGACTGGCGCGCCACGCGCTGGGCGGGGCCTACGACGACGAGACGATCCTCTCCTGGCTCAAGGTCTTCTACCGCCGCTACTTCGCGCAGCAGTTCAAGCGCAGCTGCCTGCCCGACGGCCCCAAGGTGGGCTCGGCGGCGGTGAGCCCCCGTGGCGACCTGCGCATGCCCTCCGACGCCTGCTCGACCCTCTGGCTCGCCGAGCTGGAGGAGCTGTAGCTAGGCGGTGAAGGCGTAGGTGACCTCGCCGGCGTCGAAGGTGGCGAGAATCGCATAGCGATAGTCGGGCTCGGCGGTGAACGTGAGGCCTGCGACCTCGACCTTCTCGCCCTCGACGTCGAGCGCGTCCTCGCTCCAGCGCATGACCTCAATCCCCGTGGCCTCCACGTCAAAGCTCGTCGTGACCTCCGTGGGCCCCTCGAGCGTGGCGTCTGGGAGCTCGTCGGAGGCGTAGTCGGTCGGCGCGAGCGTGTCCACGGCAACGGTCCGCTCCTCGCCGTCCTGCTCGTACGTCCACATGTAGCCGCAGGTCGTCGGGCTGAGCGTGACGACGGCCAGCTCCGTCGTGTACTCGAGCGAGGCTAGCGGCGGCTCGGACGGGTCCTTGGGCTGCCAGATCTGCGCCACCAGCTCGTCGTACTTCTCGGCGTCCGCGGAGGTTCCCTCCTCGATCACCTCAACGCCCGTGATTCCCGGGTACTGCGCGGGGTAGCTCTCCAGCATGATGCCGTTGCCGGTCACGCGCACGATGTTGCCGGCCGCGAGCTCGGGTGCGTCTGATGGCAGGTTGGTGGGGTAGTAGGGGGCCCCGGTGTCCTGGTCCACGAAGAGGACCTCGCCGTCGCCGAACGTGACGACCATCGCCGTGCTCACGAACTCGTCCATCGCGGCCTCCTCCTCGGCGGCTGGCTCCTCCGGGACTTTCGCGACCTGCCCGGACGCGCACCCAGCAAAGGCGAGAAGTGCGATCAGGGCGAGAAGTGCGCCGCGCGCGAGCGTCGTTTGCTTCATGGGCTGCTCCTCTGTCGGTTGTGCCCATGCTATCAGAGTGCGCGCCAATCGCCGTGCGCGCCCGCGCCTCAGAAAATCTAAGTGCGAGTTGGAAGATTTTTTCTAGCGAGGTGGTATAAGTCCGCGTTGCTGGGTATTATTTTGAGCGTTGGCTATGGCGGCGCGGCACCCGCGTCGCAGACGTGCCCACGGGCACAAGAAGGAGGTACTTGACATGACTCTCAAGCCGCTTGGTGATCGCGTTCTCGTGAAGCCCGCCCCCAAGGAGGAGAAGACCTCGACCGGTCTCTACATCTCCAGCGGTGCGCAGGAGAAGCCCCAGCGCGGTCAGGTCGTCGCCGTGGGCGCCGGCAAGATGAACGACAAGGGCGAGCGCATCGCCATCGACGTGCATGTCGGCGACGAGGTCTACTACGGCAAGTTCGGCGGCAACGAGGTGAAGATCGACGGCGAGGACTTCCTGCTCCTGCGCGCCGACGACATCTACGCCGTCATCGAGGACTAACTGATTCAAAAGGGGACAGACCCCGTTTGAATCATTCGCAGAAACTTGGAGGAACAAGAAATGGCTAAGGACATTCTTTTCGGCACCGATGCTCGTGCCAAGCTCGCCAAGGGCGTCAACACCCTTGCTGACGCCGTGACCACCACCATGGGCCCCAAGGGCCGCTACGTGGCCCTGCAGCGTTCCTATGGCGCCCCCACCATCACCAACGACGGCGTCTCCGTGGCCAAGGAGATCGAGCTCAAGGACCCCATCGAGAACATGGGCGCCCAGCTCGTGAAGGAGGTCGCCACCAAGACCAACGACGCCGTGGGTGACGGCACCACCACCGCCACGCTCCTCGCCCAGGTCATCGTCAACGAGGGCCTGCGCAACGTGGCCGCCGGCGCCAATCCCATCGCCATCCGTCGCGGCGTCGACAAGGCCGTGAACGCCATCGTCGAGGAGATGCGCAAGAACGCGCAGGAGGTCTCCACCAAGAAGCAGATCGCCTCCGTCGGCACCATCTCCGCCTCCGACCCCGAGATCGGCGCCAAGATCTCCGACGCCATGGAGGTCGTGGGCAAGGACGGCGTCATCACCGTCGAGGAGTCCCAGACCTTCGGCATCGACATCGACACCGTCGAGGGCATGCAGTTCGACAAGGGCTACATCTCCCCGTACTTCTCGACCAACAACGAGACCATGACGGCCGAGCTCGACTCCCCGTACATCCTCATGACCGACCAGAAGGTCTCCAACATCCAGGACATCCTGCCCATCCTCGAGGCCGTCCAGAAGCAGGGCGCGCCGCTGCTCATCATCGCCGAGGACGTGGACGGCGAGGCTCTGGCCACGCTGATCCTCAACAAGCTCCGCGGCGTCCTCAACGTCTGCGCCGTCAAGGCCCCCGGCTACGGCGACCGCCGCAAGCGCATGCTCGAGGACATCGCCATCCTGACCGGCGGCCAGGTTGCCATGAAGGAGCTCGGCGTCCAGCTCACCGACGTCACCGCCGAGATGCTCGGCCGCGCCAAGTCCGTCAAGATCTCCAAGGACGACACCACCATCGTCGGCGGCGCCGGCTCCAAGCAGGCCATCGACGAGCGCATCGCCCAGATCAAGGCCGAGTACGACGTGACCACCTCCGACTTCGACAAGGAGAAGCTCCAGGAGCGTCTCGCCAAGCTCGCCGGCGGCGTGGCCGTCATCAAGGTCGGCGCTGCCACCGAGGTCGAGCTCAAGGAGATCAAGCACCGCATCGAGGACGCCCTGCAGGCGACCCGCGCGGCCGTGGAGGAGGGCATCGTCGCCGGCGGCGGCGTGGCGTTCCTCGAGGCCTCCAAGGTGCTCGACGGCGTCGAGACCGTCGACTCCGACGAGAAGATCGGCGTGGAGATCGTCCGCAAGGCGCTCGAGGCTCCCGTAAAGACCATCGCCAACAACGCCGGCTTCGAGGGCTCCGTCGTGGCCGAGAAGATCAAGGCGCTCCCGGCCGGCCAGGGCCTCGACTCCGCCACCGGCGAGTACGGCGACATGATCGAGATGGGCGTGCTCGACCCGGTCAAGGTCTGCCGCGTCACGCTGCAGAACGCCGCCTCCGTGGCGTCGCTGATCCTCATCACCGAGGCCACCGTCTCCGACGAGCCCAAGAACACCACCATCGAGGAGGCCATCTCCGCGGCGGCTGCCCAGGGCGGCCAGGGCGGCATGTACTAGGCCCATCGCCTGAGCTAGCCTGACTCGGCGAGCCCCCGGGTTTCCACGAGGAAGTGCGCTTCGCGGAACTTCCTCTTAGGAAACCCGGGGGCTCTTCTCGTTAGCTCAGGACGATGGAGGTCCTGCCTTGAAAGGGACGCAGAAGTGGCGATTGCCGGTAATGTGCGATGGTGCGGGCTGTAAGTGGGACGCGAGGATGCACGGGCGGCATTTTGTGGTTGTTTGCGGCCCGTTTGGACAGCAACGCGCGATTTTGCGTCCTCCCTAGCATGCATTAACGCGCATTACCGGTAATCGTCGCTTCTGCATGCCCCGGCCTGCCGGGCGAGAAGAACCGTGACACAGAAAGGCCCTCCCGGTTTCCCGGGAGGGCCGAGCCTTACGGCGTGAGGTTCTTCTCGCCAGATGCGCTTACCCGACGAGCGCCTTGGTGATACTCGCCGCGGCGGTCTTGCCGGCGCCCATGGCCAGGATGACCGTGGCCGCGCCGGTGACGATGTCACCGCCGGCCCAGATGCGCGGGTCGGAGGTGCGGCCGTCCTCGTCGGCGATGATGTAGCCCCACTTGTTGAGCTTGATGTCGCCGATCATCTTGGCGAACGGGTTGGCGTTGGTGCCGATGGCGGAGATGGCCACGTCGCAGGGAATCTCCTCGATGGCGCCCTCGATGGGCACCGGGCGACGGCGGCCGGACTCGTCGGGCTCGCCGAGCTCCATCTTCTGCACGCGCACGGCGCAGACGCAGCCGTCCTCGCCCTTCACGAACTCGAGCGGGGCCACGAGCGGCATGACCTCGACGCCCTCGGCCTTGGCGTGGTGGAGCTCCGCGCGACGGGCGGGCATCTCGTCCTCGGTGCGGCGGTAGGCGATGATCGCGCGCTCGGCGCCCAGGCGCTTGGCGGTGCGCACCGCGTCCATGGCGACGTTGCCGCCGCCGAAGACCACGACGTTCTTGCCGTGCTTGGTGGGCGTGTCGTACTCGGGGAAGCGGTTCGCCTTCATGAGGTTCACGCGGGTGAGGTACTCGTTGGCGAAGAAGACGTTGGGCAGGTTCTCGCCCGGGACGTTGAGGAACTTGGGCAGGCCCGCGCCCGTGGCGATGTAGATGGCGTCAAAGCCCTCGGCGAAGAGCTCGTCGGCGTCGGTGATGCGTCCCACGACGGAGTTGTACTCAAACTTGACGCCCATCTCCTCGAGGCCGTCGATCTCGCGCTTGACGACCGCCTTGGGCAGACGGAACTCGGGGATGCCGTAGACGAGCACGCCGCCGCCGGTGAAGAAGGCCTCGAAGACGGTGACGTCAAAGCCGTTGCGGGCGAGTTCGCCGGCGCAGGTGATGCCGGAGGGGCCGGAGCCCACGACGGCGACCTTCTTGCCGTTCTTGGGGGCCATCTTGGGCTTGGAGGCAAGCTCGGGCTGGTCGCCGAGGAAGCGCTCCAGCTGGCCGATGGCCACCGGGTCGCCCTTCTTGCCGCGGATGCACTTGCCCTCGCACTGGTTCTCCTGCGGGCACACGCGGCCGCAGATGGCGGGGAGCATGGAGTCCTCGCGGATGATGTCCAGCGCCTCGCCGAACTTCTCCTCGCGGATCTTCTCGATGAACTTGGGGATGTTGATGTTGACGGGGCAGCCGTCAACGCAGAACGGCTTCTTGCAGTCCATGCAGCGCTCGGCCTCGGCCAGCGCCATCTCCTTGGTGAAGCCCTTGTCGACGGGACGGAAGTCGCACGCGCGCTCGGCGGCCGGCTCCTCGTTGTCCGGCGTGCGCGGGGACTTCATGTCGGGGACAAAGCGACCGTTTACCTGTGGCATGCGCAGTTCGCCTCCTCATAGGCCTTGAGGGACTGGCCCTCCTCGGTAAGATACGCGGCCTGACGCGCGCGCAGGTCGTTCCAGTCGACCTTGGTGGCGTCGAAGTCGGGGCCGTCGACGCAGGCGAACTTCGTCTGGCCGTCGACCTCGACGCGGCAGCAGCCGCACATGCCGGTACCGTCGACCATGATCGGGTTGAGCGAGGCGGTGATCGGCGTGTTGTACTTCTCGGCCGTGAGGGCGGAGAACTTCATCATCGGCACGGGGCCGACGCAGAAGACCTGGGTGACGGCCTTCTCCTGGAGCAGGCGCTCGAGCGGCGCGGTGACCACGCCCTTCTCGCCGTAGGAGCCGTCGTCGGTGGTGATGTGGATGTGGTCATCCGGCAGGAGCTCGCGGAACTGGTCCTCGAGGAGCAGCAGGTCCTTGGTGCGGGCGCCCATGATGGCGTGGACCTCGTGGCCGGTCTCGACCAGGTGCTTGGCAACGGGGTAGGCGATGGCCAGGCCGACGCCGCCGCCGATGACCGCGCAGGGGCCCTCGGCCATCTCGGTGGGGACGCCCAGCGGGCCGGTGACGTCCTTGATGGAGTCGCCCTCGTTGTAGGTAGACAGCATCTCCGTGGTCTTGCCGATCACCATGAAGATGAACTCGACCCAGCCCTCCTCGGCGTTCCAGCCCGCGAGCGTGAACGGGACGCGCTCGCCCGTCTCGTTGGCGCGCACCATCAGGAACTGGCCGGCGTGAGCGTGCTTGGCCATCCGGGGCGCCTCGATGCGGAACTTGAACACCTTCTCCGAGAACTGCGTCTTTTCGAGGATCTTGTACATTAACCGCACTCCTCTCCTGCATTCCCTCTCAAGGTTTGGCGGCCCTGTGCTGGGCCTTTCCAACACCCCTCATTGTACCCGAGTGCCGACGCATTCCAACATCGGTGCGGCGAGCGGCGTGAGCGCCGGTCTCGCGCCTACAGCGTCTGCTCCACGAGGTCAGCGGCGCGCTCGACGGTGAGCTCGAAGTCCTCCAGGAAGGTGCCCTTGAGCTCGCGCAGCACGTAGTCGGCGACCTGCATGCGCCCGGGCGGGCGGCCGATGCCAAACTGCACGCGCGCGAAGTCGCGGCTGCCGAGCTTGTCGGCGATGGAGCGCAGGCCGTTGTGGGCGTTGAGACCGCCCCCCAGCTTGAGCTTGACCTCGCCCGCCGCTAGGTCGACCTCGTCGTGGACCACGAGGATCTCCTCCGGCCTCACGTGGTGGGCGCGTGCCAGCTTGGACAGCGGCCCGCCGGAGGTGTTCATGTAGCTCATCGGCTTGGCGAGAAGGACCTCGCGCTTCTCGCCGTCCTTGTCGCTCACCGTGATCGACGCCACCTGCGCGCCGGCCTCGGACTTCCAATAGCGCACGCCCCGGCGCGCGGCTACGGCGTCGATGGTGGCAAAGCCGGCGTTGTGCCGGGTCCGGGCGTACTCGGCGTCCGGGTTGCCGAGGCCGCAGACGATGCGGATGGCGGCGGGTTTTGCGGCTTGCGGCATGGCGGTCCTCTCTGCGGCCTGCGTGCGTCGGTTACGTACACTACCACGGTGCGCGAGCCGAACGGACCCAGCCGCCGAGAAAAGCGGGGGTGTGTACCGGTCCCACCGAGAAAAGCGGCCCCATGTACCGGTCTGGGCTGCGCGTGAGGGCAGAAACCGGTACACGGGGCAGGATTGTTCGGGCCGCGCGGCGAGACGATCGACGCCCCCATGCCCGTCACACAAAAGCGCGGGGCCGCCCGAAGACGACCCCGCACCACATCAAACATTTCTGTGAATTGGGGACTGTCCCCAATTCACGGACTAGATCTCGGCGCCCTGGCCGCCGAAGATCTCGGAGACGGACTTGCGCATGTAGACGCTGTTGATGGCCTCGGCCAGCTCGTTGGCGACCGAGACGGTCTTGATCTTGGAGCCCGGCTTGTCGGCGGCCTCGCAGGGGATGATGTCGGTAACCACGCACTCGACGAGCGGGGCGTCCTGCAGGCGCTCGATGGCGGCGCCGGAGAAGATGCCGTGGGTGGCGGAGACGTAGATGTCACCGGCGCCCATCTCCTTGAGCTTGCGCACCGAGCCGCAGAGCGTGCCGGCAGTGTCGATCATGTCGTCGTTGACGATGCAGGTCTTGCCCTTGATGTCGCCGATGATGCCCATGACCTCGGACGCGTTGTGCTTGGGACGGCTCTTGTGGGCGATGGCGACCTCGCAGCCCAGGTAGTCGGAGAGGCGCTTGGCGACCTTCGCGCGACCCATGTCGGGGGAGACCACGACGGTGTTCTCCCAGTCGAAGTCCTTGGCCTTGAAGTAGTCGCCGATGAGGTAGAGGGCGGTGAGGTGCGTCACGGGGATGTCGAAGAAGCCCTGGATCTGACCCTGGTGCAGGTCGACGGTGATGACCTGGTTGACGCCGGCGGCCTCGAGGAGGTTCGCCACGAGGCGCGCGGTGATCGGCTCGCGCGAGGACGCCTTGCGGTCCTGGCGGGCGTAGCAATAGTGCGGGATGACCGCGGTGAACTTGGAGGCGGAGGCGCGCTTGGCGGCGTCGGCCACCACGAGGGTCTCCATCAGCAGGTCGTTCACGTTGGCGCCGGAGAGGGACTGGATGAAGAAGACGTCGTCGCCGCGGACGGACTCGTCGAAGCGGGCGTAGATCTCGCCGTTGGCGAACTTCTCGATCTTGAGGCCCTGAAGCTCGAGGTGGAGGATGTCGGCGACCTTCTCCGCAAGGGCGGGGTTGCCGGTGCCGGAGTAGAGCTTGATCTCTTTCTTCAGCGACATGGGCTCGCTCAGGTTCTCGTACATCTAGGCCTCATCTCTCTTGAGTCTCTCGAGTCGCCGCGAGGCGAACCCCTCTACGATGCGCTGCTCGCTGCGCTCGATCGCGAGCGCGTCGGCAGGGACGTCCTTGGTGATGCAGGAGCTGGCTCCGGTTATGGCGCCGTCGCCGATGGTCACGGGCGCGACCATCATGGTGTCGGAGCCGATGAAGACGTTGTCGCCGATGACGGTGCGGCTCTTGTGCACACCGTCGTAGTTGCAGGTGATCGTGCCGCCGCCGATGTTGACGTGCGCGCCCATGGTGCAGTCGCCGATGTAGGAGAGGTGCGGCACCTTGGAGCCCTTGCCGATCACGGAGTTCTTGATCTCCACGTGCGTGCCCACGTGGGCGCCCGCCAGCACGTGCGCGCCGCCGCGCAGGTAGGCGCGCGGGCCGCAGGTGACGCCCTCGTCGATGGTGACGTCCACGCCCACGGTCTCCTCCAGCGTGACGTCGTCCGCCACGGTGCAGTCCGTGAGGCGCGTGTTGGGGCCGAGCACGCACTCCTCGCCCACGCTCGTCCTGCCCCAGAGCATCGTCATGGGGAGGAGCACGGTGTCGCGGCCCACGGTGACGTCCGGGCCCACCCAGGTGGTCGCCGGGTCGAGCATGGTGACGCCGCTCTCCATGAGGCGCACGTTGATGCGGTCGCGGGCCATGGCGGCGAGCTCGGCCAGCTGGACTCGGTTGTTGGCGCCGAGGCCCTCGCGGTAGTCGTCGCAGTGGAGCACGGTGGTGGCATGGCCGTGGCCGCGCAGGATCTCCACCATGTCGGGGAGGTAGTACTCGTGCTGGGCGTTGTCGTTGCCGATCTCGCCCACGTGGGCGGCGAGAAGGGCGCCGTCGAACGCATAGCAGCCGGCGTTGCACTCGACGAGCGTCGCGCTCTGCTCGGGCGTGCAGTCCTTCTGCTCCACGACGCGCGTCACGGTGCCGTCCGCGGCGAGCTCGACGCGGCCGTAGCCGAACGGGTCGGGCGGCGTCATCGTGAGGATCGCCGCGGCGTGGCTGCCGTCCGCCACCGCGTCGGCGAAGGCGCGGACGGTGGCCGGCTCGATGAGCGGCAGGTCGCCGTTCAGGATGACGACGGGGCCGGAGTCGACCCCTGTGGCCTCGAGCGCCACGCGCACGGCGTGGCCGGTGCCCAGGCGCTCGGCCTGCTCGACGCACTCGACGTCCTTCTCGGCGGCAAGATGGGCCCGCACCTCGTCAGCACCATGGCCCACGACCACGATGATGCGCTCGGCCCCGGCCTCGCGCGCGGCGCGCGTGACCCAGGAGACGAGCGGTCGGTCGAGGAGCTTGTGCAGAACCTTGGGGTGGCGGGACTTCATGCGCGTTCCCTCGCCGGCGGCGAGGACGATCGCGGTCATGGGCATGTGAGGCCTCCAAGCGATGCGTGAGTCCCAGAATCTTTACAGAAACATGATAGCGCGGGGCGGCGGTGGCAGGGGTAGTAGGATTCGAACCCACATTGATGGCACCAAAAACCACTGTCCTAACCATTGGACGATACCCCTGTGCCGCCGGCGCCATTGTATCAGGAAGGGCCGCGGCGGGCTCGCGCGCTCACGCCTCGTCGCGGCGCCGTCCGGTCGAGGTGCTGAGAAGCGCGTCAACGAGCGCCTCGTCGCGGGGGTCCTGCGAGCCCAGGGGAAGGCCGCACGCCTCGAAGAAGTGGCTCCCCGCGAACTGCCGGGCGCGGAACGAGTCGTGCGCGCCGTCGTCGAGGTAGCGAACGCGGCTGCGGCAGTCCGTGGTGCCGCACGAGAGCACGCCCTTCTCGGCAACGTAGTCCTGGTAGACGGGGGAGTCGCTCCAGAGGATGATGCCGGCCATGTTCTCCAGCTCGTAGGACACGGCGTACTCCTGCCAGGCGATGCCGCGCAGGCGCACGTAGCGGTCGAGCAGCGAGGCCATGCGCGAGACGCGGCGCAGCGTCGCGCAGGCGTCTATGAGGCGGCCCTCCTCGGCCGAGAAGAGCCCCAGCTCGCGCATGCGCGCCACGGCGCGCTCCCGTCGGGCGGCGTCGAGAAGGACGGCGGGGACCGTGAGCTTCATGGACTCGTCGCCGAAGAGCTCGATGGCCGAGTGGGCGTCCCCCGGGCCCGTGGGCAGGGTGGTGCGGAGGATGAGGGAGTCGTGCGCGTGGCTCACGTGGCAGGTGGCGCGCTGCTGCGCGAAGGCCGAGCGCATGGCCCGCACGTGCTCGGCGACCTCCTCGCGCGAGGCGGCGTCGCGGTCGCGCCCCATCCGGTAGAGGTAGAGGTCGAAGAGGGGCAGCGGCCGGCCGTAGGCGTCGGTCTCCGGGTAGAACACCGTCCGATGGCCGAACTCCGCGATCTCGCGACGCCTGCCCGTCGCCTTGCCGTAGAGCTCCACGAGGGCGGCGCCGGTCGCGGGCCCGGACGTGGAGCCCTCGCGGATCTCCACCACGCCGTCGGCGATGTAGGGAGGGAAGTCCCCCTCCTCGACCCGCACGACCACCACGCCGCGGGTGTCATCGGCCGGGTCGGCGACGAAGCGCACGTCGAAGGGTGGCGCGGGGGAGACGTGCCGGCGGCAGAGCTCGCCGATGATCTGGCCGAAGTCCGCCTGCTGGCGCGGGACCGGGCAGACGGCGTGGGTGTCGTCCGCGACGCCGATCACGAGCCAGCCCCCGCGGGAGTTCGCGAAGGAGGCCACGATCTTGGGGATCTTTCGCTGGACGGAGGCGTTGTACTCCCGCTTGAACTCGAGGACGAACCCCTCGTCGAGGTCGGCGAGCTGGGGGAGGTCGTCCCACGTCACGTCGGCGAGGCGCTTGGGCGCGCCGCTGGCATCGCGAAACGGGCTGAACATGGGCCCTCCTCACGTGTGTGGAAGCGTGGCGTGACGACGTCCGCCCGCCCCGGGGCCGCTACAGCTCCAGGCGGTCGAAGGCGGCGCAGATCGCGTCGAGGAGCAGGACGGCGAAGGTCTGGGCGTCGCTCATGGTGAAGGTGGCGGCGCCCACGGGGAGCTCGATGCGGATGACCCTCGGCGTGGTGTCGGAGCTCTGGATCGCCGTGCGCAGGCGAAGCGGCAGCGTGTCGAAGTCGTCGAGCGAGAGGTTGCCCACGCCCGCCGCGACGTTGTCCGGCAGGGGTTCGGTGGAGAGCACGATGAGCACGCGCGTCTCCGGGCTCGCGGACTCGGCGGCGTCCACGAGCTCGAGCGCGCAGTCGTCGACCGTGGCGTGGGCGAGGTTCCAGATGCGCCCGGCCACGTTGCGGGAGATCGGGTCGTCGGCGGTGATGGCGATCCCGGCGTCCTCGAGCACGCTCGCGGCACGAGCGAAGCCCATCATGCCCTGGGGGTGCGGCCCCGCGGCCGGCTTGCCCGCCCAGACGTGGCGCAGGCGTTCGATGGCGTCGAAGGTGTCGGGGAACGCCATGCCGTCCGCCAGCGCGCCGATGCTCTCCTGGAAGAGCTTCACTGCGGCCTCCGTGTGGACGCCGTAGACGCCGTCGGGCTCGCCGCAGGAGAACCCGAGCACGTTGAGGCGCTCTTGGAGCTGGCGCACGTCGTTGCCGTGGAAGTTGGGGAGACGCAGGTAGAGGGTCCTGTCGCCCAGCTGGTAGCCCTCGTCGACGAGGACGGACCAGGTGGCGGTGTCGACGGCGTCGCCGAGGGAGAGGCCGTGGTCCAGGCGGAAGCGCGCGACGGCGGTGGCAGTCGAGCGCCCGAAGAGCTGGGCCTTCCGCTCGTCCTCCTCGATCGCATAGCCGAGCGACGTGAGCCGCTCCTGGATGTCCTCGACGGCGACCCCGGTCGCCCCTTCGTGAATTGCTTCCATCGTCTCTCCCGGTCGGGTTGCGCGCCTAGCTCGCGCGTTCCACGAAAAAGTCTGCCATAGAGCATAGCAGCTCGGCCGCCTCGTCCGAGATGCCGCCGGTGCGCGCCAGGTCGCGCGCGCCGGCCTTCGCCTCCTCGGCGCGCCCGCGCGCGAGGGTGCGGCACCTTTCGAGGCCGCCGCCGAGCTCGATGAGCTCAACCGCTCGTTTCAGCTCGTCCGCGTCCGTTGTGTGCGCGTCGAGAAGGGCCACGAGCTCCGCGCGCTCCTCCGGGCCCAAGTGCGCGAGGGCCCAGACCACGGCGAGCGTGCGCTTGCCCTCCGTGACGTCCGTGCGGAGGTCCTTGCCCTGGGCGTCGCCGTCCCCCACGAGGTTGAGCAGGTCGTCCTGCAGCTGGAAGGCCACGCCCGCGGCGAGGCCCACGGCGAGCAGGCCGTCGGCCGCCTCGCGCGAGCCGCCGCCCGCCAGCGCGCCCACGTGCAGCGGCATCGCGGAGGAGTACCAGGCGGTCTTGCTCGTGACCATGTAGAGATAGTCGTCCGGCGTCACGTCCCAGCGGCCGTCGCGCACCCAGCCGAGGTCCAGCGCCTGGCCCTCCAGGGTGTGGCGCTCCATGAGCGCGAGGTCGGCGAGGACGCCCAGCTTCCGGGCGTCGTCCAGGAGACGGTCGCCGAGCACCACCTCGAAGACCTGGGTGAGCGCGAGGTCGCCGGCGTTTATCGCCAGCCCCGTGCCCTCCACCCGGTGGAGGCACGGCTCGCCGCGGCGCAGCTCGCCCTCGTCGGCGATGTCGTCGTGGACCAGGGCGGCGCTCTGGAAGAGCTCCACGGCGACGGCGCTGGAGAGCGCGTCCTCCGCGCTTCCGCCCACCGCCTCCGCGCCGAGAAGCGCGAGCACGGGACGCACGCGCTTCCCGCCGGACGCGGTGAAGCGCGCGAGCGGGTCGTAGAGGTAGCGGCTCAGATCGGCCGCCGCGGCGCCGTCCGTGAGCGGGGCTGCCGCGGCATCCGTCAGCGCCCGCTCCACGAGGGGCAGGCGTCGACCGAGGTAGTCAACGAAGGGGCTTGCCATGTTCTTCTCGTCCCGCCTAGCCCTCGTAGCCGTTGGGGTTGTGGGACTGCCAGTTCCAGGAGTCGCGGCACATGTCCTTGATGTCGAACTTGGCCTCCCAGCCCATGAGGTCGCGGGCCTTGGAGCAGTCGGCGTAGTTGGCCGTGACGTCGCCGGCGCGACGGGGCTCGATGACGTAGGGGATCTCGTGGCCGCAGGCGGCGGAGAACGCCTCGA
The DNA here is from genome assembly GCF_014982725.1 of Thermophilibacter gallinarum. Classification (GTDB taxonomy): domain Bacteria; phylum Actinomycetota; class Coriobacteriia; order Coriobacteriales; family Atopobiaceae; genus Thermophilibacter; species Thermophilibacter gallinarum. The sequence continues at coordinate 464,196 of NZ_JADCJZ010000002.1, read as the reverse complement.
TGATCTGCAGCACCGAGGTGCCCGTGCCCGTGCCGAGGTTGAAGATCTCCACGCCGGTGCGACCGTTCATCCAACCGAGGGCCGCGACGTGGCCGGCGGCGAGGTCGACCACGTGGATGTAGTCGCGGACGCCCGTGCCGTCGGGGGTGTCGTAGTCGTTGCCGAAGACGTGGACGGCGTCGCGCTTGCCGATGGCGGTCTGCGCGACGTAGGGCACGAGGTTGTTGGGGATGCCCTTGGGGTCCTCGCCCATGAGGCCCGAGGGGTGCGCGCCGATGGGGTTGAAGTAGCGGAGCAGCACGACGTTCCACTCCGGGTCGGCCGTGTGGAGGTCGGTGAGGATCTGCTCGATCATCCACTTGGTCCAGCCGTAGGGGTTGGTCGCGGGCTTCTTGGGGCTCTCCTCGGTGAGCGGCAGGGAGTCCGGGTCGCCGTAGACGGTGGCAGAGCTGGAGAAGATGATGGACTTGCAGCCGTGCTCGCGCATGACGTCCACGAGCGTGAGCGTGTTGCCGATGTTGTTGGAGTAGTACTCGACGGGCTTGGTCACGGACTCGCCCACGGCCTTGTAGCCGGCGAAGTGGATCACGCGGCTGGGGTGGTGCACGTCGAAGATCTTGGCGAGCGTGGCGCGGTCGTTGACGTCGGCCTCGTAGAAGGTCATGCGCGCGGCGGCGTCGTCGCCCACGATCGTCTTGATGCGGTCGAGCACCTTTACGGAGGCGTTGGAGAGGTCGTCCACGATGACGACCTGGTAACCGGCCTGGAGCAGCTCGACGACGGTGTGGCTGCCGATGAAGCCGGCGCCTCCGGTCACGAGCACGCAGGTCTCGGCGGGCGCGATCTTCTCACTCATGGTGGGTCCTTTCCCCGTTGCGCATAGACGCTTTCGTCCACTTTTTAGTATACGTCGGCGAGGCACGGGCGCGCGCGGGCTCGCGGCGGGCGGTTGAGTCCGGGCGTTCTGGTACCGTCTTCGTGACGGAGGGAGCGCCATGGGCGAGAGGGACATGCGGTCGCGGGTGCTGGCGGCGCTGCGGGCGCGCGGGCTTCTCGCCGCCGACGGCGTGACCACGACCTTCGGGCACCCGGCCTGGCGCCCGGTTCCGGCGGGGCACGAGCCGCAGACGCTTCTCGGCGCCGGGGCGCTGCAGCGACGGCTGGTGGAGTGCGCGCTGGCCACGCCGGCCATGGGGGAGGACCTCTGCGCGGCGTGGGTCGAGCGCGCGTTCGCGCGGCTGGGCATGGGCTACGTGAACGCGGACGCGCGCGAGTTGTACGAGGGGTTCTGCTCGCGGACGGACGTCGGCGAGCTGCTGGTGGGCATGGTCGTGGCCGTGGGCCGGTGCCCGTATGGAGCCGGCGGCTGGGACCACGGGCACGTGGGGCTCTACGTGGGCGACGGGCGCGTGATGGACTGCGCGGGCGGTCGCGTCCGCACGACGCCGCTGGAGCCGTGGCTTTCCGCGTATGGCGCGGCGTGCGAGCCGCGCTGGGGATGGCTGGGCGGCATCGCGCTGGTGTAGGGGCGCGGGCCAGGTGGGCTTGGATGGGCCTGGATGGGTCCGCAAAACGAGGGGTTTCTCCGCTCGAGATCCACGGCTGTCCCGGAATAGGCGATGTTCCCCGAGCGCGCGTCCTTCTCGTCCCGGAAATGGCGACCTTCTCCGCGTCGGGTGTCGCCCAAGCGGAGAACCTCCCTTTTTTCGAGACGAGAAGACCCGTCAGGAGGAGAAGGTCGCCAATTCTCGGACGCCCCTTTCGCCAAGGTGGAGAACATCGCCGTTTCCGGGACGGCCGCAGCACCAAAGCGGTGAGCTCCGCCGATGCGGTCCGACCTGCGGCGGTGCGACCCGACCTGCGGCGGTAACTCCATCCAGTGTCAAAAGTCGAGAAATGCGTTCCGCTTCCGCCGGCGCGAGACTAAACTTGTGCGTGGTGTGAAAGGAGGCCGGCGGTCGCCGGCCCGCGAGATAGGAGCATCCATGGCCGAGGACGCCAAGCAGTACGCGCTGGACAAGCACAAGGAGTGGCAGGGCAAGATCGAGGTGATCACCCGCGCGCCGATCACCACGCCGGAGGAGCTGGCCGTGGCCTATACGCCTGGCGTCGCCGAGCCGTGTCTCAAGATCTCCGAGAACGTGGAGGACTCCTACACCTACACCCGTCGCGGCAACCTTGTGGCCGTCGTCACGGACGGCACCGCGGTGCTGGGTCTCGGCGACATCGGCCCCGAGGCGGGCATGCCCGTCATGGAGGGCAAGTGCGCCCTGTTCAAGACCTTCGCGGACGTCGACGCGTTCCCGCTGTGCGTGCGCTCCAAGGACGTGGACGAGATCGTGCGCACCGTCGAGCTCATCGCCGGCAGCTTCGGCGGCATCAACCTCGAGGACATCTCCGCGCCGCGCTGCTTCGAGATCGAGCGCCGCCTCAAGGAGTCCTGCGACATCCCCGTCTTCCACGATGACCAGCACGGCACCGCGGTCGTGACCTGCGCCGCGCTCATCAACGCCTGCCGTCTCACCGGCCGCGAGCTCTCCGACGTGCGCGTGGTCTTCTCCGGCGCCGGCGCCGCGGGCATCTCCATCGCCAAGCTCATGCAGCGCATGGGTGTCAAGGACGTCATCATCTGCGACCGTACGGGCGCCATCTACGAGGGCCGCGAGGGTCTGAACCCCGAGAAGGCCGAGATTGCCACCTGGACCAACCGCGAGGGCGTGAGGGGCAGCCTCGCCGACGCCGTCAAGGGCGCCGACGTCTTCGTGGGCGTGTCCGCCCCCGGCGTGCTCACCCAGGACATGGTCCGCACGATGGCCGCCGACCCGATCATCTTCGCCTGCGCCAACCCCGTGCCGGAGATCATGCCGGACGAGGCGCTGGCCGCCGGCGCCGCCGTCGCCGCCACGGGCCGCTCCGACTTCCCCAACCAGATCAACAACGTGCTCGCGTTCCCGGGCATCTTCCGCGGCGCCCTCGACGTGCGCGCGTCCGACATCAACGATGACATGATGGAGGCTGCGGCCTACGCGATCGCCGGCCTCGTCGACGACGAGCACCGCGCCGCCGACTACATCATCCCCGGCGCCTTCGACGAGCGCGTGGCGCCCGCCGTGGCCGCCGCCGTGGCCGAGGCCGCCCGCAAGTCCGGCGTCGCCCGCCTCTAGTGATTCAAAAGGGGGCAGGCCCCTTTTGAATCATTCTGCCGCCCCGACGTTCCTTCGCAAGAAGGACGTCGGGGCGGTTTTCTTACGCCCTCTTAAGGAAGTGCATCACGAGCGCCACCATCACGTCCTTCTCTTCCGGCTTTGACTCGGCGATGAGGATGGTCATGGCAACGAGCGCGCTGTCGTCGATGGCCTTCTCGCCCGCCGGCGTGAAGAGCGCCCGGTTGCGATCGAGGAAGTACAGGAAGACCGCCGCGGCGATGCGCTTGTTGCCGTCGAGGAAGCTGTGGTCCTTCACCACGAAGTAGAGTAGGTGGGCCGCCTTCTCCTCGAGCGTGGGGTAGAGGTCACGCCCGCCGAAGCTCTGGAAGACGTTGCCGACGGCTCCCTTGAACGACTCGTCTTTCTCCACGCCGAAGAGAGAGCTCTCCCGGCCGAAGCGCAGGGACTCGATCACCTCGCGGCATTCCTCGTAGGTGATCTCTCGCGTGGAGGGCGTGCCCTCGGGTGCCGCCACGCAGAGGTGGTCGTAGTCGTCCAGAAGGTCGAGCGCCCCGGCGTAGCTCTGGACGATGTCGAGGATCTGGCGGGACTCCAGACTCTCGGGGACGCGCGCCATGATCTTTGCGACCAAGCCCAGCTGCTCGAGCCGCCGCTCGTTCTCCGCGTGACCGGCTACGACGTAGCTGCGCAGAACGTCCGTGGCCCAGCGGCGGAACTCCACGCCGCGTGCGGACTTCACGCGATAGCCGACGGAGAGGACCATGTCGAGGTTGTAGTGCTCCGTCTGGTACGTCTTGCCGTCGCGGGCAGTTGTCGCAAATTATGCGACAACTCGATTCTCGGACCCTGCAAGCTCCTCACGCAGCGCGTTGGCAACGTGCTTGCCGATGGTCTTGACGTCGTGCCCAAAGAGGGTCGCGAGCTGAGCGCGGCTCAGCCAGACGTCCTCCCTCGCCGGGTCGAGCATCACCGGCAGCTCGACCGACCCATCCTTGGACTCAAACAGGACGATGCTCTTCTCCGTGCCCATACGTACCTCCGCTCTCCCGTTCTTTCGGTAGAACAAATGTACGGTTTGGACCGGACAATAATTACTAATGCCGCCCCGGCGTTCCCTCGAGAGAAGGACGTCGGGGCGGTCTCGTTTATCCCTCGGCCTCCGTGATCAGGTAGAGGCTCGGCGGGTTCTGCGTGAGCTCGGTTCGGCGGGCGTCGTTGCCGGCGAGGTAGGCCTCCCAGTCCTCTTTCAGGTAGTCGGCGTAAATCTGTGTGTAGTCCTCGCGCGGGGCGAACGAGTAGCGCTTGGTCTGCTCGCTGCCGTCGCTGAACGCGGCCGTCATCACGAGCGTGGTCTTGGCGAGCTCATCGGCAAAGAGATCGGCGACGCGCACGCTCACCTGGTTCATCAGCTCCGTGTCGCGCCGCTGTTCCTCGTCCGTCTCGATGATGGTCTCGCTTCCCTCCGAGCGCTCGGCGACGGTCTCGCTGATCTCCTGCATCTCAAGGAAGACGGGCACGAGGTCGTCCGGGACGGGAATGTTGGCGTAGACGGCGTAGTAGGCCGCCCGCCCGGTGAGGAAGGCCTGGAGGCTCTGGGTGTCCTGGCTGTCGTAGTCAACGGTGAAGCTGGCCACGGGACCGCTGCCCTCGTAGTTTGACTGGAAGATCCAGATCCCGGGCTTGGAGTAGGCGTCCACGTCGGTGCCGACGTTGTCCCCCTCGAGCCGGTATGTGAGGGTGTCCACGTTGTCGCCCGTGCACGAGAGGTTGAGTTCGGTGCTCGCCATGATCAGGTCGTCTCCGTCGCTCTCCGGGTCCACGCCGCCGGCCCAGCCGATGTGCCCGCCGAACGTCTCGCCGAGCGCCAGGCGCGAGCCGTCCGGCTCCTCGGTGCCCTCGGCGTAGGCGGTGAGCGCGAACCAGTTGCCTCTCTTGCCGGCAGCGTGGTTCATCAGGGCACTGACGCCGAGAAACGCCACGACGCCGCCGGCCGCCACGGCTCCTGCGCGCACGAAGGTCCGCCGCGTGACGCCCCGCCGCTCGCGGCGCGGCCGTCGCGGGCCGCGGGCGCGCTCGCCCTTCTCGACCCTGATCTCGTCCAGGACGGACTCGCGCACGTCCTCGGGCAGCGAGACCTTGCGCGCCCGCGTGCGGAACTGCTCAAGCGTGTGCCTGTCCATAGTTCTCCTTCTCTGCGGGGCTCGCGGGGGACTCGAGCGTCTCTCTCATCTGCTTGCGCGCCCGATGCAGGCGCGTGCGCACCGTCGCCGGCAGGCTGCCCACGATGCGGGCGATCTCCTCGGTCGTGTACTTCTCAACGTAGTGGAGCAGCGCCACCACGCGGAGCTTCTCGGGTAGGGCCTGGAGCGCCTGTCAGACCGGGTCGGCGCGCAGCTCCTCGAGGGCCGCGTCCTCCACGGGCGCGTCCGGTGCCGGCAGCTGGGCGAGCTCGTCCGCGCTCTCCACGCGGCGCCGCCATGGCGCGCGCCAGAGCTCGCGGCAGCGGTTGACGGTCACGCGCAGAAGCCAGGCGCGCAGGTGCTCGTCGCTGGTGAATGCGGTGCCGTCCGTGAGCAGGCGGCAGAAGACGTCCTGCGCCACATCCTGGGCGTCGGCCTCGGAGCGCGTCTGCGACAGGGCCACGAGGTAGACCGAGCCGCCGTGTGTGGCCATCGCGTGCCGCATGAACTTCTCGGTGCGCTTGATGCTCTTGTCGGTCATGCCCCTCACCTCCCCGCCCATTACATGCGCCAGCGTCGCATAATGTTCCCCAGGGGAGACGGGGAGGTGCGATGGACGAGCGGGAGTTCAGGGCGTGCGGACGCAAGAAGCGCTACGACACGCGCGTGGACGCCAAGAAGGCGGCCGAGAAGAGCTCGCGCCGCAAGGACGCGCCCAAGATCTTCGTCTACGAGTGCCCATACTGCGGCGGCTGGCACCTCACGCACCGTCGGCCAAAATGATCCAAAAGGGGACTGTCCCCTTTTGGATCATCCCATGTAGGTGCCGGCAAAGACCGGCAGGTCACAGCGCAGGTCCATGATGAGGTAGACGAAGGGCCGGTCGAGGATGACCTCGTGGTACTCGATGGGGCCGCCGGGGGCGGCGACGCCGTCCATCGGGATGACCGTGGCCGCCGCGGCGCGCGTGCCCTCCTCGTTGACGTCGATGAACGTCTTGTGCAGCACGCCGCCCACGGCGAGCGGGCCTTTGTCGGAGGTGCCCATGCGCGAGAAGTCCGCGAGGTTGCCGTCGAACGCGTCCGTCATCCCGAGCGCCCGCAGCGCGCCACCGAGCTCCGCCTCGTAGGTGGCCGTGAACTTGAGGAGCCCGATCTCTGCGCCGGCGCCGTCTACGGGCGTGAGCAGCTCCTCCAGCGCCGCCCCGTCGAGGCTCGCCAGCAGCTCGTCCACGGTCGTACCCTCGGCGGGCAGCAGGCCCACGAAGGCGTAGTCGTAGCCCTCGTACGGCTTGATAAAGCCGGTTGCCAGCTCGCTCTCGAGGTAGTCGTTCTCGGTGGAGCGCATCATCGTGACGTCTCGTTCGGTGCCGTCCTCGCGGGTGAACGTGTCGGGCGAGGTCAGCTCGGAGTCAAAGGGGTCCTCCCAGCCGCCCTCGAAGGCGAGCGCGTTCACGAGCAGGACCTGCGTGTCGCCAGAGATCTGGTTCAGCATCTGGGGGATCATCTCGTGGGTCTTCTCGCTGATCCACGCGTTGACGTCGTCCACGGTGGAGTCGTCGAAGGGCGCCGAGAAGACCTGCGCCCCGAGCTGGCCGGCGCAGGTCTCGAGGAAGTCACTCTCTACCTCGAGTCCGTCGCCGTCTTTCAGCCAGACGGAGTTGGCAAGAGAGAGCGCCTCGTCGTCGTCCAGCATCCCGTAAGCCTGGAGCGCGTCGGTGAGCTCGTCCACGCTCATGCCCGTGACCTGCTCCATCTGGGCCAGGGTCGCTCCATCGGCGCCGCTCTCGGCCAGGGCGAGCGCGGACAGGACCGAGAGCGGGGAGACGAGCGTGCTCTCCTCTCCGGTGCTCTCGCGCAGCAGGCCGAGGGCGAAGTCGTAGGTGTCCGCCCCCTCTCCGACCTCGAGCGAGGCAGCGCCTGCTGGCTCGATGCCGGCGGTGAGCTCAGTTGCCGTGAGGTTGTTGCCGCCGCATCCGACGAGCAGCGAGGCGGCAGTGAGGGCGGAGGCGACGATTCCGAGGATGCGGCGGGTCATGACGTCTCCCTTCGTCGGGAAGCCTGTCCTCATCCTACCCAACCGACGTGCCTGCGGGCGCCTCGCGTCGGTTAACGATCACGATGCCCACGCTCACCAGGACGAGTGCGACGACGGCGACCGCGGGGCTCACCACGTCGGTCTCGCCAAGAAGGACGGCGGAGAGCAGCACGCCAAAGACCGGGTTCATGAAGCCGAAGACCGCGACGCGCGAGACGGGGTTCGCGGCCAGCGCGACCGACCACAACGAGTAGGCGCCCGCGGAAATGAAGCCCAGGTAGGCGAGAAGCGCGAGCGCGGGGAGCGGGTTCGCGGCGTCGGCGGGGGCGACGCGCCCGCCGAGGGCGAGCCCCGCCGCGAGCAGCACGGTGCCGCCGAGGACGAACTGCCAGCCGGAGAGCAGCACGGGGTCGTGGTCGCGCGAGAAGAGCTTGGCGAGGTTGCTCGACGTGGCGGCGGCGACGGTGGACGCGAGCACCATGCCCTCGCCCGCGAGCGTGAAGCTGAGCCCGCCTCCCTCGCCGGCCACGTTCACCAGCACTACGCCTGCAAAGCCGACGGCGCACCCCAGCACCTTGCGCCCCGTGAGCCCCTCGAAGCGAAACACGAGCGCGGCCAGCAGCACGCACAGAAACGAATTGCTCGCCTCCAGGATGGAGCTCGTCACGCCCGCGCAGTTTGCCAGCCCAACGTAGAAGAGGATGTACTGCAGGATCGTCTGGAAGGTCGCGAGCGCGCCCACGTACGGCAGGTCGCGCCGTGCCGGTACGAACGCGCGCCGCTGCGCCACGCTCATGCCCACGGCGACCATGAGACCCGCGATTACGAAGCGTGTGCCCGCGAACACAAGAATCGACGGCACGTCGACAGCGTCAATCCCAAACAGCTCGTAGCCGATTTTCACGCACGGGAACGCCGACCCCCACAGAAAGCACGATACCAGGCACGCCAGCACCACCCCCGGCGTCGTGGCGATGAATGGTCTGGACTGAGGATTGCTCACAACAGAAACTACCTCGACATTTTACGAGTTGCGTCGGCGGTCGCAGGCTTTCTAAGCAGGAGTTCCGCGAAGCGCACTCCTGCGTGAAAGCCTGCGACCGCCTGCCCGGCGCTACTCAGTGAAATAACCCACGCCGCCTTCGATCAGGGGCTGGTACGCGTTGCCAGGCACGTTCTTGTAGAGCCCGGCGCCGGAGCGCTCGGTGTGGCCCATCTTGCCGAGCACGCGGCCGTCCGGCGAGGTGATGCCCTCGATGGCCAGCACGGAGCCGTTGGGGTTGACGTCGAGGCTCATGCCCGGCACGCCGTCCTCGCCCACGTACTGCGTGGCAACCTGGCCGGCGGCCACGAGCTTCTCGACCACCTCGGGGGAGGCCACGAAGCGCCCCTCGCCGTGGGAGATCGCGATGTTGTGGACGTCGCCGACCGCGCACTTGGAGAGCCACGGGCTGAGGTTGCTCGCCACGCGCGTGCGTACCAGACGGCTCTGGTGGCGGCCGATGGTGTTGAACGTCAGCGTGGGCGCGTCGGGGGTGGCCTCGACGATGTCGCCGTAGGGCACGAGACCCAGCTTCACCAGCGCCTGGAAGCCGTTGCAGATGCCCAGCATGAGGCCGTCGCGAGCCTGCAGCAGGTCGCGCACCGCCTCGGTGACCTCGGGAGCGCGGAAGAACGCGGTGATGAACTTGGCCGAGCCCTCGGGCTCGTCGCCGCCGGAGAAGCCGCCGGGGATCATGACGATCTGGCTCTCGCGGATGCGGCGCGCCAGCTCGTGCGTGCTCTCGGCGACCGCCGCGGGCGTGAGGTTGTTGATGACGAAGACGTCCGCCACGGCACCGGCGCGCTCGAAGGCGTGGGCGGTGTCGTACTCGCAGTTCGTGCCCGGGAAGACCGGGATGACGACGCGCGGGCGGGCGACGTGGACCGCCGGGGCGGGACGAGAGACCCCCGCGTCTGCGACGTCGAACGAGACGGCCTCGACCTTCTCGCCCTGGGCGCGATACGGGAACACGGACTCCAGCGCACCCTCCCAGGCCTCCTGCAGCTCGGCCAGGTCGAGGCGCTCGTTGCCTGCGACCAGCTCGTAGGCGTCCGTCGTCGTGCCGAAGAGGGACGCGGTGACGCCCTCGGGCAGCTCGGGAAGCTCGGCGTCGTCGGCGAGCTCCAGGAGGAAGCTGCCGTAGGACGGGCAGAACAGGGCGTCGACGCCAAAGGCCGGGGCGACCTCGATGCCCAGGCGGTTGCCCACGCACATCTTGAAGACGGCCTCGGCCACGCCGCCGTAGCCCATCGTGGAGGCCGCGAGTACCGCGCCCTTCTCGACCAGGCTCTCCACCAGGTCATAGGTGGCGAGAAGGGCGCCCGGCTCCGGGGTGAGCGCGTCGTCGGCGTAGTCCGGCACGATTACGGCCACGCGGTGGCCGGCGGCCTTGAACTCGGGGGAGACCACGCGGCCGACCTTGCCGAGGCCCGTGGCGAAGGACACGAGGGTGGGCGGCACGTCCAGGTCCTCGAAGCTGCCGGACATGGAGTCCTTGCCGCCGATGGAGCCGATGCCCAGGTCGACCTGGGCCATGAGGGCGCCGAGCAGCGCCGCCGTGGGCTTGCCCCAGCGGCTGGGGACGTCGCGCAGGCGCTCGAAGTACTCCTGGAACGTGAGGTAGAGGCCCTTGTGCTCGAAGCCGGTCGCCACCATGCGGCTCACGGACTCGACCACGGAGAGATACGCGCCGGTGTAGGGGTTGGCGCTCATGAGGTAGGGGTTGAAGCCCCAGGCCATGCCGGAGCACGTGGTGGTCTCGCCGTCGACGGGGAGCTTGGCGACCATGGCCTGGGTGGGGGTGAGCTGGGTGCGCCCGCCGAACGGCATGAGCACGGTGGCGGCGCCGATCGTGGAGTCGAAGCGCTCGGAGAGGCCCTTGTTGGAGGCGACGTTGAGGTCGGTCACGAGGGAGCGCATCTTCTCGGAGAGCGTCTCGCCGGCCCAGCCGCGCTCGTACTCGGCGGGCTTCTCCACGCGCACGGAGGTCGCCTTGGGGGCGCCGTTGGACGAGAGGAACTCGCGGCTCACGTCGACGATGGTCTTGCCGCGCCAGCTCATGCGCAGGCGGGACTCCTCGGTGACGGTCGCCACGACGGTGGCCTCGAGGTTCTCCTCGTGGGCGTAGCGCATGAACTCGTCGACGTCCTCGGGCGCCAGCGCCACGGCCATGCGCTCCTGGGACTCGGAGATGGCGAGCTCGGTGCCGTCGAGGCCCTCGTACTTCTTGGGCACGAGGTCGAGGTTGATGTCCAGGCCGTCGGCCAGCTCGCCGATGGCCACGGAGACGCCGCCCGCGCCGAAGTCGTTGCAGCGCTTGATCAGGCGGCACGCGTCCTCGCGGCGGAAGAGGCGCTGGAGCTTGCGCTCGATGGGCGGGTTGCCCTTCTGGACCTCGGCGCCGTCCTTCTCGAGGGACTCGACGTTGTGGGCCTTGGAGGAGCCGGTGGCGCCGCCGATGCCGTCGCGGCCGGTGCGCCCGCCGAGAAGGACGATCTTGTCGCCCGGCGCGGGGCACTCGCGGCGGACGTGGGAGGCCGGGGTGGCGCCCACGACGGCGCCGATCTCCATGCGCTTGGCCACGTAGCCGGGGTGGTAGAGCTCGGAGACCTGGCCGGTGGCCAGGCCGATCTGGTTTCCGTAGCTGGAGTAGCCGGCGGCGGCGGTGGTCACGAGCTTGCGCTGCGGGAGCTTGCCGGCCATGGTCTGGGACACGGGGACCGTGGGGTCGGCCGCGCCGGTCACGCGCATCGCCTGGTAGACGTAGCTGCGGCCCGAGAGCGGGTCGCGGATGGCGCCACCGATGCAGGTCGCCGCGCCGCCGAAGGGCTCGATCTCGGTGGGGTGGTTGTGGGTCTCGTTCTTGAAGAGGAAGAGCCAGTCCTGGTCCTCGCCGTTGACGTCCACGGTGACCTTGACGGTGCAGGCGTTGATCTCCTCGGACTCGTCCAGCCCGGTGAGCTGGCCCGTGTGCTTGAGGTACTTGGCCCCGATCGTGCCCATGTCCATGAGGGTGACGGGACGGTCCTCGCGGCCCAGGCGGGCGCGCATCTCCAGGTAGCGGTCAAACGCGGCCGCTACGACCTTGTCGTCGAACTGGATGTGCTCCAGGACCGTGCCGAAGGTGGTGTGGCGGCAGTGGTCGGACCAGTAGGTGTCGATCATGCGGATCTCGGTGATCGTGGGGACGCGGCCCTCGCCGGCGAAGTACTCCTGGCAGAAGGTGATGTCTGCGAGGTCCATGGCCAAGCCCAGGCTGTCGATCATGTCCTGGAGCTGCTTCTGGTCGAGCTCGAGGAAGCCGTCGAGCACCTCGACGTCCGCCGGCTCGGGATAGCTCTGGCGCAGGGTCTCGCGCTCCTCGAGGCTCGCCTCGCGCGCCTCGACGGGGTTGATCACGTAGTGCTTGATCGCCGCGAGCGCCTCGTCGGTGCAGGCGCCCTCGATCACGTAGACCTTGGCGCAGCGCACGGTGGGGCGCTCGCCCTGGGAGATGAGCTGCACGCACTCGGCGGCGGAGTCGGCGCGCTGGTCGAACTGGCCGGGCAGCGCCTCGACGGCGAAGACGCGCACGTCCTTCTCACCCTGCGCCGTCGGGAGCTCGCGGCAGGTGACGTCCACCTGCGGCTCGGAGAAGACGACGGGCACGCAGCGCTCGAAGAGCTCGTCGCTCAGGCCCTCGACGTCGTAACGGTTGATGATGCGCAGGCGCGCGTCGGGCGCCAGCCCCTCGGAGACGACGTTTGCGAGCTCGGCCAGGAGCTGCTTCGCCTCCACGTCAAAGCCCGGCTTCTTCTCCACGTAGATGCGAGAGACCATGCGCTGCTACCTCCGGTGTGTGCACGGGGTTCCATAGAGGTCTCCATTCTACGGCAAACGCCGGACGTGCGTCCCGTGGGCCCCGTCGGTGTTCCTCCGAGAAGTGCGCTGCGCGGAACCTCGCCATATGCCGCGGGGCGAGGCGGAGTTCCTCCGAGAAGTGCGCTTCGCGGAACTTCTCTCCGGAACACCGCCTCGCCGGCAGATGTCGGGTTCCTAACCGAGAAAAATGAGTGTGAGGACGAACGCTGCTGTGAGGGTGGCGGCTATGAGGTCGCGGTGGGTGAGGCGCTGGTCGTGGTAGTGGGTGCGGCCTGCCCCGCCCTCGTAGCAGCGGGCGTCGAGGGCGCGCGCCAGGCCGTCGGCATGGCGAAGGCCGCTGGCGAGCAGCGCCACCACCACGGGGACGACCGAGCGCACGCGCCGCGCTGGGCCGCCCTCGTCGAGTCCGCCGCCGCGCAGCGCCTGGGCGTCCATGATCGCGGAGGCCTCGTCGGCGAGCGTGGGGACGAAGCGCAGCATGAGAGAGAAGACCATGGCGATCTCGTGCCCGGGCAGCCCGACGCGCGAGAGCGGGGAGAGCAGCGAGTCGAGGGCGTCCGAGAGCTGCGTGGGGGTGGTGGTGAGCAGCACGAGGGAGCCCAGGACGAGTGCGAGGGAAAAGCGGACGGTGTAGAGGGCCGCCGCCCAGACGCCGCCGGCGGTGACGCTCACCGGCCCGAGGGACAGCAGTGGGTCTCCCGTCCGGACGAAGACCAGGTTGAAGAGCGAGAGCATGGCGAGAAACACCACGAGCGGGCGGACGGAGGCGAGGACGCGGCTGCCCGGCACGCGTGCCGCGAAGAGGACGGCCAAAACGAAGGCCGTACCGGCTATGAGCTGCGGTGCGTTTGTGACGCAGAAGACCGCCACCAGTGCGGAGAGCGCACAGAGGAGCTTGACCCGGGCGTCCATCCGGTGGACGGGGGAGTCGGCGGCGTAGTACTGGCCGATGTCGATGCGCAGCGCCATCAGGACTCGCCCCCTCGGATTGCGGCGACGAGCTCGTCGGTGGTGAGGGGGTCGCCCAGGGAGGGCCAGCCGCCCCGCTCGAGCGCGCGAGCGACGCGCAGCGCGCGCGGTATGCCGAGCCCGATCTCGGTGAGGCGACGCTCGTTCCCGGCCGAGAAGACCTCCGTCGGCGTGCCGCTGACGACAACGCGCCCCTGGTCGAGCACCATGACGCGGTCCGCCCGCGCGGCGTCCTCCATGCTGTGCGTGACCTGTACGAGGGTGACGCCGAGCCCGCGCAGGCGGGCGAGCGCGCTTCTCAGCATCGCACGGCCACGGGGGTCAAGGCCGGCGGTCGGTTCGTCGAGCACGAGGATGCGCGGCTCCATGGCGAGTATGCCGGCGAGCGCGCAGAGGCGGCGCTGCCCCCCGGAGAGCTTGAACGGGGAGGCCCCGCGCCGGTCGGCCAGCCCCACGAGCTCCAGCGCCCTCGTCACGCGGCGGTCCACCTCATCCGCGGGAAGCCCCAGGTTGCGCGGTCCGAACGCCACGTCCTTCTCGACCGTCTCGGCGAAGAGCTGCCGCTCCGGGTGCTGCATGACATAGCCGACGAGCCGGCGCGCCCCCCGGCGTCCGCGCCTCGTCGAGGTGTCGTTGCCGCGTACCAGGACGCGCCCCTCGTCGGGGACCTCGAGGCCGCAGACCAGCCGCAGCAGCGTGGACTTTCCGGAGCCCGTCTGGCCGACGATCGCCGTCGAGGTGCCGGGGACGACCTCGAGCGACACATCCCCGAGCGCGCGCGAGCCCAGCCGGTACGAGAAGCTCGCGTGCTCGACCTGTAAATCGGGGACAGCCCCCGATCCACGCACATCTTTGGTGTGGGGGCGCGACGACATAGAACCTTTCTGTGAGTCGGGGACTGCCCCCAATTCGCGGACGAGGGTGGACTCGTCGCAGGTCCAGGGAAGGCCGAGCCGCTGCGAGAGCCGCGCCGCGAACGGGACCTCCAGGCCGAGCTCGCCGAGCTTCTCGCCATGCGAGAAGACCTCCTCCGGGGTGCCCGCCAGCGCCACGTGCCCGTGGTCGAGGACGATCACGCGGTCGGCCTCGAGGGCCTCCTCCATGAAGTGGGTCACGTGGACGAGCGCGGTGCCCGTTGCGGCGAGTCGCCCCATGACGCGCACGATCGCCGAGCGCCCGCGCACGTCGAGCAGCGACCCCGGCTCGTCCAGCACGAGCACGGCCGGCTCCATCGCCAGCGCGCCGGCGATGCACACGCGCTGCCGCTGGCCCCCCGAGAGACGGGACGGGTCCGCCTGCGCGTAGTCCTCCATGGCAACGCGGTGCAGCTCGCGGGCTACGCGTGCGGCGATCTCCCCACGGGGCAGGCCGAGGTTCTCCGGCCCGAAGGCGACGTCGTCCTCCACGACGCTCGTGACGATCTGGTCGTCCGGGTTCTGGAACACCAGGCCGAGCGAGCGGCGCGCGCGACGGTATGCCTCAAGGTCGGGCTGGCCGTCCGCGCACACGAGCTCGTCCACGAGCTCGACCTCGCCCTCGTCGGGGGCGAGCAGCCCGCAGATCACCGAGGCGAGCGTGGACTTGCCGGAGCCGTTCGCCCCGAGCACGCAGACCCGCTCGCCGCGGCGCAGCTCGAGGGAGACGTCATCGAGCGCGGTGACGCCCCCCTCGTAGAAGAGGCTCACGTGCGAGAGTCGCACGAGCGTGTCCGTCGAGGCCGCCACGACCTTCTCGCCTGCCGGCGCCTAGCGGTTGACGAGCGCGGAGACCGGCCTCTGGACGAGAGCGGTCACGACGCAGTTGAGAATGATCTTGAGCAGGTTGAACGGCAGCAGGATCGGTACGATCATGGCGACGACCTCGGCCGTGGAGACCGCGGTGTAGAGCGGCGTCACGACGATGTTGCCGAGGATGCACGCGGCGAGCGAGACCACGCCGCCGACCGCCATGCCCGCGGCAAGCCCCCGCGTCCCGCCCACGCCGCGCGCGACGAGGGCGGCGGGCACGCAGAGCGCCACGCCGGCGAGGATGGCCATGAGATGTCCCCACACGTTGAAGCTGAAGAGCGTCTTGAGCACCCAGGGGAGCACGGCCACGACGGCTCCGGTGGCGGGCCCGTAGACGAGCGCGGCGACGAAGGCGACGATCCCGGACGGGTCGTACATGAGCCACGGTGCGGGCGGGAAGATGGGAATCTCCACGAAGGTGAGGACGAACGCCAGGGCGCAGAGCAGCGCTGTCGTGGCGATTCGCTGGGTGGACCAGGCTCCTCCCGTGGTGGTGGAGTGGGAGTCGTGCGAGACGTGCGTGCGCGTGGAAACGGCCATGAGGCCCTCCGTTTCTTCCATCCGGACTGTGACCGTTGGTCCCGGAATCGCACCGGGTCAGCCGCCTTTTTCGCGGGTCGCGGACTGGGGGCGCCGCTCACGGCCGCCCGTCACCGCCAGTGGGGACTTTCACCCCGTCCTGAAACTGACGGCGTCAGTGTAGCACTTTGGGGTCGTGCCGTCGCTGCTATACTGGGGCAATCTGATGTGCGTCGAAAGGAAAGCATGCCCGAGAGCGAGAGCCCCCGAGAGCCCCTCGAGTGGCGGCTGCGCGCCATCGTGGGCGAGGAGAACGTCCTCGTCGACGAGCCCATGAGCGAGCACACCACGTTCAAGGTGGGAGGCCCGGCCGACCTCTACGTCATCCCCGAGAGCTTCGACGAGCTGCGCGAGGTCCTTCTCGCCTGCGACGAGGCGGGCGTGCGGCGCTTCCTGCTCGGGCGCGGGTCCGACCTGCTGGTCTCCGACGAGGGCTACCGTGGCGTCATCGTCGCTGTGGGCGACGGCCTGGTGGGCGTCTCCGTGGACGGCACGCAGATGACCTGTCAGGCGGGCGTCGACCTGCGCGAGGCCTCGGAGATGGCCTGCGAGCTGGGGCTCTCCGGCCTCGAGTTCGCGTGCGGGATCCCGGGGTCGGTCGGCGGCGCGTGCTTCATGAACGCCGGGGCGTACGGCGGCTGCGTCGCCGACGTGCTGGAGAGCGTGCGCGTGCTGCTCCCGGACGGGTCGCAGGAGACCCTGGGCGTGGACGAGCTCGACCTCGGCTACCGCCGGAGCCGCGTGGCGAGCGAGGGGCTGGTCGTGCTCTCCGCCACGTTCGACCTCGAGAAGGGCGACCCCGAGAAGATCCGCGCCACGATGGACGACCTCACGCACCAGCGCGAGGAGAAGCAGCCGCTGGAGATGGCGAGCGCGGGGAGCACGTTCAAGCGCCCCGAGGGCCACTTCGCCGGCAAGCTGATCATGGACGCCGGGCTGCAGGGCTATCGCGTGGGCGGTGCCGAGGTCTCCCGCAAGCACGCCGGGTTTGTCGTCAACACGGGCGGCGCCACGGCGGCGGACGTCCACGCGGTGATCGAGCACGTCCAGGACGAGGTCGAGCGTCAGTTCCGCGTGCGCCTGGAGCCCGAGGTGCGCTTCCTGGGGTAGATCCGGGAGCGCGGGTTAGGAATTCGCTTTCGTCCCCGTGCGGAAACGTATTCGGGTTAGAAATCCCGGCGCGTCCCCCCCCCCCCGAAACGATGCCGCAGAGGGGGACGCGCCGGGATTCTTAACACGCGCGGCGAGATGGGCCTCGATTCGTCGCCCTTCTCGCTAGTTCTTGAGGCTGTTGAGCGGGGCGGGGAAGCGGCCGCCGCGGTGCGCGAAGACGCTGCCGGCGAAGCGGTTGACGGGCATGACCGGCGCGGAGCCGAAGAGACCGCCAAACTCGAGCATGTCGCCCTCCTTGCGGCCGATGGCCGGGATGAGGCGCACCGCCGTGGTCTTGGTGTTGATGACGCCGATGGCCATCTCGTCGGCGATGATGCCGGCGATGGTCTCCACGGAGGTGTCGCCGGGCACGGCGATCATGTCCAGGCCCACGGAGCATACGCAGGTCATGGCCTCGAGCTTCTCCAGGCTGAGCGCGCCGTCCACGGCCGCGCGGATCATGCCCGCGTCCTCGGAGACGGGGATGAACGCGCCGGACAGGCCGCCCACGCTGGAGGACGCCATGACGCCGCCCTTCTTGACGGCGTCGTTGAGCAGCGCGAGCGCGCACGTGGTGCCGGGGCCGCCGCACTCGCCCACGCCGATGATCTCCAGGATCTTGGCGACCGAGTCACCGGCGGCCGGGGTCGGCGCCAGCGACAGGTCCACGATGCCCTTCTCCACGCCCAGACGACGGCTGGCCTCGCGGCTCATGAGCTCGCCGGCGCGCGTGATCTTGAAGGCGGTCTTCTTGATCTTCTCGGCCACGTCCATGAGGCTCGCGGACTCCGGCAGCTCCGCCAGGGCGGCGGCCATGACGCCGGGGCCGGAGACGCCCACGTTGATCACGGCGTCGGCCTCGCCGGAGCCGTGCACCGCGCCCGCCATGAACGGCGAGTCCTCGACCATGTTGGCAAAGACGACGAACTTGGCGGCGCCGTAGCAGTCGATGTCCTCGGTGCGGCGCGCGCACTCGAGGATCGTCTCGGCGGAGAGCAGCACGGCGTCCATGTTGATGCCGGCGCGCGTTGAGGCGATGTTGAGCGAGGAGCACACACGCTCGGTGGTGGCCAGCGCCTCGGGGACGCTCGCGATGAGCTTGCGGTCCGTGGCACCCATGCCCTTCTGCACGAGCGCGGAGAAGCCGCCCATGAAGTCGATGCCCAGGGACTCGGCCGCGCGGTCCATGGCGTGAGCGAGCGGGGAGAGGTCCTCGTCGGCGCAGCCGGCCGCAATCTGCGCGATCGGCGTCACCGAGACGCGCTTGTTGGCGATGGGGATGCCGAACTCGGCCTCCAGGTCCTCAGCCGTCTCCACGAGGCGCTCGGCCGTGTGCGTGATGCGGTCGTAGACCTTGTCGCACATGCGACCCATGTCCTCGTCGGCGCAGCCCGCGAGCGAGATGCCCATCGTGATGGTTCGAAGGTCGAGGTTCTGCTCGGAGACCATGGAGAGGGTCTCGGCGACTTCCTGCGGGGTGATGTCCACGTTGGGCCTTTCGTCGTGCGGCGTGCCGTTGCGGGACCCATTATACGGGCCCCGGAGGGTTTGGGTTCGGTTTGAGGGGCTCTGGCGAGTATAAATACGAACCGCAAGCTCATGGGCTGTGCTTATGTGATTTCCAACGAAGCCGGGCGAACCCAAACCCGAATCGGGTTTGGGTTCGAAAAACGGGACGAAGGCCCGCGTCGCATACTGGGTCACCGGTCTGAGCTGCAGAAATATAAGTCGTAATCGCTCTCAAGCCGAAGTCTCGAACCCAAACCCGTTTCGAGTCGCGAAGGGACGGCGAGAAGGACGGGTCCCGGGGTGCAATGCGGTATGCTCTGTCTCAGACAACCCCGAGCGAGGAGGCTTCGTGGTCGAGAAGAACCAGGGTCCCGTCGTCGCATTCTTTGACGTGGACGGCACGCTGACCAGCAGGGAGTTCAACGACGGTCTGCATGTCGTGCCCACCGCGGGCGTGCAGGAGGCGATACGAGCCTTCGTCGCCGCCGGCAACGTGGCCGTGGTCTGCTCCGGGCGCAGCATACTCAACCTCGAGGACCTGCTCCACCTTCCGTTCGCGGGATACGTGACGCTCGACGGCACGCACGTGATCCTCGACGACGAGGTCGTCTACGACCGCACGATCGAGCGCGCGACGCTGCGTCGGACGGTGGAAGAGATGCATCGCATCGGCATGGAGGCACTCATCGAGGGAACCTTCGGCAATGTCATGGTGCGCTCGGGCAAGGGGCAGATGGACTACTGCGCGGGCGTCCCCTCGATCGAGGACTACGAGCGCGACGGCGGCCGCATGGACTTCGGCAAGATCGACTTCACCGACGACAGCCTCGACGCATGCCGTGGGAGCGAGTATCTGATGGGCGCCTACACGTATCTCAACGTGGGCGACGGCAACCACGAGCTCACCATCCCGGGCACGAGCAAGGGCGTGGGCGGGCGGGCCTTGCTCGACGCGCTGCCCTTCGAGCCCTCGCACGTCTTCGCCTTCGGCGACTCTGAGAACGACCTCGAGATCCTCCGCCTCGCCGACACGGCCGTGGTCATGGGCAACGCGCGCGAGAACGTCAAGGCCCACGCGGACTACGTCACCGACGACGTCCGCGACGACGGCGTCGTCACCGCCCTGCGCCACTTCGGCCTGATCTAGCCGAGAAGCACGGCTGCCTGCCGGCGACCAAAGTCCGCCGCGAGTTCTGCAGCCGCATCGTTCTTATGCGGCGAAGCTGTTCGAAGCGCTGGACTTTGGTCGCCGGCAGGCAGCAGCCGGGTTATCTCGCGCTCAGCATCGGCGTAAGCGGACCCTGCGCGAGCACGGTCACACGGTGCGTCGCGCGCGAGAGTGCCGTGTAGAGGCGCCTGCGCGCGAGCGGCGTGTCGGGGTAGACCTCCGCCTGCGCGTCGGGGACGATGACGTGGTCGAACTCAAGTCCCTTTGCCACGCGCAGGGGCAGCAGCACCACGCCCTCCGCGGGCAGCGACATCCCGCCGCGGATCACCCTCACCGCGTCGCCCAGCTGCTTGGCGAGCCAGCTCGCGCGCGCGTCGCTCTCGGCCACCACGGCCGTGAGGCCCTCGCCCGGCTCGGTGACCGCCGCGCGCAGCGCCTCGAGATAGGCATCCCGATCGTCAAAGGAGCGGATCACGGGCGCGACGCCCTCGCGCTGCACCGAGGTGAGGCGTCGGCGCTCGTCCGGCTCCAGCAGGCCGCAGAAGAGCTCGGTGATCTCCGGCGAGGAGCGGTAGCTCGTGAGCAGGCGGCACTCGTCGACGCTGCCGTGCGTGGCGCCGAAGATCTCCGCGATGCGCGAGAACGTGGCCGTCCCCTCAAAGATCGCCTGGTGCTCGTCTCCCAGAAGCAGGAAGTGCGCGCGCGAGAAGAACCGTGCGAGCACCATGAGCTGGGCCTCGGTGTAGTCCTGGACCTCGTCGACCATGACGAAGCGCGCGTCGCGGCTTCCGATGCCCGTGAAGACGAGCCGCAGGTAGAGCCACTCGGTCGCGGAGAGCGCCTGCGCGCCCAGCAGGCGCATGCCGATGCGGTCGAAGCGCAGCCACGCGAGGCGCTCGATCGCGTCGTGGGCGTCCTCGTAGAGATGCTCCACGTAGCGCTTGGCGTAGGCGACGGTCTCCTCCTCGTCGTCCGGGGAGAGCGTCTCGCCGAAGATCTCGTACTGGCGCTCCACGTCCAGGCCGAGCATCTCCTCCTGGACTTCCTCGTTGCGCGCCATCTGCGCGAGCCGGCGGTTCAGGCGGTCGTGCAGCTCCTCCTTCACGAGCGCGGTGAAACGCGGCCCCACGTCGAACTCCGCGAACTTCTCGACGGCGCTTCTCACCTGGCTCGCCTTGAGGAGCGTCTCGTCTCCGAGGCGGATCTCGCGCAGGTCGTCCGGCTCGAGGACGAGCGTGCGCGCCGCCTCGTCCAGCCGGCGCAGGGCTTCGGGCGTCGTCGAGAGACCGAGGTCGCGCTCCCCGGCGCCCTGCTCGGCCACGAAGGCGCGCCAGGTCACGGTCCGCGGGTTGGACTCGCCCATGCTCGGCAGGACCGTGTCGATGTAGCTCTCGAAGACGTCGTTGGGCGAGAAGAGCCAGACCTGGCTCGGGTCGAGCGTCTTGCGCTCCTGGTAGAGCAGAAACGCGATGCGCTGGAGCAGCACCGACGTCTTGCCGGACCCCGCGATGCCGTTGACCAGCAGCACGGGGACGTCCTCGTGGCGCACGACCTCGTTCTGCTCGCGCTGGATCGTGGCGGTGATCGCCTGGAGCTTCTCGGTGTGACGTCGCTTGAGGGCGCCCAGCAGCAGCGAGTCCTGGATCGCCACCGTGGTGTCGAAGTAGGAGCGCAGCTCGTCGCGCACGATGTCGAACTGCCGGCGCAGCGTGAGGTTCACGTTGCGCGTCTTGCCGTCCACCTGGTAGGAGGTCGGCCCCATCTCCTGGTTGTAGTAGGTCTCCGCGACGGGGGAGCGCCAGTCCACCACCAGCGGGCGGCTGCGCTCGTCGGTCATGCCGGCGGCGCCGATGTAGACGTCGCGCGGCGGCCGCCCCGGGCGCATCTCGAGCGTGACCTTCGCGAAGTACGGCTGCATGAGCAACAGCATCACGCGGCGGAGCTTGTCGACGTTGAAGTCGTGGTACTGGTTGTAGGCGTCGATGATCGAGTTGAGCGTCTCGATGGCGGCGAGGGTCTCGATCGTCTCGTCCGCGCCGCCGAAGTCCAGGCGGACCTCCTCGCTCATGTCGATGAGGTCCTGCTTGGCGCCCTGGTGGTTGGACTCCAGGTCCTGCGAGATGTCGTCGCGGATCTGCAGCAGCTTGGCGTAGAGCTCGGAGAGGTGGTCCTGCTCGGCCGCAAAGATCGGGTCGTCGTGACTGTCGGTGCGCGTGCTCTCGACGTTCTCGGACAAGGTTCCCCCTTCGCGCGGCGTGGATTTTTGAGTTATCAATGGTACGCCATAGCGCGTGATGCTGCCGGCGAGAGCGATTGCGGCCAGGCGTTCTCGGGAGCCGACATGACGCGTGCGCGGCGAGCTCGCATAAACGCACGTTGCCGGTAACTGCCGATATTGCGTGCCGAGAAGAACGCAGAATCGTCAATCATCGTCCTGACGGGGCCGATTTGGACAATGATTTGCGATGCTGCATTGCCCGAGGGCGCTTGGAGCCCGCAGCATCGAGCAAAACCGGTAATTGTCGATTCTGCATGCCCGCGAGAGCGATTGCGGCTAGGCATCCTCGGGAGCCGACATGATGGTCCCGCGCCACTTGGTCTTGCAGCTGAGCACCCGGTGGACCTTCTCGTCGTCGTCGTTCGCAATGAGGTCGAGCAGGATGCGGCAGGCTTCGCGCCCCTCCTCGAAGGCCGGCTGTTCGATGGAGCTCACGCTGGGGAAGGCGACGCCCGCCCAGTCGAAGTTGTCAAAGCCCACGAGCCCCACCTTATCGGGCATGAGGGGGTAGAACTCACGCATGGCAACGTAGATGTCCGGCAGGGCCCAGCAGTTCGGGGCAAAGACGAGCGTCGGGGTCTCGCCGTCGATGTGGGCACGAAGGAACTCCCGCACGCTTTCGATGTCAACGGAGGAGGGGCCGATCTCCAGCTCGGAGAACGGCAACTCTGCCTTCTGCAGCGCGTCAACGAAGCCCGAGAAGCGCTCGATGCGCGAGCTCAGCAGTTGCGGGGCGGCGGCAACAAGAAGAAAGCGCTGGTAGCCGCAGGCGACGCAGTGCTCAATTGCCTGATAGGCAGCCTCATAGTTGTCCGTCTTCACCCAGTTGGAGGCAAAGTCGTACAGCTTGGAGTCAAAGAACACGAGCTTCTTGCCGGCGGCCTCTATGCTCTCTGCGATTGCCTTGAACTGGGCCGTTGGCTGCACGATGAACCCATCGACGCCCAGTGCGATCAGGCGGTCGATGTAGGAGTGCTCCGCCTCGCTGTCGTAGTTGGAGGAGCATATGAGCAGGCGGTACCCCTCGTGGTCCGCCACAGACCCGACGCCCTTGACGAAGCGGTTGGAGAACTCGTTGGTGACGTCGCCGATGATGACTCCGATGAGCTTGGTGCTCTTTGCGTTCATGCCGCGTGCGAGGGGGTTGGGCTGGTAGTCGGTCTTCCGAATCGCCCCCTCGATTCTCCGGCGCGTCTCTTCGGACATGCGGTCAGTGTGCCCGTTGAGATAGAAGGAGACGGTTGTCTTTGAGGTGCCGGCCATCTGGGCGATATCGGTTATCGTGATGCGCTTCTTTTGGGCGGGCGGCATATTCTCCTCGATTCGATAGGTTTACTAAACCAAGATACACGTCTTCCCCCACATGGTCGACGGGAGTGCGGCTGCCGAATGGCGTTCATAAAAACTGCCCCTCAGAAAGAGGGGCAGCGAGGGTCGAGCTCCTATGGGCGGTACGACTAGAGCCCTAGGATCTCCTTCACCTTGGCGACGATGGCCTCGTCGGTTGCGTTGGCGAAGAAGTACTCCTGGAAGTGCTCTCCCGAGAGGGCGCCGCGCACGAGCTCGGGGTCGAGGGCGTCAAGAATCTCGGTGAGGGGCTTGAAGGCGGCGGCGCGCACGCCGTCGAGGATCTTCTTGTTGCGCTGCTCGGGGACCACGCGGTCGGCGGGGTAGCCGTTGCCGGAGCCAAAGCCGAAGAGCTTCTCGAAGGTGTACTCGAGGTTGAGCTCCTGGCCCCACCCGTTCTTGAGCGCGAAGGGCATGGACACGGCGTTGCCATCATTGACCTGAGCGAAGGTGTAGGCGTCAAGCGGGTCGGCGACGTGGCCGCAGAGCACGCCCGGGAAGCTGTTGCAGGCGAGCATGGCGCCCTCGCCGGTGCCGCAGCCGGTGACCACGTAGTCGGCGGCGCCGGAGTTGATCAGCACGGCGCAGAGAATGCCGTTCTGAACGTAGGTGAGGGGGTTGGAGCCCTCCTCGGCGTACATGCCGTAGTTGAAGACGGCGTGGCCCATGGGTTCGACGACCTTGCGCAGCGCGGCCTCGATCATGGGGTTCTTGGCGTTCTGGCTATTCTCATTGATGAGGGCAATCTTCATGGGGGCTCCTTACCTGGGTGGTGACGGCTTGTCCCAACGGGGACGTGTGCTCTTAGAATTGTGCTAATAAACCAGTTTGTCAATATTTAAGCTTAGTAAACCCGTTCACGGAAGAAATCTCTCCGTTCGGAAGCCAAAATGAGATATTAACTTGCGCAATTAACTGTATATTCTTATAAGTCTTGACTAGTGAACCGGTTTATAAGAAGCTGTTCACCACGAACTGTAGGAGGCGCGGCCGAACCGGCGCAAGAGGGCGCGGAAGGGACGGAACGGATGGGTTACGTGAGCACCGAGGAGATCGCCGACTGCGACCGATGGCTCGGCGTCGAGCCCCTCACCAAGGAGGAGGTCGAGCGCGGCCTGGCATGCTGCCTCGCACAGATTGACGCGAACCTCGACTACTTCGGCACCAAGTTTCCCTGGTCCGCCACCAAGGGCCTCCAGTATCCCATCATCGAGAACATCGAGTGGACGGACGGCTTCTGGACCGGCCTCCTCTGGCTCGCCTATGAGATGACGGGCGACGAGAAGTACCGCCAGCGCGCCATGGACAACGTTGCCAGCCTCAAGCACCGCGTGGAGAACCGCATCGAGCTGGACCACCACGACCTCGGCTTCCTCTACGTGCCCTCGTGCGTGGCCGCCTATCGCCTCACCGGCAGCGAGGACGCCCGCGCCGCCGCGCTCCTGGCCGCGGACAAGCTCATGGAGCGCTGGCAGCCCAAGGGCAAGTTCCTGCAGGCGTGGGGTCCCATGGACAGCCCGGAGCACTACCGCTTCATCATCGACTGCATGCTCAACCTCCCCATCCTCTACTTTGCCTCGGAGGAGACGGGCGACACGCGCTACCGCGACGTCTGCCGCATGCACTTCGACACCACCGTGGACAACATCATCCGACCGGACGGCAGCGCCTTCCACACGTTCTATATGAACCCCGAGACCGGCGGCCCCGACCACGGCGCCACCCGCCAGGGCTACAACGACGACTCCGCATGGGCGCGCGGCCAGGCGTGGGGCATCTACGGCATCCCCCTCAACATGCGTCACCTGAACGACCGCAAGTACCTCGAGACCTGGCGCGCGATGGCCAACTACTTCGTCAACCGCCTGCCCGAGGACTCCATCTGCTACTGGGACCTCATCTTCGGTGACGGTTCCGGGCAGTCGCGCGACTCTAGCGCCGCCGCGGCAGCCGCCTGCGGCTTCATGGAGGTCGCGCCGATGCTGCCCGTCGACGACCCCGACGCTCCGGTCTACGCGGGCGTCACGGCCCAGATGATGCGCTCGCTCATCAACGCGTACACCTCAGACGACCACACGCCCGGTCGCCCGATCATCTACCACGGCGTCTACAGCTGGCACTCCGGCAAGGGCGTGGACGAGGGCAACATCTGGGGCGACTACTACTTCATGGAAGCACTGGTTCGCAGCGCCAAGAGCTGGAACCCGTATTGGTAGGAGGAGAAGGACATGGCAACACCGAACATCGTCGCGACGCGCATTGACGAGCGCCTGGTCCATGGCCAGGGCCAGCTCTGGATCAAGTCCCTGGGCGTCAACACCGTCATCGTGGCCAACGATGACGCCGCCGCCGACAAGATGGCGCAGACCCTGATGAAGACGGTCATCCCGGGCAACATCGCGATGCGCTTCTTCACGCTGCAGAAGACCATCGACATCATCCACAAGGCCGCGCCCGACCAGAAGATCTTCCTGATCGTCAAGACGCCCGAGGACGCGCTCAAGCTCGTGGCCGGCGGCGTGCCCACCGGCGAGATCAACGTGGGCAACATCCACAACGCCGAGGGCAAGGAGAAGGTCACCCGCTCGATCTTCCTCGGTCCCGAGGACAAGGCGGCCTTCGTCGAGATGGCCGACAAGTACGGCATCACGTTCAACACCCGCACGACCCCCACGGGCGCCGACGGCTCGGTCGAGGTCGACATCATGGAGTTCTGCAGGAAGTAGTTCCTGCTGGGCCTGTGCCCGTCGCCAGGCGGGCGGAAGTAGGATCTTGTAAAAGGAGGGAACGTGGAGATTTCGATCATCCAGGCCGTTCTTATCGGCCTCTGGACAGCGGTCTGCTGGAGCGGCATGCTGTTCGGCATCTACACCAACCGCAGCCTCGTGCTGGCGTTTGGCGTGGGCGTCATCCTCGGTGACATCCCGACGGCGCTCGGCGTCGGCGCGGTGGCCGAGCTCGCCTTCATGGGCTTTGGCGTCGGCGCCGGCGGCACCGTGCCGCCCAACGCCATCGGCCCGGGCATCGTGGGCACCCTGATGGCCATCACCACCGAGGGCGTCACCCCGGAGAGCGCGCTTGCCCTCTCCATCCCGTTCGCGGTTGCCATCCAGTTCCTGCAGACCGCCATCTACACGGCCTGCTCCGGCAACCAGGAGGCCGCTGCCCGCGCCCTCGAGGCCGGCAAGCTCGGCAAGTATCGCTTCGTCTGCAACATCACGGTCATCCTGTTCGCCAGCTGCGGCTTCCTGCTGGGCTTCTTTGCCTGCGTCGCCATGGGCCCGCTGCAGGCCCTCATCGAGGCCATTCCCGCGTGGCTCACGACCGGCCTCTCCGTCGCCGGCGGCATGCTGCCCGCCATCGGCTTCGCGATGATTCTGAGCGTCATGCTCACCAAGGAGTTCATCCCCTTTGCGCTGCTCGGCTACATCTGCGCCGCCTACCTCGGCATCCCGACGGTCGGTATCGCCATGGTCGGCCTGGTGTTCGCGCTCAAGCGCTACTTTGACGTGAAGAAGCAGGAGGAGCTTCAGCCCGCTGCCGCTGCTGAGGAGGTCAGCCACGATGACTGGATCTAACGAGAAGAAGCTCGTCAAGAGCGACTACACCAAGACGATGATTCGCGCTTGGCTGCTTCAGAACGGTTTCAACTACAGCAACTACCAGGGCAACGGCTACTCCTACGTGGTCTACCCCGCCCTCAAGAAGATTCACGGGGGCGACAAGGAGGGGCTGTGCAAGGACCTCGCCGATAACTGCGAGTTCTACAACACCAACCCCAACCTGCTGCCGTTCGTGACCTCTCTGCACCTTGCCATGGCCGACGAGGGCATCCCCTACAGCGAGATCCGTGGTCTCAAGATGGCCCTCATGGGCCCGCTCGCTGGCATCGGCGACTCGCTGTCGCAGTTCTGCCTCGCGCCGCTCTACTCGACGATTTTCTCGTCGCTGGCGCAGCAGGGCCTTGCCTTTGCCCCGGTGGGCTTCTGGCTGGCCATCAACGGCACCCTGCTCGCGATCAAGTTCGCGATGTGCAACCTTGGTTACAAGCTCGGCACCTCGGTTATCGACAAGCTGAGCAAGTCCATGGCGCTCATCTCCGAGTGCGCGAGCATGGTCGGCGTCACGGTCATCACCGGCCTCGCCGTCTCGTTCGTCAAGATGAACGTCAACATCGAGTTCGCCGCCGGTGCCGCCGAGGAGGGCGTCAAGCAGTCCACGGTGAGCATCCAGGGCATGCTCGACAACATCGCCCCGTCGCTTCTGCCGGTGCTCTACATGCTCCTGATGTTCTATCTCATCAAGAAGCGCAACTGGAACACCTACCAGCTCGTCATTCTGACGGTCGTCGTGGGCGTCGCCCTCTCCGCGTGCGGCATCCTCGTCTAGTTGGGCGGCTGCTCGGAGCATAGCTGACTGTTCGTTCGGATGCGGGCGGCGCGGTCCCAGGTGCGGGACGGCGCCGCCCGCTTGGTTTCACGGGAAGGGGCAGGACATGGACATCGTTTCCGCTCGCGCGAAGCTCAGGGAGGCAGCCGCGCTGATGCGGGTGGGTGAGATGGGGGAGCGGCTCGCCGACCGCGACCCCAGCACTCTTCTCGCCCGCGCTCAGGAGGTCATGGCGGACACCTACACGTTCTCAAAGACGTGGGACATGGAGCGCTGTCGCGTGCCGTTTGCACTGCCGAAGGGCGCCTATGACTGGAACGTCGTCAACAACGACGACGAGGAGTGGTGCTTCATGCTCAACCGCATGGACTTCCTCGAGGACCTTGCGCTTGCTTCGCTGGTCACCGGAGAGGCGTCCTACGCGGAGAAGGCGGCGGCACTCATCGGGTCCTGGGTCGAGGCGCATCCCGCGATCGTGCCCGAACTCTCCACGCGCACGCTCGACACCGGCATCCGCATCCGCACGTGGGCCACGGTGCTGCCCACCCTGGATGCGGCGGGTGCGCTCTCGGACGAGCTTCTGGAGAGGACGCTCGGGAGCATTCGCACCCAGATCGCGTCGCTGCGCGAGCGCTACCTGCCCAAGTACGAGACAAGCAACTGGGGCAGTATCCAGACCCTTGGCATCCTCACCGTGCTGGCTACGATCGGGGACGACCCGGAGTCCGACCCGGACTGGGCCTGGGCGAAGGGGCGCGCCGAGTCCCAGATGGCGGCCCAGGTCTATCCCGACGGAATAGACTGGGAGCAGTCCACGATGTATCACGTCGAGGTGCTGCTCTACGCGCTGCGCGCCCTGCACGTGCTGGAGGCGCGGGGCATCGAGGCCCCGCTCGGGCTGCGCGGTGCCACCGATCGCCTGGCGCACGGCCTCGCGGCGCAGATGATGCCCGATGGCTGCATCGACGCGCAGGGCGACTCCGACCGCACGGACGTGCGCGGGCTTCTCGCCTTGTGCGCGGGCGTGCTCGGCGATGCGGCACTCGCCCGGGCCTCCGGTCGCACCCAGCTCGACGCCGGCGACCTCTTCGCCTTCGGCTGCGACGTGGAGGACGCTCTCGCGGCATGCGCCGGCAAGGCGGGCGCCGAGCTGCCGCTCGTCTTCGACGGCGTCGACTCCGGGCTCTTTGTGGCGCGCTCGTCCTGGGGGGCAGACGCCAATATGACGGTCTTCTCGTCCGGCCCGCTGGGCTCGGGCCACGGGCACTCCGACAACCTGCACGTGACGGTCGTCTACCAGGGTGCGCCCGTGCTCGTGGACGCCGGCCGATTCACCTATCGCGAGGACTCTCCGGTACGCCCCTATCTCAAGGGGCCGCGCGCACACAACGTTGCGCTTCTGGACGGTCGATCGAGCTGCGTGCCCAAGGGCAGCTGGGGATACAGCGACTTTGGCTACCCGCTCAAGACCTACGCTCGCCACGCGGGCGGCGCGCATTACTTCGAGGGCGCGCTCGTGGGGCACGATCCTCTGCACGTGCTGGTTCGCAAGCTCGTGGCGCTGGACTGCGGCGTCTGGATCTGCGCGGACGAGGCCTTGGCCGAGGGCGAGCACGAGCTGGTCTCGCGCTTTCACTTTGATCCGGGGGTCAGGGTGGCGCCGGGCGGCGAGGCGTGCCGTGTGAGCTGTGCCGCCGGCGAGCTCGTGCTTGGCTCGACCGGGTCGATTTCGATGGGCTCCGAGCAGATCTCGCTCGACTACAACGTGCTCAGCGATGCTGCTCTCGTCGAGGTGCGCTCCGGGTTTGCCGAGCGGGGCTCCCAGCTCTGGTGGATGGCATCTGGGCGCGTGCGCGTGAGCCCGGTGCCTGTGCTGCGCGGCGGCTCCGAGCCCGTTGACACCGCGCTCGCCGAGGCGGTGCGCTTTGAGGTGGGCGCGGACGAGTTCTACACGGTGGCGTTCTTCCACGGTGAGGCCTACACGGGCGTGAAGGCGTTTGCCTGCGAGGGTGTGAGCTTCCATGCCAAGGCCGTGGTGGTTCACGGTATGGGCGAGAGGCGCGAGCTCACTGTACTTCGCGCGTAGGCGCTGTCGCGTCGCGCGGGGGCTTCTCTTCGCGTGCGGACGGGCCGCCGAGGTTGTTCTCGGCGGCCCGCAGCTCCTTTGAAATCGCTTCCCGGCTGAGATCGTCTCCGGGGCTATCCCAGCGTGCCCATGACGATGAGCTGAGTGAGTGCGGGAAACTCCGCGGGATCGTCCGCCCTCACCATGTCGGAGAGACGAATCCACTCGATGTCACGCCCGACCTCACCGAGCGAGAAGCGCTGGGGCACGCCGGTCTTCTTGAGGTGCACCGTGGTCTCGAAGCCGTCCGAGCAGGTGAGCGTCGCCTGCTCCCACCAGGTGTCGTGCGGGAAGTCCGCCCGGAGCACGAGCACTGCCTCCTCCGCATGGACCGGCCGGCCAAAGTCCACCTGGAGCCAGGCGTCGTCACGGCCGTTGATGCCCCAGGACTCATAGGGCCAACGGCCGTGGTGAATGCTCTGCCAGGTGCCGTCGATCGCGTTGCGCGCGATGAAGCGCGGATTTGTGGCGCCCGAGTTGGTGGAGGCGTGAGGGTAGATGCCGTCGGCGCCCTCGAGGTCGTGCGAGTTGAGGGCGAGGTTGCGCCAGGAAGAGCGCTCGCGCGGGTCGAGCACGCGCGCGTAGCCCCAGTGGGTGTCGCCGAGGAAGGCGTGGCTGGGGTAGGAGTCGCGCGCAGCCTCGAAGGGGATGGGGAACTCGAGGCGGCCGTCCGCCAGGTAGACGACGCTCGGGGGCAGGGACTCGTCGAGCATGACCTCGAGCTCGACGTTCTTCTCGCCTGATTCGAGTACGAGGACGTCGCCGGGCTGGTACTCGGCGTAGCGCGTGTCAAGCTGGACGAGGTCCTCTCCGGTGGAGGTGCCGCGTACGGTGCCGTCCGCACCGACGAGGCTGAGGGTGAGCTGTGGCATGTGGCCTCCCATCGATAGGAAAAGCGCCGCGGGGCGCATGGCAGTCCCCGCGGCGCGGAAAAGCGAATCGGCGAGCGGCCTACTGCGGCTGCTTGCCGATGTAGGCGAGGATGCCGCCGTCGACGTAGACGACCTGGCCGTTCACGAAGTTGGAGGCGTCGGAGGCAAGGAACACCGCGGTGCCCATCAGGTCGATCGGGGTGCCCCAGCGCGCAGCGGGCGTCTTGGCGCAGATGAACTGGTCAAACGGGTGACGGGAGCCGTCGGGCTGGGTCTCGCGCAGCGGCGCGGTCTGCGGCGTGGCGATGTAGCCGGGCCCGATGCCGTTGCACTGGATGTTGTGCTCGCCGAACTCGGAGCAGATGTTGCGGGTGAGCATCTTGAGACCGCCCTTGGCGGCGGCGTAGCCGGCCACGGTCTCGCGACCGAGCTCGCTCATCATGGAGCAGATGTTGATAATCTTGCCGTGGCCCTTCTCGATCATGCCGGGAAGGACGGCCTTGGAGACGATGAACGGGGCGTTGAGGTCAACGTCAACGACCTGACGGAAGTCCTCGGCGCTCATCTCAAGCATGGGGATGCGCTTGATGATGCCGGCGTTGTTGACGAGGATGTCCGGGGTGGTGCCGAAGTCGGCCTTGATGTCGGCGATGAGCTGCTCGACCTCGTCGACCTTGGTGACGTCGGCCACGTAGCCCTTGGCCTCGACGCCCTCGTCGGCGTAGGCCCTCTCGCCCATCTCCTTCTTCTCGGGGTTGAGGTCGTTGAAGGCGATCTTGGCGCCGGCCTTGGCGAGCGCCGTGGCGACGGCGAAGCCAATGCCATAGGAGGCGCCGGTGACCAGCGCAACCTTGCCGTCAAGACGGAAGCTGTCCATGCTGAAGGTGCTGGGGTCTGCGTACTGCTCTGCCATTGATCCTCCTCGTTTCGTCCGGCTTCTGCCGGTCTGCTGCCGGTTTGTGGCGTAAGTTGGCCGGCTTTATGGCTTAAGTATGGTAGGTAAACCAGTTTTGTCAAGAACAGAGACGGCGAAATACCTAGATTTTCGGTACATTCACGGAAGGGCGTTGGACTGCTCGCCGTCGCTGCTCTATGATTTTCTCGCAGAATCTGGTAAACCAGTTCACAATAGCACGGTGACTACGGAAAAGTTGCAGACAGAAGGAGCTGAGCGGCATGCACGACCTGAGCGAGCGCACCACCGTCCTTGCCTTCGGAGAGCTCATGATGAGGCTCTCTCCGCCCGACAACCAGCGTCTGGAGCAGGCGACGAGCTTCGAGGTGCGCTACGGCGGCGCCGAGGCCAACGCCGCGCTCTCGCTTGCCTTCCAGGGAGACTCCGCGGCGTTTGTCTCGGTTGTTCCGCCCAACCGCATCGGCGACTGCGCGCTGCGCTCGCTCGTGGCCTATGGGGTGGACGTCACGCGCGTGGTGCGCGAGGGGGATCGTCTGGGGAGCTACTTCTTCGAGGTCGGCGCCTCCATGCGCTCCAACGGCTGCGTCTACGACCGCAAGTACTCCGCCCTCTCCCTGGCCGCGCGCTCCGCGTTCGACTGGGACAGCGTCCTTGACGGCGTGGGGGCCTTCTACTTCTCCGGCGTGACGCCCGCGCTCTCCGAGGAGCTGGCCGCAGCCTGCGAGGACGCCCTCGCCGCCTGTCGGGAGCGCGGCATTGTCACGATCTGCGACCTCAACTACCGCGGCAAGCTCTGGAGCCCGGAGCGCGCGCAGGAGGTCATGCGGCGCCTGCTCCCATATGTTGACGTCTGCATCGCCAACGACGAGGACGCGCCTTCCGCACTGGGGATGACCTGCGTCTCCGGGTCGCTCGCGAACGGGATCGAGGAGCGCGGGGACTACGTGGAGATGGCGCGCCAGATCTGCGAGGAGTACGGCTGCTCGATGGTGGCCTCCGTCATTCGCGACGTCCGCTCCGTCGAGGACTCCGACTGGATGGGCATGGTCTACGCGGGCGGCACGGCGCACTTCTCGTCCGTGCACCACGTGCACGTGCTCGAGGGCGTGGCCGCTGGTGACGCCTACGGCGCCGGCCTCATCCACGCACTTCTTCACGGCTACGATCTCGATCATGCGAGCGAGTACGCCATCGCGGCGAGTGTGCTCAAGCTCACCATCCCCGGGGACTCCAACCTGGTGAGCGAGGCTGAGATCGAGGCCGTGGCGGCGAAGGGGGCGGGCCTGCGCGTGGCTCGCTAGGCCTAGTTGCAAACGGCAAGACGAGAGGACTTCCCATGGGCTATATGGATGCATTTTACAAGGACGTCGAGAGGGTTGGCGTTGTCCCGGTGGTCGTGCTCGACCGCGTGGAGGACGCGCTGCCGGTGGCGGACGTGCTCGTGAGGGGAGGGCTGCCCTCGGCAGAGGTCACCTTCCGCACCGCCTGTGCCGCCGACGCCATCCGGGAGATGAGCGAGAAGCGCCCGAACCTCATGGTGGGTGCCGGGACGGTGCTCACGCTCGATCAGGCGCGCCGCGCCGTGGATGCGGGCGCGCGCTACATCGTGACCCCGGGGTACAACATGGAGGTCGTGGACTGGTGCCTGGCAAACGAGGTGCCGGTGCTTCCTGCCGGGGTCACGCCTACCGAGGTCACGGCACTCGTGAACAAGGGGCTTGCGGTCACCAAGTTCTTCCCGGCCGCGCAGTACGGTGGCCTGGCGACGATCAAGGCGCTCGCCTCGGTCTTTGTGGGGCACCGCTTCATGCCAACCGGGGGCGTCTCCACCGCCAACCTGCGCGAGTACCTCGAGTGCCCGGCCGTCCTTGCCTGCGGTGGCACCTGGATGGTCAAGCCCGACCTCATCCGCTCCGGCGACTTTGACCGGATGTATCAGCTTACGCGCGAAGCGGCGCTGCTGGTCCGCGAGGTCAGGGGCTAGGTTTCAATACCGACCCGCCCGGCGCGCGAACTCTGCCATGCGCGCCGGCTCCTTTTCTCGGGGGCGCCCCCGCTGGCGACTTGCTGGCGGGGGCGCCGTTTTGGGTTCGTGCGCCCCCCGAATCTGCTGACAAGTGGCATCTCGGTGTCGGCTTCTCCTACTCGTCGTCCACGAAGCCGGCGCGGTAGGCCGAGAAGACCACGGCGCCCTCGTCCTGCGTGGCGTCGAGGTCCACGTCGCCCCAGATGCCGAAGTCGCGGTCGTCGTCGGAGTCGCGGAAGACCTGGTGCACGTGCCAGACGTGTGCGGACCGCTCGTCCTTCTCGTCTATCGAGAAGTACGCGGCGCTGCGGGCGTCGGCGTCCAGCAGGATCTCCTCGTGCGCCTCGTAGAAGCGGTCCAGCGCCTGCTGCCACACCGGCATGCGCCAGCCCCATTCGCCGTCGAGCTTGCCGAGCTCGTCCGCGCGCCCGTGCGCCGCCAGCCGCACGCGGGCGAAGAGCGCGTTGCGCACGAGCAGCGTGAGGCCTCGACGGTCGCGAACGACCTCGTCCGCGGCGGGCGGCGCGGCGTCGAGACCCTCGGAGGTGCCCTCGCCGGCGGTGGCCCACTCGTCCACGAGCGAGGAGTCCACCGTGCGCACCACGAGCCCCAGCCACGCGATGATGTCGCGCAGCCGCTCGTCGCGCTTCTCGAGCGGCACCGTGCGGTCGAGCGCGCGGAACGCCTCGGAGAGGTAGCGCAGGAGCAGGCCCTCGGAGCGCGCCACGTTGTAGCGGCCGATGTACTCCTTGAAGTCGCTCGCGGTCTCCACCATGTCGCGCAGGACGGACTTGGGGGAGAGGGCAAAGTCGCGCGCCCACGGCACCTGCTCGCAGTACTGCTCGAAGGCCGGCTCGAGCAGCTCCTCGAGCGGCTTGGGCCACGTGACCTCCTGCAGGCGCTCCATGCGCTCGTCGTACTCTATGCCCTCGGCCTTCATCTCGCTCATCGCGCGGTCGCGCGCCACGCGCTGCTGGGCGCGCAGGATCTGCCAGGGGTCCTCGAGCGTGGCCTCCGCCATGGAGATGACGTCGAGCGCATAGGTCTCCGACTCCGGGTCCAGAAGCTCGAGCGCGGCCAGCAGGAACGGCGAGAGGGGCTGGTCCAGGGCGAAGTCGTCCGGCAGGTCCACGGTCGTCGACCAGGACGCGCCGCCGTCGGTCAGCTCCTCGCGCGTGACCACGTCCGCGTCGAGCAGCGTGGCGAAGATCTCGTCCGCGCGCGTGGCGAGCGCGGCCTTCTCCGCCTCGGGCTGCGCCGACTCCTCGACCAGCCGGTGCACGCGCGTCCAGGCGTCGCCGCCCTGCTCGACCTCGGCGAGCACCATCGAGTGCGTGACCTTCATGCGCGGGCGCAGCGGCTCCGGCACGGCGGCGACCAGCCGCTCGAAGGTCTGCTTGTTCCAGCCCACGAAGCCCTCGGGCGGCTTCTTGGTTTTGACCTTGCGCGCCTTCTTGGGGTCGCCGCCGGCCTTGCGCAGGGCCCGGGCGTTCTCGATGTCGTACTCGGTGGCCTCGGCGATGACGTGGCCCTCAGTGTCAAAGCCGGCACGCCCGGCACGGCCCACGATCTGGTGGAACTCGCGCGCGTTCAGGTGGCGCATGCGCCGGCCGTCGAACTTCGAGAGCGCCGTGAGCACCACGGTGTGGATCGGCACGTTGATGCCCACGCCCAGCGTGTCCGTGCCGCAGATGACCGGCAGCAGGCCCTGCTGCGCGAGCTTCTCCACCAGAAGGCGGTAGCGCGGCAGCATGCCGGCGTGGTGCACGCCCACGCCGCAGCCCAGGAGGCGCTGCAGCGTCTTTCCGAAGGTGGTGGTGAAGCGCGTCCCCTTGATCGCGTCCTTGATGGCCTCGCGCTGCTCCTTGGTGGAGACGCCGTAGCTGGCCAGGCTCTGTGCGCTCGCCAGCGCGGCGTCCTGCGAGAAGTGAACGATGTAGAGCGGCGCCTCGCCCGCGCGCAGCGCCAGCTCGACGGTCCCCTCGAGCGCCGTGTCCACGAACTCGTACGACAGCGGCACGGGGCGCGGCGCGTCCGCGATGGTGTCCACGGTGCGCCCGCCCGTGTGCTCGGAGAGTGCCGCGGCAATCGACGAGGTGTCGCCGAGCGTCGCGCTCATGAGCAAGAACTGCGCGTTCGGCAGCGTGAGCAGCGGCACCTGCCAGGCCCAGCCGCGGTCCGGGTCAGCGTAGAAGTGGAACTCGTCCATGGCCACGCAGCCCACGTCGCACTTCTCGCCCTCGCGCAGCGCCTGGTTCGCCAGGATCTCCGCGGTGCAGCAGATGATCGGCGCCTCCGCGTTGATGGCCGCGTCTCCGGTGATCATCCCCACGTTCTCGCGGCCGAAGAGATTCACGAGGTCAAAGAACTTCTCGCTCACCAGCGCCTTGATGGGGGCGGTGTAGTAGGCGCGCCTATCCGTGCACACGCTCATGAAGCACATGCCCAGCGCCACCATGGACTTGCCCGAGCCCGTGGGCGTGCCCAGGATCAGGTGGTCGCCGGCTGCGAGCGACAACAGCGCCTCCTCCTGGTGCGGCCAGAGCTCGATGCCGCGCGCGTCCACCCAGCCCAGGAAGAGGTCGAGCGCCTCCTCGGCGGGGATGTCGGGGTAGGTCTCGTCGTCGGGCCAGGGAATGAGGCGCCCCAGCGAGCCGGGTGCGTTGGGGCCCTCGTCGACGGCCTCGGGTGCGGGTGCTGCGCTCATGCGTCTCCTCTCGTGCGGGCATTCATTCTAGCGCGGCGCGGCTATACTCGGACCATGCCGACATAAGGGAGGGACCATGACCGATTTCCTGCAGCTCGCACACGATCGCTACTCCTGCCGCGACCTCTCGGGCCGGCCCGTCGAGGCCGAGAAGATCGAGGCGCTCGTGGACGCCGCCGTCGCCGCGCCCACCGCGGTCAACAGGCAGCCCTGGCACCTCTGGGTCGTGGAGAGCCCGGACGCAGTGGAGCGCCTCTCGGCCCTTACGCGCTTCTCGTTCGGCGCCCGCGTGATCCTCATGCTCGGCGCCCGTGCGGACGAGGCGTGGACCCGCAAGTACGACGGCCGCAACTTTGCCGACGTCGACGCGTCCATCGTGGGCACCCACATCATGCTCGCCGCTCACGACCTGGGCCTGGGCACCACCTGGGTGGGGCACTTCGACGCGCCGGCGGTCCACGAGGCGTTCCCGGAGACCGAGGGCTACGACCTGGTGGCGCTCTTCCCGGTCGGCTACCCCGCGGAGGGCGCGGAGCCCTCGGCGAACCACGCCGCGCACCGCCCGACGGACGAGCTCGTGTCCAGGATCTAGGCACCCGCCTGCGGGAGGCCGGCGTTTGGCTTGTGAAATGGGGTTGAGTGACCGGAGTGTCACCTTGTTTGCCTCAGCAAACTGATACGCTGGGAGCCGTTGTTTCGATTCGTCACCTTCGAGTAGGACAAGAGGGCAGCAGGTCATGAGCAGCAGAAGGGGCACGCCCCGCCGCAGCGGCGCTTCGTATGGTCACAGCAGGTCGTCGGCACACGTCTATGCGTCGGCGCGCAAGAAGAGGTCCTCGCGCGGCTCGCTCGGCTTCACGCTCGCGGCGATCCTCGTCCTCGCGGCGGTCGTGGGCGGCGGCGTCCTTCTGTGGATCAACCGCACCGTCAACGTGAAGGTCGACGGTGCGCTCGTCAGCGTCCGCGCGGACGCCACCCTCGCGGACATCGCCGAGGCCCAGGAGATCAGCGTGGCCCCGGGCGACCTCGTCTCCGTGGGCGGGAACGTCCTCACCGAGGGCGAGGGCGCGCCCTTCTCGGCCACGGTCAACGGCAAGGAGCTCGACGCCGACCAGATCGAGGCCTTCCGCGCCAAGGGCAACGAGGAGATCGTCTTCGGCGACGGTGCCGACGTCACGGAGCCCTACCACGAGGAGGAGCGCGAGACCCAGCCCAAGATGGAGCCCTACGAGAAGATCGGCGCCGTCACCTACGTGGCCCAGTGGCCCAAGGCGGGCAAGGCGATCTACATGGTCGGCGACACCTCCGGCGAGACCGCGCTCAAGGAGGAGACCGAGCCCGTCCAGAACCTGGTCATCGAGAGCGTCAACCCGCAGCCCGAGGACGGCTCCAAGGTGATCGCCCTCACCTTTGACGACGGCCCGAACGCAAACTACACCCAGAAGTACCTGGACATCCTCGACAAGTACGGCATCAAGGCCACGTTCTTCTGCCTGGGCCCGGCGGCCGAGAAGAACCCTGACCTCGTGAAGGCGATCAAGGACCAGGGCTCCCAGGTCGCCTCCCACACCAAGAGCCACGGCGACCCGCTCTCCACGCTCGACGCCGACACGCTCCGCTCGGAGATCTCCGACGCCTTCGACTCCATCGAGGGCGCGGGCGGCGGCGCCACGACCGTCATCCGCCCGCCCTACGGCGACTTCAACAACCAGACCTGGCTCGACTCCAACGGGACGCTCTCCGCCTCCGTGATCTGGAACCTCGACAGCGAGGACTGGACCCTCCCCGGCGCGGACGCCATCGTCTCCAACTGCACGAACGGCGCGTACTCCGGCGCCATCATCCTCATGCACGACGGCGGCGGCAACCGTGACCAGGACCTCGAGGCGCTCCCGCGCATCATCGAGAACCTCCAGGACAAGGGCTACAAGTTCGTGACGATCAACGAGCTCATGGCCATGGACAGCCGCATCCCCGAGGACGTGGCCTCCGGCAACGCCACCATGCCCGAGGACGGCGCCTGGCCCACCGAGATGGTGGAGTAGGGGAGAGAGCCCTTTTGCCCGGGGCAGCATGCGCCCCTCGGATTTTATGGTCACACAAGATAAGCCCCCTACATGCGGTTTTTCTCGTTACCGCAGGTAGGGGGCTTACCATAAAACGGGAGTTGCGCGTGCTCGTCCTTCTCGTCTACTTGACGCCGTACTGCTCGTAGTAGGCGTCGATCGCCGCGCGCAGCTCCGGCGTGATTACGGTGCCGTCGAGCGCCTCCACGACCTCGGCCATGCTCACGATGCTCGCCACCGGGAAGCCGTACTTCTCCTGGATCTCCTGCTGGGCGGTCACGACGCCGCCCTTGCCGACCTCCATGCGGTTGAGGCTCACGATCAGGCCCTTGACCTCAACGTCAGCGGCCCCGGTGACCTTGGGGTAGGTCTCGTCGATGGACTTGCCGGAGGTGGTCACGTCCTCGATCATGACCACGCGGTCGCCGTCGGCGAGCTTGGCGCCGAGCAGGCCGCCCTTGTCGGCGCCGTGGTCCTTCTCCTCCTTGCGGTCGGAGCAGTAGCGGACCTCCTTGCCATAGAGGTCGTGCAGGGCGATGGCGGTGGTCACGGCCAGCGGGATGCCCTTGTACGCAGGCCCGAAGAGCACGTCGAAGTCCAGGCCGAAGTTGTCGTTGATGGCGTGGGCGTAGTACTCGCCCAGGCGCTTGAGCTGGGAACCGGTCACGTAGGCGCCGGCGTTCATGAAGAATGGGGACTTGCGACCGCTCTTGAGGGTGAAGTCGCCGAACTTGAGGACGTTGGCCTCGACCATGAAGTCGATGAACTCGCGCTTGTAGGCTTCCATGGGTGCTCCTTCCGGGGGTGCGTCTTGTCGCTGTCTCGATTCTAGCCGAGACCGCTTCCCCCCGATGCGCTAGAGTTAGACAGGCAAAAACAGGCGAGAAGAACCTCGGAGGAACGCCCGTGGAACGCACGCACATCTCTCAGCTCTTCGCCGACATGGACGAGCTCGGCGGGACCACCGTCACCGTCGCCGGCTGGGTCCGCTCGGTCCGCGACATGAAGAACTTCGGCTTCGTCATGCTCAACGACGGCTCCTGCTTCAAGGACCTGCAGGTTGTCATGAACCGCGAGAAGCTCGCCAACTACGACGAGATTTCAGCCACGGGCGTGGGATCGGCCCTCGTGGTCACGGGCACGCTCGCGCTCACGCCGGATCGCCCGCAGCCCTTCGAGCTCCAGGCGGCGGAGATTCGCGTCGAAGGCGCCTCCGCGCCGGATTACCCGATGCAGAAGAAGCGCCAGACCCGCGAGTTCCTGCGCACCCAGCAGCACCTGCGCAGCCGTACTAACCTCTTCCGCGCCGTCTTCCGCGTGCGCTCCGTGGCCGCCTACGCCATCCACCGCTTCTTCCAGGAGCGCGGCTTCGTCTACGTGAACACGCCGATCATCACCACCTCCGACGCTGAGGGCGCGGGCGAGATGTTCCGCGTGACCACGCTCGACGTGGAGAACCCGCCCCGCACCGAGTCCGGCGCCATCGACTGGTCCCAGGACTTCTTCGGCCACGCCGCCAACCTCACCGTCTCCGGCCAGCTCCAGGCCGAGAACTTCGCGCTCGCCTTCGGCGACGTCTACACCTTCGGCCCCACCTTCCGCGCCGAGAACTCCAACACGCGCCGGCACGCGGCCGAGTTCTGGATGGTCGAGCCCGAGATGGCCTTCTGCGACCTCGCCGGCGACATGGCGTGCGTCGAGGAGATGCTCAAGTACGTGATCAACTACGTGATGGACGCGTGCCCGGACGAGATGGAGTTCTTCAACAAGTTCGTCGACAAGGGCCTCATCGAGCGCCTCACGCACGTGGCCACCTCGGACTTCGCGCACGTCACCTACACCGAGGCCATCGAGATCCTGCAGCAGGCCGCCGCCTCCGGCCACGTCTTCGAGTATCCCGTGGAGTGGGGCTGCGACCTGCAGACCGAGCACGAGCGCTACCTCACCGAGGAGCACTTCAAGCGCCCGACCTTCGTGACGGACTACCCGGCCGCCATCAAGGCCTTCTACATGCGCCTGAACGACGACGGCAAGACCGTTGCCGCCGTGGACTGCCTCGTGCCGGGCATCGGCGAGATCGTGGGCGGCTCCCAGCGCGAGGAGCGCCTGGACGTGCTCGAGCGCCGCATCGCGGAGCTGGGCATGGAGCCGGAGCAGTACAAGTACTACCTCGACCTGCGTCGCTACGGCGGCTGCGAGCACGCGGGCTTCGGCCTGGGCTTCGAGCGCATGGTGATGTACCTCACCGGCGTGGACAACATCCGCGACGTCATCCCGCACCCGCGCACCGTGGGCAACGCGGACTTCTAGGCTCCCGCGACCCCTACATCACGCGGCGCACGGCGTCGTGCCAGCCGGCGAGAAGGGCGTCTACGCGCGCCGGGTCCATCGTGCGGCGGAACACGTCGTCCGTCTCGCGCAGCGCGACGAGCTCGTCCGTGCCGCCCCAGAACCCCGAGGCCAGCCCGGCGAGAAACGCGGCGCCGAGCGAGGTGGTCTCGGTGTTGGCGGGCCGGCGTAGCTCACACCCGAGCAGATCGGCCTGGAACTGCATGAGGAAGTCGTTCGCCGAGGCCCCGCCGTCGACGTTGAGCACGTCGAGCGCCGATCCCGCGTCCGCCTCCATGGCGTCCGCCAGGTCGCGAATCTGGTAGGCGAGGGCCTCGAGCGCCGCACGCACCAGGTGCGCCCGTCCCGTCCCGCGCGTGAGGCCGAGGATCACCCCGCGCGCGTCCGGCTCCCACCACGGGGCGCCGAGCCCGGTGAACGCGGGCACCACGTAGACGCCGCCCGTGTCCGGCACGCTCTGCGCCAGCGACTCGGTCTCCGCCGCGTCGCGGATGATGCCGAGCTCGTCGCGCAGCCACTGAACCAGCGCGCCGGCGACGAAGACCGAGCCCTCGAGCGCGTACTGCGTCTGCGTCGTGCCGGGGGGCGAGGCGACGATCGTGGTCACGAGGCCGTGCTCGCTCTCGCGCGCCTCGGCGCCGGTGTGCAGCAGCATGAAGCAGCCGGTGCCGTAGGTGTTCTTGGCCTGCCCGGGCGCGAAGCAGCACTGGCCGAAGAGCGCGGCCTGCTGGTCGCCCGCCACGCCGCAGACGGGGATGCCCGCCGGCAGCCCCGGGTAGCTCGTCTCGCCGAAGGGGCCCGAGCTCGGGCGCACCTCGGGCAGCATCGAGGCGGGTATGTCGAAGAGGTCCAGCAGGTCCTGGTCCCAGCGGCCCTCGTGGATGTTGTAGAGCATGGTGCGG
This sequence comes from Thermophilibacter gallinarum, assembly GCF_014982725.1. Lineage (GTDB taxonomy): Bacteria > Actinomycetota > Coriobacteriia > Coriobacteriales > Atopobiaceae > Thermophilibacter > Thermophilibacter gallinarum. The sequence continues at coordinate 422,768 of NZ_JADCJZ010000002.1, read as the reverse complement.
CAGGCGTTGGTGGGGTCCGTGGCGTGCACGAGCCCGCCGGTGAGCGTCCACACGAGCCACGTGTCCACGGTGCCGAAGAGCAGCTCCCCGGCCTCGGCCCGCGCGCGGGCGCCGGGCACGTTCTCCAGGATCCACGCGGTTTTGCTGGCCGAGAAGTACGCGTCGGGGAGAAGTCCCGTCTTGGAGCGCACCATCTCGCGGACCTCGGGGGTGCCGCAGACGCGCCCGACCATGTCCGCCGTGCGCCGGCACTGCCAGACGATGGCGTTGGACACCGGGACTCCCGTGGTCGGGTCCCAGACGATGGTAGTCTCGCGCTGGTTGTCGATGCCGATGGCAGCGACGTCGTCGGACGTCAGGCCGTGGCGGGCAACGAGCTCCGTGAGGGTCCCCAGCTGCGAGAAGAGGATGTCCTGCGGGTTGTGCTCGACCCAGCCGGGCTGCGGGAAGATCTGCTGGAACGGCCTCTGCACCACGTCCACCATCCGCCCGCGACGGTCCACGAGGACGGAGCGCGAGCTCGTGGTCCCCTGGTCGAGCGCTATGACGTACCTCTTCTCGCCCATGCGGCCCCCCTCGTCGCCCGGGGACATCGCGGTACGGGCCAAGTATCCTCCTCCCGCTGCCCGTCCGCCCGCGCGAGCCGCCCACCGACGAGAACGAGCCGCCCGTGACGAAGGGGTACCATCGAGGAAACGACATGCGAGGGGGACCCATGGGACTTCACTGCTCAGACTGCGCCTACGCGACCTTCACGCTCCACGAGGAGTCCGGCCTGTACCAGGGTGCGTGCAGCCGGGGCTACACGCTGACCAACCCGCACGTCCGCACGAGTCCCGAGGACCACTTTGCCGAGAGCCCGGACGGCCTCGTGCCCACCGTCGACCCCTTCGGTGCCGAGTACCTGCGCACCTCCAACGTGTGCGAGCGCTTTCTCCTCCCACGCGACGCCCACGGGGTCCCGCACGGCGGCCACCGCGGCCGGCGCGGCTGAGGGGGGTGGCCATGAGCTGGACGAGAAGGGCCGGTGCGCTTGCGGGTGCGCTCGTCCTGGGCGTCTCGCTCGTCGCCTGCGGGGCGGCGCCCTCCAGCCCCGACATCGCCGGCCTGGTCGAGGGCTGCGTGGGCAGCTGGGAGCTCGAGTCGGCCGAGTTCGACGAGGGGGACGTGGACGCCGAGACCCTCGAGGAGATGGAGTCCTACGGGATGCGCGTCACCCTGGACCTGGACTCCGACGGGGACCTGCTCATCGACGCCTTCGGCCAGCAGCAGACGGGCACCTGGGAGCTCAGGGATGCCGACACGCTCACGCTGACGCTCGAGGGCGAGGGCGTCGACGCGCCCCTCGCCGACGGGCGGCTCACGCTCGCCTACGACGGGGAGACGCTCGTCTTCACCAAGACGTCCGACGAGCCCGTCATGGACCGAGACCCGTCCGACAACGCGGGCGATCTGGGGATGGGCGGCCTGGACGACCTCGAGGAGACGGTGGACGACGTCGGGCATGACGGCCCGGAGCCCACGGAGTTCTCGGACCTGTTCTCCGACGAGCTGGTAGTCTGGCAGCTCCTCTACACCTCCAGCGTCGAGGTCGACGTCCCGCTCGACGTCGTCGCGGGCGACGACGAGACCGCGCTCGTCAAGATCACCGGCATCGGGACGGACCCCGTGGGCGACACGGGCTACCTCGTGAGCGTCGAGAACCGAACGGACGTCGACTTCGTGCTCACCAACGCGAGGACCACGGTCGACGGCGCGGACGTCTGGGAGGACGCCACGCTCTACTGCATGGCCGCGGCGGGGGAGACCTCCGAGGGCTTCCTCTTCGTCGACCGCGGGGTCGCCACCGTCACCGAGGGAACCTCCTGCGAGATCACCCTCGCGGCCGTCGACCACGACGAGAACGTCCTCGCGACCTACGAGGTGGCGCTCTAGTCCGAGCCCGTCTTAAGGGTCTATCATGGGGCGGGACGCCGACGGGCGCCCGTCCTTCTCAGCAACCGACCGATGGAGCAGCCATGAACGATGCCCGTGACCTCATCTTTCCCGAGCCCATCTTCCACGAGAAGATCTGGGGCGGCCGCAAGCTGGCCGACGACTTCGGCTACGAGATTCCCGACGGGCCGATCGGCGAGTGCTGGGCCATCAGCGCGCACCCCAACGGCGACTGCGTGGTCGCGGAGGGCGCCTGGGCGGGCAGGCACCTCTCCGAGCTCTGGGACGAGCACCGCGAGCTCTTCGGCGACCTCGAGGGCGACCGGTTCCCGCTGCTCGTGAAGATCATCGACGCCAAGGACAACCTCTCCGTGCAGGTCCACCCCGACGACGCCTATGCCGCCGAGCACGAGAACGGCAGCCTCGGCAAGCGCGAGTGCTGGTACGTGCTCGCCGTCGACCCGGGTACGCAGATCGTGATCGGCCAGCGCGCGCACGACCGCGCCGAGCTGGCGGCCATGATCGAGGAGGGTCGCTGGGACGACATGCTCAACCTCGTGCCGTGCCGGGTCGGCGACTTCTTCCCCATCGAGCCGGGCACCGTCCACGCCATCCAGGGCGGCACGCTGATCCTGGAGACCCAGCAGTCCTCCGACGTCACCTACCGCGTCTACGACTACGACCGCGTGGGCGACGACGGCAAGCCGCGCGACCTGCACATCCAGCAGAGCCTCGACGTGGTGGACTACGCGCAGCAGGCGCCGGCGTCCGGCGAGGTCACGGCGCCCGAGGTGGACGGTGTGACCGAGCTCATGGAGTGCCCGAACTTCGTGGTGGACCGCGTGCGCGTGGAGGGCGAGAAGGCCGTGGCCGAGGAGTGGCCCTTCCTCTGCGTGAGCGTGATCGAGGGGTCCGGCATCGTGCGCGCGGCCTCTGCCGGCGTGGAGCACGAGATTGCGCGCGGCACGCACTTCCTGGCTCCGTCCGGCTGCGGAGACCTGCGCTTCTCGGGCGACATGACGCTCGTGACGTCCCGCGTCCCGGCATAGGGCAGCGCCCCCGCGCCACGTGTCGGCAGACGAGAAAGGCGCCGCCGGGCGAGAAACCCGGCGGCGCCTTTTGCGTGCAGGTGTTGAGGGAGGACCTAGGCGGTCTTGATCTCCGCGCCGCAGTGCGGGCAGCGCGTGGCGCCCTCCTTGACCTCCTCGAGGCAGAACGGGCAGTGCGGGGCGGCGGCCTCCTCGGCAGCCTCCTCCTCGGCGTCCTTCTTGGCGATGGCGTCCATCTTCTCACGCATGGTGTTGAGGCCCTTGACCATGCAGAAGACCACGAAGGCGATGATCAGGAAGTTGATCACGGCGCCGATGAACGCGCCGAGGTCGATGTACTCGGGGGCGGCGTCGGTGCCGGGGACCATCCACTTGAGGCCGGTGATGATGTTGTTGGCCTCGTCGGCGGCGCCGCCGGTGGCGGAGCTGGTGACGGCGGTGAGGAAGTGGATGCCGGGGGTGATGACGCTGGTCACGAGGGAGTTGACGATGGCGGTGAACGCGCCGCCGACGATGATGCCGACGGCCATGTCCATCACGTTGCCGCGGGCGATGAACTCCTTGAACTCATCGACGATCTTCATACGGGAACCTTTCTGTCTTGGATGCACAACCTGCTAAGAATAGCATCAGACAGAGGCTCTTCGCGATAATGAGACATTCAACCTCTGGATGAGCTCCAGCCCAGCTCGTCCGTGTCGAGCAGGACGGTGAAGGGGCCGTGGTTGACGAGGCTCACGCGCATCTCCGCGCCGAAGACGCCGCGCCCCACACGCCCTGCGCCCAGGTCCGCCTCGGCGAGCGCACAGAACCGCTCGTAGAGTCGTTCCGCGAGCTCGGGCCGGGCTGCCCCGGTGAACGACGGTCGGTTGCCCCGACGGGCGTCCGCGTAGAGCGTGAACTGGCTCACCACCAGGACGCCGCCGCCCGTGTCCGCGAGCGAGCGGTTGGTCTTGCCCTCGTCGTCCTCGCAGATGCGCAGCGCCGCGACCTTGCGCCACAGGCGCTCGACGAGCGCCTCGTCGTCCTCGGGCGCCACGCCGAGCAGTATGAGGTATCCCTCGCCGCAGCTGCCGACGACGGACCCGTCGACCTCCACCTGCGCCCGCTCGACCCGCTGGATGAGCGCTCGCATGCCCTACGCCCCCAGACGGTAGATCGCGGAGAACTTCTCGGTGAGGTAGTCCGTGTAGTACGCGGGCGAGAAGGGCTCGCCGCACGCGTCGCGGATGAGCTCGTCGGAGTCCTTCGAGCGGCCCCAGCGCCAGATCTTCTCGCCGAGCCAGGCGCGAATCGGGGCGAGGTCGCTGCGCGCGCACGCGCCCTCGAAGTCGACCCCGTCGGCGACCATGGCGGCCTTGAGCTGCGCGCCGTATGCCGAGCCGAGCGCGTACGTCGGGAAGTAGCCGAAGTCGCCGCAGGCCCAGTGGGTGTCCTGGAGCGCGCCGCGGGCGTGGTCGGGCACCTCGAGCCCGAGGTACGCGCGGTACTTCTCGGCCCAGAGGCGCGGGACGTCGGCCGCGTGCGCCTCCCCGGAGAGCAGCAGGCGCTCGATCTCGTAGCGGACGAGGATGTGCAGGGGGTAGGTGAGCTCGTCGGCCTCCGTGCGGATGAGGCCGGGCTCGGCGCAGTTCTCGGCGAGGTAGAGCTGGCGGGGCGTCACGCGGGAGAACCGCCCGGGGAAGCGCAGCTCGAGCGAGGCGAGCAGCGTGGGCGCGAAGGCCGCCGAGCGTCCCACGAGGTTCTCGAAGAAGCGCGACTGCGCCTCGTGCATGCCCATGGAGGTGCCGCCCCTGAGCGAGGTGAGGCGGTACGCCGGGTCGACGCCCTGCTCGTAGAGGGCGTGCCCGCCCTCGTGCAGCATGGAGAACGCGTTGGAGAGGACGTCGTCTCTGTGGGGGTGGCTCGCGATGAGGACGAACCCCGAGGAAGGCCCGCCGGTGAACGGGTGCTCGGTCTCGCCGAGCCAGAGCGCGTCCATGTCCAGGCCCTCGAGCTCCACGAGGTCACGCGCGAGCTCGCCCTGGCGGCGCACGTCGAAGGAGCCCTCCACGCACGCGCGGCCGGGCTTGTGCCGGCTCGCGACGCAGTCGGCGAGAAGGGGCACGACGCAGTCCTTGACCTGCGAGAAGAACCGGTCGTAGAAGGCGGCGTCGCAGCCGGGCTCGTACTCGTCGAGCCAGACGTCGTAGGGGTCGCGCGAGCCGTCCCTCGCGGCGGCCATGCTCAGGCGCGCCTCCACGATGCGGTCGAGGTAGGGGGCGAAGGCGTCCCAGTCGCCCGCGGCCTTCGCACGCCGCCAGACGTCCTCCGCCTCGCAGGTGAGACGGCTGAACGCGGCCTGCTCCTCGGCGGGTATGCGCACGAGGGCGTCGCGGTCGCGCGTGAGCACGCGGACCTGCGCGCGGCGCGTCTCGCTCAGGAGCTCGGGGACGTCCGCGAGGCGCGCGAGCATGTCGCCGACCTCCGGGTCGCAGAGCGTCTCCACACGGGCGCGCTCCAGCTCGGCCAGGGCCTCGCTCCGCTCGGCGGTCGCCTTGGGCGGGTCGATCACCGGCCCGAGCGAGCCGATCTCGTCCAGCGCGTAGCGAAGCGAGAAGAGCTTTCGCTCGAGCGCGTCCAGCGCGGCGAGGTCTGCCCTCGGGTTGGAGAGCGCGGCGTTTGTCTCGGCCATGGGTCCCCCTTTGCGTTCGGCTCCCACCAGTGTAGCCGTACGTCCCTCCGGCCGCCCGTCACCGAAGGCTCCGACCGGCCACGAGTTCGTCCGACCATCGTGGTGCGGCTCCCCGTATCATCGTTGGGGATGAGTAGGTGACGCGCCTGACGAAGGGGGACGCAAATGGACAAGGTACTGGGCATCGACGTCGGCGGAACGAGCATCAAGGTCGGCCTCTTCACGCCTGACGGCGAGCTGCTCGAGGAGCGGAAGATCCCCACGCCGGCGCTCGTTGACGACGACGCCTATGCGGTCGTGACCTCCGGCATCACGCGCGTCCTCGCCGCGCATGACGCCGCCCCGGCGGACGTCATCGCCTGCGGCCTGGACATCCCCGGGCCCGTCGCCGACGACGGCACGGTCGGCTTCCTGCCCAACATCCAGCTCGACCCCGAGGGTCTTGTCGGGGCGATCACGGCCACCTTCCCGCGCGCGACGGTCGCCTTCGTCAACGACGCCAACGCGGCGGCGCTCGGCGAGGTGTGGGGCGGCGCGGCGCGCGGCGTCCAGAGCTTCGTCCTCATCGCCCTGGGCACGGGCGTCGGCGGCGGCGTCGTCACAGGCGGCCGCCTGGTCGCGGGCGCCTTCGGTGCCGGCGGCGAGATCGGTCACATCACCGTCGAGCGGGACGAGCCGCTGACCTGCGGCTGCGGTCGTCACGGCTGCCTGGAGCAGTACGCCTCCGCCAAGGGCGTCGTCCGCCTCTACCTCGAGGAGTGCGAGCGCCGCGGCGTGACCCCCGTGAACGTCGAGCACGCCACGGACACCCTCTCTGTCTTCAAGGCCCTCGCGAACGGCGACGAGTGCGCCGGCATCGCCGTCGACAAGATGTGCGACTACCTGGCGCTCGCGCTGTCGCAGATCTCCTGCGTCATGGACCCGGAGCTCTACCTCATCGGCGGCGGCGTCGCGGGCGCCTTCGCGACCTTCGCGCCGCGCCTGCGCGAGCGCTTCCAGGAGCTCGCGCTGCCCACCTGCAAGGACGTGCGCATCGAGGCCGCCGGCCTCGGCAACCAGGCGGCCATGTACGGCTGCGCCTACGAGGCGCTGCGCCTGCGCGGGGAGGCGTAGCCCGGGCACGGCGTCCTTCTCGCCCCGCGCCGGGCCGACTGACGACTTTGGGCGCTCGCGGGTCCCCCGGACGGGCCGCGAGCGCCCTTTTCTGTCAGTTTCCGCCCTTATCCGGTCGCTGGCCCACCCCCATTGAGCCCTTTCGTTTTGCGCTGGTTCCAGAAAAGAGAAACCACCGGCGGGCGCGATGCGGCGGTAAGCGGTATACCTTCGTAAGAAACCGATTTTCTTTCTCTTTCTTTCGTTTTTCTTCGTTCTTTTGTTGCATAATCACCATATGTGATGTTCACGTGAAGATTGCAGCTTCGGACACGTGGGCGCCTCAGCGGAAGTGCGACGCCTCAGGGGGCGTCGAGAAGAGAGAAAGGGAAGGAGCGAGAATGGCAGAGAAGACCACCTATGACCTTCTGGCCGTGACGGGCTGCCCGACGGGCATCGCCCACACCTACATGGCCAAGGAGGCCCTGGAGAAGGCCGCCGCTGCCAAGGGCCTCACCATCAAGGTCGAGACCCAGGGCCAGGTCGGCGCGGAGAACGAGGTGACGCCCGCCGAGATCAAGGCGTGCAAGGCCGTCATCATCGCCGCCGACAAGGACGTCCAGCCCGAGCGCTTCGAGGGCAAGCCCCTCATCAGCGTCGGCGTGACGGCCGCCATCAAGGACCCGGAGGGCCTGATTGACAAGGCGCTCGCAGCCAAGGCCGAGGGCGAGCTCGCGGCCGAGGTCGCCAACGCCTCCGACGACGACGTCGTCGAGAAGGAGTCCATCGGCCACCAGATCTACCGCCACCTCATGAACGGCGTCAGCCACATGCTGGTCTTCGTCGTCGCCGGCGGCGTGCTCACGGCCCTGTCGTTCCTCTGGGGCATCACGTCCTACGACTCCACGGCCTCCGACTACAACTCCTTCGCCGCGATGCTCAAGATCATCGGCGGCATTGCCATGAACCTCATGGTGCCCGTGCTCTCGGCCTACATCGCCGAGTCCATCGGCAAGCGCCCGGGCCTCGTCCCTGGTTTCGTTGCTGGCATGATCTCCATCCAGGGCCTGCCCGTCAACGCTGAGACCGGCCTCATCGACGCCGGCGGCGCGGGCGTGGGCTTCGGCTTCCTCGGCGGCATCATCGGCGGCTTCCTCGCCGGCTACGTCATCGTGCTGCTCGAGAAGGTCTTCAGCGGGCTGCCCCAGAGCCTCAACGGCCTCAAGGCCATGTTCCTCTACCCGCTGTGCTCCACCTTCATCGTCGGCCTCATCATGCTCGGCATCTCCGGCCCCATGGCCGCGATCAACCAGGCGATGATGGACTTCCTGCAGGGCCTCTACAACGCCGGCCCGATCCCGCTGGGCCTGGCCATCGGCTGCATGTGCGCGTTTGACATGGGCGGCCCCGTCAACAAGGCCGCCTACACCACCGGCACCCTGCTGCTCACCGAGGCCATCGCCGCCGGCGTGGGCACCGAGGCCTACAACTTCGGCACCAACTTCATGGCTGCCGTCTCCGCCGCCTGCATCGTCCCGCCGCTGATCACCACCTTCGCGGTCATCGTGGGCAAGAAGTACTTCTCGCAGGAGGACCACGACGCCGGCCTGGTCAACTTCATCCTGGGCTGCACCCACATCACCGAGGGCGCCATCCCCTTCATGACCAAGAACATCTGGCCCGTCATGCCGATCATGATGCTCGGCTCCGCCATCGCGGCCATCCTGACGATCTTCCTGGGCGTCCACGACCCCGCCCCGCACGGCGGCTTCCTCGTGCTGCCCGTCGTCGACGGCGGTCTGCAGTGGGTGATCGCGATCCTCATCGGCGCGGTCATCGGCGGCATCCTGTTCGTGCTCTTCAAGAAGTACGACTACGACAAGAACGGCGGCAAGGTCGCCGAGTAGCTCCGAGCGAGCACTTGTCCGGGGGCCCGGCCGCGCGCCGGGCCCCTTCTGTCCATACGAGAAGAGCCGGGAGGAGCAGTCGTGATCTACACGCTCACCACCAACCCCGCGGTCGACATGAACGTCAACGCGGACACTCTCACCACCAAGAAGGTCAACCGCACGCGCGACGCCGTCTACACCCCCAACGGCAAGGGGCTGAACGTCTCCTTCACGCTGGGGCACTACGGCGTCGAGTCGGTGATCCTGGGCTTCTTCGGCGGCTTCTCCGGAGACTACATCGTCCGCGAGGCCGAGAAGCGCTGCCCGGTGCGCCCCGTCCTCATCGACGGCATCACCCGCGTCAACATCTTCGTGACCACGCCCGAGGGCGAGTACAAGTTCCCCAACGCAGGCGCCCCCGTGAGCCGCGAGAAGCAGCTCGAGATGCTGGAGCTGCTGCGCGGCCTGGACGACCTCGAGTGCCTCGTGGTCTCCGGCAGCCTCTCGCCCGAGATGGACGCCTCCTACTACGACGAGCTCATCGACGTGTGCCAGGAGAAGGGCGCGGAGTTCGTGCTCGACATCTCGCACCCGCACCTGGCCGACCTCGTCGAGCGTCACCCGCTGCTGATCAAGCCCAACGACGAGGAGGTCGCGGAGATCTTCGGCGTCGACGTCGCCGACGAGGGCGACATCCTCTCCGCGCTCGCCCACATCCACGAGCGGGGCGCGAAGAACATCCTGCTGACGCTCGGCGGCGAGGGCGCGTACTTCTCGAACGGCGAGCACGTCTGGCGCGCGAGCGCGGCCAAGGTGAAGGTGCTCTCCACCGCGTGCGCCGGCGACGCGACGCTGGCGAGCTTTCTCTCCGCGTGGCTCGGCGCCCGCGACGAGGTCGAGCCCGCCCTGGTGCGCGCGATGGCCACGGGCGGCAACGTCGCCATGTGCGCGGGACTGGGCGACTTTGCGCTCGTGGACGAGATCGCGCGCTCCATCGAGGTGACGCAGCTCTCGTAGCGCCGTCCGCCGACGGATTCTTTCGCTTTGCAAGAAAAGAAGGTTTCCGAAAGCCCCCTTTCCCTCGGATCGTCGTACGCTTTTCGGGGAAAGGGGGCTTTCCATGGCTCAGGAGAACCAGGGGCGCATGCTCGCCGTTGAGCGGCGTCAGCGCATCATCGAGATGCTCGAGAACCACTCGTCGGTGCTGATCGCCGACATCTGCAGGGAGTGCGGGGTCTCAGCGGTCACCGCCCGCGCCGACCTCGACTTCCTGGAGGGGGAGGGCCGGCTCAAGCGCACGCACGGCGGCGCGGTGCCCATCTCCGAGTACGTGGTCCCCCGCGTCTCCGAGCGCGTGCGGAAGAACGCCCGAGCCAAGCAGGCCATCGCGCGGCGCGCGGCGGAGCGCGTGAGCGACGGCGAGATGATCCTCGTGGGCAGCGGTTCCACGACGCTGGAGTTCGTCAAGGCGCTGCGCAGCAAGCACGACGTCACCGTCGTGAGCAACTCCTGCCACATCCTGGAGTACGCCGAGCAGTACCTTCCCGAGGTCGAGGTCATGTCCACCGGCGGCATGCTCGCGCGCAAGTACCGACACTACTATGGTCCGCTCGTGGGCGCGAGCCTGGCAGACATCTACCTCGACCAGGTGTTTCTCGGCGCCGACGGCTTCGAGCCGAGCTTCGGCTTCCTGGCCGAGTTCGACCAGACCGCCTACGCCAAGGTGGAGTTCCTCAAGCACGCGCGCACCAAGATAATCCTCATGGACTCGAGCAAGGTGGGTGCGGGGCGCTCCTTCCTGCGCTTCGCCAAGCCGGATGACGTTGACGTCGTGATCATGGAGCGCGACCCGGAGGGCATGGTCCTCGAGGCGTGCAACCAGGGCGAGCACGAGGTGCAGGTCATAGAGGCCCTGGCAGACGAGGCATAAGAGAAGGGGCGGCGCACCCAAAGGCACGCCGCCCCGCCAGGCGAGAAGACCGGTCTTCTCGCAACTCGATCCGTGACTTACGCGCGGCCCACGGAGCCGAGGTTGTTCATGCGGACCTTGACCAGCTCGGTGATCTCGGCCATGCCCGGCTTGGCCGGCTTCTTGGGATCGAAGGCGCCGGGGTTCTCTGCCATGTAGCCCATGAAGCCGCGCATGAAGGCCTGACGCAGCTCGGTGGCGTAGTTGACCTTGCAGATGCCGTTCTTGACGGCCTCGGCGACCTGCTCGTCGGGCACACCGGAGGTGCCGTGGAGCACGAGCGGCACGTCGACGGCGGCGCGGATGGCCTTCACGACGTCCTGCTCGATGTGCGGGGTCTCGGTGTAGACGCCGTGCGCGGTGCCGACGCCGATGGCGAGTGAGGTGCAGCCGGTGCGCTCGACGAACTCGCGCGCCTCCTCCGGGTCGGTGTAGGGGTTCTCGCCCTCGACGGCCGGGCCGTCGTCCTCCTTGCCGCCGACCTTGCCGAGCTCGGCCTCGACGGGCACGCCCATGGCGGCACCGACGCGGGCGACGGAGGCGGTGAGGGCGATGTTGTCCTCGAAGGTCTCGTGGGAGCCGTCGATCATGACGGAGGTGTAGCCCGTGCGCATGGCCTGCATGCAGCGGTCGAAGCCGTCGCCGTGGTCGAGGTGCAGGGCCACGGGCACGGTGGCGCGCTCGGCGGCGGCCTTGACCATGCCGTAGAAGTAGTCCAGGCCGGCGTACTTCACGGTGCCGGGCGTGGTCTGCATGATCACCGGGGACTTGGTCTCCTCGGCGGCCGCGAGGACGGCCATGACGAACTCGAGGCTCTCGATGTTGAAGGCGCCAACCGCGTAGTGGTTGGCCTGGGCGTCGAGAAGCATCTCCTTGGTGGTGACGAGCATCTAAAACTCCCTTCCTCAAAACCTGCTGATGGCGCCATTGTACGTTCGCGCGCGCATGGGGTGCGCCGTCGTGTGCCGCGGGCGGTCCGACAGGTGCGGCGGAAGGGAAAGCAAACGAAGGGCGTCGCGTCCGGGCCTGATTTCGGGTTTGGGTTCGAGCGTTGGCGACTCGCGCCGTCACGGACCGGCGCGCAAGCTCGCTAGCTGGGACTATCTAAAATGAAAGCAATGCGGGATCGCCGCCGTCCCGTTTTCCGAACCCAAACCCGAAAACGGTTTGGGTTCGATTTTCGGGACATCAGAACCGTCTGAATCACGCACGCGCCTCTGACCTCGTGGTTTGCAATCGGGACGGGTGCCGGACGGGCGATTTCGAACCCAAACCCGAAAACCGCCGCCCACATGGACTCTGACTTGCCAAAAAGAAAGCAAAAGCAATGTGTTAGATTGCTCTTAAAGAAAGTAAAGGAAACACATTTCGCACACAAACGCCGCGCGAGAAGGGCGGTCAGCACCATGTCCGACATGTCCTCGGAGGAGCGCCGTTCCGCGATACTCTCCATGCTCGACCGTGCCACGTCCGTGCAGGTCACCCAGCTCGCCGAGGCCTTCGGCGTCAGTCGTGTGACCGCCCGCGCCGATCTCGACGCCCTGGCGCGCGACGGCAAGCTCCGCCGCACGCACGGCGGTGCCGTCTCGCTCTCCAAGACCCTCACGGTCTCCGTCCAGGAGCGGCGCATAAACGTGAACGTCGAGGCCAAGCGCGCGATCGCCCGGCTCGCGGCACCCCTCGTGGAGGACGGCGACTCCGTGCTCGTGGACTCCGGGACCACGGCGCTCGAGTTCGTGCGCGCCATCTCCGGGCGCTCGGGCGTCACCATCGTGACCGACGACTTCACCATCGCGGACTACGTGGACCGCTCCGCCCCGTCGCTCGACGTCATCATGCTCGGCGGCAGCCTGCGCAAGGGTCACCGCTACACGGCGGGCCCGCTCGCGCTGCGCGCCCTCGAGGTGCTCCATCCCGACAAGGCGTTCGTCTCGCCGACCTCCTATGTCCCCGGACGCGGCCTCATGACCAACAACCAGGACATGGCCGAGCTCAAGCGGGCGTTTCTCACCTGCGCCGAGCGCACCTTCGTGCTCTTCGACTCCTCGAAGGTCGGAGCGCCGGGGCTTCTGTGGTTCGGTACGCTCGCCGATGCGGAGGCGCTCATCACCGACGCGGACCCCGGCCAGGCCGTCCGCGTCGACGGCGAGGAGCTGGGCTGCCGCATCATATACTAGAGACATGCAAGGAGGGCCCATGAAGGCAAAGCTCGTCCTCACCGACATAGACGGCACGATCCTCCCGCGCGGCGAGCGGGTCGTCTCGGCGCGCACGGTCGCGGCGTTCCACGCCGCGCTGGACGCCGGCCTGGTCGTTGGCCCCGCGAGCGGCCGCGGCTATGCGTGGGTCCCGGGCTTCTTCGGCGGGGACGCCGCCTGCTGCGCCACCGCGCTCGCAACCAACGGCATGCAGATCTACCTGCACGGCGAGAAGGTCATGGAGCAGACGCTCCCCGCCGCCGCGCTGGAGCGCGTGCGCGCCATCGCCGCGGAGACGCCCGCCGCAGGTCTCGTGTGCTTCGACGACTCGACGCCGCTGCTGGTGGCCGGGACGCGCGAGGACCTCACCCGCGCATTCCCCGTCTACGGCGAGAGGTGCGTCGAGCTGGGCCGTCTGCCGGACTTCGACGTGGTGAAGGCGAACGCCTTCTCGGGCGCCGACGAGGGCGCCATGGCGGAGCTGGTGGAACGGCTGAACGCGGAGGTGGTCGCCCTCGACGTGGACCGCGCGATGCCGACCTACTCCAACATCATGCCCCGCGGCTGGAACAAGGGGACGGCGGTCGCGTGGCTCGCGGAGCGCCTGGGGATCGGCCTGGACGAGGTCGTGGTCTTCGGCGACGCTGACAACGACCTGCCCATGTTCGAGGCGGTCCCCAACTCGGTGGCCGTCGCCGGCGCCACGCCCCGCGCTGCCACGACGGCGCGCTGGCACATCGGGGCGTGTGAGGACGATGCCGTCGCCTCGGCGATCGAGGCGCTTGCGGCGGGGGAGTGGCCGTTCTCCGTGTGAGGGGGGCGGGACAGAGAGAAACGGGAGGAACCATGAGCCAGACCTGCACGATCTCGACCGAGGCAATCAAGGTGGGCCTCACCAGCCTCGGCGGCACGCTTACGTCCGTCGCGGACGCGGAGGGGACGGAGTACCTCTGGCAGGGGGATGCGACCTACTGGGGCGGCCAGGCCCCGATCCTGTTCCCGATCTGCGGCAGCATCCGCGACGACCGCGCGCGCACCCAGGACGGCAGCGAGCTCGCCATGCCTCGCCACGGCCTGGTGCGCAAGCGCGAGTGGGAGCTCGAGCGCTCGGACGAGACCAGCGCGACCTTCGTCTTCGGAAGCGACGAGGAGACCCTCGCCGGCTATCCCTACCCCTTCACGCTGCGCAGCCGCTACGAGGTGAGCGGCCCCACGCTGACGGTCACCTACGAGGTCACCAACGACGGAGACCGCCCCATGCCCTTCCAGGTGGGCGGGCACCCCGGCTTCCGCTGCCCCTTCGTGGACGGCGACGCCTACGACGACTGCTATCTCGAGTTCGAGCGCGAGGAGACCTGCACCGCACCCGAGCCCGTCACGGAGACCGGCCTGATCGACATCGACGTCCGTCACCCCGTGCTCGAGGGCACCAACGTGATGCCGCTCGCGCACGAGCTCTTCCACAAGGACGCCCAGATCCTCGACGAGCTGGTGTCGCGTCGGGTGAGCCTGCGCTCGCGCAACAGCGAGAAAGGCGTGGAGCTCGCCTTCGGGGACTTCCCGTACCTCATCGTCTGGTCCTCGGCCAACGACGGCCCCTTCGTCGCGCTCGAGCCGTGGGTGGGCCTCTCCACCTGCAACGACGAGGACGACGTCTTCGAGCACAAGCGCAACATCCAGGTCGCCGAGCCCGGTAAGACGAAGTCCTACGCCTTCACGGTGACGGTTCTCTAGGCCGGGTCCCTCTCGTCTCCGGGTTAAGAACAGCGGCGCGTCCCCCTCGAAACGCTCGCTCGGAGGGGGACGCGCCGCTCTTTCTAACCAAAACGTCGCCGCGGACGGGGGCGTGCGCGAATAACTAACCCGCGCGGCGAGAAGGACTCCGGTGCTCGGGGGCCGTGCCGCTACGCGACCTTCTCAACCGACGTGCCGGCACGCAGCCCCTCGGCGACCTCCATGTCGAAGTGGCCGGTGCTCGCGGAGAGGCAGTTCGCGCTTGCGCAGCTCATGGCATAGGCGAGCTGGTCCTCGAGGGCCATGCCGCGTGCCATGGCCACCGCGAAGGCGCCCACCATCGTGTCGCCGGAGCCCACGGGGTTCACGACCTCGATCTTGGGCGCGCGGCCGCGGAAGACACCCTCGGCACAGGCCATGACCGCGCCGTCCCCGCCGAGCGAGACCACCACGCGCTCGATACCGCACTTCTCGTGCACCTCGCGCGCGGCGGCGATGATCTCGTCGAGGGACTCGGGCTTGCGGCCGAGGATGGCCTGGATCTCGTCGGTGTTGGGCTTGATCATGGTCGGACGGGCCTCGAGGCTGTTGACGAGCAGCGTGCCGGAGGTGTCGAGGATGGCCGGCTTGCCGGCGGCGCGGACCGCGCCCACGAGCTCGCGGTAGATGTTCGCGCCAGCGCCCGCGGGGACGCTGCCGTTGAAGGTGACGACGTCGGCGGCGGCCGCAATCTCGGCGACCTTCGCGCGCACGGCGGCGACCTCCTCGCCGCTCACGGGGCGGCCCGGCTCGAGGAACTCGGTGGAGCGCCCGTCGGGCTCGAGGACGTTTACGCAGCAGCGGGTCTCGCTCTTGATGTGCACGAAGTCGTGCTCGATGCCGTCGGCGTCGAGCAGCTCGCAGAGCAGGCGGCCGTTGTTGCCGCCGGCGAAGCCCGTGGCGACGACGCGCTCGCCGCAGGTGGCCACGGCGCGCGCGGCGTTCAGGCCCTTGCCGCCGGCGTTGTCTATGCAGTTCTCCACACGCATGACCGTGCCGTCGACGAGCGGGCATGCCAGCTGGTAGGCCTTGTCGATGGAGGTGTTGAGCGTGACGGTGGCGATCATGTACGTCTCCTTTGCTAGGGAAGGTGCTCCCTGCATCTTATCGCCTGAGGGCATGGGACGGGCTCAGGAATGGGCGAACTGGCACGAGGTTTCGATTGCTTGCGTTTTCTTGTGGGCCCTTCGGCGTCCCGGGAAAGGGGAGAGCTGGTCGAAAACAGGCGTTCGAACAAACCGCTGTTAATCAACTTGTGGCCTACACAAGGTACCCAGCAAAAAATACCAGTAGCTGAAAAAAATGAGGAGAAGAAACGCAAGGAGAACAAAGCGAAACGAGCGCAAAATGAGTCAGAAACAGCGAAATCTAATCCTAATCACATTGAAAAATACCAGCTAAATAGCATGTGATACCGTGAACGGTAGCGAAATACGGGTAAACGGCCCTTCTCGTCCATTTGCAGAAATAGTGGAGGGAAAGTGACGGAAGTCGGGTAAAGTGGGTTAGCAAGGCTTATGGTAGTAACCAGTTAACTGAGACAGCCTGAACAACAAAGGAGCGCGCAATGGTCGGATGCATCCTCACGGGTCACGGCATCTTCGCTGAGGGCGTTGGTGCAGCTCTCGAGATGGTGGGAGGCCCGCAGCAGGACTTCGCCGTCGTCACCTTCCTCGAGGAGGAGGCGGGCGAGTACCCCGCCAAGATCTCCGGCGCCATTGCGGAGATGGCCGAGAAGTGCGGCGAGGTCGTCGTGTTCTGCGACCTCATGGGCGGCACCCCGTTCAACCAGTCCATGATGGCCGGCGCCACCATCCCCGGCGTCCGCGTGGTCACGGGCGTCAACCTCCCGATGCTGCTCGAGTGCATGTCCCTGCGCACCGACTCCACCACCGCCGAGGAGATCTGCCAGACCGCCGTCGAGATCGGCCGCATGGGCATCGACGCCCCGGTCCTCGAGACCTCGGCCGCGGACGAGCCCGAGGACGGTGACGGTATCTAATGCCGGAGAACTTCCTCGACAACGTCCTGGCGTCCTCCGTCGTCCTTCTCGTCTTCCTCGTCCTCATGGGCGTGGTCTTCACCGTCTGGTCGTACGTGAAGATGCGCAAGAAGCGCCAGTACTTCGAGAAGGTGCACAAGGAGCTCGCGCCCGGGCAGGAGGTCATGTTCGGCGGCGGCATCTTCGGCACCGTCAAGGAGGTCGACGGTGACCGCGTGGCGGTGAAGGTCCGCTCCGGCGCCACCCTCGACGTCTCGCGCTACGCGATCCAGCAGATCGACTAGGGCAGTTCCGTGAGCGGGCCCTGCCCCTCACGTTTGAAGACTCGGCAGCAAGAGAAAGGGATAAAGATGGCAGAGCCCAACATTCTTCTCACCCGCATCGACAACCGTCTCATCCACGGTCAGGTTGCCACCCAGTGGAACTCCACGATCGGCGCCAACCTGATCCTCGTTGCCAACGACGAGGTCTCCACCAACACCATGCGTCAGAACCTCATGAAGATGGCCGCCCCCACCGGCGTCGCCACCAGGTTCTTCTCGCTCCAGCACACCATCGAGATCATCGGCAAGGCCTCGCCGAAGCAGAAGATCTTCATCATCTGTGAGAACCCTGAAGATGTGCTCACGCTCGTCAAGGGCGGCGTGCCCATCAAGAAGGTCAACATTGGCAACATGCACATGGCAGAGGGAAAGCGGCAGGTCGCCACTTCGGTCGCAGTGAGCGACGAGGATGTCGCCGCCTTCCGCGAGCTTCAGGAGAGGGGGGTCGAGCTGGAGATCAGGCGTGTCCCGAGCACGCCGGTCGAGGACGTCAACAAGCTTTTCTCGTAAGCGACCACAGGGTTCTTGGTGCGCGACAGCCAGTCGCGCACGATAGGGAAGTCTTACCTAAGACACACGAAAGGAGGGACACAGATGGAGGTCTCAATCGTCCAGATTGCTCTCATCTTCATCGTCACGTTTATCGCGGCTATCGACCAGTTCGACCTGCTCGAGTCGCTGTATCAGCCGATCGTGACGGGTCCCATCGTGGGTGCCATCCTTGGCAACGTCGAGCTCGGTCTCGTCGTTGGTGGTACCTATCAGCTCATGACCATCGGTAACATGCCGATCGGTGGCGCCCAGCCGCCCAACGCGGTCATCGGTGGCATCATGGCGGCCATCTTCGCCTGCACGCTCGAGAACGTCGACGCCAACGCCGCCGTCGCCCTCGCCATCCCGTTCGCCCTTCTCGGCCAGTACGGCGTGACGCTCTTCTTCACGCTCCGTGCCCCGCTCCTCGAGTTCTTCCGTGGCTGCGCGGTCAACGCCGACACCAAGGGCATCACGAAGTGGACGGTCGTCTCCGAGGTCATCCTCGGCCTGATCTTCGCCTTCATCGTCACCCTGTTCTTCATCGGCGGCCAGACCTTCGGCCAGACCATCGTCGACGCCATCCCCGCGTGGCTCAACACCGGTCTGTCCCAGGCGGGCAACATGATGAAGTTCGTCGGCTTCGCCATCCTGCTCAAGATCATGATGAGCCGCGACATGTGGGGCTTCTTCTTCATGGGCTTCGGCCTCGCCCTCATCGCGACCAACGTTGCGGCCATCTCCGGCCCCGCCCTGCTCATCCTCACCCTCATCGGCTTCGGCTTCGCCTTCTGGGACTTCCAGCAGCAGACCGAGCTGAAGGGCGCTGTCTCTGATGGAGGTGACTTCACCGATGGCATCTAAGACTGAGTTCGAGGTTCCCGCCCAGTACGAGGACCTTACCCCGGCTCCTAACGTGGACCAGAAGACGCTGAACCGCATGGCTCTGCGCTCCTACTGGCTCCAGTCTTCGTTCAACTACGAGACCATGCAGTCCGGCGGCTGGCTCTTCGCCATGATCCCCGGTCTCGAGAAGGTCCACACCAACAAGAACGACCTCGCTGCGTCGATGTACCACAACCTGGACTTCATCAACACGCACCCGTTCCTGGTGACCTTCGTCATGGGCATTGTTCTCTCCCTCGAGCAGAACAAGGTTGACACCCAGACGATCCGCGCCGTCCGCATCTCCGCTGCCTCCCCGCTCGGCGGCATCGGCGACGCCCTGTTCTGGCTGACGCTCGTGCCGATCACGGCCGGCATCACCTCGAACATGGCCATCGACGGCTCCATCGCCGCTCCGTTCATCTTCCTGGTGATCTTCAACATCGCCCAGGCTGCGTGCCGCTTCGGCCTCATGAACTGGTCCTACAAGGTCGGTACGAGCGCCATTGACGCCCTTACCGCCAACATGCAGGCCTTCACCCGCGCCGCCTCCATCCTCGGCGTCTTCGTCGTCGGCGCGCTGACGGTCACCATGGGTGCCACCCAGATCAACCTCACGATCCCGAACGGCACCACCCGTGGCCTCTCCGCCACCACCGTGGTCGTCTCCAACGAGGAGGCCGAGAACTTCGCCGACCTCGCCGTTGACACCGAGACCGCTGAGGCTGGCTCCCTCGCCATGACCGACATGGAGGGCAACCCCCTCACCGCTGCCGACGCTGATGGCAACGCCGTCACCACCGGCATCGTCGACCTCGGCAACGGCATGAGCCAGGTCACCTACGGCACCGTCACCGAGTCCCCGGTCAGCTACTCCGTGGCTTCCACCCTCGACTCCGTGATGCCCAAGCTCGTCCCGCTGGCCCTCGTGCTTCTGCTCTACTACCTGTTCGCGAAGCACAACTTCACCCCGATCAAGGGCATTGTCCTGCTCTTCGTTCTCGGTGTTCTGGGCTCCGGCTGCGGCCTCTGGCCGAGCATCTGGTAGTTCGCTCTACCTGAAGGGGGGCGCGTGGACTTTCCGCGCGCCTCCCTTCTCTCTCTACCCGGTGGGTATGTCTGGACCGCGTGGGGCAGATGCCGCACGGACTGTCCGTCTCACGCTCTGGGCATATCGAATGACGAGCTGAAGGGGGGCGCATGGCAACGACCTCGAGAAAGCAGCCGCTCTACGACCAGCTCGTGGACCTCCTTCGCGAGAAGATCGAGAACGACATGGAGCCGGGCGACCTACTGCCCTCCGAGCGAGAGCTCTCGGAGCGCTACGGCCTGTCGCGCACCACGGTTCGTCTCGCCCTCAAGGAGCTCGAGACGATCGGCCTGATCAGCCGCAAGCACGGCAAGGGCACCTTCGTCTCCGACTCGTCGCGCGAGGCAACCAACCTCATGGGCGCCTACAGCTTCACCGAGCAGATGCGCGGGCTCGGGCGCGTCCCCAAGACCGTCATCCTCGAGTTCGAGGCTCTGGAGGCCACCAAGAGCGTCGCGGAGCACCTCCGCCTGCGCCTCGGCGACCGCGTCTTCCGCATGCGCCGCCTGCGTCTCGCGGACGACGTGCCGATGATGGTCGAGCGCACCTACCTCCCCGAGCGCCTCTTCGCCGGCCTCACCCGCGCGGAGCTCGCCGCCCATTCGCTCTATGACGTCATGGAGCAGACCTACCACGAGAAGATCCGTCAGGCCGATGAGGAGTTCTACGCGAGCATCGCCCGCGGCTCGGACGCCGCCGACCTCGGCATCGCCGAGGGGGCCCCGGTGCTGGAGCTCGTGCGCACCACCTACAACGTTAAGAACATGGTCGTCGAGTACACGCACAGCGTGGCCCGCGCCGACCAGTTCAAATACAAGGTCACACACCTTAGAAGCTAGGCCTGCGGGCCTGGGGAAGGGAGCAGGTATGTTCGAGAAGGACGTGGAGACCCTCACCGGCATGGGGGCGCAGATCACCACCGCCGAGATCAAGCAGCAGCCGGAGCTCTGGCGCGACACGCTTGAGATTTACAAGGCCAACCTCGACGCCATCACGGCATTTCTCGCCGAGGCGCGCGCCATGGGCGAGGGTCGCCTCTCCGTGGTGTTCACCGGCGCCGGCACCTCCGACTACGTGGGCGACACCGTCGCTCCCTACCTGCGCCACGCCGGCGACCGCTCGCTCTATGACTTCAAGCCGATCGCCACGACCGACATCGTCTCTGCGCCGCGCGACTTCCTGAACCCGGACGAGCCCACCGTGCTCGTCTCGTTCGCCCGCTCCGGCAACAGCCCCGAGTCCCTGGCTGCCGTGGAGATCGCCGGCAAGTTCGTGAAGAACGTCCGCTTCCTCAACATCACCTGCGCCCCCGAGGGGCGCCTCGCCGTCGAGTCCGCGGACGACCCGCGCGCCCTCACGCTGCTCATCCCGCGCGCCAACGACAAGGGCTTCGCCATGACCGGCTCCTACAGCTGCATGACGCTGCTCTCCACCCTCATCTTCGACTCCGCCTCCCTCGACGAGAAGGCCGCCTGGGTCGAGCAGATCGCCAAGATGGGCGAGGAGGTCGTCGCCCGCGAGGACGAGGTCGCCGCCTTCCTGGCCGGTGACTTCAACCGCGTGACCTACCTCGGCTCCGGCTCCTTCGTGGGTCTTGCCCAGGAGAGCCAGCTCAAGATCCTCGAGCTCGCCCACGGCCTCGTGGCCACCTCCTGGGACAGCTCCATGGGCTACCGCCACGGGCCCAAGTCCTTCGTCGACGACAAGACTCTCGTGTTCGTCTTCATGAACAACGACGAGTACACCCGCCAGTACGACCTCGACATCCTGAACGAGATCGGCGGCGACAAGATCGCGCAGAAGACCATCGCCGTCCAGCAGGACTGTGGCCCGGTCTTCGACGGCGAGTCCTTCACCTTCGCCGGCTACGATGCGCTGCCCGAGGGCTACCTCGCGCTGCCGTTCGTCATGGTCGCGCAGACGGTGTCGCTGCTCAACTCCGTGCGCGTGGGCAACACCCCCGACACGCCGAGCCCCACCGGCACCGTCAACCGCGTGGTCAAGGGCGTCACCATCCACCCGTTCGAGGCGTAGGCGCGGACACTGACTGACTCGGTCGGCCCGGGGAGCCTCCCCGGGCCGTTCTCCAAGGGGGAATCGCAATGAGCACGTTCGCCATCAAGGCTGAGAAGTTCGTCCTCCCGGGCGCCGTCATGCAGGGCGGCTACCTCACCATCGCCGACGGCAAGTTCGTGGGCTGGTCCGAGGAGGCCCCCGGCTGCGAGATCCACGACCTCTCCGGCTGCATCGTGGGCCCGGGCCTCGTGGACACGCACATCCACGGCTTCTATAACCACGCCACCACCGACCGCGATCCCGCGGGCATCGACGCCTCGAGCGTCGAGCTGGCCCGTCGCGGCACCACCTGCTGGCTGCCCACCACGTTCACCGAGTCCGTCGACCAGATCGCGGACTCCTGCTCCGCCATCGCCGCCGCCGACGAGGGTCGTGACGAGTCCTTCACGGGCGCGCGCATCGGCGGCATCTACCTCGAGGGCCCGTTCTTCACCGAGGCCCACGTGGGCGCCCAGAACCCGGTCTACCTGATCGACCCGAGCGTCGAGACGTTCGACCGCTGGCAGGAGTGCGCCGGCGGCCGCATCGTCAAGAGCGCCCTCGCGGCCGAGAAGGACGGCGCGCCCGAGTATTGCGCCGCCCTCGACCAGCGCGACGTGGTCACCTGCATCGGCCACTCCGACGCGCACTACGACGAGGTTCTCGCCGCCGTCAACGCCGGCGCGAGCTGCTTCGTCCACACCTACAACGGCCAGCGCGGCCTGCACCACCGCGATCCGGGCGTCGTGGGCGGCGCGATGACCACCAACGGCACCTACGCCGAGGTCATCTGCGACGGCAAGCACGTCTCGCCGGCCGCCCTCAAGGCCCTGGTCACGGCCAAGGGCTGGGACCACACGGTCCTGATCACCGACTGCCTCGGCTGCGGCGGCATGCCCGAGGGCGAGTACATGTCCGGCGGCCTGCCCGTGGTCATGCGCGGCGGCCTATGCTACCTGCGCGACGGCGACTCCATCGCCGGCTCGGTCCTCACGCTCGCCGAGGGCGTCAAGAACGTCGTGGACTGGGAGGTCGTGACCGCCGAGAAGGCCATCCGCATGGCCGCCGAGGTCGCCGCCCGCTCCGCCCACATCGAGGAGCGCTTCGGCTTCATCAAGCCCGGCCGCGACGCCGACCTCACGGTCTTCAACGCCGACATGACGCTCGCCGCTACCTACGTGGGCGGCACGCTCGTCAAGTAGCGTCGGGCACATACGCCGCACGAACGCGCGGCCGGGAAGCGAGGCGCCTCCCGGCCGCGCCGCCATGTCGAGCGTCGCCATGCGAGAAAAGCGGGCCGTGTACCGGTTTGGACCCGCGGTGCGCAGAAAAGCCGCCCTGTGTACCGGTCTGCGCCACGGCAACCGGTACACGCCCCGGCTTTTCTCGCACCGGGTCGAAGCGCAAAAAAGCCCCGGTCGCGTGACCGGGGCTGAGACGGGCGGGAAGGGCGAGAGGGACGACTAGTCGTGGTACTCGCCGCGGTCCCACTTCTCGATGAACTCGTCGAAGAAGTGCGGGTCGGCCTGTGCCTCGGCGTCGCAACCGGCCTCGACGGCGTCGATCTTGGCGACGAGGGCATCGCGCTCGGGCGTGGGCTGGTAGCTCGCGGCGAGGAAGGCGTCCACGATGTCGGCGATGAGGAACTCGCCGGTGATCTTGCCGCCGAAGCCGATGACGTTGGCGTTCAGGCACTCGCGCGCATGGACGGCAGTGGACATGTCGCGGACGAGCGCGCAGCGGGCGCCGGGAACCTTGTTGACGGCGTTGGTGATGCCCACGCCCGTGCCGCACATGACGACGCCGGCGTCGGCCTCGCCGGAGGCGACCTTCTCGCCCACGGCCTTGCCGTAGATCGGGTAGTGGGTGCGCGCGTGGTCGTAGGTGCCGCAGTCGATGACGGTGTGGCCGCAGGCCTTGAGGTGGTCAGAGATGGCCATCTTCTCGTTGGTGACGATGTGATCGCAGCCGATGGCGATGATCATGGTTGTTCTCCTTGTCTCGGCCCTAGGCCATCTTGTTGAGCATGTCCACGCGGATCTGGTGGCGACCGCCGGCGTAGGGCTCCGAGAGGAACTCGCGCACGATGCCGCGGGCGATGGCGTCGCCCACGACGGCGGAGCCCATGGTGATGAGGCGCGCGTTGTTGTGCTGGCGCGTCATGAACGCGGAGCGCTCGTCGGAGCACTCGCAGGCGACCATGCCCTTGACCTTGCAGGCGGCCATGTAGGAGCCGTCGCCGTAGAGGTCGAAGGCGAAGCCCAGGCTGTCGGGGTTCTCGAGAAGGTCGTGCGCGACGGCGAGCGTGGAGTCCACGCAGTCGGCGGCCGGCTCCTCGCTCTTGTCGACGACCTCGTGGCCGAGCTCGGTCAGGTAGGCCTTGACGGTCTCCTTGAGCGGCATGCCCTCAGCGTCGGATCCGATGACGATTCTCATGCGTGCATCCCTTCTCGCGAAACTGCGATACGAACAAACACAAGCCAAATTTAGAACAATTCCGAACATTGTGGGGCGAGAAACGCAAGAATGACGGGGTCCGGCGGAAACGACCCCGCGGGCGTCACAGGATGACGTTGCAGTAGGTGCGCAGGGACTCGAGGTACTCCTCGCCGACCGCGGGGTCGGTCACGACGATGTCGTCGGGCATGAGGTCGTGGAAGGCGTAGAACCCGAGCATGTCCATCTTGCTCCAGTCGGCGAGGATGAGGTGCTCGCGGGCGCGCTCGAGCGCGATCTGGTAGAGGCGGCCGGCGTCGAAGTACGAGGTGTAGAGCGAGCCGTCCCGGATGCCGTTCACGCCGATGAACGCCTTGTCGAAGCCGAGCGAGGAGAGCGCGCTCTCCGCCAGGGCGCCCATGAAGGTGCCCGAGTGGTGGCGGTACGCGCCGCCGATGAGGATGATCTCGCGCTTGTCGCCGTCGGCGAAGAGGTTGAAGATCGGGAGGCTGTTGGTGACGACGCGCAGCGGGACGTTGGGGAGGTTCTGCGCCACGAGCTCCACGGTGGTGCTCGAGCCCAGGAAGATCGTGTCGCCCTCCTGCACGCGCGACGCGGCGAGCTCGGCGATGTGGGTCTTCTCGTCGATGTGGAGGAGCTGGCGCTCGAGGTGGGAGGGCTCGCATATGAGCGGGCGGCCGAGCGTGGAGTCGGTCGTCTTGGCGCCGCCGCGGAAGCGCACCAGGCGACCCTCCTCGGAGAGCTCCGTGAGGTCGCGGCGCACCGTCATGTCCGAGACGCCGAGAATCTCGGCGATCTCGCGCACGGTGACGGTGCCGCGGGCGCGGCACATCTCGACGATCGTGTCGTGTCGTTCGGTCTTGAGCATCGCGGGCTCGCTTTCTCTCCGTTATAGGATAGCGGGACCGCGCGTCTTTTGAACACGAGAGCGAACAGAAGCGCTCGCGCTCGCCGATAAATCCTGACCGCCCACGGCCGCTGCGTCACCAAACCGTCAAATCTCGGGCGAGTTCGCACAATCAACGGCTATAGTTCAAACGAACAAAAACAAACAAATTGTCACGTAAGAAGTTCGTATTTGTGAGAGGGTTGTGTGCGGCAGCGTCCGACCCTCTCTCGTTTTGAACCGGTACGTGGTAGAAGGGGAGAGCAGCATGAGGGTTGGCGTTATCGTTGCGAGCCACGGCGAGTTCGCGAGGGCGGCGCTGGGCAGCGTCGAGATGGTCGCCGGCCCCCAGGAGGACGTCCGCGCCCTCGCGCTCACGGCGGACAAGTCGGCCGAGACGTTCGAGGGGGAGTTCGCGCAGGCATACGCCGAGCTCAAGGCGGACTGCGACCTCATTGTCACCATCTGCGACATCCACGGCGGCACGCCGTTCAACGTCATCTCCCGCAGCATCCTCAAGGGCATGGACATGGTCGCCTTCACCGGCCTGAGCCTCCCCGTGCTCATCGAGCTCCTCCTCTCGCGTGACACGGCGTCCAGCGCCGATGAGATCCGCGAGCTCATCGAGGCTGCCCACGCCCAGACCCTCGCCGAGATCAAGGTCGAGATGGCCTCGGACGGCGACGAGGACGACCTCGACCTCTAGGCACGCGGCCCCGCGGCGGGGAAGGGATCGCCCGGGGCGAAGGCACTGCACGGAAGCACGCGAGAAAGGGAGAAAGACATGCCACTCAAGCTCGTAGACATCGACGACCGCCTGATCCACGGCCAGCTCGCCTCCACCTGGATCCCCGACAACGGCATCGAGTCGGTCATCATCGTTGACGACAAGGTCGCCAACGACCCCGTCCAGAAGTCCGTGGCGGGCCTCGCCGTCCCCAAGGTCAAGGTCTCCGTCTTCGGCGTGGACAAGTTCATCGACGTCCTCAAGAAGACCGAGCTCAAGAAGGTGACGATGGTGCTGTTCACCAACCCCGTCGACGCCCTCAAGCTGCGCGAGAACGGCCTCGAGTTCAACTACCTCAACGTCTCCGGCATGCGCTTCAACGACGAGCGCACCCGCCTGCACAAGAACATGTCCGTCACCCCCGCGGAGCGCGAGGCGCTCGAGAAGCTCATGGCGATGGGCGTCGAGTGCTGGATGCAGCCCACCACGCGCGACCCCAAGGTCGCCGTCTCCGACCTGCTCTCCGGAGCGCACGCGGAGGCGTAGTTTCCCAGCCAGCCAGTCCGGCGCGGAGAGGGCGCGCCGTCGGCAGGACGTTAGTCGATAGAAGGAGGAGAAATGATCCAAGCACTGCTGCTTGCCATCTGGGCGGGTCTTTGTACCTGGGACCAGTATGGCCCGCACCTCGGATTCAGGAAGCCGCTGCTCGCCTCTGTGGGCGTCGGCATCATCCTTGGTGACATGACCACTGCCATCATGATCGGCGCCACCATGGAGCTCATGTGGCTCGGCGTCAACAACATCGGCGCCTACGTGCCGCCCGATGTCATCTCCGGCACCATCGTGGGCGCTGCCCTCGGCATCATGTCCGGCGGCGACTCCGCGAGCGCCATCGCCCTGGCCGTGGCCATCGGCATCCCGACCGCCACGCTCGTCCAGCAGCTCAACATCCTCGTGATGACCACCAACATCACGTTCCTGCACGGCGCCGACAAGGCTGCCGAGAGCGGCGAGTTCAAGTCCATCAACAAGTACTTCTGGTGCGGCGCCGTGTGCTTCTTCCTGACCCGTGCCATCCCGGTCTTCATCGCCACGGGCATCGGCTCGTTCGTGGTCGAGGACATCATGACCTTCCTGCAGAACCAGGTGCCCTGGGTCCTCTCGGCCTTCTCGACCGCCGGTGGCGTCATGCCCGCCGTCGGCCTTGCGATGCTGCTGACCATGATGATGAAGAAGAACATGTGGATCTTCCTCATCTGCGGCTTCGTGCTCGCCGCCTTCCTCAAGGTCCCGACGATCGGCATCGCCCTCGTGGCCGCCGCGGCCGCCGGCTTCTACGACTTCGTCGTCGAGAGCGGCAAGAAGGCCCAGGCCACCGCAGCCGTTGCAGCCCCTGCCAGCGACGAGGACGAGGAGTATGATCTCTAATGGGTAAGATTTCTAAGAAGACGCTCAACAAGGTCCTCCTCAGGACCCAGGGCTGCCAGTTCGCCCACAACTACGAGCGCATGCAGTCCCTCTCGCTCACCTACTGCGTCTCGCCGGTCCTCGAGGAGCTCTACAAGGACGCCCCCAAGGAGCTGCGCGTCAAGGCGATGCAGCGCTATCTCGAGTACTTCAACACGCACCCCATCGCCATCCCGTTCATCCTCGGCATCGCCACCGCCGTCGAGGAGAACACCGACGAGGAGCACAAGGACACCGTCACCGCGATCAAGACCTCGCTCATGGGCCCCTTCGCCGGCATCGGCGACTCGCTGCTCAACCTCACCTGGTTCCCGATCGCGGGCTCCATCGGCGCCTCGCTGTGCGTCGCCAACGGCAGCATCCTCGGCCCGATCGTGATGTTCCTGCTCATCAACCTGCTCTACTGGCCGCTCAAGTACTTCGGCCTGCACAAGGGCTATGAGTCCGGCATGTCGCTCGTCGACAAGTTCGGCGTCGAGGTCTTCGACCGCCTCGGTGACGCCGCCAACGTCCTCGGCGTCATGGTCACCGGTGGCCTCATCGCCACGACGGTCAAGCTCTCCACCGCCATCGAGTTCGCCTTCGACGAGGGCGACCCGCTGGTGCTCCAGACGCAGCTGGACTCCGTCCTGCCGTGCCTGCTCCCGATCATCGTGACCTTCATCTGCTACCGTCTGCTGAAGAAGGGCCAGGGCAAGAACTCCGCCCAGATCATCCTCGGCATCATCGCCGTGTTCCTGGTGCTCTTCGCCCTGAACTACTACATCCCCGGCTTCCCCAAGATCTTCGCGTAAGAAGCCGCCCTTTCTCGGCGCCCCGCCCACCCCTCTGGGCGGGGCGTCTTTCCATAGCTAGGAGGAGCAGCAATGAGGACCGTTCTCGTTCTGATGGACACCCTGCGCCGCGACGCGCTCTCGTGCTACTGCCCCGAGAGGGGCGCGCGCACCCCCAACCTCGAGGCCTTCGCGCAGGACTCCGTCGTCTTCGACAACCACTGGATCGGCTCCGCTCCCTGCATGCCGGCCCGACGCGACATCATGTGCGGGCGCTACAACTTCCTCGAGCGCCCCTGGGGCCCGATCGAGCCCTTCGACGTGACGCTCGTGGACAGCCTGCGCGCCGGTGGGGTCTACACCTGCATCAAGACCGACCACTGCCACTACGCCCGCACGGGTGGCGAGGGCTACCTCCAGCTCTTCAACACCTGGGAGCTCTTCCGCGGCCAGGAGGGCGACCCCTGGATCAGCCGCATCGACGAGCCCGACAACATGCCCGAGACCTTCTACGGGCGCGTGCGCGAGCAGTACCAGAAGAACCGCGAGACGTGGCCCAACGAGGAGGACATGCCCTCGCCCAAGACCTTCCGCGCCGCGTGCGACTTCATCGACGAGAACGCCGGTGACGACGACTTCTTCCTGATGGTGGAGGCCTTCGACCCGCACGAGCCCTTCGATGTGCCCGACAAGTACATGGAGGAGTACGGTGGTAACGACGGGCTGGACCGCGACTACTTCGAGATCCCGCCCTACAAGCGCGTCTCCGACACCGACATCCCCCAGAGCGCCGTCGACTACGTGCAGCGCCGCTACAAGGCGCTCGTCACGATGACCGACCACTGGTTCGGCACCCTCGTCGACAAGCTCAAGGAGAAGGGCGTGTACGAGGGCACGACGATCATCGTGACCACCGACCACGGCTACTTCCTGGGCGAGCGCGACTACCTGGGCAAGAACTACATGCATCTCTACAACGAGCACGCGCACCTGCCGCTCATCGTGAAGTACCCCCACGGCGAGCGCGCCGGCGAGCGGGCCCATCAGCTCACCCAGGCGATCGACATCATGCCCACGGTGCTCGAGGCGCACGGCTGCCCCGTGCCCGAGACCGTCATGGGCACCTCGCTCATGCCGCTCGCCACGGACGCCGACGCCCCCACGCGCGACTACGCGCTCTTCGGCGTGCACGCCATGACCGTCAACGTGACCGACGGCCGCTACACCTACTTCCGCGCGCCGGTTCCGGGCAACCGGCCCTGCTACGAGTACGCGGCCATCCCTCACACCATCCGCAAGAAGATGGGCACGGACTGCGTCGACCAGATCGAGATGGGCCGCTTCCTCTCGTGGACGGACTACCCGGTCTACAAGTTCCCGTGCACCAAGCCCGCCAACATCGACCAGCGCGAGGACTGCCTCGAGGAGGTCCACGAGTCCAAGCTCTTCGACCTGGAGATGGACTACGGCCAGACCCACGACCTCGTGGGCGAGAACGAGGCCGCCGAGCAGCGCATGATCGAGCTGCTCAAGCGCGGGCTCACCGAGCACGCCGCCCCGGCCGAGCAGTTCGAGCGCCTCGGCCTCGCGTAGGCGGGAGCCGGGTGTAAGCTCTTCTCGACCGAAGATAGGCGGCCCCGTCCAGGCGACGTCCGGGCGGGGCCGCGCCCTCGAAAGGCAGCCGTGAAGTACGTCAGCTTCCTCATAAAGCCGGCTTCGAGCGCCTGCGACATGCGGTGCTCGTACTGCTTCTACCGCGACGTCGCAGACCACCGTGCGCACGCGGTGCGGGAGCGCATGAGCGAGAGGACCATGCGCGCGCTGATCGACCGCGCGCTCGGCCTCGGTGACGACGCGCAGGTCACCTTCGCCTTCCAGGGCGGAGAGCCCACCCTCGCCGGCCTGGACTTCTTCCGCGCCTTCACGGCCTACGTGGGCGAGCGCCGTACCAACCAGACCGTGAGCTACGCGCTGCAGACCAACGCCCACACGCTCACGCCCGAGTGGGCCGCCTTCTTCCGCGAGCACGACTTCCTCGTGGGCGTCTCGGTTGACGCCTACCGCGAGCTCCACGACAGCCTTCGCAAGGACATCGCGCTCGGCCCCACGCACGCGCGCGTCATGGAGTCCGTGGGGATGCTGCGCGAGGCCGGCGTGGACTTCAACGTGCTCACGGTGCTCTCGGCCCAGCTTGCCCGGCACCCGCAGCGCGTCTTCAAGTTCCTGACGCGCGAGAAGATCGACTACGTGCAGTTCATTCCCTGCCTCGCCGGCTTCGACGGCGAGGGGGCCGAGTACGCCCTCACGCCCCGCGCGTTCTTCTCGTTCTACCGCACGTTCTTCGACCTGTGGCTGCGCGAGGTCCAGGCGGGTCGCTACTTCTCGGTGGGGCTCTTCGACAACGTCATGCAGATGAGCCTCGGGCAGTACCCGCAGGCGTGCGGCATGCTCGGGCGCTGTGCCCCGCAGTTCGTGGTCGAGAGCAACGGGGACGTCTACCCGTGCGACTTCTTCGCGCTGGACGAGTGGCGCTGCGGCAACGTGTGCGAGGACACGCTCGAGGAGATGGCGACGTGCGAGACCATGCGCGCGTTCCTCGCCGAGCCGCGCCGGGAGTGCTCCGCGTGCGCGGACTGCCCCTTTGAGGGCATCTGCCACCGCAACTGCAAGCGCCTGAACGCTGCGTACTATGATGAGGATTACTGCGGATATCGCGCGTTTCTCGAGCACGCCTACGACGGGCTGGCCCGGGCGGCGCGCATGCTCGCAGGCTAGGACGCGGGTCATCCCGCGAGAAGGGCAGGGGAGGAGCCATGCCAAGCGTTGTCACGGACGGTCTGGAGAGCGCCCGTCCCAACGTGGTTCTGATCATGTGCGACCAGTTCCGGGGGGACTGCCTGGGGTTCGACGGCCACCCGGACGTCAAGACGCCGTACCTGGACACGCTCGCCGCGCAGGGCACGTACTTCGAGAACGCCCACGTCGCGTGCCCGAGCTGCATCCCGGCGCGCGCGTCGCTGCTCACGGGCACCACGCCCGCGACCAACGGCCGCGTGGGCTACCAGGACGGCATCCCCTGGCGCTACGAGCACATGCTGCCGGAGGAGCTCGGAGCGGCCGGCTACCAGACGGCGCTCGTCGGCAAGATGCACGTGCACCCGCCCCGTCTGGGCTGCGGGTTCCAGCACATGCGCCTGCACGATGGCTACATCGGCTTCTACCGCAAGGCCAACCGCCCGCACTGGATGCACCAGGACGTCTCTGACGACTACCTGCGCTTCCTTCGCTCCGAGCTGGGACCTGCGGCGGACGTCAACGGCACCGGCGTCGAGAACAACTCCTGGATCGCCCGCCCATGGGTCTACGAGGAGCGCCTGCACCCCACCAACTGGGTCGTCGACGAGTCCATCCGCTTCCTCGAGACGCGCGACCGCACGCGCCCGTTCTTCCTCATGGCGAGCTTCGTGCGCCCGCATCCGCCCTTCGACCCGCCCGCGGCCTACTACCAGAGCTACCTGGACCGCGAGCTGCGCGAGCCCGCGCACGGCGACTGGGACGACGTCGAGGCCACCGAGCGCGACGGCATGATTTTGGACAGCGTCCACGGCTGCCGCGACGCCACGCTGCGCCACGAGGCCATGGCCGGATACTATGGCTGCATCACGCACCTGGACCACCAGATCGGCCGCCTGATCACGGCGCTCGAGAACGACGAGACGTACGAGAACACCGTGGTGATCTTCACGGCTGACCATGGCGAGATGCTCTTCGACCACAGCTCCTTCCGCAAGGTGCTGCCCTACGAGGGCTCCACGCGCATCCCCTTCATCGTGCGCGTGGGCTCCAAGGTCCTGCCCGGCGGGCGTCCGACGCCCCGCCGCTCCGACGCGGTCGCCGAGCTCATGGACGTCATGCCCACGCTGCTCGACCTCGTGGGCGCGCCGGTACCTGCGTGCGTGGAGGGCTCCTCGCTCAAGGGCGAGATCACGGGCGAGCACCCGCTCGAGCGCGACTACCTCCACGGCGAGCACTCGGGCAGCCGCGAGCAGTCCAACCAGTACGTGGTGACCAAGCGCGACAAGTACGTCTGGTTCACGCAGACGGGCGTCGAGCGCTACTTCGACCTCGAGCACGACCCGCGCGAGGAGCACGACCTCGCCGGCGACCCCGCCTGCGCGGAGCGCATCGCCGAGCTGCGCGCGATCCTCGTCGAGGAGCTGCGCGACCGCGAGGAGGGCTACGTCCAGGACGGGAAGCTCGTGGTGGGCAGGACGCCCAAGACCATGCTCGAGAGGAACTAGGGCGCCGAGAGCGGCGGCCGCAGGACGGGGTACGCCCCGAGAGGAGAGGTATGGACTGGCAGCTCATAGGCATCATCCTGGTGGTGGTCTGCGTCGTCTCGCTCGTCTACACGGAGGTCCAGAAGCGCCTGGTCTTCTCGAGGTACGAGGCGCTCTTCGCGCGCGGTGACTTCGAGGGGTGCCTGCGCCTCCTGGACCGTGCCGTCGTGAGGCTCATCTACCCGCGCTACAACCAGCTCTACATGCGCCTCAACGCGCAGATGTGCCTCGAGGACGAGGAGGAGTCGCGGCGCATCATCGACGAGATGCTGTCGCTCAAGACGACCGACGAGCAGCGTCTCGTGCTGCTGCTGCGCGCCTTCAACTTCTTCGTGGAGCAGGAGGACTACGCCCGCGCCAAGGAGCTCCTCGAGGAGCTCCGCGAGCGCGCCGAGGGAGAGCAGCTCGCCGAGTGCGAGCGGACCTACGCGATCTTCGCCGAGAAGAGCTCCGCCTACATCAAGGAGATGGAGGCCGAGCTGCGCACGGCGAAGGCCACGGAGCGGGCCACGCTGCTCTACCTGCTCTCGGTGCAGTACGAGAACCGCGGGGACCAGCGTCGCGCCAACGAGTACCTCGAGCAGGTCCAGAGCGAGTTCTCCGAGATCCCGGGGATGCCGGTCGCCGCGGCTTCCGAGACGGAGTCGTAAGGGAGGCTGTCTGATATGCAAGCGCTCGTTCTTCTCGTCAGCTTCTTTGCCTGCACGGTCGGCGCCATCTGCGGCATCGGCGGCGGCATCATCATCAAGCCCGTCCTCGACGCCACGGGCGTGGCCGACGTGGCCACGATCAACTTCCTGTCGGGGTGCACGGTCCTCTCGATGACGCTCTACTCCGTCCTCAAGGCCAAGGTCTCCGGCACCTCGACGATCGACCCCAAGACGGACACCCCGCTCGCCATCGGCGCGGCTGTGGGTGGCCTTGCGGGCAAGGAACTCTTCTCCGTGGTGGCCGGGCTCTTCCCGGACCCCAACACCGCGGGCGCCGTACAGGCGGGCCTCCTCTTGGTGATCACCCTGGGAACGCTGGTCTACACCATCTACAAGGAGAAGATCCCCACGCTGCAGGTGACGTCCGTGGCGGCGTGCCTGGCGATCGGCTTCGCGCTGGGCGTGTGCTCGTCGTTTTTGGGCATCGGCGGCGGCCCGATCAACCTCGTGGTGCTCTTCTACTTCTTCACGATGGCCACCAAGCGCGCGGCCTCGAGCTCGCTCTACATCATCCTGTTCTCGCAGGCCACGAGCACGGCGAGCTCGATCGTCACCGGGGGCTACGTGGGGGTTGACCTCATGCTGCTGGCCGCGATGGTGGTCTGCGGCATCCTGGGCGGCATCGTGGGCCGCAAGATCAACTCCAAGATCGACGACAGGACCGTGGACAAGCTCTTCATGGGCCTCATGGTGCTGATCATCCTGATCAACGCCTACAACATCTGGAAGTTCGCGCTCGCGTAGGCGCACCCCGCCGCGCGGCGGGTTAGAACTACCGGGTTGTCCCCGTTTTGGGCGGCCGTTGGGTTAGAAATACCGGCTCGTCCCCCTCGAAGCGCCTCGGCGGAGGGGGACGAGCCGTTGTTTTTAACCCGCTCAGCGAGAAGGACGGGGACGACCCGGTGTTTTTAACCCGTGCCCGACCGCGACCACAAATCCCGACCGGCGCATGCCGAGAAGGACGCGCCGCTCGGGATTCTTGTCCGAACGGACACGATTTCCGACCGGCGCATGCCGCACGGCCACAAAATTCATGCGCCGCTCGGGATTTGTGGTCGACAGTCGGCCGCCACGCTGGAGGCCGACCTCACTTCACGACAATGACGCGGTCATGACCCTCATAGTCTGTGTTGTTGGTTATGAGCGTGGCTCCGGGGTGCCCGAGGAAGTCGGAACGATACATGGCGGTCAAACCGAACTTGGATGCGTCTGCGAGGATGTAGGAGCGGCTGCTGTTCTCGAGGGCGGTCTGCTTGATGTCGTACTCGTTTTGATCGGCGGAGAGGACGGCAAGATCGCGCCCGATGCCGCCGGAGCCCATGAACGCCCGGTCGAACTGGTACTGCCTCATGAGGGCGACCGTCTCACTCCCGCCGAGGCAGCGCGTGCGCGTGCGCAAAAAGCCGCAGAGCAGAAACGTCCGGATGCCACGTCGGTGCAAGGCCTCGGCATGGGGCAGGCTGTTGGTGATAACGGAGATGCTCGTCTCCTCGATGAACTCAATCATGCAGTACGTGGTTGAGCCGCCACCGATGAATACCAGCTCGTTGGGGGCGAGGAGCTCGGCAGCGGCCTTACCAAGAAGACGCTTCTCGTCGCTGTGCATGGAGAGCTTCTTGTTCATGGAGTACTCGGAGACCTCGCTGCCGATTCTCACCCCGCCGTGGTAGCGCTCCACGACGCCTTCTTGTGCCATGCGGGTGAGATCGCGCCGTATGGTCGTGGGTGCCACATCGACGATCTTCTCGATCTCATGGAACGAGAGGTGGCTGCAAAAGGCCAGCTCATTAAGAATTGCCTGCTTACGCTCCTCGTAGCTCATGGCTGCCTCCTAAGTTTGCTCGCATCCTAGTATGCCAAATTGGCCATTTTCATGAACTGAAATAACCATTTTCAACCATTTACCGAGCAAAAAAGCGGTAAATGGCAACGGATTGCCTAATCTACCGTCAAGCGATCGTAAGGGACGGTCGCGCGGAGAGGAGGAAGATATGCGAATAGCGCTGTCACGCATCGACAACCGTCTGTTGCACGGAGTCGTCGCGACTCAGTGGGCGCCGCAGACGGGAGCCCAGCGCGTCATGATCATCGACGACGAGACGGCCGAGAACGAGATCGCCAAGGCGAGCATGAAGCTCGCGCGGCCGGCTGGGATGGCCATCTCCATCATCACGCTGGAAACTGCCCTCGCAAACTTCAAGGCCAACAAGTACGCAGGCCAGACCATTTTCATCATCACCAAGAAGCCCGCGACGCTCCGTCGCCTGGTTGAGGAGGCTGCCGTTCCCATCAAGGAGGTTAACGTCGGTGCCACCGCACAGCGCGGACCCGAGGAGGACTACATCGAGGTCAACCGCCGTGTCACTGTGGACGCCCAGGAGCGTGAAGACTATCGGTACCTCATCGGCAAGGGCATTGACGTCTACGCCCAGTACCTCCTGTCGGAGAAGCCCCAACCCCTCGCTGATCTGCTGGGATAGTGCGACCAAGAAAGGAAGAAGCACATGGAACTATCTATCGTCCAGAGCATTCTGCTCATCGTCCTGGCAGGCCTTGTGCCCGTGGACAAGTACGGAATGACCTTCGGCCTGCGCTGGCCGGTCATCACCTCCGTCTTTGCCGGACTCATCGTGGGTGACATGCCGACGGCACTCTACATCGGCGGTACCTTGCAGCTCATGAGCCTTGGCATTGCCTCCGTTGGCGGCTCGAGCGTCCCCGAGTATGGCGTGGGTGTCGTCGTTGCGGTTGCCATCGCGGCAACGAGTGGAGGCGGCGTCGAGGCCGGTCTTGCGATCGGCATTCCCGTTGCCATGCTCATGGTCCAGTTCGACGTGATCGCGAAGCTCTCTTGCGGCGCCCTCGTCCAGCACGCCCAGAAGCTTGCCAACGAGAAGAACTTCTCGGGTATGTATCGCACGCTGCTCTGCGGTCCCGTCCTCAGCTTCCTGACCGCCGCCATCCCCATGGCCATCGCCGTCTTCGTGGGCGGCGACATGGTCAACGCTGTGCTCAACGCGCTGCCCGCCTGGTTTACCGGTGGCCTGACCGTGGCATCCAAGATGCTTCCCGTGGTGGGCGTCGCGCTGCTGCTTACCTACATGCCCGCCAACAAGTTCTTTGCCGCGGTCATGCTCGGCTTTGTGCTCGTCGCCTACTTCAGCATGTCCATGCTCGGCGTCGCCATCGTGGGTGCCATCGTCTGCCTCGTCTACTGGGGCTACTGCGCCGACAAGAACGCCGCGTCCGCCAACAGCACCGTGATGGGAGAGCTCGAAGATGAGTAAGGAAACCGTTCTCACCAAGGCCGACATCCGTCGCTGCGCCCTTCGCTGGATGCCCATGGCCGTGAATACCTTCTCGTACCAGTACCAGCAGGCGGGCACGGTTGTCTTCGCCCTTGGCCCGGCGCTGCGCAAGATCTACACCAACGATGACGAGTACGTCGAGGCGCTGAACAACCACTTCAACTACTTCAACGCCCACCCCTGGATGGCGAACCTCGTGCTGGGTGCCGCTCTCGGCATCGAGGACGAGGGAGGCATCGCGGCCAAGGAGGCCGTGCAGGGCTTCAAGGTCGCGCTGATGGGACCGATGGCAGGTATCGGTGACTCGCTCATCTGGGTGCTCTATCCCACGATCATGGGCTCGATCGCCGGCAGCCTTGCGCTTGACGGCAACATCACGCTGACGCTCATCTGGCTTGCGCTCAACATCGCCTTCATGTTCGTGCGCGTGTGGATGTTCCAGTTCGGCTACGAGTCCGGCACCAAGCTCATCAGCGTGCTCGGCGACAAGGTAGCCATGCTCACGGAGACCCTTTCGGTTCTCGGCCTTATCGTCGCCGGCGCGCTCATCCCCTCCGTGGTCAAGATCACGACGCCTCTCACCTATACGGCGGGCGAGTCTGTCACGGAGATTCAGTCCATTCTCGACCAGATCTTCCCGTTCCTTCTGCCGGTGCTCGCCACCTTCGTGTGCTACCGCCTCATGAAGAGCAACAAGGTCTCCATCAGCGTGCTCATCCTCATCATCGTCGCCATATCGATGGTTTGCGCCGCGTTCGGAATCCTGAGCTAGGAGTCTTTGATGAGAAACATCGTCATCGCCTCGCATCACCGTCTCGCGCAGGGCATGGCAGACACGCTGGAGTTCGTGACCGGATTCGACGGCGCGCGCGTCCTCTGCGCATTCGTGGATGATGCGGAGACAGACCCCTCGGAGCGAATCGCAGCGCTTATGGGCGAGCTCAATCCCGAGGACGAGACCTTCGTGTTCACGGACATGCTCGGGGGAAGCGTTACGCAGCGTTTCTGCCCTTTCATGGGTGAGCGCACGCATCTCATTTGCGGGATGAACCTCCCGCTGGTGCTCGAGGTGGCGCTCTCCGGTCCCGAGCCCTTCTCTCCGGAGCAGGTGGAGGAGCTCGTGGCGGGTGCTCGCGAGGGCATCGTGTACGTAAACCGCCATGCTGCGGCGAGCCTCGACGAGGACGAGTAGGGGGTTGTTATGAGAACTGTCGTCGTGCTCATGGACACGCTGCGTCGTGACCATCTGAGCTGCTACAACCCTGACACCGCCTGTATCGCCCCGAACATCGCTCGCTTCGCCGAGGAGTCCTGTCGCTTCGACGGCCACTTCGTGGGATCGATGCCCTGCATGCCCGCCCGCCGCGACTTCTTCTGCGGGCGCACCAACTTCCTGGAGCGAAGCTGGGGCCCCATCGAGATCGAGGACGTCACCCTTCCCAAGGTGCTCTTCGAGCGGGGTGGCGTGCGCTCCCACATGATCACCGACCACGCCCACTACTTCCGCATCGGAGGCGAGAACTACTGTCAGCAGTTCAACACCTACGAGTTCTTCCGCGGGCAGGAGAGCGACCCTTGGGTCTCGCTCATCGACGACCCCTGGCAGCCGGAGCGCTACTTCGGTGACGTCAAGCGACAGTACCAGTGCAACCGAACGCGCATCACCTGTGAGGGGGAGTTCTCGAGCGTGAAGTGCTTCGAGGCGGCCCGCCGCTGGGTCGACGAAAACGAGGGCGCGGAGGACTTCTTCCTCATGGTGGAGACGTTCGACCCCCACGAGCCCTTTAACGTGCCGCAGGACTACCTCGACCTCTACGGCGACGACTACGACGGCCCGTTCTTCGAGCTGCCGAAGTACCACCGGCGTGACGAGGAGACGGATGCCGCGATGGCGCACCTGCACCATCGCTACGAGGCGCTCATCACGATGAACGACCGCCACTTCGGCGAGTTCATCGATCGCCTCAAGGCAGCGGGCATGTACGACGACACGCTGATCATACTCACGACCGATCATGGCTACTGCTTCGGCGAGCGCGAGTTCATCGGCAAGAACTACATGCCTGCCTACAACGAGATCGCGAACATCCCGCTCATCGTCCACTTCCCGGGCGGAGCGCATGCGGGGGAGTCCCGCAGCCAGCTCACCCAGAACATCGACCTCATGCCCACCATTCTCGACTACCAGGACGTGGAGATCCCGGAGACGGTCATGGGAAGGTCCCTGAGGGCTGTCGTCGAGAAGAACGAGCCGATCCATGACTATGCGCTCTACGGGACGTTCGGGTGTGCGGTCAACGTGACCGACGGCCGCTACACGTACTTCCGCGGCGGACGTGACCAGTCGAAGTGTTTCGAGTACACCACGAGCCTCACCACGATTCGCGACTGGCTCGGCAAGGGGAGGGGCGACCAGATCGAGGCGGGACGGTTCCTGCCCCGAGTTCCCTACCCGGTCTATCGCGTGCCGAGCGGACCCGAGGCCCTCGTCAAGGATGGCGGGACCTACGCCAACGAGGATCATCTCTTCGACCTGGAGACGGATCCCGGCCAGACGGTCGAGGTCGAGGACGAGGCTGTGCTGTCACGAATGGAGGCGCTGCTCGTCCGTGGCATGCGAGAGGCGCAGGCGCCAGAGGACCAGTTCCTGCGTTTGGGGCTGGACGTGTAGGTGCGCTGACAGCCATCTGCAGCGACAATATGCGTCCCGTGTACCGGTTTCCGGCGTCGGGGCGTAGAAAAAGCGTCCCGTGTACCGGTTTGAGCTCGTCCAACCGGTACACGGGGCCGTTTTTCTCGCGACCCCGCGCGAGCAGGCCTGCCCGCCGCTCCCCGTGCGCGCGAATCGGTGAGCGGCGAATTGCTATGCTAGGGGTTCGGTGGCTACACCGCAGGTGATGAACGGGGGAGACATGGTCAAGACGCTGGTACTCGTTCGGCACGGCGCACCGGAGGCGTGCTCGCCCTCGGGTGCGGACATGGACCGCAGGCTCACCGAGGCCGGGGCCCGCGCGCTGCGCGTCGCCTATCCGCGCGTGTTCTCCCTGATCGGCGATGACGCCGACGCCCGCGTGTGGAGCAGTCCCGCGGTGCGCGCCCTCGAGACCGCCGACGTCGTGGCGGCGTCGCTGGGCGTGGAGGACATCGAGGTCCACCAGTCCCTCTACGCGCAGGATGCCAACGCGTTCCTCGCCGAGCTCGAGGCCGCCGAGGCCCCGTGCGTGGTGGCCGTGGGCCACGCGCCCTTCGTCGACACGCTCGCCTCTCGCCTGACCGACGTCTGCCCTGCCTTCGGAAAGGGCGCCGCGGCGGCCTTCGACCTGCCAAACGGTCCGTCCGAGCGCGGCTCCCTGCGCTGGTTCGTGGCTGCGCCCGAGGCGGTCTCCTGGGACGAGCTGGGCTCCGTCGAGCGCGCCGTCGCGGGTGCCGCAGAGGGCCTCTCGGGACTTGCCAAGGCGTTTCTCGCCGCGCCGGACAGCCCCGACCGGCTGCTGGAGTTCAGGATCGGTCTGCGCCGCGTGCGCTCCCTGCTGCAGTTCCTGTCGCCGTGGCAGGCCAAGAAGCAGAACCGCCGCTGCGAGCACGCCCTCAAGGAGCTGCAGGCGGCCTCCGCGCGGCTGCGTGCCCTGGACATCCTCTCCGAGGCCGTGGACGACCTCGTGGAGAGCGGCGAGCTCGGCGAGAACTGCCTGCTGCCCATGGCCTGCGCCAAGGAGCGCGCGCTCGAGTGCTCGTCGCTCGTGACGCTCATGCGCAAGCACCACGCGGGCAAGGGCCTCTCCAAGGTCGCGCGCGACCTGTCCGCGCTGCGCTGGAAGGGCAAGGTCGCCGAGAAGGGCCTGACGGCCGATGACTTCCGCGCGCGTTTCGACGCCATGTTCAACGAGGTCGACGAGGACCTCTTCGGGCTCGACCTGCGAGACGGCGACGCGGTCTACGTCGCGCGTCGGGACACCAAGGAGATGCGCTACGTGGCCGAGCGCCTCGGCGAGGTGCTGGGGCCGGAGCGCGCGCAGATGAGCGAGTACCTGGACGAGATCCAGCGCGAGCTCGGCGCCCTCTCCGACGCCCGGAGCAACAAGCAGCTCGCCGAGGAATGCTCCAAGAGCCCGCGCTTCCGTGGCGTCCGCGCCGACCTCGGCATCGTCGCGCGCGACCAGGCGGAGGTCGTCTCCGCGATCACGTCGGGCATGGAGCGCCGCGAGGCGGACGCCCGCCCGGCCCAGGACGTCGCGGCAGACGACGCCGAGGACGAGGAGGAGTAGCGCGTGGCCGAGAAGAACGGCGTATCCGCGGGCGCGGCCGGCGATGGCTGGCGCGTCGAGCGGGACTCGATGGGGGAGATGCTCGTCCCGGCGGATGCCCTCTGGGGCGCCCAGACCGAGCGGAGCCATGAGAACTTCCCCATAGGGACCGAGCGCATGCCGCAGGAGATCGTGCGCGCGTTCGCGCTGGTGAAGAAGGCGGCGGCCCGCGCTAACGCGCGTCTGGGCCGTCTCGCGCCCGAGGCGCGCGACCTCATCTGCGCCGCCGCGGACGAGGTGCTCGCCGGCACGCACGACGCCGACTTCCCGCTCGTGGTCTGGCAGACGGGCTCCGGCACGCAGTCCAACATGAACATGAACGAGGTGCTGGCCAACCGCGGCAACCAGCTCGCTGCCGAGAGGGGCGTGGCGCTGGAGAAGCCGCTCCACCCCAACGACTCGGTAAACATGAGCCAGTCCTCCAACGACACCTTCCCGACGGCCATGCACGTGGCCGCGGCGATTGCGGTGACGGGGCGCCTGCTGCCCGCGATCGACCAGCTCACGGCCACGCTGCGCCGCCTGGAGGCGGAGAACGAGGGCGTGGTCAAGAGCGGCCGCACCCACCTGCAGGACGCGGTGCCCATCTCCTTCTCGCAGGAGATTTCCGGCTGGCGCGGCCTGCTCGAGGGCAGCCGCGAGGAGTTCGTCGCCGCGATGCCGGGCCTCTATCGCCTGGCGCTCGGCGGTACGGCCGTGGGCACGGGCCTCAACGCCCCGGCGGGCTTCGACGAGGCCGTCGCTGCGGAGCTGGCAGAGCTCACGGGACTGCCCTTCGAGACGGACCCCAACAAGTTCCGCGCGCTCACGGGCAAGGACGCGCTCGTGTTCTCCCACGGCGCCGTGAAGGGCCTCGCCGCCAACATGATGAAGATCGCCAACGACGTGCGCTGGCTCGCGTCCGGCCCGCGCCTGGGCCTCGGCGAGATCACGATTCCGGCAAACGAGCCGGGCAGCTCGATCATGCCGGGCAAGGTCAACCCCACCCAGTGCGAGGCCGTCACCATGGTGGCCGTGCAGGTCATGGGCAACGACGCCGCTATCGGCATGGCCGCCTCTCAGGGCAACTTCGAGCTCAACGTCTTCATGCCGGTGATCGCCTACAACTACCTGCAGTCCGTTGGTCTTCTCGCCGATGCGATCGTCTCCTTCGACGAGCGCTGCGCGAGCGGCATCACGGCCAACCGAGAGAAGATGGACGAGAACCTCCACCGCTCGCTCATGCTGGTGACGAGCCTGAACCCCCACATCGGCTACGACAACGCCGCGCGTGTGGCCAAGAAGGCCTTCGCCGAGGGCACCTCGCTCAAGGAGGCCTGCGTGGCGCTGGGCCTGCTCACGCCCGAGCGCTTCGACGAGGTCTTCCACCCCGAGCAGATGGTGTAGCCGCGCCCTTCTCGCCGTCCGTTTTGTTACGGGCCCGCTGCCCCTCTCGCCGAGCGGCTATCATGGACCCGGCAACAACGAAAGGAGCCCCATGAGCGAGCAGAGCATCGGCACCCGCTGCGTCCAGGCCGGCTACACGCCGGGCGACGGCGAGCCGCGCCAGATTCCCATCGTCCAGTCCACCACCTTCAAGTACGCGACCTCCGAGCACATGGGGCAGCTCTTCGACCTGGAGGCCGAGGGCTACTTCTACACGCGCCTGCAGAACCCCACCAACGACGCCGTGGCTGCCAAGATCTGCGCGCTCGAGGGCGGCGCCGCGGCCATGCTCACGAGCTCTGGCCAGGCCGCCAACTTCTTCGCGCTCTTCAACATCTGCGAGGCGGGCAGCCACGTCGTGGCGAGCTCGGCCATCTACGGCGGCACCTACAACCTGATCGCCCACACTATGGCCAAGATGGGCGTCGAGTCCACGTTCGTCTCGCCCACGTGCACGCCGGAGGAGCTTGCGGCGGCCTTCCGCCCCAACACGCGCGCCGTCTTCGGCGAGACGATCGCCAACCCCGCGCTGGACGTGCTTGACATCGAGCGCTTTGCCAAGGCGGCCCACGCGCACGGCGTGCCGCTGATCGTGGACAACACCTTCCCCACGCCCGTCTTCTGCCGTCCCATCGAGTGGGGCGCGGACATCGTGACCCACTCCACCACCAAGTACATGGACGGCCACGGCGTGGGCGTGGGCGGTGCGATCGTGGACTCCGGCAACTTCGACTGGATGGCGCACGCGGACAAGTTCCCCGGCCTCACCACCCCGGACGAGTCCTATCACGGCATCGTCTATGCCGAGAAGTTCGGTCAGGCCGGCGCCTTCATCACCAAGGCCACCTCGCAGCTCATGCGCGACCTCGGCTCCATCCAGAGCCCGCAGAACGCGTTCTACCTCAACATGGGCCTCGAGAGCCTGCACGTGCGCATGCCGCGCCACTTTGCGAACGGCCTCGCCGTGGCGGAGTACCTCGCGGGCTCCGACAAGGTGACCTCGGTGCGCTTCCCGCACCTGGCCGGCGACCCGTACCACGAGCTCGCCCAGAAGTACCTGCCCGAGGGCGGCTCCGGAGTGGTGTCCTTCGAGCTCGCCGGCGGTCGCGCGGCTGCCGAGAAGTTCATGGCGGCGCTGCGCCTCGCCGCGATCGAGACGCACGTGGCCGACGCGCGCACCTGCTGCCTGCACCCGGCCTCCGCGACGCACCGTCAGATGAACGACGAGGAGCTGGTCGCGGCCGGTATCTCCCCGGCCATGGTGCGCTTCTCGTGCGGCCTGGAGGACAGCGCCGACCTCATCGCCGATATCGAGCAGGCGCTCGCCGCGATCTAGCGACTTTGGTCAAACAGAACGGGCCGGGCCTCCCCGCAGAAGTGCTTCGCGCTGCGCGCTCAGGAACTTCTGCTTGGGAGGCCCGGCCCGTTCTGTTTGACTCCTAGCTGGGGCGGTGCCTTTACCGATTGGGGCGGACGCGGGGCGCTTACTCGACTTCGAGCAGCTCGATGTTGAAGTTGAGCGCCTTGCCCGCCATCTCGTGGTTCATGTCGAAGGTGACGGACTCGTCGTCCTTGGCGGCGACGGTGGCGGGGAAGGGCTGGCCCATGGCGTTGCTCAGCATGACGCGCTGGCCCGCGACGAGGTCCTCGGCGCCGGGCATCTGCGCCACGGGGACGGTCTGCACGAGGCGCTCGTCGCGCTCGCCGTAGGCCTCGGCGGGCTCGAGGCGCACGTCCACGACCTGGCCGACCTCCATCTCGCGCACGGCCTCGTCGAAGCCCTTGATCATCTGGCCCGCCATGCAGGTGAACGCCAGCGGCTCGCCGCGGTCGCGCGAGGAGTCGAACTTCGTGCCGTCGTCGAGCGTGCCCACGTAGTGGACCTTGACCTGCTTGCCCTCGTTGCTCATGTCTCTCCCGTCTCTGGGGTCGGATGCACCGACCCCAGATTCTGACAGATGGCCCGTGCGTGCGCTAGTCGCGGTCGGCGCGGTCCCAGGCCTCGTCGTAGATGTACTCGGTCATGACCTGGGAGCGCAACCCCTCCCAGGAGTCGGCGGTCAGCTTGCCGCCGTCGAGCGTGGTCCCAAGCAGGTTCTCCAGCATGGAGCGCTCGAACACCTGCGTGTCGCGCTCGAGTCTCCCGTCGTCGGGCTCGACCTCGTAGAGCGTGAGGGTCTGGAGGTCGTCGACCGCGCACATCGCGACGACGGCGTTGTAGACGAGCGCGAGGTCGACGTGGTCGTCGTCACGGGCGACGCGGTCGCGGTCCTGGTACTCGTAGGTGACCGCGACGGCACCCGCGGCGGTGGTCTCCACGCCGGTCAGGTACTCGCTCACCGGGAGCGAGCGGAAGAGCTCCTCGACCCGCCCGGTGTCAGAGGCGGACGTCCCCGCATACGCCGCCAGCTCGTCGACGGACTGGTCCCGGACCTCGGCAACCAGGCCGGTGCCGCTCTGGGCGGGCGCCCCGTAGCGGTTGCCGGTGCCGTCCTGCGGCGCGCTGCCGCTGGTGTCGTCGGTCGTGGTCTGCGAGGCGACGTCGTCCTTCTCAGCGGTGGCGTCGTCGCCCTGGTCGATCCGATCGACGACCTGAGAGGTCTGGGACTGGTAGTCGTCGGCGGCCTTCCCGGTGTCCAGCAGGTTGAACACGGTGCAGCCGGCGATGCCCGCCACCACGAGCACGACCGCCACGACGGCTACGATTGCCGCCGTCGACCAGCGCCGGGATGCGGCGGGGGCGGGCTCGGCCGCGGGCGCCGGGGGCGCCTCGAACGTCGGCGCGGGCTCGGGCTCGGCCGCCGCGGCGGGCATCGCCGTGGTGGGCTCGACGACGGCCTCGTCCTTCTCGTCCAGCACGTCCTCCACGCTGGAGACGGCCTCACAGGTGCGCCGGTAGGCCTCCTCCTCGCTCATGCCCTGGGCGACGTAGTCGTCGAAGCGCGCGGTGAGGTTGCCGTAGATCTCCTCCTTGAGCTCGATGGTCTCGGCGTCGAGCGTGCGTCCCTCGAAGA
Organism: Thermophilibacter gallinarum; assembly: GCF_014982725.1. Classification (GTDB taxonomy): domain Bacteria; phylum Actinomycetota; class Coriobacteriia; order Coriobacteriales; family Atopobiaceae; genus Thermophilibacter; species Thermophilibacter gallinarum. Next base: position 377,892 of record NZ_JADCJZ010000002.1, on the reverse strand, counting down.
GGTGCTCGACGTACATCCTGAGGTCGCTCCTGCCGCTCATTTGGTGCCTCCGCTCTGTCTGAGAAGTCGGTCGATGATGGTGCGCGCGCGGACCCAGCGTGCGGTCGCCTCGGTGAGCTCCCCGCGGCCGCCGTCGGTTATGTGGTAGTACTTGCGCCGCGCGCCCTGGGTCTCGTTGCCCCAGTAGCTCTCCACGAACCCCTGCCCCTCCAGGCGCTTGAGGCTCGTGTACAGCGAGGGCTCCTTCATCTCGTAGGCCCCCTCGCTCGTCTGCGCGACATCCTTCAGGATCTCGTAGCCGTAGGAGTCGCCGTTCGAGAGCGTGCTCAGCACGATGGCGTCGATGTTGCCCCGGATGAGGTCGCTCTCTGCGTCTCTCGTTGCCATGGGTCACCTCCCTGATGGTATCGTGAGTGCAGTGTAGCGCATATTACTATGTGTGTCGATATACTTTCTCAGATGTATGTAAAGTCCGGCGAGCGGCAGCCGAGCGGGCGGGAACGTTGCGATGGGGTATCCTTAGCCCGAGAGGAGGGTGACGTGAGCGAGAAGAGCGACGGTTTCGTGGGGGTCTTCGACTCGGGCGTGGGCGGCATCAGCGTGCTGCGCGCGCTCGTGGCCGAGCTGCCGCACGAGGACTTCCGCTTCTTCGGCGACTCCGCCAACGCCCCCTACGGCGAGAAGACCGAGGGGCAGGTGCTCGAGCTCTCCCGCGACATCGTCGAGCGCTTCCTCGCCGCCGGCGCCAAGGCGGTCGTGATCGCGTGCAACACGGCGACCTCCGTCTCCGCCGGCGTCCTTCGCGCCGACCACCCCGACGTGCCCATCGTCGGGATAGAGCCCGCGCTCAAGCCTGCCGCGCGCGCCCTGCCGCACGGGCGGGTGCTCGTCATGGCGACCGAGATCACGCTGCGACTCGAGAAGTACCACGAGCTCGTGCGCGCCTGGGGAGGGGAGTGCGAGGTCGTCCCCGTTCCGTGCCCGGGCCTCGCCGCCCGCATCGAGAGGGGAGACCTCGACGCGCCCGACGTCCGAGAGCTGATCGAGGGGTACGTGGGTGCGTATGCGGGCGAGGTCGACGGCGTGGTCCTCGGCTGCACGCACTACCCGTTCGTGAGGCGCCAGATCGCCGAGGTGCTCGGCCCGGGCGTGCGCTTCTTCGACGGCGGCGCCGGCGCGGCCCGGCAGCTCAGGGCGCGCCTCGCGGACGCCGGCCTGCTCACCGACCGCGGCCGCCCCGGGCGCGTCGAGTTTGCCTCGAGCCTCGACACCCCTGCCGAGCTGGCCCTCTACGAGAGGTTCTTCTCGCTCTCGTGCTGACGCCGCATTGTCTGGGTACTTTTTCGGGCGCCCCTGAGGTAGCGGACGTCCGCTCGTCCGAGAACGCGCAGGTAAAGAAACGGCACCTCCCAAGTCGTACTTGAGGGGTGCCGAACAAAGTACCCAGACAACGTCCGGGGGCCTGTCTAGACGCGCTTCTCGCCCCAGAAGAACGTCGCGACGGTGCCCGGGCCGGTGTGAACGCCGATCGTGGCGCCGATGGGGAAGATCTCCACCTTGCCGTTCAGCTTGGGGAACTTCGCCTCGATGCGGCGCGCGACCTCCTGGGCGTCATCGATGCACTCGGACTGGGAGATGAAGACCTTGCCGGAGTAGTCGAGTCCGCCCTCGGCGAGCTCCTCCATCTTCTCGACGATGCGGTTGATCGCCTTGGCCTTGGTGCGGATCTTCTCCTTGACGGCGAGCGAGCCGTCGGGCTCCACGTCCATGACCGGGCAGATCTTGAGCATGCCGCCCACGAGGCCGGCCGCCTTGGAGATGCGACCGCCGCGGATGAAGAACGTCAGGTCGGACGAGAAGAACCAGTGCTGGACCTCGCTCTTGTGCTCCTCGGCCCAGGCGCCGAGCTCGTCGAGTCCCATGCCTGCGTCGCGGAGGTCGGCGAGCTTGTCCATGAGCAGGCCGTAGCCGGCGGAGGCGGCGAGCGAGTCAACGACGACGACCTTGCGGTCGGGGTACTTCTCGGCGAGCTGGTCGCGGGCGATGCAGGCGGAGTTGTAGGTGCTGGAGATGCCCGAGGAGAGCGTCACGTGCAGCACGTCCTTGCCGGAGGCGAGGAACTTCTCGAAGTGGGCGGCATAGTCGCCGGCGCTCACCTGCGAGGTCTTGGCGTCCGCGCCGGCCAGCATCTTTGCGTAGAGGTCGGCGGGGGAGTTGGTGACCCCGAAGTCGTCCTTGCAGGTCTCGCCGTTCAGGTAGTAGTTGAAGTACAGATACGCGATGTCGCGGGACTCGAGCCACTCGCGCGTGACGTCTGCCGTGGAGCAGCAGCTGAGGACATAGTCGGACATGGTACCCCCTTTGATTGTCTTTGCGGGTCCAGCATAGCGCACCTTGGGCGCGCGGGCGAGTGCGGTGGAACCTCCCCTCGCGGCACACGTCGCCCGGGCATTCGTGCATACTCTTAGCCAGTAACTCTCGCGAGAGGAGCGCTCATGGGCAGATCCGGCGGAGGCGGCGGAGGCTTCGGCGGCGGTGGCCGCTCGGGCGGGTTCTCGGGCGGCGGTCGTCGTTCGGGCGGGTTCTCGGGCGGGCGCTCCGGCGGCAGTTCGGGAGGCAGGTCAGGCGGCTTCGGCGGCTTCGGCGGCCCGCGCCCCGCGGGCGGCCCGGCGCCTCGCCGATCCTACGTGCCCGTCTTCGGCGGCTGGGGTTGGCGCCGCCCGACCGTCGTGACGCCGGGCTACGGCGTCGGCGGCGGCTGCGGGGGATGCGGCGGGTGCGGGGGCTGGCTGGTCGGCCTCGTCCTCGCCGCGCTGCTGATCGCCCTGCTCACCACCTCGCTCTCGTTCTGCGGCGCCGACGTCGGCGGCGGGGGGTACTACTCCCAGGGCTCCGCGCAGTCGTCCTCCACGGTGCGCGAGAAGCTCGACGCCGACGCCGTCAACAGGACGGACTGGTACACGGACGCCGACGGCGACTGGATCCACAGCGCCGGCCGTCTGACGGACGGCCTCGAGCGCTTCTATGACAAGACCGGCGTCCAACCCTACGTCTACATCCTGCCCAACGGCAGCACCAGCTCGGTCGAGGAGCTCACGGCGCTCGCCGAGCGCCTCTACCCGGAGCTCTTCACGGACGAGGGACACCTGCTGCTCGTCTTCTGCGATGACGGGGCCGGCTCCTACACCTGCGGCTACACGGTGGGCACGGAGGCCTCCTCCGTCATGGACTCCGAGGCCCTGGGCATCCTTGCCGACGAGCTCGACTACGCCTACAACAACGCCGACACCGACGAGGAGGTCTTCTCCGACGCCTTCTCCGAGACCGCGGAGCGCATCATGGCCGCGGCCGACGAGGAGGCCCAGGGCAAGACGATCCTCGTCGTCGGCGGCGTGATCATCGCCGTGCTAGTGGTCGGCGGGGTGGTCCGCGCCGTCGTGTCCCGCCGCAAGGCCGCGGAGGCGGAGGAGAAGCGGAAGATGGAGGAGATCCTCAACACGCCGCTCGAGCGGTTCGGTGACGACAAGGTTGAGGACCTTGCGGACAAGTACGAGGACGAGGAAGATGGACCCATCAGCGGGGACAGCGACTAGCGACGTCTCCTGACGTCTCGAGAAAGGAAACGAGATGGGCATTCTGGACCGCTTCGCCACGATCGTGAAGGCCAACATCAACGAGCTGCTCGACAAGGCCGAGGACCCGGCCAAGATGGTCGACCAGTACCTCGTCGACCTCACCGAGTCGCTCGCCGAGGTCAAGAAGGAGACCGCCGGCGTGATGGCCGAGGAGACGCGCACCCAGCGCGCCGTGGACGAGAACGCCAAGGAGTCCGAGCGCATGGAGGGCCTCGCCCGCAAGGCGCTCACGGCCGGCAACGAGGGCGACGCCCGCGTCTTCCTGGCCAAGAAGCAGAAGCTCGACGCCACGGGCGCCGAGCTCGCCAAGGCCGCTGAGGCCGCGCACGCCAACGCGGACAAGATGCGTCAGATGCACGACAAGCTCGTGAGCGACATCGAGGACCTCAAGGCTCGTCGCGAGACGATCAAGGCCAAGGCCGCCGTGGCCCGCACGCAGGAGATGGTGGGCGGCTTCACCTCCGGCTCCGACAAGGCCGAGAGCGTCATCGAGGCGTTCAACCGCATGGAGGCCAAGGTCGACCGTGAGCTGGACACCGCCGACGCCATGGCCGAGCTGAACGAGAAGCCCGCCGACGACGCGGCCGCCCTCGAGGCCAAGTACGCCGACGCGGCCGACGACGCCGCCGTGGACGACGCACTCGCCAAGCTGAAGGCTGACATGGGTCTGTAGCGCCTCGTCAGAGCGCCTGGAATCAGGGGCTACTCCTCGTCTGAGCGGGGAGTGGCCCCTTTCTTCTCGGCGGCACGCTCCTCGGCGACGAGCGTCGCGATCTGGTGCCGCCTGATCGCCCCCACCGCGAGCGGCATGAGGAAGACGAGCGCGCTCGCGGCGACCAGCGTCCCCTGGACGCCCAGGATGCGGGCCAGGGCAGGCGCGCAGAAGAGCGGCAGCACGCCGGCGGCGTTGTTGCCCAGCGACATCACCGCGTTCACGCTGCCGAGGGTCTCCAGGGGCGCGTGCATCTGCGTGAGGGTGGTGAGCAGCGGCATGAGGGCGCCAAAGGCCACGCCGAGAAGGACCTGGCCCGCGCACGCCACCGCCACGGAGGACGTCCCGACGTAGACGAGGGCGAAGACGCCCTCGGAGGCGAGCACCGCGAGGAGCGTCCGCACGTTCACGTGGCGCGCGGGGATGCGCAGCACCAGCAGCGCCCCCACGATGCCGCCGAGGCCCGCCGCGGACGAGAGCCACCCCATCCACTCCACGCCGACGCCCAGGACGTCGCGGTAGTAGAGCGACTCGAGCGGGTCGAAGGCGCCGTACCCGAAGAACGCGGCGAAGCAGCTCCAGAACAGCAGGGCGAGCGCCGGCACCGCGAAGACGGTCGAGAAGCCGGCGAAGAGGGCCGAGCGGTCAGGACCCTCGCCGCGCGGCTCGCTGCGCCGCGGCTCGCGGAGGGGCCGGAAGCCCGTGGCCGGTACGAGCGAGGCGAGCGCGCAGACCGCGAGCAGCAGGAAGACCGCGTGCGTGGAGACGGATGCGGCGAGCGCGCCCCCGAGGACGGGACCCACGACGATGGCGGCGTTGGACACCGTGAACACGACGGAGTTGATGTTCTTGAGCTCGGCGGGGTCGTCGGTGAGGTAGGAGGGGAAGGCCTTGGCGACCATGTCGCCGAACCCCCAGGCGACGCCGAAGAGCGCCGCGCCGAGGAGCACCCCCGCGACCGAGGCGGCGAGCACCTGGAACGTGAGCGCGGACGTGACGAGCGCGGCCACCACGAGCGCGAAGTAGCGCCGCGGCCCGATGCGGTCGAGCAGCGGTCCGCCCACGAGCGAGCCGCCGATCATGCATCCGTTGAGCACGGCGATCCCGAGGACGTTGTCACCCACGCCCCCGTTCATGGCATACGTGAGCGTGCCCACGATGCCGATGAAGTAGCAGCACTGGACGCCGAGGTAGATGAAGAGGCGCATCAGGACGAGGCGCTTCGCCATGGGCGAGAGCGACCTCAGGCTCTTAAGGAGGGGCATCGGGCGTCGCTAGGCGGGCTGCGGCCCGGCAAGGAGCGTGCGGGCGCGCTCGGCGAGCACGCGGACGGCCTCGTAGGGCTCCCAGACGCCCTCGACGGAGGCGTCCATCGGGCACTGGCCGTCGTTGGCGCGGTTCTGGATGTGCGGTACGAGCGTGTCGTAGCTCGTGGCGATGCTCGCGGCGAGCAGCACGGCGCGGCCGGTCCAGGACATGACGGGCGAGAAGACCGCGTCGGGCCCGAGCACGGCGTAGAGCAGCGCGGGCGCCTTGCCCACGACCTTGTCGGCCACCGAGAAGCCCGTGAGATCGCGACCCTCGCGCACCCAGGCGAGCAGCGGCTTGATGCCCCGCTCGGTGCAGATGATCACCTCGTCGTCGCGGACGGCGACGAGTGTGGCGTCCCTGTTGGCGATCAGCAGGGCGCGGGCGAGGTCGAGGTCGGTGGCAGCCATGTTCGCATCCTCCCAATGACGGCGAGAACCCTTAACAGCGGGCACTCTACCACAACCGTTCCGCCCCGCCGCGCCGTTCGCCGAATTGCGTCGTGCGCCCGTCCTTCTCGCGACCGACACAGAAAGCGGGCCGCCACCCGGGGGTGACGGCCCACAGCCAAGACGCTGGCGCGTACGCTACTCGTTCAGGGCGGCGTTGACGGCAACGGCGCAGGCGACGGTCGCACCGACCATGGGGTTGTTGCCCATGCCGATGAGGCCCATCATGTCGACGTGCGCGGGCACCGAGGAGGAGCCGGCGAACTGGGCGCTGGAGTGCATGCGGCCCATGGTGTCGGTCATGCCGTAGGAGGCGGGGCCGGCGGCCATGTTGTCCGGGTGCAGGGTGCGGCCGGTGCCGCCGCCGGAGGCGACGGAGAAGTACTTCTTGCCGGCGAGCACGCGCTCCTTGAAGTAGGTGCCGGCAACCGGGTGCTGGAAGCGCGTCGGGTTGGTGGAGTTGCCGGTGATGGAGATGTCGACGTTCTCGTGCCACATGATGGCAACGCCCTCGCGGACGTCGTCGGCGCCGTAGCAGTTGACCTCGGCGCGCGGGCCATCGGAGTACGGGATCTTCTCGACGATGTTGAGCTCGCCGGTGAAGTAGTCGAACTGGGTCTTCACGTAGGTGAAGCCGTTGATGCGGGCGATGATCTGGGCGGCGTCCTTGCCGAGGCCGTTCAGGATGACGCGCAGCGGCTTCTTGCGGGCCTTGTTGGCGTTGAGCGCGATGCCGATGGCGCCCTCGGCGGCGGCGAAGGACTCGTGGCCGGCCAGGAACGCGAAGCACTCGGTGTCGTCACCGAGGAGCATGGCGCCCAGGTCACCGTGACCCTTGCCGACCTTGCGGTCCTCGGCGACGGAGCCGGGGACGCAGAAGGCCTGGAGGCCCTCGCCGATCATGGCGGCGGCCTCAGAGGCGCTCTTGGCGCCCTTCTTGATGGCGATGGCGCAGCCGCAGACGTAGGCCCACTTGGCGTTCTCGAACGCGATGGACTGGACGCCCTCGACGATCTCGCGCGGATTCACGCCCTTGTCGAGGCAGATCTGCTCGGCCTCCTCGAGGGAGGAGATGCCGTTCTCAGCGAGCACCTTGTTGATCTTGTCGATGCGGCGCTCATAGCCCTCAAACGAAACTGCCATTTGGTTTTCCCTCCCTTTCTACTCGTGAACGGGGAAGACGTTGGCGACCGTGTGGGTCTCCTCGTCCGTGCGCGGATCGATGTACTTGGCGGCGTTCTCCCACTGGCCGTAGTGGCCCATGGCGCCGGCGATGGCGTCCTCGGGGGTCTTGCCGGCCTTGAGGGCCTCGGTGAACTTGCCGAGGTTCAGGAACTCGAAGGCCACGATCTCGTTGTTCTCGTTGAGCGCCATGCGGGTGACGTAGCCCTGGGCGAGCTCGAGGTAGCGGGCGCCCTTGGCCTTGGTGCCGAACATGGTGCCGACCTGCGTGCGCAGGCCCTTGCCGAGGTCGTCGAGGGAGGCGCCGACGGGCAGGCCGTCCTCGGAGAAGGCGGTCTGGGAGCGGCCGTAGACGATCTGGAGGAACAGCTCGCGCATGGCCACGTTGATGGCGTCGCAGACGAGGTCGGTGTTGAGGGCCTCGAGGATGGTCTTGCCCGGGAGGATCTCGGAGGCCATGGCGGCAGAGTGGGTCATGCCGGAGCAGCCGAGGGTCTCGACGAGGCACTCCTCGATGACGCCCTCCTTGACGTTAAGGGTGAGCTTGCAGGCACCCTGCTGGGGCGCGCACCAGCCCACGCCGTGCGTGAGGCCGGAGATGTCCTTGATCTCCTTGGCCTGGACCCACTTGCCCTCCTCGGGGATGGGCGCGGGGCCGTGATATGCGCCCTTGGCGACGGGGCACATATTCTCGACTTCTGCGGAATACTGCATGTAATGCTCCTCTCCGTGGTGTTGAGGTCGGTGCCATGCGACCGGCCTTTGCCAGTCCGGCTCTAGTTTACGGCAAAACGGCGGGCGAGAAGTGCAGAGCGACGCTATAATTCCGCTCCATGAGTGACGAGAAGAACATCGAGGCGCCCGGCGCGTCCCGCCGCCGGGCCGTCCCCACGTGGGCGTGGAAGCTCTCCCTCGCGGCATGCGCCGCCATTTGGGGAGGCTCCTTCGTCGTCATGAAGGACACGCTCGACAACATCCCGCCGGCGTGGCTCATGGGCATCCGCTTCGCCGCGTCGGCCGTGATCGTGGGCGTGCTCTTCTGGCGCACCCTGCGCGACAACCTGGACGTGAGCCACCTCACGATGGGCGCGATCCTGGGCGTGGCGTCGGGCGCCGCCTTCGTGGTGCAGAACATCGGGCTCGACGACACCACCCCGGGGCGCAACGCCTTCCTCACCGCAACGTACTGCGTGATGACGCCGTTCATCAACTGGCTCGTCGCGCGGCAGCGGCCCGGGCGCAACAACGTGGTCGCGGCCCTTCTCGCCATCGTGGGCGTGGGCCTGGTGGCCCTCGGCGACGACCTCTCCCTGATCATGAGCGGCGGCGACTGGCTCACGCTCGTGGCGGCCGTGCTCTTTGCCGTGCACATCGTGCTCGTGGCGCGCTTCTCGTCCGCGCACGACGTCATGACGCTCACGGTGGTGCAGCTCGCGGTGAGCGCGGTGCTCGCGCTCGGCGTGGCCGTCGTCACGGAGCGGCCGCCGGCGCCGGAGGTCTTTGCCTCGGCGGACACGTGGTTCTCGCTTGGCTACCTCGTGCTGCTCTCGTCCTGCGTGTGCATGGTGTTCCAGAACCTGGGCCAGGCGCACGTGCCGCCCGCACAGGCGTCGCTTCTGCTCTCGCTGGAGAGCGTCTTTGCCGTGGTGGCGAGCGTGGTCTTCTACCATGAGCTCGTCACGTTGAGGATCGCGATCGGCTTCGGCACGATCTTCGTGGCCGTGCTGGTGAGCGAGCTCGGCGCGCGGATGGGCCGCGGCAAGTAGGCTCGTCTCGGCCGCGACGCCGAGAAGCGCCCCCGTGTACCGGTTTATAGTGGCCAGACCGATACACACCAACGTTTTTCTCGCTGCGAGTCCTCCGGACGGCGCGCGGGGACGTAGTATGGCAAGCGAACGAGGGAAGGGGTGCGCATGATCCAGGAGTTCGGCGACGAGCATCGCTACGACAATCACTTCGAGCCGCATCAGGCGGGCGAGAAGGACTACGTGCTGCACTTCCGCGACGGCAAGTGCCTCGCGCGCGTGACGCACGTGGGTGGCTCGGACGCGGACGCCGGCGACTCCGGCGAGGTCGTCGAGCTGCCGCGCCTGGGGGACTACCCGAGCGCCCCGGCAAAGGCGACCTATCTCTTCTCGCTCGGCGAGGACCGCTTCTTCCTGGCCTTCGACGAGGACCTTGCCGCGCCTGCGGGCTTTGGCTACGAGTCGGTGAACTGGCTGCGTCGCGCGGAGCCGCAGCACCTGCTCTTTGCCGCGGCAACGGCCTCCCAGCTCAGCCGCTGGTACCAGGACAACCGCTTCTGCGGGCGCTGCGGCCACGCCACCGAGATCGCCCCCTCGAGCCGCGAGATCGTGTGCCCGGAGTGCGCGCACATCGTCTACCCCAAGATCTGCCCGGGCATCATCTGCGCCGTCACCCGCCTGGCCGACGACCCCACGGACGACGCGATCGTGCTCACGCGCTACGCGGGCCGCACCACCGCGCTCTGGGCGCTCGTGGCCGGCTTCACCGAGATCGGCGAGCCGCTCGAGGACACCGTGCGCCGCGAGGTCATGGAGGAGGTGGGCCTCTCTGTCAAGAACCTGCGCTTCTACAAGAGCCAGCCCTGGGGCTTCACGGACACGCTGCTCGTGGGCTTCTGGTGCGAGGTCGACGGCGACCCTGCCATCACGGTCGACCGTTTCGAGCTCAAGGAGGCCCGCTGGTTCACCCGCGACGAGATCCCCCTCGAGCGCACGAACGACCGCGCGAGCCTCACCGGCGAGATGATCGAGCGCTTCCGCACGATGGGCCGCGCCGCCTGGGAGTGAGCGAGTCCTTCTCGGCCCTCGGCCCGTCTCTTTATCGCCCCTATCCGGGTATGTACAAAGTTGAAAATATGATACTCGTCCGTTTTTTGCAAAACCGCAGCTAAAACGCTTGTTAACTTGTAAATCAACATTTCAACTTCGTACACACCGGAATGGTGGGGCCGGGGAGAGGCAAGGAGCGCGCCCGGCGAGAAGAACGTCACCCCGCCGCCCGCGGCACCGTTTGTTTCAGCTGCAAAACCTTTTCCCGCACGCGGCAACGACTGTGGGAAACTCCTCACTATCGCGCCCGTCGGGGGCGCGCCTGATCACGAGGGGGTAGGGCATGGATCGTCGCGCCGCAGCTGACGCTTTCATTTCTCGGCACGCTCTGGCCCTTCTCGCCCTCAATCTGCTCTCGCTACCCGGCGCGCGCTAGGGTCCCGCTCACCTGGCGCGCGCATGAGCCTTGCCCCTCGCGGGCGAGGCGTTTTTTCTGAGCAAGCAGACTCCCGTGAAGGCCAACGAGAAAGGCACCCGCATGACCAGGAAGATCCACATCTTTGACACCACCCTGCGCGACGGCGAGCAGAGCCCCGGCGCGTCCATGAACACCGAGGAGAAGCTCGTCATCGCCCAGCAGCTCATCCGCATGGGCGTCGACGTCATCGAGGCGGGCTTCCCCATCTCCTCCCCGGGCGACTTCCGCTCCGTGCAGGAGATCGGCCGCATCGCCGGCGACGACTGCGTGGTCTGCGGCCTCACGCGCGCCGTCGAGAAGGACATCGACCGCGCGGCCGAGGCGCTGGTCACGGCCAAGCGCCCGCGCATCCACACCGGCATCGGCGTGTCGCCCTCCCACCTGCGTGACAAGCTGCGCATCACCGAGGACGAGTGCGTCGAGCGCGCTATCCACTGCGTGGAGTACGCCAAGAAGTACGTCGAGGACGTCGAGTTCTACGCCGAGGACGCCGGCCGCGCCGACCAGGCGTTCCTCGAGCGCGTGATCCAGGCCGTCGTGAAGGCCGGCGCCACCGTCGTGAACATCCCCGACACCACGGGCTACCAGCTGCCGGAGGACTTCGGCCGGCGCATCAAGGGCCTCGCGGACAACGTCATCGGCATCGAGGACGTCATCATCTCCGTGCACACCCACAACGATCTCGGCATGGCCACGGCGCTCGCCCTCCAGGGCGTCAAGAACGGCGCCCGCCAGATCGAGTGCACGATCAATGGCCTGGGCGAGCGCGCCGGCAACACCGCGCTCGAGGAGGTCGTCATGGCCATCAAGATGCACGGCGAGGAGCTGGACGCCCACACCGACATCGTGACCACCGAGCTCACCCGCGCGAGCCACCTCGTCTCCCGCATCACGGGCATGAGCGTCCAGGCCAACAAGGCCATCGTCGGCGCCAACGCCTTCGCTCACTCCTCGGGTATCCACCAGGACGGCGTCCTCAAGGCCCGCAACACCTACGAGATCATCGACCCCGCCGACGTGGGCGCGGCCGGCTCCGAGATCATCCTCTCGGCCCGCTCCGGCCACGCCGCGCTGCGCCACCGCCTGGCCGAGCTGGGCTATACCTTCGAGGACGCCGAGTTCGACGAGGTCTACCAGCGCTTCCTCGAGATCGCGGACCAGAAGAAGGAGGTCTACGACGAGGACCTCGAGTCTATGGTCCAGGAGCGCCAGCGCGACGTCGCGGCCGTCTACACGCTCGAGGCGCTGCAGGTCTCCTGCGGCGACCCGCTGATCCCCACGGCCACGGCCACAATTACCGACGAGCTGGGCGTGCGCCACGTGGTCGCCGCCACCGGCACCGGCCCCGTCGACGCCGCCTACCAGGCGATCGACAAGGTCGTGGCGGTCCACGGCGACCTCGCGGAGTTCTCCGTCAAGGCCATCACCCGCGGCATCGACGCCATCGGCGAGGTCACGGTCCGCATCACGGCCGAGGACGGTAAGGTCTACACCGGTCGCGGCGCCGACAACGACATCATCGTCTCCAGCGCCAAGGCCTACGTGAACGCCATCAACCGCATGATCCAGACCGCTCGCTCCAAGGAGGGTAAGTAGTCCCGTATCGACCTGCCGCTGGCGCGCCGCCGGGTTTCTCGCCCGGCGACTTCTGAGCGAAGCGAAGTGAGCTGGGGAGAAACCCGGGAGCGCGCCAGCCCCACGGAAGGAGAGACATGGCACGTCCCATGACCATGGCCGAGAAGATCCTCGCCGCCCACGCGGGCCTCGATGAGGTCGTTCCCGGCCAGCTCGTCGAGTGCGACCTCGACCTCGTGCTCGCCAACGACATCACGGCCCCCATCGCCATCAAGACCGTGCGCGAGATCGGCGCCGGCGTCTTCGACAAGGACAAGATCTGCCTCGTGCCCGACCACTACGCGCCCAACAAGGACATCAAGAGCGCCGAGCAGACCAAGGTCACGCGCGACTTCGCCCACGAGCACCAGATCACGCACTACTACGAGCAGGGCTGCATGGGCATCGAGCACGCGCTGCTCCCCGAGCGCGGCGTCGTGGTCCCCGGCGACCTCATGATCGGCGCGGACTCCCACACCTGCACCTACGGCGGCATCGGCGCCTTCTCCACCGGTGTGGGCTCCACCGACGCCGGCGTGGGCATGGCCACCGGCCGCGCCTGGTTCAAGGTGCCCGAGACCATCCGCATCGTCGTCGACGGCGAGCTCCCCGAGGGCGCGAGCGCCAAGGACGTCATCCTCCACGTGATCGGCAAGATCGGCGTGGACGGCGCGCTCTACTGCGCGATGGAGTTCGCGGGCTCCACGATCGAGGACCTCTCCGTCGAGGGGCGCCTCACGATCGCCAACATGGCCATCGAGGCGGGCGGCAAGGCCGGCCTCTTCGAGGTGGACGAGAAGTGCCGCGAGTACGTGCGCGCCCGAGCGAGCCGTCCCTTCGTCGAGTACCATCCGGACGCCGACGCCACCTACAAGCAGGTCATCCACATCGACGCGGCGGACATCGTGCCCTGCGTCTCCTGGCCGCACCTGCCCTCCAACACCCACCCGGTCTCCGAGAGCCGCCACATCAAGATCGACCAGGCCGTCATCGGCAGCTGCACCAACGGCCGCATCGAGGACATGCGCGCCGCGGCCGAGGTCCTGCGCGGCCGCACCGTCGCCGACGGCGTGCGCTGCATCGTGATCCCCGCGACCCAGGCCGTCTGGCTCCAGTGCGTCCACGAGGGCCTGATGGACGTCTTCATCGACGCCCACTGCGTGGTCTCCACGCCCACCTGCGGCCCGTGCCTCGGCGGCTACATGGGCATCCTCGCCGCCGGCGAGAGGTGCGTCTCCACCACCAACCGCAACTTCGTCGGTCGCATGGGCGACCCCACGTCCGAGGTCTACCTGGCGAGCCCTGCCGTCGCGGCCGCCTCCGCCGTGGCCGGCCACATCGCCCTGCCGTCGGACCTGTAGTCAGAAAGGACAGCCATGCAGTTCAAGGGAACCGTCTTCCGCTACGGGCGCGACATCGACACCGACGTCATCATCCCGGCCCGCTACCTCAACACCTCGGACCCGGCCGAGCTAGCCAAGCACTGCCTCGAGGATCTGGACGCCACCTTCGTCTCCCGCGTGAGGCCCGGCGACATCGTCGTCGCCGAGGAGAACTTCGGCTGCGGCTCCTCGCGCGAGCACGCGCCCGTGGCCATCAAGGCCGCCGGCGTCTCCTGCGTGATCGCCAAGAGCTTCGCGCGCATCTTCTACCGCAACTCGATCAACATGGGCCTGCCCATCCTCGAGTGCCCGGAGGCCGTCGACGCCATCTCCGAGGGCGACGTCGTCTCCGTTGACGCCGACACCGGCACCATCACCGACGAGACCACGGGTGCCGTCTTCCACGCGCAGCCGTTCCCGCCGTTCATCCAGGAGATCATCAACGATGGCGGCCTCGTGGCGCGCACCAAGCGCGTGATGGCCGAGAAGGGCGGTAACTAACCATGGCTTCTACGACCTATCGCGTCTGCACGCTGCCGGGTGACGGCATCGGCCCCGAGATCATCGCCGAGGGCAAGAAGGTCCTCGCGGCGCTGGGCGAGAAGTACGACGTCGAGTTCGTCTGCGAGGACCACCTGATTGGCGGCGCGGCGATCGACGCCACCGAGGCCGCCGGCGGCCCCGTCTCGGCGCTCCCGCCCGAGACGCTCGAGGCGGCGAAGGCCTCTGAAGCCGTCCTTCTCGCTGCGGTGGGCGGTCCCAAGTGGACCGACACGCGCATGGGCGCCGTCCGTCCCGAGCAGGGGCTTCTCGCCATCCGCAAGGAGCTGGGCCTCTACCTCAACCTGCGCCCGGTGCGCATGTTCGACGCGCTGATCGACGCCTCCACGCTCAAGCGCGAGGTGCTCACGGGCGTCGACCTGATCATCGTCCGCGAGCTCACGGGCGGCCTCTACTTTGGCGGCCACGAGCGCACGATGGGCGTCGAGGGCGCCGGCGTGGGCGGCACCCGCGGCGAGTACGCCCGGGACATCCTGGAGTACTCCGAGTACGAGGTCGACCGCGTAGTGCGCTGGGCCTTCGACGCGGCGCGCCGCCGCAGGGGCGTGGTGCACTCCGTGGACAAGGCCAACGTGCTCGACACCTCCCGCATGTGGCGCGAGGTCGCGCACAACATCGCCGCCGAGTACCCCGACGTGCGCCTCGAGGACATGTACGTGGACAACGCGGCGATGCAGCTCATCGCCAACCCAGCGCAGTTCGACGTGCTCGTGACCGAGAACACCTTCGGCGACATCCTCTCCGACGAGGCCTCCATGCTCACGGGCTCGCTCGGCATGCTCGCCTCCGCGAGCCTAGGCGACGGCACGGCCCTCTACGAGCCGAGCCACGGCTCCGCGCCGGACATCGCCGGCCAGGGCATCGCCAACCCGATCGCGCAGATCCTCTCGGTGGAGCTCATGCTGCGCTACAGCTTCGGCATGGACGACGCAGCCGACGAGCTGGCAGCCGCGGTCACGCGCGTGCTCGACGAGGGCTGGCGCACCGGGGACATCGCCGACGAGAGCACGCCGGCCGAGAAGGTCCTCGGCACCGCCGCGATGGGCGACAAGATCGTGGAGGCCCTGGGCTAGGCGAGACGACGCAAAGTGAGGGGCCGAGGGGGTCCGGCGCTCAGGCTGCCGCCGGCCCCCTCGGCCCCTCTCGCCCTTCGACAGCAAAACCGTCGCTCGTGCGACATTTCTTCTGCTGCCAGACCAAAACAGGCTTTCGTGCATCGCCTTTGGGACCTGTTTTGGGACCCATGACCGTTCCGGCTGAGCGTTTCCGCAGGAAAGCGCAACAAATATGGAACCATCGAGGTCCCTCGGGGGAAATTGGTGTCGCACGAGAGGCGGTTTTGGTTTCCAGAGGGGCAGAATGTTGCACGAACGACCGTTTTGCGTTGGTTGCCGGCCGCCGTTCCCCTCCGTGGCGGCCGCCCGTCGAAGGGACGCCCATGACCTACGACTTCACCACGATCCTCGACCGTGCGGGCCACGACGCGCTCGCGCTTGATGCCGTCGGCGCCCCGGGCTCGGGCTACCCGGCGCCGGACGCGGGCTTCGACCCCATCCCCATGTGGGTCGCGGACATGAGCTTCCCCGTCGCCCCCTCGATCACGCGGGCCATCCAGGAGCGCCTGCAGTATCCCACCTTCGGCTACTTCAAGCCGAGCGAGGCCTACTACCAGGCCGTCATCGACTGGCATCGCGACCGCAAGGGCGTGGCCGACCTCGAGCCGCGTCACATCGGCTAC
This sequence comes from Thermophilibacter gallinarum, assembly GCF_014982725.1. Taxonomy (GTDB): domain Bacteria; phylum Actinomycetota; class Coriobacteriia; order Coriobacteriales; family Atopobiaceae; genus Thermophilibacter; species Thermophilibacter gallinarum. Next base: position 362,038 of record NZ_JADCJZ010000002.1, on the reverse strand, counting down.
GAGAACGGCGTGCTCGGCGGCGTGGTCTCCACCCTGCATGCCTTCGCCGCACCGGGCGACCCCGTCCTCGTGCACAGCCCCACCTACGTGGGCTTCACGCACTGCCTCGAGGACAACGGCTTCCGCATCGTCCACTCTCCGCTCGTGCGCGACGAGGCGGGCGTCTGGCGCATGGACTACGAGGACATGGAGCGCCGCCTTGCGGACGAGCACATCCACGTGGCCATCTTCTGCTCGCCGCACAACCCCTGCGGCCGCGTGTGGGAGCGCTGGGAGATCGAGCGCGCCATGGAGCTCTACCGCACCTACGACTGCGTCGTCGTCTCCGACGAGATCTGGTCCGACATCGTGCGCCCCGGCGTCACGCACATCCCCACGCAGACCGTCTCCGAGGACGCGCGCATGCGCACGGTGGCACTCTACGCTCCGAGCAAGACCTTCAACCTCGCGGGGCTCATCGGCAGCTATCACGTCATCTACAGTGACTACCTGCGCGACCGTGTGACCACGCGCGGAAAGAAGACGCACTACAACAGCATGAACGTGCTCTCGCAGCATGCGCTCGTCGGCGCGTACTCGGATGAGGGGCGCGCCTGGGCGGACGAACTCAACCAGGTCATCGCCGGCAACGTCGACTGGGCCTGCGACTTCGTCGAGCGTCGTCTCCCCGGCGTGAGCGTCTTCCGCCCGCAGGGCACCTACATGCTCTTCCTGGACTGCTCGCAGTGGTGCGAGAGGAACGGGCGCACCATCGACGAGCTGCTGCGCGCCGGTCATCGCGTGGGCGTGTACTGGCAGGATGGCCGCGCCTTCCACGGCCCCTGCCACCTGCGCATGAACCTCGCGCTTCCGCTCTCCCGCGTGCAGGAGGCCTTCGGGCGCCTGGAGGACCACGTCTTCTGACGTACCGCCCGTGCCCGCTACGCGAGCGCCCCGCTGGCGAAGCTGCGGTCGATGTCGCGCTGGAACCGCTCGGTGACGCGGTTCTCGTCGTCGGGTATGCCGCGCGTGTAGGCGAGGAGCTGCGCCGCCGTCGCGACGGGTCGCCTCGACGCGAGCTCGGCCAGCTGCTCGGCTATGTAGGGGACGGCCCAGGGCTGGGGCTCCTGGGAGAGGTGCAGGGTCTTCCCGTCCGTCAGGATGCCGCCCCTGAAGGGCAGCAGCGTGAGGAGCATGAGCGACGGGATGTGGTGGACGTGCGCGTCGGCGGGGTCCTGCGACGCGCCCACCACGAAGAGACGGTCCTGGTTCATGTAGACGGCGCGGTCGGCGTTGGCGTCCACGCAGGTGAACATGTCCCGCAGGGCGTGGCGCCACGGCCGGGCGATCTCGAGCTGCCGCGGCGAGAGGTCGAGCGGGTTGTCTCGGACGAAGTCGTCGACGAGCGAGCGGTTCCTCCAGAGTGCCTCGGAGACCTGTCCGCCGTTCTCGTAGAGCATGCAGGGCGCGCCCGGGCGCTCGCGCAGCCGCTCGGGCGCGACCACGTGGAGCCGCTCGTTGGTGTAGACGAGCAGCGCGTTCATGGTCGAGTAGAAGAGGCGGGCGTCCCGGTCGCTCATGTGAGAGTAGGGTGCGCGCGCCCGGTCGAGGACGTCGCCTACGGTCTTTGCTCTGGTCATGCGCTCCTCCTTCGACGTGGTGTGAGGGAGAAGGCTATCAGGACGGGCTTCCAGTGCGCTGACGGCTGGCTTTCGGCTCGCTGCGGTCCGAGGTCAGAGGCCGGTCTCGGCCGGCTCCGTGCGGCGAGAAGTTCGCGTGCGGCAGCCTGGGGGCCGCGAGCGGCGCCCCGCCGCGCCGACGGCGGGTGGGCAGGGGCGAGAACGTGACGGAGACGCGCGCTTTTGTCGCGGCTACTCCATGGTGTGCGTTGAGAAGATCGGCTCGTCCTCCCACCAGACGACGTCGTCGCCCGGCGCCTCGAGCGTGGCGCGCACGTCGATGAGGCGCTGGTTGGAGGAGCCGCGGAAGCGCAGCGTTATGTCGTGGAGGTCCTGGACGAAGGGACCGTCCACGAGCACGTCGAGCGTGTCCAGCAGCCGGTCCGTGACGTCGCCTAGGTTCCAGGCGCCGCCGGGGGCGAGCTGGTCCCACGTGTGGCCCGAGAAGAGCCAGATCGACTTCGTCTCCCCGAAGCGCTCGCGCACGGCCTCGAGAAACCCGACGAGCCCCTGCTGGTTCTCCGGCTCCATCGGCTCGCCGCCGAGGATGGTGAGCCCGGTCACGTAGGGGACGTCCATCGAGTCCATGATCTTCTCGGCGACCTCGTCGGTGAAGGGCTCGCCCGCCTCGAAGTCCCACGCCTCCTCGTTGAAGCAGTTGGGGCAGTGCAGGCGGCACCCGGAGACGAAGAGCGTGGTGCGCACGCCCGGCCCGTTGGCGATGTCGCAGTACTTGATGTTCGCGTAGTTCATTGTCCGCCCCGTGTCCTAAAACGCAGAATCGAAAGTTACCGGTTTTCCTCGCCTTTGCATGCCGAGAAGAACGCGCAATCGTAATTATCCGTCCAAACCGCGCCTCAACGGACGCAACCCCAGACTTTTCTGTCCGCGCACCCCATCCTCACCACGCAAAATCGCCCCTTACCAGAAAACCCCGCCCCTGCGTCCTCCAGGCGAACCGCAGGGACGACACCGGGGCCCGGGCCCGCGTGCCGCACCCCGAGACGACTCGCGGCGGACCCCAGGCGATGAGGTCCGCCGCGAGTTCTTGCAGCGTTCTGTGCGGCAAGCTGTCTGAGCGCCGGACCTCATCGCCTGGGGTCCGCGCCGAAGCCGTTACAGGTGCAGCACGCGGTCCTTGATCTCCTCGGTGCGGCCCTGGTTCCAGAACTGGGTGCCGATGTAGCCGCAGGTGCGGCGCGCGACGTTCATCTTGGACTGGTCGCGGTTCCCGCAGTGCGGGCACTCCCAGACGAGCTTGCCGTCGTCCTCGACAATCTGGATCTCACCGTCGTAGCCGCACACCTGGCAGTAGTCGCTCTTGGTGTTGAGCTCGGCGTACATGATGTGGTCGTAGATGTACTGCATGACGGAGATGACGGCCTCGAGGTTGTCCTGCATGTCCGGCACCTCCACGTAGGAGATGGCCCCGCCGGGGGAGAGGCGCTGGAACTCGGACTCGAAGCGCAGCTTGGTGAAGGCGTCGATCTCCTCGGTCACGTGGACGTGGTAGCTGTTGGTGATGTAGCCCTTGTCCGTGATGCCCGGGATGATGCCAAAGCGGCGCTGGAGGCACTTGGCGAACTTGTAGGTGGTGGACTCGAGCGGCGTGCCGTAGAGCGAGTAGTCGATGTTCTCCGCGGCCTTCCACTCGGCGCACTTGTCGTTCATGCGCTGCATGACGGCGAGCGCGAACGGCGTGGCCTCCTCGTCGGTGTGGCTGTGGCCGGTCATGGCCTTGACGCACTCGTAGAGGCCCGCGTAGCCGAGCGAGATCGTGGAGTAGCCGCCGTAGAGCAGCTTGTCGATCTTCTCGCCCTTCTTGAGGCGCGCGAGGGCGCCGTACTGCCACAGGATCGGCGCGGCGTCCGAGGTGGTGCCGAGCAGGCGCTCGTGGCGGCAGCGCAGGGCGCGGTGGCAGAGCTCCAGGCGCTCGTCGAAGATCTTCCAGAACTCGTCCATGTCGTGGTGGGCGGAGAGCGCCACGTCCACGAGGTTGATGGTCACGACGCCCTGGTTGAAGCGGCCGTAGTACTTGGGCTTGCCGGGCTCCCAGTTGCCGGCGTTGGCCACGTTGTCAAAGCCGTTGCCCGAGCGGTCCGGGGTGAGGAAGGAGCGGCAGCCCATGCAGGTGTAGCAGTCGCCGTTGCCCTCGGTCTCGCCCTTGGAGAGCTTGTACTCCTTCATCTTCTTCTCGGAGATGTAGTCCGGCACCATGCGCTTGGCCGTGCACTTGGCCGCGAGCTTGGTGAGGTAGAAGTACGGGGTGCCCTCGCGGACGTTGTCCTCCTCGAGCACGTAGATGAGCTTCGGGAAGGCGGGCGTAATCCAGACGCCCTCCTCGTTCTTGACGCCCTCGTAGCGCTGCTTGAGCATCTCCTCGATGCACATGGCCAGGTCGGCCTTCTCGCGCTCGTTCTTGGCCTCGTTGAGGTACATGAAGACCGTGATGAACGGCGCCTGGCCGTTGGTGGTCATGAGGGTGACGACCTGGTACTGGATGGTCTGGACGCCGCGGGCGATCTCCTCGCGGACGCGCTTCTCGACGATCTCGGAGATCTTCTCCTCGCCGGGGTGGGCGTCGATGGCCTCCATCTCGGCCTCCACCTGACGGCGGATCTTCTGGCGCGAGACGTCGACGAACGGCGCGAGGTGCGTGAGCGAGATGGACTGGCCGCCGTACTGGCAGGAGGCCACCTGGGCGATGATCTGCGTGGCGATGTTGCAGGCGGTGGAGAAGCTGTGCGGGCGCTCGATGAGCGTGCCGGAGATCACCGTGCCGTTCTGCAGCATGTCCTCGAGGTTCACGAGGTCGCAGTTGTGCATGTGCTGGGCGAAGTAGTCCGAGTCGTGGAAGTGGATGATGCCCTCGTTGTGGGCCTCCACGACCTCGGCGGGGAGCAGCTCGCGCATCGTGAGGTCCTTGGAGACCTCGCCGGCCATGTAGTCGCGCTGGACGGAGACGACCGTGGGGTTCTTGTTGGAGTTCTCCTGCTTGACCTCCTCGTTGTTGCACTCGATGAGGGCGAGGATCTTGTCGTCGGTCGTGTTCTTGTGGCGCTTCTGGTTCTGCACGTAGCGGTAGATGATGTACTTGCGGGCGACCTCGAAGTGGTGCAGGCCCATGAGCTGGTCCTCGACGAGGTCCTGGACCTCCTCGACGGTGACGGTGTGGCCGGCCTCCATGCACTCGTCGGTGACGTTGAGGGAGGCGAACTTGATCTCGCGCTCGGTGAGGCGCTCGCTGGCGGGCACCTCGGCGTTGGCCGCGCGGATGGCGTTCTCGATCTTCGAGATGTCGAAGGCGACCTCTGAGCCGTTGCGCTTGATAATCTTCATGTCGACCTCTCCTCGTGGTGCTCGCCGCGGTCCGCGGCGGGTGCTTTTTTGCGTGCAGAGACTACTATGCCACAACGAGTTGTGGTTGAGGCCGTGAAAAGACACAACATATTGTTGAGAACCTGCTCAATGCTGTCGATAAGTCATATCCGCGCAGGTGAGGAAAATGCGTCTGGAAAAAGCATTTCTTTAACCTATGGAGGAGTCATCCGTGAACGCTCTGAAACGTCCGCGAGCGGCGCGCCGGGGGAGGCGCCCCGTTGGGCTACAGTGGGAGCGAGAAGGACGACGGGAGGGTGAGATGGAGTTCTCGAAGCGGCTGGACCTGTTCGGCGACGAGGTGTTCGCGGTGCTCAACGCACGTCGGCGCGAGCTGGAGGCGGCGGGGCGCAGGGTCTTTGACCTCTCGGTGGGGACGCCCGACTTCGAGCCGCCGGCGCACGTCATCGAGGCCCTGCGCGCGAGCGCCGCGGACCCGGGCAACTGGAAGTACTCGCTCCACGACAAGGACGAGCTCCTCGACGCCGTCTGCGCCTACTACGAGAGCCGCTACGGCGTCGCGGGGATCACGCGCGACATGGTGATGAGCTGCCGTGGCACCCAGGAGGGCCTCGTCCACGTGTGCTCGGCGCTCTGCGACCCGGGCGACGTGGCGCTCGTGCCCGACCCGTGCTACCCCGTCTTCCAGAACGCGACGCTGCTCGCCGGCGCCCGCCCCCACTACTACCGCCTCACTGCCGAGCACGGCTTCCTGCCGCATCTCGCGGACGTGAGCGACGAGGTGGCCGACGCCGCGAGGTACCTGATCGTCTCGCTTCCCGCCAACCCCGTGGGGTCGGTGGGGACGCCGGAGGTCTACGAGGAGGTCATCGCCTTCGCGCGCGAGCACGACCTCATCGTCATCCACGACAACGCCTACTCCGACATCGTCTTCGACGGGCCTGCGGGCGGCTCGTTCCTCTCGTACCCCGGGGCGCTCGACGTGGGCGTCGAGTTCCTCTCGCTCTCCAAGTCCTTCAACGTGACGGGCGCGCGCCTGTCCTTCCTCGTGGGCCGGCCGGACGTGGTGGCCGCTGCGCGAAAGCTGCGCGGCCAGATCGACTTCGGCATGTTCTACCCCGAGCAGGACGTCGCCATCGCGGCGCTCACCGGCCCGCGCGACCAGGTCGAGCGCCAGCGCAGGCTCTACCAGGAGCGCCGCGATGCCCTCTGCGACGGGCTCGAGGAGATCGGCTGGGAGCGGCCCAACGCGCACGGGTCCATGTTCGTGTGGGCGCGCATCCCGGGCGGCCGCACGGACTCGGCCGCCTTCGCGCTCGAGCTCATGGAGCGCGCCGGCGTCATCGTGACGCCGGGGTCGAGCTTCGGGCCGTCGGGCGAGGGCTACGTGCGCATGGCGCTCGTGCTGCCGCCCGCGCAGCTTCGCGAGGTCGTCGCGGCCATCGATGCCGCCGGAGTGTAGGGGGGAAGCCATGGACCAGAGGGAGTTCGTCGAGCTCGTCGCCGCCTCGCGGACGTATCGCCGCTTCGACGAGGCGCGGCCCGTCACGCGCGAGCAGCTCGAGGCGCTCGTGGGGGCCGCCCGGGTGGCGCCCTCGGCCAACAACCGGCAGCGACTCCGCTTCCACCTGAGCGTCGGACCCGAGGCCCTGCTGGTCGAGTCCCACCACCGCTGGGCGGCCCTGCTCAAGGACTGGGACGGCCCGGCCGAGGGCGAGCGGCCCACGGGCTACGTGACCATAGCCGGCCCCGAGGGCGCCCGCGCGAACGCCATGGTCAACCAGGACGCGGGGATCGCCGCCCAGACCGTCATGCTCGCCGCGCGGGCCGCCGGGCTCGTGGGCTGCATGGTCGCGAGCTTCGACGCCGAGCTCGGTCCGGCCCTCGGCCTCGCTGAGAAGGGCCTCGAGCCGCTCGTCCTCTGCGCGCTCGGCTATCCCGCGCCCGACGAGCGGGTGGTCCTCGAACCCGCCACCACCGAGCGCGGCATCACCTACTGGCGCGACGCCGACGGCGTGCACCATGTGCCCAAGCTCGCCGTGGAGGACCTGCTCGTCTAGGGGCGGGTCGGTTGCGTCTGGGAATCGCCGGGGTTCCCGCCTGCGGGCGGGCTGCCGTCCCGGATTCGGCGACGTTCCCCTCCGCCGCGGTCGTTGCGTCCCGGAATCGGCGACCTTCTCGCCCTCGGGCGCGCCTCTGTCCGGGAATCGGCGACCTTCCCCCGTCGGCGCGGCCCCGGTCCGGGGAACCTCCCGGATTCTTGGATGAGAAGAGCGGCGGGCACGGGAACTCCGGCGATTCCGGGACGAGAAGGGCGACGAACCCGAGAACCCCGGCGATTCCGGGACGGCCTGCTAGCTGAGCTCGGTCACCGAGTCGAAGTCGACGCCGCAGGCCTCGACGGCGCCGCGGCCGCCGAAGACGCAGACGCCCCGCGCCGCCCCCTCGTCGGCGAGCGCCGCGGCGAGGGCGCGCACGTCGTCGGCCGTGACGGAGAGCTCCTGGGCGCGCACCTCGTCGCGCCAGCCCGCGGGGCGGGCGCAGAATCGGGCCACGTCCTGGCGCCGGGCGAGCTGCCGGGGCTTCACGGGCGCATCGTGGGACGCGACCGTGGCAACGATGTAGCCGTCCAGCTCCGCCGGGGTGCCGTCCCAGTCGGCCAGCCACGCCGCCGCGGCGTCGTAGCGCGCGAGCGTCGCGTCGACGGACGGGTCGCGGTACGACCAGAACTGCCGGAGCCCCTCGGTCGAGCGCTTGAAGCCCACGCCGTAGGCACCGCCCTTCACGCGCACCTCGTTCCAGAGGTAGTCAAAGGAGAGGGCGCGCGTGGCGACCTGCCAGGCGCCGACGGTCCCGGCGTCCGCCGCGGAGGGGCCAAAGCCCTGTGCGACGTAGGCGACGTCGGAGGGGATGACGAAGGCCTCGCGCCGCGCACCGCGTGCCGGGATGACGAGGCGCTGGGCGACGTCGGCTGCCGGGAGGGCGAGCGTGCCCCCGCGCTCCCAGAACCGGGCGCGCTCGGACGCGGGGCCCGTGAAGCTCACGGTGACGTTCCCCGCGGTGAAGATGCGTGCGCACAGCGAGGAGAGGCGACCCGTCAGCCCGCCGGAGCGCTCGTCCCAGTGCTCAAGCAGCTCGCGCAGGAAGAGGTAGTAGTCGACGCCGCCCATGGCGCCCGAGGCGCGCGCGGCGGCCGAGAAGTACGTGCTCGTGCGGCCGAGCGCCGCCGAGTGGCCCGAGCTCACGTAGTACTGCTCGAGCGCGACGCGGCGCTGCGTCAGGATGTCGCGGACGCGGGCGAGGTCGGTGAAGTCCGTCTCGCCCCAGACCTCGTGCGGGAGGTCGCAGAGCGCGTCGGCCTTCTCGGCGAGCGCCGAGGCGCCCACCACGAGCGTGGGGGCGGCGAAGGAGAGGTCGTCGTCGCGCGTGTAGGTCTCGACGAAGAAGTCGAGCCCGCCGAGGTTCGTCTCCACGAGGGTGTCCAGCTCGGAGGCGCTGCGACGGGTCGTGGCCAGGCGGCCGAGCAGGTCGGAGAGCAGCCCGGCGTAGGGAAGGTCGTCGAACTCGAGGCAGCGCAGGTCGAAGTAGTGGTAGACGTAGTCGATCCCGTGGGTGTCGAGCTCATGACCCACGCAGGGCAGGGGAGCCTCCGCGTCCACGGGGGCCGGCTCGGCCGGCGCCGGCCCGATGTCGGAGACCCTGAGCACCGGCAGCGTCGCGAGCGCCTCCGGCGTGTCGGGCGCCTCCTGCTCCGCGCGCAGGGCGTCGACCTCGGCGCGCACGGCCTCGAGGTCCTTCTCGTCCATGCCCTCGCGCAGGCGGGCGAGCTCGGCGGCCTCCTCGTCGGCGTCGCCCCCGGCCACGGGCACGAGTTCGACCTCGGCGCAGTGGGCGCTCTCGCAGACCACCTCGCGCAGCAGCCGCTCGAAGAGCCCCTCGTCAAGGCCGCGCTTGAGCTCGGCGAGCGCGTCCTCGTAGCGGAGGTAGTCGACCGGGCGTCCGTCGTCGTAGAGCCAGCTCGACATCGACTGGATGGCGAGCGCCACGCCGTCGGGGTAGCCGCCCCAGTCGCCCTCGCGCAGGTTGAACTCCGCCTGGGCGAGCGACGCCTCGAGCTTGTCGCGGGGGATGCCGCCCTCGGCGAGCTCGGCGCAGGTGGACTCCACGAGCGCGCGGAACCTCTCGCCCGCGCCCTCGCGCAGCCCCTTGAGCGTGAACATGACCTGCGGCTGCAGGACGCCGTCGACCAGCATGGCGGAGAAGTCGTCGGCGAGGCCCGCGTCCAGGACGCGCCGCTTGAGGGGGGACTCGTTGGACCCGCAGAGGGCGTCGAGCAGGACGTCCGCGGCCAGCACGCGGGTGCGGTCGGCGGCGGTCCCGATCACGTACGAGAGGCCGATCTCGGCGTTGCCCGGCGCCGTCGCCATGCGCACCTCCGTGCGCTCGGGGTGCACGGGCGCCTGGAGTGCGAGCGGGTTGGGCGCGCCCGCACCGCGCTCGGCCGCGCCGCGCAGCGCCTCGTCCACGAGGGCGAGCTCGCGGTCCACGTCCAGGTCGCCGTAGAGGAAGACGTAGGCGTTGGACGGCGCGTAGTGACGCGCGTGATTGTCGAGGAACGCCTCGTAGGTGAGGGTGGGGATGGCGCGCGGGTTGCCGCCCGACTCGTGGCGGTAGCAGGTGTCCGGGAAGAGCGCGCGCGTGAGGGCCTGGTAGAGCACGTCGTCTGGGTCGGAGAGCGCGCCCTTCATCTCGTTTAGGACCACGCCGTTGTAGCTGAGCGCCCCGTCCTCGTCGGCCTCCAGGTGCCAGCCCTCCTGCTCGAAGATGCGCGGGCGGTGCCAGATCGCGGGGTGCAGCACGGCGTCCAGGTAGACGCCCATGAGGTTCTCGAGGTCGGCGGTGTTGGTGGAGGCCACGGGGTACATGGTCTTGTCGGGGAACGTCATGGCGTTCAGGAACGTCTGCATGCTCGTCTTGAGCAGGTTGACGAAGGGCTCCTTCACCGGGTAGCGGTCCGAGCCGCAGAGCACCGAGTGCTCCAGGATGTGGAAGACGCCGGTGTCGTCGGCCGGGGGCGTCTTGAAGCTGATCGCGAAGGCCTTGTTGACGTCCGCGCAGGCAAGCCAGAGCGCGCGGGCGCCGGTGGCCTCGTGGCGCATGACGTAGGCGCAGCCCGAGAGCTCGGGGATCGGCTCGACGGACGTGACGACGAACCCGGCATGGGCGGTGCCCACGGCGAGCTCGCCGCGCGGCTCGATGAAGTTCTTCTCGGCCATGTTCTTCTCCCTGGACGCGATTCTCACAAGGTCGAGCATAGCGCAGGCGGTCCGTGGTAGGCTATCGACCGTTGTGCGAGACAGGGGGGCGCGTGGGCGAGAAGAACGACGAGCAGAGGCGGCGCATCCGCCGCGGCATCGTGGCGACGCTGGTGGGAGGCACGTTCTGGGGCCTCAACGGCACCGTCTCGAAGTGGCTCATGGACGCCTACGCGATCGACCCGCTCTGGCTGGTCTGCCTGCGCGAGCTCACCGCCTGCTGGCTCTTCCTCGCCGCGGCGGCGATGACGGCGCGCGGGCGCGAGCAGCTCGTCGGCGTGTGGCGGAGCCCGCGCGCCCTGCTCTCCATCCTGGGCGTGAGCTTCGCCGCGATCCTCTTCTCCCAGGTCGCCTACCTCGAGGCGATCGACTGGACCAACTCCGCCACGGCGACGATCATGCAGAGCCTGGGCATGGTGCTCGTCCTGGCGTACGTGTGCCTGAGGATGCGCCGGACGCCCCGTCGGCGCGAGCTGCTGGGCGTCGCGCTCGCGCTTCTCGGCACCTACCTCGTCGCCACGGGCGGCAACCCCGGGCAGCTCAGCCTTCCGCCGGAGGGCCTGGCCTGGGGGCTCGGCTGCGCGGTCGCGGCGGCCTGCCTATCGATCCTGCCCGCCGCGCCCATGGCGCGCTGGGGCAACTTCACCGTGAACGGGCTGGCGTTCCTGTTCTCGGGGCTGGCGCTCTCGCTCGTCTACCGGCCCTGGGAGCACATGCCCGCCCTCGACGGGCTGGCCGTCGGCGTGCTCGCGCTGTGCGTTGTGGTGGGCACCTTCGGCGCCTACGCGCTCTACCTGCAGGGCGTGAAGGACGCCGGCTCCATGCGGGCGAGCCTGCTCGGCACCATCGAGCCGGTCACAGCCACCATCGCCTCGGTCGTGTGGCTCGCCACGCCCTTCTCGCCCGCGGAGATCGTGGGCTTCGTGCTGATCATCGTCATGGTGTACCTCACGGCGTAGCGCGCGGGGTGCTCGGGTTAGAAATACCGGTTCGTCCCCCTCTGACCGGCCGATCGGGTTAGAAATACCGGCTCGTCCCCCTCGGAAGGCATTCTGGGAGGGGGACGAGCCGGAATTATTAACCCAGTGGGCGAGAAGAACGGGGACGAGCTTGGTTTTAACCCGCCGTACGGCGGCCGGCCTAGATCTTGCTCATCTCAGAGGCGACCGTGGAGTACCAGTACTGCCAGTTGGGCGGGCAGTACTTCTTGGCGCCGGCGACGGTGAGGCGGCCGCCGTAGCCGATGGAGAGGCCCTGGACGTGCGCCCAGATGGCCTCCTCCCAGCTGCTCCAGCTGGAGCTGCCCCAGCCCCAGGCGTTGTGCGGCTTGAAGCAGTAGCGGCCCTGCGTGCTCTCGACCATGGAGATGGCGGGCGAGAAGCGCGGGTCGACGTTGTACTCGAAGGCGGCCTCTGCGAACGTCTTGCCCTGGCCGGAGAGCGGGGACCCGGCGAGGTAGGCGTCGATGCGCGGCGCCCACTCGGAGACGAAGGCGTCCTTGTCGGAGCCGGGGCTGACGGAGCCGGGGCCGTTGTCGTTCGAGGGGGTCTCGACCGTGGCGCTGCCACCCGACTCAGTGGTGAAGGTCTTCCCGTCCTCCTTTTTGGCGGCCTCGATGGCGGCCTTGCGCGCCGCCTCCTCGGCTGCCTGCTGCGCGGCGATCTTGGCCTCGAGCTCGTCACGGGCCGCCTTGGCCTCGTCGAGGGCGTCCTCGGCCTCCTCGCGACGCTCCTCGGCCTCCTGCATCTGCGAGTTCAGGCTGACGCGCGCGAGCTCGAGCTCGTCCTCGAGGGCGAGAAGCTCGTTGATGGCGTCGGTGTTGGACGCCTGGATGATGTCGAGGTACTGGACCGTGGAGAGGAGGTCGTAGAAGGTGTCCGCGGACAGGAGCAGGTCCACGAGCCCGCCGGACCCCTGCTGCATCTTGTAGAGGGTGCGCATGGACGCCGCCGCCTGCTCCCTCACCTCCGGCAGCTCGGCCTCGAGCTCGTCGATGCGGGCCTGGTTCTCGTCGATCTGCGCCTGGAGCTCGTCAACCTGCTCCTGCGCCTCCTTGTAGTCGGCGTTGTGCTCCTGGATCTCCTGCTGGATGGCGCTGAGATCGCTCAGGTCGTCTGCGGCCGCCGTGCTCGGACGGGCGACTACCAGGCAGAGCGCGCAGCCCAGGGCCACGATCGCCGCGACGAGGGGGTAGCCGGCCTTCCACTGTTTGGCTGACGTCACTTGGGGCAATCCTTCTGTTCGGTCACCGTTCGAATTGGTGATGCGTGCAAACAAACGGAGTCCATTTTACCGTCTGACGCCAAATCTCACCGTTCCTACACGAGTCGTTCGAATCGCGGGCACAGCGACGGCCCCGCCGCATGGGGCGACGGGGCCGGTCCCGAGGTCTGGAGTGGGCGCTACTTGATGATGAGCGTGTCGCAGTCCGTGTTGCGCGTGAGGAAGGTGGATATGGAGCCGAGGATGGCGTACTTGATCGAGGAGAGCCCGCGCGCGCCGCAGATCACGAGGTCAGGCTTGATGACGTCGAGCATCTCGTCCTTCAGGGTCTCGCGGATGCGGCCGGAGCGGACGATCACCTCGACCTTCTTGATCCCCGGCATGGCCTCCGCCGCCTTGACCTTCTCGGCGATCGAGTCGCGGAAGGTCTGCTCGAGGGTGGGCACGATGTCCACGGGGAACGTCCCGGCGGCCTCGAGCGCCGTCGAGTCGATCACGTGCCCGATGTAGAGCTCCGCCTCGTCGTTCGCCGCCATGACGATGGCGCGGTCGAGCACCTTGTCCTGCTCGTCCGAGCCGTCGAGGGAGACGAAGATCCTGTCGTAGCCGAGGTCCTGATAGGAAACGGTGGTATCGGCCATGGTGACTCCCTTCCGCTTTGGGCCGTCTAGAGGGCTGCATCACTTATTCCCTTCGACCGGAGGAGCGTGCCGGGCGACCCGCCCAACGGCGTAGAATTTCGGTGGCGGGGTGCCACGAGCCCGCCGGTTGCGCGACCATAGGAGCGCTGTCGCTGAAAGGGAGGGCAATGGACCCCATAGAGCTCGCAAAGGCCGCGGTGTACGGCGTCGTCGAGGGCGTCACGGAGTGGCTCCCCATCTCCTCGACGGGACACATGCTGCTGCTCAACCAGTTCCTCACCATGGACGTCTCCGAGGACTTCTGGAACATGTTCCTCGTCGTCATCCAGCTCGGCGCGATCCTCGCCGTCTGCGCGATGTTCTTCCACAGGTTGAACCCCTTCTCCCCGAGCAAGAGCGCGGGCGAGAAGCGCGACACCTGGTCGCTCTGGGCCAAGACGATCGTCGCCTGCGTCCCGGCGGCCGTCATCGGCATCCCCATCGACGACTGGATGGAGGCCAACCTCGGAAGCCCGTTCGTGATTGCGGCGGCGCTGATCGTCTACGGCATCGCCTTCATCGTGATCGAGACCGTGCGCGAGCGTCGCGCCTCCGCCCTCGTCTCCACCGGGAAGCACTTCTCGACGCCCGACCTCGGCGATGCCCCCACGCGCTCCGAGCTCGCCGATGCCGGCGCGCGCGTCCGGACGCTCGAGGGCCTTGACTGGAAGACGGCGATCGGCATCGGCCTCTTCCAGGTGCTCTCCATCGTGCCCGGAACCTCCCGCTCGGGTTCCACGATCATCGGTGGCCTCCTGCTCGGCTGCTCGCGCACCGTGGTCGCCGAGTTCACGTTCTTCCTTGCCATCCCCGTCATGTTCGGCGCGAGCGCGCTGCGTCTGGCCAAGTACTTCCTCGCGGGCAACATGTTCAGCGGGACCGAGGCGGCTGTCCTCGGGGTGGGCTGCCTCGTCGCCTTCCTCGTCTCGCTCGCGGTCATCCGCTTCCTCATGGCGTTCGTCCGCAAGCACGACTTCAAGCCGTTCGGCTGGTATCGCATCGTCCTCGGCGTGGCCGTCATCGCCTGGTTCGCGCTGGTCCGATAGGGGGTCTGAGTTGAAAGCCACGTCCTCGCGCGCCCGAGCGCTCGCGGTCCTTCTCGCTTGCGTCCTCGCCCTCGTGGGCGCGGCGGCTGCCCTCCCGGTCGCGGCGCTGGCGGAGGAGGGCGCCTACTCCGCGGCCGAGCCCCCCTCGATCACCTCGCCGCGCGCCCTCGTGGTCGAGCTCGAGACGGACACGACCCTGTTCGAGCGGGACGCCGACGAGCGCTGCTACCCGGCGTCCATCACCAAGGTCATGACCGCGATCGTGGTGCTGGAGAACGCCGACCTCGACGCCGAGGTGACCGTCGAGGAGTCGGACTTCGACGAACTCACCTGGGACAGCTCGGTCGCCGACCTCAAGCTGGGCGAGACGCTCAGCGTGCGCGACCTGCTCGCCTGCCTGCTGCTCCCCTCCGGCAACGACGCCGCGTACGTGCTCGCCCGCTACGTGGGCGGCGGCGACTGGGGCGCCTTCGTCGACCTGATGAACGAGAAGGCCGCCGAGCTGGGCTGCGAGAACACGCACTTCGTCAACCCCTGCGGCCTGCATGACGACGACCACTACACCACGGCGCGCGACCTCGTGACCATCTTCGAGGAGGCGCTCTCCCTCCCCGAGTTCGTGGAGATCGCGGGAAGCGCCACCTGGGACCTGCCCGCCACGAGCGAGAACCCCGCCCGCACCCTGGAGACCACGGACCACCTGGCCGACCCGGACGGTCCCGTCTACCTGGGCGACACGGTCATCGCGAGCAAGACGGGCACCACCACCGAGGCCGGCCGGTGCCTCATCACCGCGGCCCAGCGCGACGGCAGGACGCTCGTCGCGGTGGTGCTGGGCGTCCCCTACACGGGCTACACGACCGAGGCAACCGAGAACTTCTACGACATGTATAACCTGCTCGAGTGGGGCTTCGGCGCGTGGAAGACCGGCGAGGTCGTGAGCGTGGGCGACGCGCTGGGGTCTGCCGAGGTGACCCTCTCGAGCGACGGCGAGAAGGTCGACGTGTCCGCCGCCTCGGCGATAACCGCCACGGTCCCGGTCGAGACCGAGCTCTCCGACCTGACGCTTTCCCCCTCGTGGTCCGAGGCCTTCCAGGCGCCGCTCGCGCAGGGACAGGAGCTCGGCACGATGGCCGTCTCCCTCGGCGAGCGCGACCTGGGCACCGTCACGGCGGCCGCGGCGTCCGCCATGGGCCTCTCCATCCCGAGCTTCGTCGTCTGGTGGCTCACGTCCGACGTGCTGCACGCGGTCATCGCGGTGGCCTGCCTCGTCGTCGTGTTCGTGGTGATCGGCCTGATCGCCTCCGCCCGCTCTCGCGCCCGGCGCGCCCGTAGGCGCGTCGCCCCGTCCGGCTATCGCCGCGGCGTCGCGCAGGCCCCGAGCCGCACGCGCCTGAGCACGCCCCCGACCAGGGCGCGGGACGGCTCGCGGCGCCGCCCCGGCGGGAGCCACCTGCGCCGATAGCGACGTGCTCGCGGGCTGCGAGGCGCTGCTCGCCGCGCCGTAGGCGGCCGCCGCCGCGTTTCTCGCTATACTCGTGCCCATATGGACGCACGACGGGAGGCAACGCATGGAGGCTGACAAGAAGAAGGAGAGCAGGGGAGTGAGGTTCTTCTCGTACTTCGAGGGGCGCAGGACCCGCGAGGGCGTGCCCACCCCGCACCTCATGGAGGAGCTCAACGCCCCCAAGCGCGACGTCCCCCTCTGGTCGAAGGCGTTCGCGCCGCTCGGCTTCGCGCTCGTCATGGTCGCCATGGGCGTGGGGTGCTTCTTCCTGGGCTCGCCCGCGGTCGGCGTGCTCTTCTGCCTGTTCGGCCTTGCCCCCGCCATTGCGGTGGTCGTCCTGGTGTGCCGCGCCCTGCCGCAGGTGCTGGGCCCGCGCCGCGACGCGAGCGGCGAGGAGCTCGGCCCGTACCTGGGCGGCGGGGGCGACCAGCGCGTGCGCGACATGTGCCCGGGACTCTTCGACCAGGAGCGCGAGAAGATCGAGTGGAACCGTGCCGACGAGGCGCACCGCACCTGGGAGTGGATCCAGGCGCTCCCGTGCCCGGTCGAGCGCGTCGAGTGCGCCTCCGACGACGGCACGCGCCTCGTGGGCCGCGCCATCGCGTGCAACCCCGACTCCGACCGCTGGCTCGTCTTCGCCCACGGCTACAACGACACCTGGCGCGCCGGCCTCACCTACGCCCGCCGCTACGCGGAGCTGGGCTTCAACCTGCTCCTCGTCGACCTGCGCGCGCACGGCGAGAGCGACGGCGCCTGGGTGGGCGCGGGCTGGCTCGACCGGCGCGACCTCGTGGCGTGGTGCCGCTGGGTCGCGGACCGCGCGGGCGAGGGCGCGCGCGTCACGCTCGCCGGCATCTCCATGGGCGCCGCGGCGGCCATCCTGGCCTGCGGCGAGGAGGACCTGCCGGGGCAGGTGCGCGCCTGTGTGGCGGACTCCGCCTACGACGACTTCTGGAACACGGCCGTCGGCGTCGTGAGCTCGGGGTCACTCGGCACGCCGCCGATGCCGGCGCACCCGATCGTGGACCTCGCGCGCCTGCTCCTCAGGCTGAGGCGCGGCGGCTATGACATCGCCAAGGTCTCGCCCGCGGAGGCGATCGCGCGCTCCGCGGCGCCGGTGCTCCTGCTCCAGGGCGAGGACGACAAGGTCGTGCCCGCGCACATGGCCGACGCGCTGTCCGCCGCCGCCGGCGGCGCCGCGGAGGGCGAGGGCCACGAGCTGGTCAAGATCCCGTCCGCCGGCCACTGCTGTGCGGTCTTCGCCGACCCCGACCGCTACTGGGAGGCCGTCGGCGCGTTCGTGGGCCGCTGGGCGTAGGGGCCTTCGGGCCGGCGTTCTTCTCGGCGTCCCGTTTTTGGCGGCCTTCCGCGCCTTGGCGAGAAGTGCGTCCCGGAATCGGCGACGTTCCGCAGTCGGGCGGGTGACGTGTCCCGGAATCGGCGACCTTCTCCGCTTGCGAGGCTATTGTGTCCGGGAATCGCCGGTGTTCGCGCGCCCGGGCGAGGCGCGGCCGGGGAACCTCCTAATTTCTGGGACGCGCCATCGCTCCGACCGGGGAACCCCGCCGATTCCGGGACGCGTGCGAAGGCCGCGCCGCCCGGACGTCGTGCCCCGATGTTCTTCTCGCCCGCGCCTGTTTTGCGTCCAGGCTTGCCGCTACACTCGTAGGGCAGACGACGACGAGAGGAACCCCGAGGCATGACGATCGACCAGCAGTCCCTGTTCAGCCAGACGCCCACCGTGGATCTGGAGGGCCTCAACCCGGCCCAGCGCGAGGCCGTGGAGTGCACGCGCGGCCCGCTGCTCGTGCTCGCGGGTGCGGGCTCGGGCAAGACGCGGGTGCTCACGTACCGCATCGCGCACATGATCGCCGACGAGGGCGTGAGGCCCTGGCAGGTCCTGGCCATCACGTTCACCAACAAGGCCGCCGCCGAGATGCGCGAGCGCCTGGGTGCCCTGCTCCCGTACGGCACGCGCGGCATGTGGGTCTGCACCTTCCACGCCATGTGCGTGCGCATCCTGCGCGAGGACGGCGAGCTCGTGGGCTATCGGCCCAACTTCACGATCTACGATGACGACGACTCGCGCCGCCTGGTGAAGGCGATCATGGCCGACCTGGACATCGACCAGAAGTCCTACCCGCTCAACTCCGTCCGCGCCAAGATCTCCGCGGCCAAGAACGCCCTGGTGGGCCCCGACGAGATGGCGAGCTCCGCCAGCCCCGCGGACCGCGCCGCCGCGCGCGTCTACCGCGAGCTGGACCGCCGCCTTGCCCGCGCCAACGCGATGGACTTCGACGACCTGCTGGTCAAGACCTTCGAGCTGCTCTCCAGGCGCCCTGAGGTCCTGGAGCGCTACCAGGACCGCTTCCGTCAGATCAGCGTGGACGAGTACCAGGACACCAACCACGTCCAGTACGCGATCACCAACCTGCTGGCCGCGCGCTATCGCAACCTCATGGTCGTGGGCGACGACGACCAGTCGATCTACAGCTGGCGCGGCGCGGACATCCAGAACATCCTGGACTTCGAGAAGGACTATCCGGACGCCCGCGTGGTGCGCCTCGAGCAGAACTACCGCTCCACAGGCCACATCCTGGCCGCCGCCAATGCCGTGGTGGCCAACAACTCACGCCGCAAGCCCAAGCGCCTGTTCACCGACGCCGGGGACGGCGAGAAGATCAAGGTGTTCCAGGCGGCTGACGAGCGGGACGAGGGCCGCTGGATCGGCTCGGAGATCGAGAAGCTCCATGACGGCGGCACGAGCTACGACGACATGGCCGTCTTCTACCGCACCAACGCGCAGTCGCGCGTGCTCGAGGACATGTTCCTGCGTGCGGGCGTCCCGTACAAGATCGTGGGCGGCACGCGCTTCTTCGACCGCGCCGAGGTTCGCGACGTCATGGCCTACCTCAAGCTCGTGGTGAACCCCGACGACGACGTCTCGGCGCTGCGCGTGGTCAACACCCCGCGCCGCGGCATCGGCACCACGTCCATCGCCAAGATTCGCGAGCTGGCGGCGGGGGAGGGCATCTCGTTCTTCTCGGCGTGCCAGATGGCGATCGCCGAGGAGAGCCTGCTTGGCGCCAAGGTGCGCTCGGCGCTCGCGGAGTTCACCGGCACGATCGAGGCCGCGCGCCACTTCACCGGCGAGCTCGTCGACGTCGTGGACGCGATCGTGGACCGCTCCGGCCTCGTCCGCGCCCTCGAGGCCGAGCACAGCGTGGAGGCGGACGGCCGCATCGAGAACATCAAGGAGTTCCTCGGCGTCGCCGCCGAGTTCGACGAGACCCACGACGCGGTGGAGACGCTCGAGAGCCTCGCGCAGCTCCGTGCGGCGGGGGCCCTCGAGTCGTCCGGCTCCGTGGCGACGTCCCCGACGGGCTCCGCGCTCGCTTCGCTCGCTCGCCAAGGCGAGTCGCCCTCTGGGGACGTCGCCCCGGAGCCTGCTCCGCCTAGACCTCCCGTGGCGTCCGAGAAGCTGCCGGCGCTCATCGAGTGGCTCGCCCTGCGCTCCGACCTCGACTCGCTCGCCGGCCAGACGCACGCCGTCACGATGATGACGATCCACTCGGCCAAGGGCCTCGAGTTCCCGGTGGTCTTCGTCGCTGGCATGGAGGAGGGCATCTTCCCGCACGCCTCCTACGAGAGCGACGAGGCGAGCGTGGAGGAGGAGCGGCGCCTGGCGTACGTGGCCATCACGCGCGCCCGCAGGCGGCTCTACCTCACCCATGCCGCCACGCGGCGCACCTTCGGCTCCGTTGCCGCCAACCCGCCGAGCCGCTTCCTGCGCGAGATCCCCGAGGCGGACGTCGAGCGCACCGGCGTGGGCTCCTCGGGCTTTGCCGGCGTGGGCTGGGAGAAGCGCGGCGACCGCCACGGCACGTTCGGCAGCGGCCGCGGCTCGGACGTCTACGGCGGGCACGTCTTCGGCTCGCGCACGCGCTCCACGGGCGGTGGGGCGTCCCGCCCGGTCCCGACCGGGCCGCGACCCGACCCGGCGCGCGCCGCGGCGAGCTTTGCCGCCGGCGACCACGTCTCGCACAAGACCTTCGGGCCGGGCGTGGTCATCGCCGCCTCCGGCGACACGATCGAGGTCAAGTTCACGCGCACCGGCAAGACGAAGAAGCTGCTCAAGGGCTTCGCTCCGCTGGTGAAGATCGAGGGATAGGAGCGTTTTGACTTTCGCGTTCGCATAAGTAGTGTTCATGAGACGATTGATTTATGCGAACGCATATAATACGCTCTCAAAATGGATAATCGTTGCGAACGCGTAAGCTGAGGTGAACATGATCCAGGTGGGAAGCGTCGGCGATCTGGCGGCCCTGATTCGATCCGAGCGGAGGAGGCAGGGAATCACCCAGGCTGATCTCGCGGGTCTTTCAGGCGTGGGCGTCACGTTCCTCTCCCAGCTTGAGAACGGCAAGGAGAGTGCCGAGCTGGGGAAGGCGCTGAATGTCCTGACCATGCTCGGAATCGACCTCGTTGCGGAGCCGAGGAGCTGAAATGCCGGGCCATTACGTCTACAGGCTCGCCCGGCTGTCCCCGGTTCTTGTCGGTGTCCTCGAGGAGTCAGGCTCCTTCTCATATGACCCTGGCTATCTTGCCCGTGCCGACGCCGCGCCGCTGTCGCTCTCGCTCCCCCTGGGGGAGGGGGCGTTCGACGTCGTCGAGGCACGTCCCTATTTCGAGGGTCTCCTCGCCGAGGGGCAGGCGCGAGCCACCCTCGCCTCGGAGCTCGCGCTCTCCGAGGAGGACTGGCTGAGCCTGCTCGTCATCTGTGGGAGGGAGTGCGTCGGAGACGTGCTCGTCTGCGATGACCCCTGTCTGGCCGCAAGGGCCGACGAGGGGTATGCGTCCCTTGGCGATGACGAGTTGAGAGGGATGTTTCTGGGCGATTCGCAGACCGCGCGGGAGAACGTTACGACACGCCTCTCGCTCGCCGGGACCCAGTCCAAGACCGCCCTGGCACATATGCGCGGGATGCCCATCGACGAGGGCTGGCTTCGTCCCATGGGCCTCTCGGCGAGCACGCACATCCTCAAGACGAGCCATCTGCGCGACCTGCCCGAGGTCGAGTACCTCTGCATGTCCGCCGCCGCGTTCTGCGGGATGGCGGTCGCCCAGACCGCCCTGCTCGACGTCGGCAACCCCGTGCTCGCCATCGAGAGGTTCGACAGACGCGTCTCGACTGCGGGGGAGCGCCTCGTGGTCGGCAGACTCCATCAGGAGGACATGGCGCAGGCGATGGGCATCACGGGTGGCTCCAAGTACGCCGAGCTCGAGGGAGGGAGCGTCCGTGCCATGGCGGAGCTGCTCCGGAGGCGGAGCGTCAGTCCCGCTCGCGACGTGGCGTCGCTCGCTCAGATGGTGTGCCTCGCGTTTCTGGTGGGAAACTGCGACGCGCATCTCAAGAATTACGCGATCCTACATGAGCGCCCTGCGCGTGATGGTGGGGCACACGTTAGCCTTGCTCCGGCGTATGACGTCGTGAGCACCACGTACTTCCCGAACCATCCGCGAAGGCTCGCCATGCGCATCGGTGGAGCGCCGACGATCGACGAGGTGGATGCCGACAGCTTCCGTGCGCTCGCTCGCGAGCTTGGCGTTAGGGATTCAGCGCTCCGCCGTCTGGCGACTCCGCTCGTCGAGGGGCTGGCAGACGGCATTCGCCGCGCGGGCGAGGGAGCGTTTGGGACAGTGCTCGCCTCTACCCCCTACGTTGCCGAGGACCTCGTCGAGGACATGGCGCCGCGTCTGGGAATACTGAGCGAGTACTGCACTGCGGCCGGGTAGCGAACGAGAGGAATAACGATGGAGCACCTCATCGGCATCGACCTGGGAGGCTGGCTCGACAAGGGCGTCACGCTCGTCGTGGCGGTGGCCATAGCGCTCGTGATCCAGCGCGTGGTGGTGCGCCTCATGCACAGGGTGCTCGACGCCTCCAACCTGCCGAGCGCATCGCTCTTCATCAATATCGTGCGAGCCGTCATCTGGGCGCTCGCCCTGCTCAGCGTCATGCGGCCCGTCTTCGGCGTGGAC
The DNA here is from genome assembly GCF_014982725.1 of Thermophilibacter gallinarum. GTDB lineage: Bacteria > Actinomycetota > Coriobacteriia > Coriobacteriales > Atopobiaceae > Thermophilibacter > Thermophilibacter gallinarum. The sequence goes on along the minus strand of NZ_JADCJZ010000002.1, from coordinate 340,228 downwards.
CCCGCGGGCTTCGTCGCCGCCCTCGGCGTGGTGTCCATCGCGGTCTCGCTGGGCATGCAGGACACGATCTCGAACATCATCGGCGGCATCAGCCTCATGCTGAGCAAGGCGGTCCAGCCCGGCGACCTCATCTCCGTCGGCGACGTGACGGGCGAGGTCACCGACGTCACGTGGCGCAGCACCACGGTCCGCATGCGGGGCGGCGCGGAGGAGGTCATCCCCAACTCGGTGCTCTCCAAGACCGCCCTCACGCGCATCACCGACTGGAGCGCCGGCTACTGCGGCGTGCCCATCTCCGTGGTGCCGGGTGCCGACCTGAACGCCGTGGCGGACGAGTGCTGCGAGCTGGCGGCGCGCGAGCTCGCCGGCCTTCTCGACCCCGCGTTCGAGACGGACGTGATCTTCACGGCGTTTACCGCCTACGGCACGCAGGGGGAGGTGCGCCTGCACGTGAAGCCCGACGTGGTCTTCTCCACGGCCCAGGACCACCTGGCGCGCGCTCTCTCCGGCAGGCCCTGGCTTGCGAGCGCGCTGTAGCTGCCCTTTGACGGAGCGCTTGCCCCGCCTTACGAAAGCACGCCGCAAATCGATGCGGGTGCCTTACCGTTCCCTGTTGTTCGGGGCGTAGTGTCCCTCTCTGGTGAAACCCGTCTGCCGGATCGTCCGCAGACGTCGAGAGAGGAGTCCGTATGCCCAGGGGAACCACTCGTCTGGATGGGGGCGTTTCTCGCCGCAGCTTCCTGAAGCTGTCCATAGCCATGGGAGGGGCCACCGCCATCGCGGCATCTGGCCCCGAGACCGCCCGCGCCGCCGAGGACGGGACGAGCTATCCCGAGAAGTTCACGTTTGCCGTCATGAGCGACGTCCACCTCTTCTCGCCGGACCTCTGGAGCGACTGCCCCGACTACACGACGGCTGAGAACTCCGACCGCAAGATGTTCCGCGAGAGCTCGGACATCCTGGACAAGGCGCTCGCCGACGTCGTGGCCGCCAAGCCGGACATGGTCCTCGTTCCCGGTGACCTCACCAAGGACGGCGAGCGCGTCTGTCACGAGTGGGTGCGCGACCGCTTTGCCGCCGCCAGGCAGCAGCTCGCCGATGCCGGCGTCGACACGCAGTTCTACGTGATCAACGGCAATCACGACCTCAACAACCACCATGGCAAGGACTTCTCCGGTGGCAGCTCCGTGGACGCCGAGCGCACCGACCCTATGACCTACAAGTCCCTCTGGGCCGAGTGCGGCTACACGGACACGGTCGTCTACGACGCCGACGGCACCGCGGACGGCAGCCTCAGCTACGTCGCCCACCCCTGTCCCGGCCTCACGCTGATCGCCGTGGACACGTGCAAGTACAACGTCGCCGCCGAGGACGGAACGCTCGCGCAGGAGACGAGCGGCCACGTCCCCGCCGACCTTCTCGCCTGGGTCTGCGACCAGGCCCGCGAGGCGCGCGCCGCCGGTGACGTGGTCGTCGCCTTCCAGCACCACGGCATCGTCCCGCACTTCGGCTACGAGCCTGTCATCTTTGGCGAGTACCTCGTGGACGACTACGAGGCCGTGGCCAAGGCCTACGCTGAGGCCGGCATCTCCGCCGTCTTCACCGGTCACATGCACGCCAACGACATCGCGGCGGCCACCTACAGCGAGAACACCATCTACGACATCGAGACCGGATCGCTCGTGACCTACCCGTCCCGCATGCGCATGGGCTCCCTCGAGTTCGCGCAGAGGGGCGAGAAGCTCGCGTGCACGCTGACGGTTGACTCGCACGACCTGGGCGACGTGACGCTCGACGAGTGCGGCCTGGCCACCACCGCCGGCATCACCGCCTACGGCAAGGAGCGCACGCTCACCGTGGACTCCGTCCAGACCATGCTCGGCGGGATGTTCGTGCAGCCGCTGCTCGCGCAGTACGCGCCCTTGGGCATCAAGGGCATCCTCGCGAGCCTGCTGCCCTCGCTCGGCGGCGACTCCTTTGCCGGCGTGACCGAGGAGAGCCTCAACGCGGCGCTGTGGGGTCTCGTCACGGGCATCCTTCCGCAGGACATCGCCAGCGGCTTCAAGGTTTCCGTCAAGGTCCTCATCATTACCATTGACTTGAGCATCTATTACAATCCCGCGTCCCAGCGCATAGAGGCGTGGCGCTACAAGGACACGGGCGACGCGCAGGAGGTCAGTCTCTCCCTGGATCCCGATCTCGAGCGAGAGATCGTCAGGGCGTTCTCCTCTCGTGCCATCGAGGCCTCGGACGCGGAGCCGCTCGTCGCCATCACGGCCGACTCGCTCTCCGCGTTCCTCGAGAAGCTCTATGCGGAGGTCGATGCCGACGCGCTCTCCGAGGACGGGCAGCAGAGGCTCCTCTCCATCGTCGACATGCTGGTGAGGACCCTCATCGAGTCCCCGGTGGACGAGGCGCCCCACAGCCTGCTCGACCTCGTCGACTTCTGCTACCAGGCCCACCTCATGGGTGACGAGAAGACCGAGGGGTGGGTGGAGACCGCCATCGAGGGCACGCCGGCCCTGCTCTCGACTATCGTCGCCTCCGGTGTCAACTCAGGCCTTTCCGACGCGACGCTCACCGACCTCACGACGGGCCTCTCCCTCGACCTCACCTCCCTGCTCGTCAAGACCGACAACGGCTTGAGCGGGCTTGCGGTCAGCGCCGTCGCGGGCATGGCGGAGAACGTCCAGGACCTTCTCGACATGCTCACGGGCACGCTGGGCGTCGACCTTGGCACCACGCTCGCGGGTCTGCTCGCCGACCTCTCCCTCTTCGGCCAGCCGGTCCCCGCGCTCGCGCAGAACGCTCTCGGCACGCTCGCCCACGACGACAGCGTCGCGACGGACCACGACTTCTCGCTCGACGCGACGGCGACCCTGCCCAGCGATCCCGGCGGGGACGAGGACGTCGTGGACAAGTCGGAGCTGCAGGAGGTCATCGACCAGGCGGAGGACCTCGAGCTCGCCGGCGCCTCGCGGGCGGCGCTCGACCGATACTACGCGGCCCTCGCCGCGGCGCTGCGTCTCATGAGCGACCCCAACGCGACCGAGGCCCAGGTCGCCGACGCTCGGGCCGACCTCGCCTCCGCCATCGAGGCGGTCGAGAAGAGCAAGCCGGCCCAGGGCGGCAACTCCGGCAATGCCGGCCAGAGCGGCAACGACGACAGCGGCGGCAACGGCAGCCTGCCCAAGACCGACGATCCCACCAACGCCGCGGCCGCGGTCCTCGCAACCGCGCTCGGCGGCGCCGCTCTCGCCGCGGGCGTCGGAGCCCGCATGAGGGGTGATCTCGGGGAGTAGTCCCACAGGCAGCTCTCCCCGCGCGCCCCTCTCGCCACCCCTCAGCGAGAGGGGCGCGTTATGTTCCGAGCGTCCTGTCGACGATCAGACCCGCTACACTGTGGGGCGAGAAGAACCGTGTCTCAGGGAGGCCCCATGGACAAGATCGCGAGCTTCACCGTCAACCACCTGGCCCTGGAGCCGGGCGTCTACGTGTCCCGCGTGGACCGCGACCCTGACACGGGCTGCGTCGTGACGACCTTCGACCTGCGCGTGACGGCACCCAACCGGGAGCCGGTCATGGACACGGCCGTCATGCACGCCGTCGAGCACCTGGGGGCAACGTACCTGCGCAACGACCCCGCCTGGCGCGACCGCGTGGTCTACTTCGGGCCGATGGGCTGTCGCACGGGCTTCTACCTGGTCATGTTCGGCGAGCTCACGTCCGCCGAGGTGGCGCCGCTCGTGCGCTCGGCCTTCGAGTTCGTCCGCGACTTCGAGGGACCGATTCCCGGGGCCGAGCCGCGCGACTGCGGCAACTGGCACGACTCGGACCTCGCCATGGCCAAGTGGTGGGCGCGCCGCTACGTGGAGCGGACGCTCGCGCACATCGACGAAGAGCACCTCTTCTATCCCGAGAGCTAGGGGGACCGCATGAGGATCGGCATCATCGGGGCCATGGACGTGGAGGTCGAGCTCCTGCGCGTGCGCCTCTTCGACCAGGAGGTCACCTCGGCCGTGGGCATGGACTTCTACGAGGGGCGCCTCGGCGAGAAGGACGTCGTGGTCGTCAAGTGCGGCATCGGCAAGGTCAACGCCGGCGTCTGCGCCCAGGCGCTCGTCGACCGCTTCCACGTCACGCACCTGATCAACACCGGCATCGCCGGCTCGCTCGACCCGGAGGGGCTCGACGTGGGCGACCTCGTCGTGGCTACCGACTGCGTCCAGCACGACTTCTCCCTCGCGCCGCTCGGCTACGCGCCCGGCCTCATCCCCGGCCGCGAGCGCGTCGAGTTCGTCGCCGACGCCCGCATGCGCGAGGTCGCGCTCTCGACGGCCGCCGCCGTGGCGCCCGAGGTCCGCGCCGTCGCCGGCCGCGTGGCCTCAGGCGACCAGTTCATCTCCGCCGAGGAGGACCGCGCGCGCATCCTCTCCATGTTCGGCGCGACGTGCTGCGAGATGGAGGGCGCCGCGATCGCCCAGGTGGCAACCTTGAACGGCGTGCCCTTCGCCGTGGTGCGCGCCATCTCCGACAAGCCCGGAGCCGAGGGCCAGACGATCACCTACGCCCAGTTCGAGCAGGCCGCCGCCCACCACTGCGCCCAGATCGTCGCCCACATGGTCGCCTCGCTGTAGCGGCAGGGCAGGGGCGCGCGGTACAAACGTCCGCCGCGAGTTCTTGCCGAGCGCTCTTCTCGGCAAGCTGTCTGAGCGCCGGATGTTTGTCCCGCGCGCTCCGGACAGATGGAGTTACATGCCCATGACCGCCATGCCGACGAGGGTGGGTCCCGTGTGCACGAGCAGGTCGGCGGAGATGCCGCAGCTGATGAGTTCGACGGCATTGGTCACGCGCTCGCGCAGCCGCGCCTCGAGCTCCCCGCGCAGGCTCGGGTCGTAGGTGCAGACGGCGAGCCGCACCTTGTCCCAGCGCTCCGCCTGTGCCGCGACGAGCTCGACCTGGGTCTTGAGGGCTTTCTGCCAGCCGCGCGGCTTCTTCTCGATCACGTACTTGCCCTCGCGCTCGTCACAGGTGAGCACGGGCTTGATGTTGAGGACGGAGCCCACGCGGTAGACGGCCTCGCTGATGCGGCCGCCCTTGCGCAGGAAGTCGAGCTTCTGCACCGAGAAGTACACGCGCACGCGCTCGCTCACCGCCGTGAGCACGCTGCCCAGGCGCTCGAGCGGCATGCCCGCCTCGACCTGGCGCACCGCCTCCATGACGACCATGCCGGCGGCCACGCCGATGCTCTTGGTGTCCACAACGACGACGGGGAAGTCCTCCATCTGGCGCGCGACCATGCTCACCGTCTCGTGGGTGGCGGAGAGGCCGGAGGAGATGGTCACCACGACGGCGCCCGCGTAGCCATCACGCCTGGCCAGCTCGAAGGTCTGCTGGATCTTCATGGGGGAGGGCAGCGACGTGGTGGGGATCTCCTCGTCAAAGCGCCTCACCACGTCCTCGGTCGTGATGTCGATGCCGTTCTCGTAGCTCGAGCCGTCGGAGTAGTTGATGCGCAGCGGGATGACGCGCACGTCGTGCTCCGCGACGAAGTCCGCGGGCGTGTCCGTGCCCGAGTCGGTGATTACGGCGATTCGCTGGTCGTTCATGGGACCCCCAAGGAGTGTCGAGCGTGACGTTCGCTATGATGGGAGCGTAGTGCCCCGCAACGTGGTATTCAATACTAGATTGACCGTTTTTCGGTAACTGCACAGGAGCGGCACATGGGCGACAAGGACAAGATCATCGCGGTCCCGCGCGCGGACGCGGACGCACGGCGCGCGCTCGCCGAGCGCATGGGCGCGCTGCACATCACCCGCATCGGCGAGATGCCCCGCATCGAGCTCTATCTCGACCAGGTGCTCACGCTCGTGACGCAGGAGCTCGAGTTCATGCAGGTCCCCGGCGACGCCGTCGTGACCGGCTCGATGGTCAACAACTACGTCAAGCAGGGGGTCATCCCGGCGCCGCGCAAGAAGCGCTACACCCGCCGCCACCTGGCATCGCTGCTCTTTGTCTGCGCGTTCAAGCGCGTCTTCTCCATCGCGCAGGTCAAGCAGCTCATGGAGCGCATCTACGCCTCGGGCGCCGACCTCGCCTGGCTCTACGACGCCGCCTGTGAGCTGCTCGAGCGCTCGCTCGCCGCCTGCTTTGCCAACGCGGAGCGCCTCGAGGTGCTGCGTGAGTCCGACCCCGGTCTTCTCGACACGGCCGACAAGGGCCTCGACCCCGAGCTCGAGCATCTGATCGAGGCCGCCGTGGCCTCCCTCGCCACGAGGGTCTACGTGGAGCAGACGCTTCTTCTCGCCGACGCGGGGGCGCGGTCGTGACGCGTGCCGGCGGCATCTTCGATGAGCCGGCGGTCGTGCGGCGCCTCGAGCGGCGCGGCATGCTCGCCGAGGTGACCGGCAACGGGACGGTCGCCGCCGCGGTCATGGTGGGCGCGGCCCTTCTCGCCCTGCTCGTCGCCAACTCACCGCTCTGCGAGGGGGTCGAGCACGTGCTCGCCCTTCCGCTCTCGGTGGGCGTCGGCCGCCTCTCGGTGTCGCTCACCGTGGAGCAGTTCGTCAACGACTTCCTGATGGCGGTGTTCTTCCTGCTCGTGGGTATCGAGCTCAAGTACGAGATGACGGTGGGGCAGCTGAGGCGCCCCCGCCAGGCGGCGCTGCCCATGCTCGCCGCGGTGGGCGGCGTCTGCGTGCCCGCCCTGATCTATCTCGCCGTCAACCTCATCGAGGGCGGGGAGCCGAGCGGATGGGCGGTCCCCATCGCCACCGACATCGCCTTCGCCCTGGGCGTCGTGTCGCTGCTGGGCGACCGCGTCTCCTCCGAGGCCAAGGTCTTCTTCCAGACGCTCGCCATCGCCGACGACATCCTCGCGATCGTGGTGATCGCTCTGTTCTACGGGCAGACGCCCAACCTGCCCTGGTGCGCGGCGTCGCTCGCGTTCACGGGGCTGCTCGTCGCGCTCAACCGGGCGCGCGTCTACTCGAGCGCGCCGTACGTGGCCGTGGGCCTGGTGCTGTGGGCGTGCATGTTCAACTCGGGCATCCATGCCACGCTCGCGGGCGTCATCCTCGCCTTCGCGCTGCCGAGCCGCTCTGACGTGCGCCTCTCCGAGCTCGGCGGATGGCTCGCGCGGCGGGCGCACGACCTCGACGACTCCTACGACGACGAGCACCACGTCCTCGGCCAGCACGACTTCACCGAGTCGGCGGCGCGCGTCGAGCGCGTCATGCACCACGTGACGCCGCCGCTCCAGCGCATGGAGCGCTACGTCTCGGTCGTGGTGAACTTCTGCGTGCTCCCGCTGTTCGCCTTCGTCAACGCCGAGCTGCACCTCGTGGGCGCCAACATCGGCTCCGTCCTGGCGAGCCCGGTCGCGCACGGCGTGTTCCTCGGCGCCGTGGTGGGCAAGCCCGTCGGCATCATCCTCGTGACGATGCTCCTCGTGCGCATGGGCTTCGCGCGCCTGCCCCGGGGGATGGGCCGCGCCCAGGTCGTCACGGTGGGCCTCATGGGCGGCGTGGGCTTTACGATGTCCATCCTGATCACGGGCCTGGCCTTCGCCGACCCCGCCGACGCCATCGCCGCGAAGTGCGCCATCCTCCTGGGGTCGCTCGCCTCGGCGCTGCTGGGGCTGGCCTTCGGCCGATTCTTCCTGGGCCGTGGGCGGCGTCAGGCGGCGAAGGGGTATCCTAGGGAGAGGCGCCGGGCTTCGGGCGCCGAGACGCGTCGCCGAAGCGGCGCCTGATTGGAGGCACACATGCGCGGACTCAAGCGTCTCTGCACGGTCATCTTCGTGCTCGCGGACCTCTTCGTGCTCGCGGCGCTGTTCCTCACGTGGTACGGCCCGTGGACCGCGGCCGCGTCGGCCCTGCTCTACCTGGAGCCGTACGCGCTCGCCGTCCTGATCTGCCTTGCGGTGAGCGCCCTGGGCCTGCTCGTGCTGCTCGTGCGCGCCCTCTTCGCGGGCCGCAAGGTGCGCACCGTCGAGGTCGCCACGGTCGACGGCGGCGTCATCTCCGTCACGCGCGACGCCATCGCCGCGCAGGCCTCCCACATCGTGGAGGCCGACGGCACCTGCACCGCCGCGCGCGTGCGCGTCGACGCCAAGCCCCGCGGCCACGTGCGCGTGCACGTCCGAGTGCTTCCGCGCAGGACCGTCGACGTGGTGCTCAAGGGCGCCGAGCTGCATGCCGAGCTTATCGACGGCCTGGCCGCCGTCTGCGGCGACACCGTCGAGGACGTGAGCCTCGAGTTCGTGGAGCCCGAGGCCGTGACGCTCTCCGAGCCGGACGAGACCACGGCGGCCGAGGAGGCCCCGAGGTCCGCGGAGCCCGCCCCCGAGCAGGCCGCAGACCCCACGAGCGAGATCACGGTCTCCATGGGACCGGCGCGCGACGCAGAGAAGGAGGCGTAGGCGATGGCTGACGAGAAGACACCCCGCGCCAAGATCGAGACCGAGGAGCGGCCCCGTCCCGCGTCCGAGCGCCCCGAGGGCGCCCCGGCTCCCGCCGATGACGGCTCCTACACCGTCGGCGAGGCCGTTCGCGACGGCTCCGCCCGGTTCCTCGCCTGGGTGCGCCGCACCTTCCCGGGTCACGAGCACGCCTTCTGGGGCGGCGTCCTCGGGTTCGTCGTGGCGATCCTGTTCCTGGTGCTCGGCCTGTTCAAGGCCCTCGTGATCGTGGTGCTCGTGGTCGCGGGCGTGGCCGTCGGCCAGGCGCTCGACGGAGACTCCAGGATCGTGGACCTGCTCCGGCGGATCTTTTCACGTAACTAGCGGCTTCGGACTTTGGCCCTCGGGCATGCGCCCCGGCAGCAAGGAGTGGACATGAGCAAGACCGACGACGAGAAGACCCTCTCCGAGGACGTCGAGAAGACCGAGGCCGTCGTGGCCGTCTCCGACGAGCCGACCACGATCGTCGCCACGGGAGACGAGCCCACCGACATCGAGGCCCTGCCCGACGACGAGGACGTGGACTCCGAGGACTCCCTGACCTTCTCCAACGGCGTCATCGAGAAGATCGTCGCCATCGCGATGCGCGATGTGCCGGGCGTCGTGGGCATGAAGGGGAGCTGGTTCAACCGCGTCCAGGACGCCTTCGGCGCGAGCGACTCCACCAAGGGCGTCTCTGTCGAGGTGACCCCCGAGAGCGCCGTGCGCGTGAACATCTCCGTGCTCATCGAGTACGGCGCGTACGCGCCGCAGGTCTTCGAGGACGTCAAGCGCGCCGTGGTCAAGCAGGTCACGGGTATGACGGGCCTGGAGGTCGCGGGCGTCAACCTGCGCATCGAGGACGTCCTCACCGCCGAGGAGGTCGAGCAGCGCTCCCGCAAGCCCAAGAAGGAAGAGCCCGAGGACGACGACGAGGAGTAGGCCGCCCCTCGGCTGACGGGAGACCCATGCGAGACAAGGTGAGCATCGAGTCCGTGCGCGCGGCGGCACGGGCCAACAATCGGCCCGGCCCGGACCACATGAACTGCGGCGAGTCCGTGATCGCGGCGCTCTGGGACGCCTTCGAGCCCGACTTCCCGCGCGCGGTGGTCGCCGCGGGTGCCGGCATGGGCGCGGGCGTCGGCGGGTCGGGCTGCATCTGCGGCGCGCTCGCCGGCGGCGTGGCGTTTCTCGGCCTCATGATGCAGACCAAGGAGCGCACCAAGCCGCTCGCGGCCGAGCTGCACGACGCCTTCTGTGAGGGAACGGGGCACCGCACGCCGTGCTGCCGCGTGCTCACACGCAGCATGGAGTGGGGGAGCGCCGAGCGCGTGGCCCACTGTCAGGAGAACTGCGCCATCGCGGCCGGCGCCGCCGCGGAGATTCTCTGCCGCGAGCTCGGCGTGCCGACGGAGGGTTAGTCAGGCGCCTTTTGAGGGTGTGTACACAGTTTGAAGTTAGATGTTCTTCTCGCCAGGACCTCTACCTGCGGCAATACAAACTATGACCAGATATCAAATTCACAACTGTGTACATACCCTGGGAGAAGGGCGTGCCTGCCCTCGAGAGGGGCTCACGAGAGGGCGAGCCAGCCCACGAGAGCGCAGGTCAGAAGCGCCGCGACGAGGCAGCACGCGTCCGCGACGCCACCCGTCTTGCAGAGACGAGCGCTGAAGCTGTGCCCGAGCGGCCAGAACAGGCGCAGACCCCGGTAGGTGAGCGCGTCGAGGGCGAGGTGCGTGGCAAACCCGAGCGCCACGGAGGGCGCGAGCGGCGGGCAGACCAGGTAGGTCGCCGCGGCAAACCCGACGAGCGCCAGGAGCGAGTGCGAGAAGGACCGGTGCGCTGAGAGCCGTGCCGCGCAGGCAAGGGCGACGAACCCGACCGCCCCGAGCGCGAGCATGCCGACCCCGCGCGCCATCGCCTCCCGTGCGAAGGAGGCGCCGTTCGCAACGTCGAAGACCAGTGCGCCGACGAGCAGCGCCGCGGCCCCGGCGCGCGTGAGCCGCTCCCGCCACGGATGTGCCGTATCGCGCACGTCGAGGTCCGGCAGGACGGCACCGGCGGCGCCCCCGGCGGCCGCGACCGCAAGGCCCGTGAGGCCCACGGCGGGGCCCGCCGCCAGCATCGCCGTGGCCGCCCCCACGGCCAGATGCGTCCTTCCGGTCACGCAGCCTCCGTTCTTCTCGCCCGCGCGCGTGCTACACTACCTTACGACAACGGGGGGCTGGCGCACGCCGGCTGAGATTGGGCCCAGGATCGCGGCCCTGACCCAGGAACCTGATCCGGGTAATGCCGGCGTAGGGAAGAGCTTCGCGCGCAAGGCAACGAGGCACCTACGGGAGACGGGGTGCCTTGGGGCACCCGGAAGGGAGGGCGCGTGAACTGCTCGGTTGCGATTCAGTTCCTGCCCATGGACGCCACCACCGACGACGCCACGTGCGACGCGGTGGATGCCGTCATCGCCTACATCGACTCGACGGGGGTCGACTACTTCGTCGGCCCGTTCGAGACGGCGATCGAGGGCGACTACGAGACCTGCATGGAGATCCTCAAGAACTGCCAGCTCGTGGGCGCCAAGGCGGGGTGCAGGCACATGATGTGCTACGCCAAGATCAACTACCGCCCCGACGGCGACGTCATGTCCACGGACCGCAAGGTCGGCAAGTACCACCCCGGCGACCCCGAGTTCGCCGAGAAGAGCGTCGAGGCGGCATAGCGTGTCCGCACCGAGCAAAGCCCGTCGCGTGGGCGTGCCGCTCGCGGCCCTCGTCGCGCTGCTCGTGGTCTGGGAGCTCCTCGTGGACCTGGGCGCGATCCCCAACTTCCTCTTGCCCACGCCAGTGCAGGTGGTGGCCGCCCTCGTGGAGGACGCGCCGCTCATCGCCGGGCACTGCGTGGTCACGCTGGGGGAGGCCGCGGCCGGCCTCGCGCTGGGCGTGGCGCTCGGCTTCGTCTTCGCGGTGCTGATGGACCGCTTCGAGACGTTCTATCTGGCCTTCGAGCCGCTCATGACCGTCTCGCAGACCATCCCCACCGTCGCCATCGCGCCGCTTCTGGTGCTGTGGCTCGGCTACGGGGCCCTGCCCAAGATCGTGCTCGTCATCCTCTCCACGTTCTTCCCGATCACGGTCTCGCTCGTCTCGGGCTTCCGCTCGGTGGACCCTGACGCCATCGACCTCATGCGCACGATGAACGCGTCACGCTGGCAGATCTTCTGGTACGCAAAGCTGCCTGCCGCAGCCGACCAGTTCTTCTCCGGCCTGCGCATCTCCGCGACCTACGCCATCGTCGGCGCCGTCATCGCCGAGTGGCTCGGCGGAAACGTGGGCCTCGGCGTCTACATGACGCGCGTGCGCAAGTCCTTCTCCTACGATCGGCTCTTTGCGTCGATCATCGTCATCACGGCCCTGTCGCTGGGACTCATGAAGCTCGTGGAGCTCGCCCAGCGCGTATGCATGCCCTGGAAGAGGGCAGAAGGGAACTACCATGACCGATAAGAACCTCAACCGCCGCCAGTTCCTCGCCGTCGCCGGCGGCGCCGCCGCCACGACCGCGCTCGCCGCGTGCGGGGGCACCGGCACCGCCGAGCAGCCCGCGGCGGACGATGCCGAGGGCGGCGAGAAGACCAAGGTCTCCTTCGTCCTGGACTACACGCCCAACACCAACCACACCGGCCTCTACGTGGCTCTCGACCAGGGCTACTTTGCCGACGAGGGCCTCGAGGTGGAGATCGTCCAGCCGCCCGAGGACGGCGCGGACGCGCTGATCGGCGCCGGCGGGGCCAACCTCGGCATCTCCTACCAGGACTACATCGCCAACAACCTGGCCTCCGACCAGCCCATGCCCTACTCCGCGGTGGCCGCCGTCATCCAGCACAACACCTCCGGCATCATGAGCCGCGCCGAGGACGGCATCACGCACCCGGCCGCCATGGAGGGTCACACCTACGCCACCTGGAACATGCCCGTCGAGCAGGCCACGGTCAAGCAGTGCGTCGAGGCCGACGGCGGCAACTGGGACAACGTCGAGCTCGTCCCCTACGAGACCGACGATGACGTGGCGGGCCTGCGTGCCAACATGTACGACACCGTGTGGGTCTACGAGGCATGGGCCGTCCAGAACGCGATCGTCCAGGACGTGGACGTCAACTACTTCAGCTTCATCTCGGTCGACCCGGTCTTTGACTACTACACCCCGGTCATCGCCGCCAACGACGACTTCGCGAAGGAGAACCCCGAGGTCGTGAAGGCCTTCCTGCGCGCGGTCAAGAAGGGCTACGAGTACGCCGTCGAGAACCCTGACGCCGCCGCGGACATCCTCTGCGCCCAGGTGCCCGAGCTCGACTCCGCGCTCGTCCACCAGAGCCAGACCTACCTCGCCGACCAGTACGTCGCCGATGCCGAGGGCTGGGGCGTCATCGACCCCGACCGCTGGGCCGCCTTCTACGGCTGGCTGAACGACAACCAGCTGCTGGCCAACCAGATCGACGTCAACGCCGGCTACGACCTCTCCTACCTGGAGTAGCGCATGACGGCTGGCGAGAAGAACGTGGCAGGGGAGGCGAGAAGGTCCGCCGCGAGTTCCGCAGCCGCATCGCCCTTATGCGGCGAGGACTGTCTGAGCGCCGGATCTTCTCGCCTCCCCGGTGGGACGGGAGTTCCCGCGCTCGAGGCGCGCGGTCTCACGCTCTCCTGGGACGGCGAGCACATCGTCGTGGCGGATGTCACCGTGGACGTGGCGCCCGGTGAGGTCTGCTGCCTCGTGGGCCGCTCCGGCTGCGGCAAGACCACGATCCTGCACGCCCTCGCCGGCCTGACGACCCCCTTGGCCGGCCGCGTCCTCCTGCACGGTGAGGACGTGACCGGCCGGCCGGGGCGCGTCAGCTACATGCTTCAGAAGGACCTGCTGCTCCCGAGCCGCCGAATCATCGACAACGTGTGCCTGCCGCTCGTGCTCGCGGGCATGGGGAAGGTCGATGCGCGTGCCAAGGCGGCGCCCCTCTTCGAGCGCTTCGGTCTCGCGGGCTGCGAGCAGAAGTGGCCGAGCGAGCTCTCTGGCGGCATGAGGCAGCGCGCGGCGTTCCTGCGCACCTACCTCATGGGCGCGGACGTGACGCTCTTGGACGAGCCCTTCTCGGCGCTCGACGCCCTCACGCGCACGGACGTGCGCCGCTGGTTCGTGGACGTGGCGGCCGAGCTCGGGCTCTCCGCGCTCGTGATCACGCATGACGTGGACGAGGCCGTCTCCATGGCGAGCCGGATCTACGTGCTCGCGGGCGCGCCGGCGGCCGGCGAGCCCAGCCACGTGGCGGGCATCGTGACCGTGGAGCGGGTAGCGTCCGAGAACTTCGAGCTCACCGACCAGTACCTCGCCGCCAAGCGAGAGGTCATGGCCCTTCTCGGCTAGGACCGCCTCCTGGGCAGAAGTGCCGCTCGTGCTACAAGCCGGCGATTCGAAAACCAAAAGTCGCTCTCGTGTAGCGTACATTTTGCCGAAAGAGCGTATTCGGTTAAAAGAGATATATTCTTTCCTGCGGTTTCTCGATACCCGACAGTCGGGAGAGCGTTTTTTGCGAGAAACTACGCTACACGAGCGCACGTTTTGATGTCTCGAGGGCCCGTCATGTTGCACGAACGACGGTTTTGCGCATCCGCGGCTAACAGTCTGGCCTACGAGCAGCAAGAGGCCGCCCCTCCGACCTGCTAAGCAGAATCTTCCGCGAAGCGCAGTTCTGCGTGCAGGTCGGAGGGGCGGCTCCCTCGCAGGTGAGATTGTCGCCTACGCGAGCTTGAGGAACTCGCGGTAGCCGCGATAGGCCTCGTAGACGTCGGCCTTGCTCGTGGCCTCCCACGGCGCGTGCATGGAGAGCACGGGCACGCCGCAGTCGATCACGTTCATGCCGTAGGTGGCGAGGATGTAGGCGATCGTGCCGCCGCCGCCCGCGTCGACCTTGCCGAGCTCGGCGGTCTGGAAGTGCACGCCGCCCTCGTCCATCACGCGGCGGATGGTGGCCACGTACTCGGCGTCGGCGTCGTTGGAGCCGGACTTTCCGCGGCTGCCCGTGTACTTGTTGAACGTGAGGCCGTGGCCCAGGTACGCGGAGTTCTTCGGCTCGAAGACGCTCGCGAACGTGGGGTCGAAGCCGGCCGAGACGTCGCTCGAGAGCATGTTGGAGGCCGCGAGGCAGCGGCGCAGCGCGAGCGGGCCGCTCTGGCCGGAAAGCTCCAGCACCTCGGCCATCGTGTCCTCGAAGAAGTGGCTCGTCATGCCGGTGGCACCCACCGAGCCGATCTCCTCCTTGTCCACGAGCAGGCACACGGCCGTGCGCGCGGGCGCCTCGGCGTCGAGCTGCGCCACGAGGCTCGTGTAGGCGCAGGAACGGTCGTCCTGGCCGTAGCCCAGGATCATCGAGCGGTCCAGGCCCAGGTCGCGGGCCGCGCCAGCGGGCACGACCTCGAGCTCGGCGGAGAGCAGGTCCTCCTCCTCGATGCCGAGCTGCTCGCGCAGGATGGCGAGCACGCCGGCCTTGACTGGGGACTTCTCCGCGTCCTCGTCCTTCTCGGCGCCCTCCTCGATCACGACGGGGCGGTTGCCCACCAGCACGTCCAGCATCTCGCCCTCGATGACCTCGGAGGCCTTCTTGCCCATCTGCTGGCCGGAGAGGTGGATGAGCAGGTCGGAGATGCAGAAGACGGGGTCGTCCTCGTCCTCGCCGATCACCACGTTCACGACGCTGCCGTCCTTCTTGGCCACGACGCCGTGGATGGCCAGCGGGATCGTGACCCACTGGTACTTCTTGACGCCGCCGTAGTAGTGCGTGTCCAGCGTGACGATCTCGTTCTTCTCCTCCACGGGGTCCTGCTTGACGTCCAGGCGCGGTGAGTCGATGTGCGCGCCGAGGATGTTGACGCCGCGCTCGAGCGGCTCGGTGCCCAGGTGCAGCAGCATGAGGCTCTTGCCGCGGTTGACGGCGTAGACCTTGTCGCCGGGCTTGAGGGGCTCGCCGGCCTCGACGCGGCTCTGCAGGCTCACGTAGCCGGCCTCCTCGGCCATGGCCACGGAGGCGGCGCAGCACTCGCGCTCGGTCTTGTTGTCGGAGATGAAGGCCTTGTAGCCCTCGCAGAGGTAGTGCAGCTCGTCGAGCTGCTCGGGGGTGTAGCCCTTCCAGGCGTTGGGACGTTCCATGTGACTCCCTTCTCGATGGTGTGCCGCAGACGATTCTACCCACTTGCGCGGCGGGCGAGAAGGGCGTCGCGGCTATCGCTCGGGCGTCTCGGCGCCGCCTTCGATCGACCCCGGATTCGACGGGGAGGCGCCCTCGTCGGGGAGCTGGCCGGTCTCGCCCGAGCCCTCATCGCCGGCGTCGGCGTCCGCTCCGGTGCCGTCCTGCGAGCCCGTGGTATCGCCGTCCGGGGAGGGCGCGGACTCGTCCCCGCCGGGTTCGGACGGGGCGGGCGTCGTCGCGGCGTCGTCTGCGGGGTCGTCCTGCGCCGCGTCGCCCTCCTCGGGCTTCGTGTCGGACTCCTCCGACGCCGGCCCAGCGGGCGCCTCGGGCGTCTGCTCCTCGACGACCGGCTCCGCGAGCTGCGGCTTGGTGCCGATGCCGCCGCCCTGCGTCGCCAGGCTCACCACGAGCGCGTAGGCCAGCACGGCGACGACGCCCGCCGCGGTGGCCGCGAGCGCCACGCGCCTTCGCACGAGGGCCTGCCGCCGCTCCCGGGCGGCGTCGCGCACCTCGGCCGGGGCGATCGGGGTGCCGGACGGCGCGACCTCCTCGACCTGGGCCCGGCCGGACACGGAGCCTGCGACGCGGGTCTCGTCCGCGGCGTCGGACCCGAGCGCGCGGATCTTCTCGGCGGAGGAGCGGAGTATGTTGCGGTAGACCTGCGTGGCCACCGCGGAGGCGACGGCGCCGACGACGGCGCCGATGATCGACCCGGCGACGCCGATCTGCGTCGAGAGGGCAAAGGAGGTCGCGGCGGCGAGCGCCGTCGCGAGCAGCTGGGAGAGGGAGAAGTCCCCGAGAACGCCGTCGGCGCGCTGGTTCTTCTCGGCCATGAGGCTCCTTCCGTGAACGATTCCACGACTCAACCGTACCCGCCGACGCCCCTGACGTGCCGCTTGGCCCAAAAGGACACGAAGACCTTACAAGCCGATCGAAAAAGCCGCACCTGCTGCGCTCGCCCCGGCTGCCGTGGGGGTAAAATGGTCTATGGTTCTGTCCTTCCGTGTTTTACGCAACGTATGGAGGTCAACATGCTCGTCAACGCTACTGCCATGCTCAAGGCCGCCGAGAAGGGCCACTACGCCGTGGGCGCCTTCAACACCAACAACCTCGAGTGGGCGTCCGCGATCCTCGACGCCGCCGAGGAGCTCCAGTCCCCGGTCATCATCCAGTGCTCCGCCGGCGCCGCCAAGTGGCAGACCAGCTACAAGGTCGTCGCCGACCTGGTGAAGGGCCTCGTCGAGGACAAGGGCATCACCGTCCCCGTCGCCCTGCACCTCGACCACGGCACCTACGAGGACGTCTTCAAGTGCATCGAGGCCGGCTTCACCTCCGTCATGTACGACGGCTCGCACGAGGCCAGCTTTGACATCAACCTCGAGCACACGGCCGAGCTCGTGAAGCTCGCCCACAGCAAGGGCATCTCCATCGAGGCCGAGGTCGGCGGCATCGGCGGCACCGAGGACGGCATCACCGCCAAGGGCGAGCTCGCCGACCCCGCGCAGTGCAAGGCCATCGCCGACCTGGGCGTCGACTTCCTCGCCTGCGGCATCGGCAACATCCACGGCATCTACCCCGAGAACTGGGAGGGCCTGTCCTTCGACCAGCTCAAGGCCATCAAGGAGGCCGTGGGCGACCTGCCGCTCGTCCTCCACGGCGGCACCGGCATCCCCGTTGACCAGATCCAGAAGGCCATCTCCCTCGGCATCTGCAAGATCAACGTCAACACCGACCTCCAGCTCGTCTTCGCCGAGGCCATCCGCAAGTACATCGAGGCCGGCAAGGACCTGGACGGCAAGGGCTACGACCCGCGCAAGCTCCTCAAGGGCGGCCGCGAGGCCATCACCGCCCGCACCAAGGAGCTCATCGAGGAGTTCGGCTCCACGGGCAAGGGCTGGGCGTAGCGAGAAGATCGCGCGCGCCGCATAGGCAACGCCGACGCCCGGTCCCGCAGCGTGCGGGGCCGGGCGTCTTTCTGTCCGCGGGCGGCATTGCTGCCGCGAGCGCTCTCGCATATGTCAAAGTTCGGAGGGCCCTAACTGGGAAAACACCGTTGGAACTCCGACATATGCGAGAGCGCTCGGCAATGGGCGGGAAGAACGTGCGGCCGCAGGTCCTTCTCGTCCTGCGCTACATCGGGCGTGCGGTGCAGGGCGCGTCCTCGCCGTCGTCCGGGGCGCGCACGAGGTCGGCGAGGGTCTTGGAGTCCAGGTAGCCGGCCGTCACGCGGCCGAGGTCGCGCCAGACGCTTACGGTGGGGCAGGTTCCCACCTGCGGGCAGAGCTCGTCGCTCCTGCAGTCGAGGCAGCTCACGGGCGCGAGCGATCCCTCCGCGGCGCGCAGGAGCTCGCCGAGGGTGTACTGGTCCGCCGGTCGCGTGAGCTTGTAGCCGCCGCCCTTGCCGCGCTGGCTCTCCACGTAGCCGGCCTTGTGCATGAGGGAGATGACCTGCTCGAGGTACTTGCGCGAGATGTGCTGGCGGCGCGCCACGTCGCCGAGCGAGACCCACCCGTCGTGCGCGGCGAGGTCCGCCATCGCGCGCAGCGCGTACATTCCCTTGGTCGAGAACATGCCGGCCATGGCTATCCCCGCGCCTCGAGCATCTCGTCGAGCGTGCGCCAAGCCAGCTCGGCGCACTTCACGCGCGCCGGCATGTGCGCGATGTCGCGCAGGAGCACGCCGTCCTCGAGCGCCTCGAGCGCATCCTCGTCGGTCTCCTCGCCGCGGACCATGCGCATGAAGAGGGCGCAGAGCTCACGTGCCTCCTCCGGCGTCTTGTCGATCATGAGGTCGCTCATTATGTCGGCGCTCGCCTGGGAGATGGCGCAGCCGTGGCCGGTGAACGCCGCCTCCTCGATCGTGCCGTCGTCGGCGAACTTCACGGAGAACGTGAGCTCGTCGCCACAGGAGGGGTTCACGCCCTCGTGGCTGCAGTCGGCGTCCTCCAGCTGGTACTTGTAGTCGGGGTGCGAGACGTGGTCCATGAAGGCCGCGTTGTAGAGGTCAGTCACTGCCATGGAAGATCCCCCAGACCTGGCTCAGGCCGTCGACGAGGCGGTCCACGTCGGCGGCGTCGTTGTAGAACGCGAGGCTCGCGCGGCAGCAGGCGAGGTTCTCCACCCCGAGCCACGCGAGCAGCGGCTGCGCGCAGTGGTGGCCGGCGCGGACGCACACGCCGGAGGCGTCGAGGATGCTCGCCACGTCGTGCGGGTGGACGCCACGGACGTTGAAGCTGATGACGCCGTGGTGGCGTGCGGGGTCGGCGCTGCCGATAAGGTCGACGAAATCCAGCTCAGCCAGGCGCTCGAAGGCGTAGGCCACGAGCGCGGCCTCGCGCTCGGCCACCGCGGGCAGACCCACCGTCTGCGTGAGGTAAGTAAGCGCGGCGCCGGTGGCGTAGATGCCGGCGGCGTCCTGCGTGCCGGCCTCGAACTTCTCTGGCACGGGCGCCCACGTGGCGTCCTGCTCGCGCACGGAGTCGATCATCTCGCCGCCGGTGAGCATCGGCGGCATGGCCTCCAGGAGCTCGTGGCGGCCCCAGAGCACGCCCACGCCCATCGGGCCCAGGGCCTTGTGGCCGGAGAACGCGAGGAAGTCCGCGCCCAGCTCGTCCACGTTCACGCGCAGGTGCGGGACGGACTGCGCGGCGTCGACGACCATCACGGCGCCCACGGCGTGCGCGGCGTCCGCAAGACTCCGAACGGGCAGCTCGCAGCCCATGACGTTGGAGACGTGCGCGGCGGAGACGATCTTGGTGCGCGGCCCGACCTTCTCGGCGATCTCCGCCTCCGCGAGCGTGCCGTCCTTCTCGGGGTAGAGGTAGACGAGACGCGCGCCGGCCGCTCGACAGGCCTCCTGCCACGGGATGAGGTTGGAGTGGTGCTCCATGATGGTGATGGCCACCTCGTCGCCGGGGCCCAGGACGCAGGGCGAGAAGGACTTGGCCACGAGGTTCAGGCTCTCGCTCGTGTTGCGCGTGAAGACCACGTCGCGCGCGTCGGGCGCGCCGATGAGGGAGGCGACCTGTGCGCGGACGTCGGCGATGGCCGCGGTGGCCGCCACGGAGAGGCTGTAGAGGCCGCGCAGCGGGTTGGCGTTCATGGTCTCGTAGAAGCGGCGCTGGGCGTCGAGGGTGCAGGCGGGGCGCTGCGCGGTGGCCGCGCTGTCGAGAAACGCGATCTCGGGGTGGCCGGCCAGCAGCGGGAAGTCCGCGCGGTACGGGTTCTGTCGAATGTCGACCATCACGCCTCCTCGGTGTGCAAAAGTGCCTGTCCCTTTTGCACGGCGCCCGCCTCCACGACGGCGCAGGCCTCGTCGCAGGGGGCGTGCATGAGGGCGTCCTCGTAGAGGGCGCGCACGAAGAGCTGCTCGGCGTCTTCGCGGGAGAGGCCGCGGTCGGCGAGGTAGGCCAGCTGCTCGGGGCTCACGGAGCCGATCGTGGCGCCGTGGTTGCCGGCGACGTCGTCCTCGTCGCAGAGGATCGTGGGCAGCGTCTTGTTGACGACGTCGTCGCCCAGCACGAGCACGGTCTCGGCTTCGTTGCCCTGCGCGCCCTTTGCGCCGTGGATGAGGTCGATCGTGGTGCGCAGGCCCTTGTGCGCGGCGTCCTCGAGCACGCCGTTGTAGGAGAGCTCGGAGCGCGTCTTGCGACCGCGCTGGCGCACGACCTCGTTGATGTCCAGGACCTCGGTGCCGGCCGCGTGATAGCGGCAGCCCAGGTCGACGCGGGCACGCTCACCGGCGAGGTCGCAGGCAAAGCCCAGCGCGACGGTGCCGCCGCCGAGCAGGTACTGGTGCACGTCCACGCGGGCGTCGCGCGCCGCGGAGATGCCCACGCTCTCGAGGTGCTGCTGGGCGGCGCCCACGGCCGCGTACTCGTGCAGGTGGACGCGCGCGCCGGCCTCGGCGATGATGCGCAGGAGTGACGCGGACGTGCCGGCCTCGCCGTCCTTCTCGCCCGCGCCCGCGGCCACGACGATGGTGACCTCAGCGCCGGCACGGACCATCACGCCGGTGTCGGCGACGTCGCCCGCGCCAACGGCGACCACGATCGGCTCCTCGCGCCTCTCGCCGCGCGGGACCTCTACGTAGCGTGCGTCGGCCGCCTGGGACTCCACCCAGTCGCTGACCTCGCGACCCATGCCGCACTCCACGCCCTCGAAGAGGCGCGGCAGCGAGAAGTACACGTCGCCCTTTCGGCTGCGCGCGGGCACCGTGAGCGTGATGTCGTTCGTGCGCAGGCGGTTCCACGTCTGCGCGGGGGCAACGTTGACGCGCTCGAGGGTGATCTCGGACGCGGCGCCCGCGGCGTCGGCAGCGAGTGCGCCGTTCTTCTCGGCCATCATCCGATCGCCCCTTCCATCTCGAGCTTGATGAGGTTGTTCATCTCCACGGCGTACTCCATCGGGAGCTCCTTGGAGACGGGGTTGGCAAAGCCGTTGACCACGAGCGTGCGCGCCTCGGCCTCGGAGCAGCCGCGGCTCATGAGGTAGAGCACCGTGTCGTCCGAGATGCGGCCGATCGTTGCCTCGTGGCCCACCTGCGCGGTGGCGTTGCGCACGTCCATCGCGGGGATGGTGTCGGAGCGGGAGATGTCGTCGAGCATGAGGCTCTGGCAGCTCACGCTGCACCGCGCGCGGTCCGCGTGCCGGCCGATCACCACGGAGCTGCGGAACGTGTTCACGCCGCCGTCCTTGGAGATGGACTTCGTGGAGACGGACGCCGTGGTGTCCGCGCCGTTCATGATTACCTTGCAGCCGGTGTCCAGGTCCTGCGTGGCGCCGGCGAAGGTGATGCCGGTGAACTCGCAGGTGCCGCGGTCGCCCACCATGATCGTGGTGGGGTAGAGGTAGCTCACGTGGCTGCCGAAGGAGCCGGAGACCCACTCCATCTTGGCGTCGGCGCCGATCGTGGCGCGCTTGGTGTTGAGGTTGTACATGTTCTTGGACCAGTTCTCGATCGTGGAGTAGCGCAGGCGCGCGCCGTCCTTCACGAAGAGCTCCACCGCTCCCGCGTGGAGGTTGGCCTCGTAGTACTTGGGTGCGGAGCAGCCCTCGATGAAGTGCAGGTCGGCGCCGGGCTCGACGATGATGAGCGTGTGCTCGAACTGGCCCGCGCCCGCGGCGTTGAGGCGGAAGTAGCTCTGCAGCGGGTAGGGCAGCGTCACGCCGGCGGGCACGTAGACGAAGGAGCCGCCGCTCCAGACGGCGTAGTGCAGTGCCGCGAACTTGTGGTCGGTGGGCGGGATCAGCGTGCCGAAGTACTCGTGCACCACCGGCTCCCACTTCGGGTCGTGGAGGGCGTCCTCGATCGTGGTGTAGATGACGCCCTGCTCGGCCACCTCCTCGCGCATGTTGTGGTAGACGATCTCGGAGTCGTACTGGGCGCCCACGCCGGCGAGGCTCTCGCGCTCCGCCTCGGGGATGCCCAGGCGCTCGAAGGTGTCCTTGATGTCCTCGGGGACGTCGTCCCAGCTCTTGGCCTGCTTGGTCTTGGGCGAGACGTACGTGGAGATGTGGTCCAGGTCCAGGCCTGCAATGCTCGGGCCCCAGTTCGGCGCCATCTCGCGCGCGTGGTAGAGGTCGAGCGCGCGCAGGCGCATCTCGAGCATCCACTCCGGCTCGTCCTTCTTGGCGGAGATTGCGCGGACGATCTCCGGCGTCAGGCCGTCGTCGTAGCGCTCGTAGCCCTCCTCGGACTTTGTGAAGTCGTAGAGGGAGCGATCGACGTCGGCGACCTCGGTGCGGCGGCGCTCCTCGCTCACTCGGCATCACCGACCATGGGGCATCCCGGACACTCGGCGCATGCCTCGTCCTTCTCGCCCGCGCGCTCGAAGCGCTCGAAGCCGTTCCTGTCGATGTCGGCGATGAGGTCGGCCGGGCCCTCGGCCACCATGCGGCCGTGGACCATGACGTGGGTGCGGTCGACCTCCAGGCGCTCGAGGATGCGCGTGTTGTGCGTGATCACGATGAGCGCGCCGCCCACCTGCTCGCGGTAGGCCTGGATGCCGCGGGAGACGATGCCCAGCGCGTCCACGTCCAGGCCCGAGTCGGTCTCGTCGAGGATGGCCAGCTTGGGCTGGAGCAAAAGGAGCTGGAGCATCTCGATCTTCTTCTTCTCGCCGCCGGAGAAGCCCACGTTGAGCTCGCGCATGAGGAAGCCCTGGTCGAGCTCCAGCTGGTCGGCGATGGCGCCCACGCGCTCGCGGAACTTGCGCGCGGTGGTCTTGAGCTCCGGGCGCATCTGGCAGATCGAGCGCAGGAAGCTGTAGAGCGGCACGCCGGGCACCTCCACGGGTGCCTGGTAGGAGAGGAAGATGCCGGCGAGCGAGCGCTTGTCGGCGGAGAGCTCGGTGACGTCCGTGCCGTCGAACTCGATGCGCCCGGAGGTCACGCGGTAGGCGGGGTCGCCCATGATGACGTGGCCGAGCGTGGACTTGCCGGCGCCGTTGGGACCCATGAGGACGTGACACTCGCCGGTGCCCACGGCCAGGTCGACGCCGTGCAGGATGGGCTTGTCCTCGGTGCCCGCGGAAAGCGAGCTCACGTTGAGCAGCTGAGATGCCATGTTGTGCCTTTCGTCTCGCGGGCGTGCGGCCCGCGCGCTCATTTGCCTAATTCATAGTAATGAGTGGGGAATTAAAGACAAGCCGCAGGCGAGAAAAACCTCGCGGTCGATATAATTCCTACTTGCCCGGGGGCATTTTAGTGCCGGCGATCGCCTGCGGCGGTCGCCTGCGGCAGTCGCCGGCTCCAGCTTGAGTGACAAGTTTTCCCGCCCGCGGGGGCAAGCGGGCCGCCGCGGTGCGCAGAAGCCGTCAGTCATCGGTGCGCGCGGGCCGCCGCCGTCACGCGAGCAGGACGTCCTCGACGAACCGCGCGAAGCCGTCCTCGTCGTTGCGAGGCGCGACGAGGTCCGCCGCGGCGCGCGCCTCGTCGCTCGCGTTGCCCATGGCCACGCCCAGGCCGGCCGTCCGCAGCAGGTCGGAGTCGTTGCCCGCGTCGCCGATGGCGCAGACGTGCCCGGGGTCGAGCCCGATGGCGTCGCAGAGGGCGAGAAGCCCCGTCGCCTTGGTCACGTCGCGCGGGCCGAACTCGGCGTTGCCGGTCGCCGACGCCGCCGGCTCCAGGTCGAAGCGCTCCGCGAGCGGCGCGAAGTCGTCGTAGCGCCAGGGGTCGACGAAGTGGGCGCCCACCTTGAGCACGCCGCAGCCGGAGCCGGCCACGACGTCGGGGACGTTCTCGACGAGGTCCTCGCTCCAGGGGGCGTCACCGCGCACGCGCAGGTAGTCCTCCTCGCTTACGCTGGAGCCCAGGCGCGTGCCCGTCGCGTCGTCGAGGCAGGTGTAGGTCACGACCCCGGGGCGCTCGAGCGCGCGCACGAGCTCCGCGGCGACGCCCGCGTCGACGACCTCGTGGACGTAGAAGTGACGGCGCTCCACGTCGAGCACCACCGCCCCGTTGGCCGCGATCGCGTAGCGGAAGCCGTGCATGCCGAGCACGCGGTCGAAGAGCGTCTGGTAGATGCGCCCGGTCGTGGGGACGGGCTCGATCCCGCGCTCGCGCAGCGCGAGCACGGCCCTTCTCGCCCGCGGCGAGACGGACTTGTCGGGCATGAGGAAGGTGCCGTCGAGGTCAAAGGCAAGAAGCCGTATGTCGCGAGCGTCTGTCATGGGTGCCTCCGGGGGACGACTCCGTTCCCCACCAGCATAGCCCAGCGGGCGGGTTTTCCGCCGCGTTACGGAGCCGCCCGGCGCCGTCCGGCGAGAAGTACCATGGGTCGCGGCGGAAGGGGGTCTCGGGAATGGACGCGTGGAAGCGGCTCGGCGGCCTCATCGGCAGCCACATGGCCATCATCTCGCCGGCCTGCGTCGTCCTGGGCGTGCTGTTTCCCCAGATCGGCGTCATGCGCCCGCTCGTGACGCTGCTCTTCGCGTTCATGACGTTCCAGAGCGCGCTCTCCAACACCTTCGGCAACCTCGGGCGCACGCTGCGCCACCCGGCGCCGATGCTCGTCTCGCTGGCGCTCACCGTGGCGGCCATGCCGTGCGTTGCCTGCGCGCTCGCCCTGGCGCTCTTCGGGTCCGACCCCAACCTCGTGTGCGGGATCGTGCTCGAGTACTGCGTGCCCGTCGCCGTGGTGTCTGCCATGTGGACCAACATGCTCGGCGGCGACCCGGCGCTCTCGCTGGCCACGATCCTCGTCTCGACGGTCGCGGCCCCCTTCACGATCCCGCTCACCCTGCACGCGCTCCTCGGCCAGACGGTCGAGGTCGACGCCGCGCGGATGATGGGGGAGATGGTGGGCTCCATCGCGCTGCCGGCCCTTGCGGGCACGCTGGCCAACGACCTCACGCGCGGCCGGGCGGCGCGCGAGCTCTCGCCGGTCATCGCCCCGGCGGCGAAGCTCGCGCTCGTGGCGGTGATCCTGACCAACTCCACGGGCGTGGCCCCCTACGTGCGCGGCCTCACGCCCACGCTCGTGGCGGTGGCCGCGTTCATCGGCGCCTTCGCGGCGTGCGGCTACGCGCTCGGGCTTCTCGCCGCGCGGACGCTGCGCCTGTCGCACGAGCAGGAGGTCTCGATGACCTATCTCGTGGGGATGCGCAACATCTCCGCCGGCGCCGTGATCGCGGGGGAGTACTTCCCCGGCGAGGTGATGTTCCCGGTGGTCATAGGGACGCTCTTCCAGCAGGTGCTCGCCGCCGGGTTCGGCAGCCTGCTGCGTCGGCTGCGGCGGGCCCGCGGTGACGGGCGGGGCCCGCGCGACCCGGGCGCTCGCTAGTGGCGGTGGCGGCGCGGGCGGACGCGTCCGTCGTCGAGGATGACGGCCAGGCCGGCGATGACCACGAGTGCGATGAAGACGAGCTTGTTCATGGTGACCTCCTTCGGTTGCTGGCCCAATCCTCGCAGGCGGGGCACGCGGGAGCCATCGATGCGGCTTACTGCTTGCTTTCGCTTTCGTAAGGTTGCAAGGCTGCGACACGGTTCTTCTCGGCGGCGCGCCCTGTCGTAGAATGGTGCGCAGTGTAGATAGGAGGACCCATGCCCCTTACCAGAGAAGACGTCGCGGGCATCGCGGACTACGCGCGCATCGCGCTCACGCCCGAGGAGCTCGACGAGATGACCGCGTACATGAACAGCGCGATTGACCTGCTCGAGCCCATCCGCCAGTACGACCTCGAGGGCGTGGAGCCCACGTTCCACCCCATCGGCGACCTCTCCAACGTGATGGCCGACGACGTGCCGGACGAGGAGGTGCGCCACCTGAGCGTGGACGTGGCGCTGTCCAACGCCGGCGCGTCCCGCGACCGCAGCTTCCGTGTGCCGTCCATCCTCGGCGACCAGGGGGGTGACCGCTGATGGCAAACCTCGACCAGCTCTCCGCGGCCCAGATCGCGGCGGGCGTCGCGAGCGGCGACTTCACCGCCACCGAGGTGGCTCGCGCGGCGCTCGACGCCGTGGATGCCCGCGACGGTGAGATCAGGGCGTTCCTGCAGGTCTCCGCCGACCTCGCGCTCGCAGCCGCCGAGGCCACGGACAAGGCCCGCGCGGCGGGCGAGAAGCTCGGTCCTCTCGCCGGCGTTCCCGTTGCCTTCAAGGACAACATGCACCTCGTGGGCACCCGCACCACCTGCGCCTCCAAGATGCTCTCCAACTACGAGTCCACGTTCACGGCCACCTGCGTCCAGCGCATGCTCGACGCCGGCGCCACGCCCGTGGGCAAGACCAACATGGACGAGTTCGCCTTTGGCAGCTCCACCGAGTCCTCCGCCTTCCACCCCACGGCCAACCCGTGGGACACCACGCGCGTCCCGGGCGGCTCCTCGGGTGGCTCGGCCGCGGCCGTCGCCGCCGGCGAGGTCTCGGTCTCGCTGGGCTCCGACACCGGCGGCTCCATCCGCCAGCCGGCCTCGCTCTGCGGCGTCGTGGGCATGAAGCCCACCTACGGCGCGGTCAGCCGCTACGGCGTGGTGGCCTTCGGCTCCTCGCTTGACCAGGTCGGCCCCTTCGGCCGCAGCGTCGAGGACGTGGCCCTGGCCATGAACGCGCTCACTGCCGGCGGGCGCGACCCGTGGGACTCCACGAGCCAGCCGGTCGACGTCGATTTTCTCGCCCACCTGGACGACCCCGTCGAGGGGCGCCGCGTGGGCGTCGTGCCCGCCCTCATGGAGGCCGCCGGCCTCACCGACGAGGTCCGCGACGCCGTCACCGCCGCCGGATGCGCGCTGCAGGACCAGGGCGCCGAGCTCGTGGAGGTGGACCTTCCCAACATCGCCTCCGCCATCGCCGCCTACTACGTGATCGCGCCGTGCGAGGCCTTCTCCAACCTCGCGCGCTTCGACGGCGTGCGCTACGGCTACCAGGAGCAGGGCTGCGCTACGCTCGCCGAGCAGACCTCGCTCTCCCGCGCGCACGGCTTCGGCGAGGAGGCCAAGCGCCGTCAGATGCTGGGCGCCTACCTCCTCTCCAGCGGCACCTACGACACGTACTACTACCCGGCGCAGCAGGTTCGCACCCTCATCACGGCCGACTACGCCCGCGCGTACGAGAAGTGCGACGTCATCCTCATGCCGGCCGCGCCGCGCACGGCGTTCAAGTTCGGCGAGATGAGCGACCCCACGCAGATGTATGCGTCGGACCTGTTCACGATCTCCAACAACATCGTCGGCAACGGCGGCGTCTCCGTGCCGCTGGGTCTGGGCGCCACCTCCGGCCTGCCCGTCTCCGCGCAGCTCCAGGGCCCGGCCTTCGCCGACGCCACGCTGCTCACGTTCGCCCGCGCGATCGAGCGGTCCTTCTCGCCCGCCGGCGGGGCCCCCGTCGCGCCCGCGTTTGCCGGGAAGGGGGGTGAGCTCGCATGAAGAAGCTCGCCGAGGTCCTCAAGGACTGGGAGGCCGTGATCGGCCTTGAGGTCCACACCGAGCTCACCACGCTCGAGACCAAGATGTTCTGCAACTGCCGCCTCTCCCACGACGACGAGCCCAACACCAACGTCTGCCCCGTCTGCCTGGGCATGCCGGGCGCACTGCCCGTGCCCAACGAGAAGGCCATCGAGTCGATCGTCATGGCGGGCCTGGCCACCAACTGCGAGATCATGCGCCACTCCATGTTCTACCGGAAGCACTACTTCTACCCGGACATGGCCAAGAACTTCCAGACCACGCAGGGTCCCGTGGCGTTCTGCATGCACGGCCACCTGGACCTGGAGGTCTCCGGCGCCGGCGCCAAGGAGCGCCCGGACGACACGGTCGAGAAGGACGCCGACGGCGGCTACGTGGCGCCCATCCGGATCCTGCGCATCCACATGGAGGAGGACGCCGCCAAGATGGTGCACGTGGGCGGCGAGGAGGGTCGCATCACCGCGGCCACCGAGTCCCTCATCGACTACAACCGCTGCGGCACGCCGCTGATCGAGCTCGTCACCGAGCCCGACCTGCGCACGCCCGAGGAGGCGCGCCTCTTCATGGAGAAGCTGCGCCAGACCTTCCTCACGCTCGGCATCTCCGACTGCTCGCTCGAGAGCGGCTCGATGCGCTGCGACGGCAACATCTCGCTGCGACGCCGCGGCGAGACTAAGTTTGGCACCAAGACCGAGATGAAGAACATCAACTCGTTCAAGAGCCTGCACGACGCGCTCGAGTACGAGATCTGCCGCCAGGCCGAGGTGCTTGAGGAGGGCGGCATCGTCTACCAGGAGACGCGCCACTGGGAGCCGAGCCGCCGGCGCACCGTGGTCATGCGCGTCAAGGAGACCGCGGACGACTACCGCCTCTTCCCGGACCCGGATCTCGCGCCCTTCGACCTCACGGACGAGTTCGTCGACCGCTGCCGCGCGCGCATCCCGGAGCTGCCGGACGCCAAGCGCGACCGCTACATGGCCGACTTCGGCCTCAAGCACGCCGACGCTGCCCAGCTCGCGGGCGACCCGGCGGTCGCGGCCTTCTTCGAGGAGACGCTGACCGCGGCGGGCGAGAAGAACGTGGAGACCGTGGCCAAGGTCATGGTGAACCTCGTCCCCAGCTACGACGCCCTCACGCCGGCGCAGGTCGCGAGCCTCTCGGCGCTTCTCGCCGAGGACGCGATCACGTTTGCCCAGGCGCGCGAGGTACTCGACGCGGTCAACGGCGCCGGCGAGGACCCGGCCGCCTACGTGGATGCCCACGGCATGCGCCAGTCCACCGACGAGGGCGCGCTCGGCGCCATCGTGGACGAGGTGCTCGGCCGCTGCACGGACCAGGTCCAGCAGTACCGCGACGGCAACAAGAAGGTGCTCGGGTTCCTCGTGGGCCAGTGCATGAAGGCTGCCAAGGGCTCCGGCAACCCCAAGGCCTTCAACAAGATGCTGGCGGAGCGGCTCGAGTCGTAGGGGCCCGGGGCACGCGGCACGACCCCCTGAGGTCCGGCGCTCAGACAGCTTGCCGAGAAGGGCGCTCGGCAAGAACTCGCGGCGGTCCTCAGGGGGTCGCGCCGCGTGCCCGCCCGTACTTCTCGGTTGCCCCTTCCTCGGTGGGTGCTTGATTGTGGCTACATTGGGTATACTGTGGCTACGTTGAGAGGGGGACGCCATGGCACAGCTTGATGCGGTGGGGGTGCGCGAGGCAAAGAACCGGTTCAGCGAGCTGACCGCGCGGGTCAACGAGCTTGGGGCCAACCTTGTGGTGCTCAAGAACAACCGGCCGTGGGTGGTCATCCATCCGGCGGATTCCGAGGCCGCCGATCGTCGCGCGCGCCTCGAGCGTCTTCATGCGCTCACGGCGTCCATCGAGCGGGACGCAGCGGGCGAGCCCGCCTGGGATGCTGCGGTCTCCGACCGCGAGCTTCTCGACGAGGAGCGGGTGAGGCGCTTTGGCTAGGGTCGTGCTCGACACCAACATCATCCTCGACTACCTCAGTGCGACGCGCGAGCGGCACCGCGACGCCGTTGACCTGCTTGAGACCCTGCTCTCGTCGGAGGATAAGACACCGGTCATTCTTGCGGCGAGCATAAAGGACGCCTACTACATCCTCTGCCGCCACTATCGCGATGAGGGGCTCGTTCGCGCTCGGCTCAGTGACTTCCGCTCGCTCATGGAGGTTGCCGAGCTCACAGTTCCGGTGCTCGATACGGCCTTCGCCTCCGACGAGCCGGACCTTGAGGACGGCGTCGTGCGAGCCACGGCCGAGCTCTTGGGCGCCGAGGCCATCGTCACGCGAGACGCGTCCGCCTACACGGGCTCGTCCGTTCCCAGCATGGACGCGCGGGCATATTGCGCCGGCCTCGAATAGCCCGCTCTTTTCGCTGCTGCGCCCCTGCCAAGCTGCTAGACTTCCGGGGCGAGGGCGTGGTCTCGTGCGGGAGGAGCTGCGATGGACGAGAAGAACGCGCAGATCGAGGAGGGCGTCCAACCGGTCGCGGAGGAGATGACGCCCGACGAGGCGCGTCGCGCCGAGAAGCTCTCGCGCCGGCGCATGGCCTACAGCTTCCCGCAGTTCTTCGCCCTACTCAACGTGGGCCTCATCCTCACGGCCGCGGCGCTCGTGCTCTTCAAGACGCCCAACCACCTGGCCTTCGGCGGCACCACGGGCTTCGCGATCCTCTTCAACGCCGCGCTCCCGGCGCTTCCCGTCTCCGCGTACATGTGGATCATGAACGCCGTGCTCGTTCTTCTCGGGCTGGTGTTTCTCGAGCGTCGGGCGGTGCTGTGGAGCGCGTTCGCGTCGTTTGCGCTCTCGGGCTACACCTCGCTCTTCGAGTGGCTGATGCCGGTCACGACCTCCCTCACCGGCGACCTCTGGCTCGACGTCTGCTTTGCCGTGCTGCTGCCGGCCGTGGGCTCGGCCATCGTCTTCGACATCGGCGCGTCCACCGGCGGCACGGACATCCTGGCCATGATCTTGCGCAAGCGCACCGACATAGAGATCGGCAAGGCGCTCTTCGCCGTGGACGTGGGCGTGGTCGTGGCGGCGATCGGGCTCTTTGGGCCGCGCGTGGGCCTCTACTGCGTGCTCGCGCTCATCGGCAAGACCTTCGTGGTGGACGGCTTCATCGAGTCCATCCGCCAGCGAAAGGTCTGCCAGGTGATCTGCGACCACCCGCGCGACGTGGAGGAGTTCATCGTCAAGAAGCTCGGCCGCACCGCCACGGTGACCTTCGGCTGGGGCGCGTACTCCGGCAAGCGGCAGACGATCCTCACCAGCGTGCTCTCGCGCCGCGAGGCCATGAGGCTGCGGCTCTTCGTGCGCGCGCAGGACCCGACCGCGTTCATCACGATCGTGAGCAGCTCGGAGATCATCGGGCGCGGCTTCCGCGGGGTGAACTAAGGGCGGCGGGGTTGCGCCGGGTGGTGGCGGCCCGCAGGACCGAGGATTTCCGGCAACGTGCGATTCTGCGTGCTCCGGTCGGCGCGAGAGGATGCAAAGCCGCGTTCTTCTCGCCTGGGCGGACGTCTATGCGCGGTTTTGCATGCTGAGGGGCGCAGTGCGGAACGCACGAGCGCGCATTACCGGCAATCTTCGGTAGTGCGTGCTGGATCGGAGGCTTGCGCGCGGCGCCTGGCGATACGTGCGAGCACGATTGCGCATCCGCTGAGACAGCCCCCGATGGCAAGGCTGTGCTCTTCCGGGCCTCCGCCCCCACCCAGTCCCCCCTCTCCGGGTGTGTACAAAGTTGCAAAATTAATACGGTACCTTGCAATCACAAAACAGCAGGTAGACAGCTTGCCGAGAAGAACATCAACCTTGCAACTTCGTACACGCCCGGAAGAGGGGCGGGGGGGCGTGCTAGGTGTGTGCGGGACGTGGAGAGAAACGGCGTCGTCGTCCTTCTCACCAACGGTCGCATAGCGCCTCAACTGCGCAAACGCTCATCCGTGAAAGATCGGCGAAAGCTAACGGACAGCTTCGTGCAAGGTGCCCCAAGTAGGCTGCGCCCCATGGATACCTTAATCGTTTCACATAGGTCCGCCCTCGCCCGGTGGGGCGAGAAGGGCCTCGAGCGGCGGCTCGGCGGGCCGTGCCCGGCGCCAAGCGACTGGACGCCTCCGTCCGCCTCCGGGCTCGACGACGAGGCCCTGCGCCGCGTGCGTCTCGAGGCGACCCCGGGGCGCCCGCTGCACATCCTCGTTCGCGACCGAGACGAGCGCGTGCGCACCGAGCGCCTCGTCTCGCACGTCTGGTCCGTCCCGCTGCCTGACGGGGCGTTCTACCAGCTGGAACCCGGTCTGTTACTTAGCTCCCCGAGTTTCTGCCTCCGGCAGGTCTGTGCCCGAGCGAGCGTGCCGGCTGCCGCGGCGACCGTCATGGAGGTGTGCGGGGGATACGCGCTCTCCGCCGGCACGTCGCGCGGGTTCCACGAGCGGCCGCCGCTCGCGTCCCTCGACGAGCTGCGCAGCCACTTTGCCTGCGAGCGCGGCTACGGCGTGCGTCGGGTGCGCGAGGCGCTGGAGCTTGCGGCGCCCGGCTCCCGCTCGCCGATGGAGACGGTCGTGATTCTCTTCTTCACGCTCCCTGTGGAGCTGGGCGGCTGCGGGCTGCCTCCTCCGCAGGTCAACGTGCGCTTGGAGATTCCCAACGATCTGCGCGTGGCGCTCGGAAGACCGTATGTGGTCGTGGACCTCTGCTGGCCCGGCCAGCGCATCATCTTGGAGTACGACAGCTACACGTGGCACCTCGCGCCGCGCGCCTTCGACGGGACGCAGAGCCGCAACGAGGGCCTGCGCGATGAGGGCTGGATGGTGCGCACGGTGACGTCGGGGATCCTGGCCGATCCGCGTCTCCGGCAGCTGCTGGTGAGCCGGGTGATGCGGCGTTTCGGCCTCGAGCCGCCCGACGACGAGGCCTGGCCGCTCCGGCAGGAGCTGCTGGTCCGCGACCTGCTGGGAATCCATGGCGCGTGAGGGCGCGCCCGGCTGCGGTCCGCTCCCTTCCGGGTGTGTACGAAGTTGCAGAACTAATGCGGTACCTTGTAATCGGGAAAGCGCAGGTAGACGAGTTGTCGAGAAGAACATCAGGTTTGCAACTTCGTACACAGCCGGAAAGGGGGCCGAGAGGGCGGGACCTGCGTCTCGGGGACGTGGCGCGCGGGGCCGCCGACGCGTTCGCGGAGGTCCTGTGGCCCACGCGCTGCGCCGGCTGCGACCAGCCCGGCGAGCTGCTCTGCGACGAGTGCCGCGCGTCGCTGCCGTGGGTGGAGCAGCGCCTGGCGTGCCCGTCCTGCGGCGCCCCCTACGGCTACCTCACCTGCACGGAGTGCGACGGCGGCTGGGTCCCGCGCGCCACCGTGGCGGCGCTCACGTTCCGCGGCACGGCGGCCCGCGCGGTGACCGCCCTCAAGGATGCGCACGAGCTCCGCCTCGCGCCGGTGGTCGCGGCGGCGATGGCCTGTGCGCTCGAGGAGGCGTCCGCCTGGCCCGCGCGCGACGGCGGCCCGCGCTTCTCGCCCGCCGAGACGGACGCGCTCTGCTTCGTCCCCGCCACCGCCGCGGCCTACGCGCGGCGCGGCTTCGACCACATGGAGCTCGTCTCCCGCGCGCTGGCATCCGAGCTCTCCCTCCCGCTGGCGGACGTCCTCGTGCGCGCGGCGGCCCGCGACCAGCGCGAGCTCGGACGCGATGAGCGCTCCGCCAACCTCGCGGGCACGATGCGCTCGCTCGAGGACGTCGCCGGCGCGCGCCTGCTGGTCGTCGATGACGTGGCCACCACGGGCGCGAGCCTCGCGGAGGCCGCGCGGGCCCTGCTCCTCCGAGGCGCCGCCTCGGTCACCGCCTGCGTGCTCGCCCGCGTGTGGTAGGCCCTCCGGCCCGCCGCCCGGTGCCGATCGGTCGTCCTTCTCGGCCCCTCTTTCCGGGTGTGCACAAAGTTGCAAAACTAATACGGTACCCTCAAATCACAAACCAGCAGGTAGACGGCTTACCGAGAAGAACATCAAGGTTGCAACTTCGTACACGCCCGGAAGGAGGGACGCGCCTGCCGCGGTCGCGCGAGCGCTCGGCGGTTGAGACGAGAAAACCATGCCCGCCCTAGGTATACTGAAGGGCGTCTCAACCCAGGTCTGTGGTTGCGGGCGCGTCCTGCGCGCCTCAGTCCATGCCAGACGAGGGCAAAGGGATCCACGTAAGTCCGGGCGCGCGCGTCCGGGCGAGCATGGCTCGTCCTAGAGGTAAGCCGCACCGCCCGTCAGACGAGAGGCATCCGGCCTCGCGGGCGAGAGGGGCTCAAGTGACGGCGCCGCGGTGCCGGAAGCGAAGCCCCCGGTGCGCGAGTGTGGGGTCAAAGACCAGGTCAGCTGGGGGAGACGACGATAGGCAGCAGGAAAGACAGGAATCGGCACATGACGCGTCATCACATGTTCACGCTCGCCGCCGCGCTCGTCGCGGCGCTGGGCCTCACGGGCTGCGAGATCGGCCCCGTCAACCTTGACGACTTCTTCGGCACCCCCTCCGTGGAGGAGGCCCGCGCGGAGCGCCGGGAGTCGCTCGCGCCCGTGGTCTCCGACACGTCCCTCAAGCAGGCCGGCACGCTCACGGTGGGCATCCTGGGCACGCAGTCCGCGCCGTTCGCCATCACCTCCACCGAGGGGTCCCAGGTCGGCATCGACCTGGACATGGGCCATGCGCTCGCGGACGAGCTCGGGCTGGCCTCGGTCTCGTTCGTCCCGGTGAGTGACGTCGACTCCGCCCTGGCGGACGAGTGCGACGTCGTCATGGGCGTGGACGCCGGCGAGGGCGGCTCCGCGACCGTCGTGGGCGCCTACGCGCAGAGCGCCGTGGGCGTGTTCGCGCGCGGCGACGTCTCCGCCCCGATCGACGCGTCGGCCCTCGAGGGCGCGACCGTCGGCATCCAGGAGGGGTCGGTGTCCGCCGTCACGCTCGACTCCTACGAGGTCTCCACCGTCCACAGCCCGTGCGCCAACCTCAACGAGGCCTTCGACAGCCTCGAGGAGGGCACGGTCGACTACGTGATCTGCGACGCCTACGCGGGCGCGTACCTCGCCACCGCCTACTCCGACATCGCGTTCGCCGGCACGCTCGACGACCCCGCCATGGTGGGCGTCGCCGTGAGCTCCCCGGAGCTCCAGTCCGCCGTCCAGACCGCGCTCGAGTCGGTCCAGTCGAACGGCGTCGCGGGCATCGCCCTCGCCGGCTGGGTCGGCGACCTCCCCACGCTCACGACCGACCTGAAGGTCACCGGGCTGGTGGAGCGCGCGGACGAGCCCGAGCCCGCCGAGGGGGCGGAGGACGAGTCCGAGTCCGACGCGTCCGCCGAGTAGGTCGGCCCGCTCGGGGTCTCTCGCGCCAGAGTCGACGCCGAGTGGGTATGAGTTGTCCATAGGGCAGGGCCCTAGGGTAGGGAGAAGCGCACCGCAGGATGGTGACGCGCCTCGACCATAAGGAGGTTCGCATGGTGGACATCAAGATCTCGGGTCGCAAGGTCGGTGTTTCCGATTCGCTGCGCGAGCACGTGGAGGAGAAGGTCTCCGCCGCCCTCAAGGTGTTCGACATCAAGCCCATGACCTGCGACGTGGTCCTTCGCGTGGACAAGAACCCGTCCAACCCCGAGCGCAAGGCCTGCGAGATCACCGTCTTCGTGCGCGACAACGTCGTTCGCGTGGTGGCCAGCTCGGATGACATGTACGCCGCCATCGACGAGGCGGCGGACAAGGTCACCCGCCAGCTCCGCAAGTACAAGACGCGCGTGATCGACCGTCGCCAGCGCATGCAGCAGGCAAAGACCGGCACCGTCACCCAGGAGGACCTCGCCTCCCTCATTGAGCCCGGACCCGACGAGACCGAGGACGACCAGCTCGTCCGCGAGAAGTACATCGACCTCGTGCCCATGACCGAGGAGGAGGCCCTGGTCCAGACCGATCTCATCGGCCACGACTTCTACGTCTTCACCAACGCCACGACGGGCCTTGTCAACGTGATCTACCACCGCAAGAATGGCGGGTACGGCATCATAAAGCCCAAGATCGAGGAAGAGAATGAGTAGTACCGAGAATACCGAGAACAACGTCGAGAACGTCGCCCCCCTGACCGAGGGCGTCGACAACGCCCAGGCGTCGCAGGATGCTGCGCGCCTGGGCCGCGCGTATCACCGCAAGTCGAACGTCAGGATAATCGTGGACTCCTGCGCGGACTTCGCACCGGAGGTCGCCGAGGCCCTCGGCGTCGAGGTCGTGCACTTCACGTACGTCATGGGCGGCCAGGAGCACCCGGACGACCTCTGGCAGACCATGTCCGCCAAGGAGTTCTACGACCGCATGCGCGCTGGTGAGGTTGCCACCACCTCCGCCGTGACCCCCGGCCGCTACCTCGAGGTCTTCGAGCGCGCGGCGGAGGAGGGCACCCCGACGGTCTACCTGGCCTTCACGCGCGGCCTCTCCTCGAGCGTGGACGCGGCGCGACAGGCCGCCGACATGGTCCGCGAGAGCCACCCCGACTTCGAGATCCACGTCGTCGACAACGTCTGCCCGTCCGCCGCGGCCGAGCTCCTCGCGATCGAGGCGGTCCGCCAGGCGGCCAACGGCCTCACGGCCGCCGAGCTCACCGCCTGGGCGGAGGAGGCCCGCTACTACGTCCACGGCTACTTCACCCTGGACTCCTTCGACGCGCTCGCCCGCGGCGGCCGCATCCCGCCGGCCGCGGCCACGGTGGGCGGCAAGCTCGACATCAAGCCCGAGCTCTCCTACGACACCAACGGCGCCCTCACGCTGCGCGGCATGTGCCGCGGCCGCAAGAAGGCCCTCCGCGCGATCATCGCGGACTTCAAGGCCAACTACCTCGGCGCCGAGGGCGGGGACGAGAAGCTCCCCATGGCGATCGTCTCGGCCGACGCCGAGAAGGACGCCCGCTGGCTCGCCGACCAGATCCGCAGGGAGCCCGGCTGCTCCGACGTGCCGATCATCTACAGCTCCGTGGGCCCGGTCATCGGCGCCCATGTCGGGCCCGGCATGGTGGCGCTGCTCTTCTGGGGCAAGGACCGTCGCGAGAGCCTCTCGTTCACCGACCGCATCGCCCGCAAGGTCCGCGGCGAGAAGTGATTCAAAAGGGGACAGTCCCCTTTTGAATCATTTTCCAGCTTCATCGAAAGGAACCGACTTGCAGATCAGAAACGTCGCCCTCATCGGCACCGGCATCATGGGCGCCGCCATCGGCGGCCACCTCATGGACGCCGGCTATGACCTGACCGTCCACAACCGCACGCGCGAGAAGGCCGAGGCCCTTCTCGCCCGCGGCGCCCACTGGGCGGACACGCCGGCCGAGGCCGCGGCTGACGCCGACGTGGTCTTCACCATGGTGGGCTACCCCACGGACGTCGAGGACGTCTACCTGGCCACCGACGGCCTCATCCGCGCCGCCAGGAAGGGCGCCTGGCTCATCGACCTCACCACGAGCTCCCCGCAGCTCGCGCGCGACATCCACGATGCCGCCGAGGTCGAGGACAAGCACGCCTTCGACTGTCCCGTCACGGGCGGCGAGCAGGGCGCCATCGACGGCACCCTCACCCTCATCATCGGCGCGGCCGAGAAGGACGTGGCGCCGGTCATGCCCCTGCTGGAGTGCTTCTCGTCCAAGCGCTTCTTCTTCGACCAGCCGGGCGGCGGCCAGACGGCCAAGCTCTGCAACCAGGTGAGCCTCGCCTCGTGCATGGTGGGCTACGCCGACGCCCTGGCCCTCGCCGAGCAGTCCGGCATCGACGCCGAGAAGGTCCTCGAGGTCATGGCGAGCGGCACCGGCGGGTCCGGCGCCTCCAAGAGCCTCGCGCCCAAGTCCCTCGCGGGCGACTACAAGCCCGGCTTCATGGCCGAGCACCTGCGCAAGGACATCGCCCTCGCGCTGCAGCGCTCCGAGGACCTGGACATCACGCTCCCCGGCGCCGAGACGGCCTTCACCCTCTTCGACATGCTCTGCCAGATCGGCGGCGCCCGCATGGGCACGCAGGCGCTCACCCTGCTCTACCAGGAGGAGGGCACCTGCGCCGCGGCTGGCCTCGACTGGTCGCTGCTCGAGGCGGGGGAGGAGGACGAGCACGAGTGCTGCTGCGGCCACGACCACGGTGACGGCGAGCACGAGTGCTGCGGGGGCCACGGCCACCACCACGGCGAGGACCACGAGTGCCACTGCCACGGCCACGAGGGGCAGGCATAGTGTCCGGTGAGGTGGCGGGCGCCATCTTCGCCCTCATGTTCCTGCTCTTCGGCACGGTCACGGGCGTGGGCGTGGGCGAGCGCCTGGTCAAGCGCTGCGTGACGAAGCGCGAGTACGTCGTCGCCAACGTCATCACGCTGCTCGTGGGCGCCGTCGCGTGCGCGATCGCCATGCTCACGCCGTTCCCCGTGCTCGTCGTGCTCGTCATCGGGCTCATCGGCGGGACCGTCGCGGGCATGAAGATGGGCTTCGGCGAGTCGGTGGGCCCGTGGAAGGCGCACGACCGCTACTTCCGCGTCAACAAGGACCAGCTCAGACGCTCCGAGAACAGCGAGCGCGCCGAGGCGGTGCGCCGCGCCCGCCGCGACGGCACCCCCGAGCCCGAGCTGATTAGCGTCGTCGACGACAAGGACGACAAGAAGAAGTGACGCGAGGGCAGCCCCTCGCACCATAAGGAGACGCATGAACGCGACTGACAACCCGCAGAGCTCCATCGCGGTGCTCATAGACTTCGAGAACCTGGCCCTGGGCACGGGGCGCCGCAAGCGCAACGGCCACCAGGAGCCCGGGCCGCTCCCCGACGTCAAGCTCATCCTCGAGCGCCTCGTCGACAAGGGCCGCATCACCGCCAAGCGCGCCTACTGTGACTGGCAGCGCTTCGAGGCGGCGGTCACGCCCCTGCACGAGCTCGGCATCGAGCTCATCGAGATCCCGGACCGCGCCTACACGGGCAAGAACTCCGCCGACATCCGCCTCGCCGTGGACGCGATGGAGATCTGTCTCACCAAGGACCACATCGACACCTTCGCCATCCTCTCCGGCGACTCGGACTTCTCGCCGCTCGTCTCCAAGCTCAAGGAGTTCGGCAAGACGGTCATCGGCGTGGGCATGAAGGACGCCACGAGCTCGCTGCTCACCGAGGTCTGCGACGAGTTCATCTTCTACGAGGACATCACGCGCGGCCCGGGCATCCCGGACTTCTCGTCCAAGGTGCCCAAGGACAAGCAGGACTGCTACCAGCTGCTCTTCGAGACGATCGACGCCCTGCAGCGCGAGAGCGACGCCTTCATCCTGGCCTCGCGCCTCAAGGACACGATGAAGCGCAAGCGCCCACAGTTCTCCGAGTCCAGCTACGGGTATCGTTCGTTCACTGCGCTTCTGCGCGAGGCGTCCAAGCTCGGCTTCATAGAGATCCACCAGGACCCCAAGAGCGGCACCGCCGTGGTCGACGGGTTCTGCGAGTAGGGAGGGAACGCAGGTCATGGCAGAGATGGAAGAACTTGACGGCAACCAGGTGAGCGGCCTCGTCGAGGAGCTCTCCGGCTCGAGCAGGCGTCGTCGCCAGGAGGTCGCGCACCAGATCTCCCTTACCGCGAAGGCGCACCCGGAGGTGCTGACGGGGCACGTCGACGCCCTCGTCGACGCCCTCTACCGCCCGGAGGCCCAGACGCGCTGGGAGGTGCTCGACGCCCTCTCCGAGCTCGTCGCGCTCGACGCCGACGCCGTCGCGGGCGCCTACGACGGCGCGGAGGCGTCGCTGTTCGACGACGGCTCGGCCACGGTGCGCCTCTCGGCCTTCGTGTTCCTGTGCCGCCTCGGCGCGAGCTCCCCGGAGCGCTCCGACGAGGTGTGGCCCCTGCTCGACGAGGCCATCCAGTGCTACCACGGCGACGCCGAGTACCGCGACATGCTCGTCGCCCTTCTCGGCCTCGCCCGCGGCTCCGCGTCGGACGCCACGAGGAAGGCGCTCGCCGCGCGCGTGTCCTTCGACGCCGAGAGCGGCTCGGGCTACATCAAGTCCTTCTCGGAGCAGATCGTTCAAGCTCTCTCCTAGGTTTGTGGCGGTCCGGGGGAGGCGTGGCGCGGCCGGCGCCGGCCTCCTAGACTCGTGAGGATGGACGGGCACTTCGTGGGAGGACGCACATGAGCAAGAAGAGCGCCGCAGCGGGCGAGAAGAACCTCGAGAGGCACGTCGCGACGGAGGGCGGCGGGCACGGCCTGCCGACGCCCGCCTGGGTGGCCATCGCCGTGGCGACGCTCGTCGTGGGCGTGCTGGCGGGGCACTTCCTCCTGGGCGGCGCCGGGACGGTCTCCCTGGGCGGGCGCACGACGCTCGGCCCCGGCGAGCTCGACGCGACCGTGGCCACCTACACCGCGAACGGGACGACGACGGCCGTCACCGCGCGCGAGGTGCTCGAGGAGGTCCAGGGAAGCCCCACCCTCACGGCAAACGAGGACGGGACCTACGACGTCCCGGCCGCGAGCGACGTGCTCTCCTACGTGCAGAACGAGGTCATTCTCGCCGACGCCGCGGCGCGCGGCCTCACGGCGAGCGACGAGGAGGTCGACGCGTTCGTCACCGGCACGATGGGCCTCGCGGACATGGCCGAGGTCGCGTCCAACTACGGCATCAGCGAGGACGCCGCCCGCTCGATGATCGAGGACGCCGTGGTGCTGAGCAAGCTCCAGAGCGAGGTGACCACGGCCGAGCTGGGCGACTACCCCACGGCCCCCGCCGAGCCTGCCGAGGGCGAGGAGGACGTGGCCACGCCCGAGTACGCCGACTACGTGATCGGGCTTCTCGGCGACGAGTGGGACGCCGACGCCGACGACTGGGCCCGCACCGACGGGGCCTACTACGCCACGCTCTCCGGCTACGAGATCTCCAACGACGCTGCCACCTACGCCGCGGCGAGCGCCGCCTACAGCGTGGCCGCCAACGAGTACCAGACCGCGTCTGCCCAGCTCAACGAAGAGTGGAACGCCTACACCGACGGCGTGCTCTCCAAGGTGACGGTGCAGCTGGGCACCCTGGCGGAGTAGGGCTCCCGTGCGCGTCGCGGTCAGCGCCTGCCTGCTCGGGGCCCCCGTGCGCTACGACGGGGGCGCCAAGCCCTGTCCCGAGGTCCTCGAGCTCGCGGAGAAGGTCGAGGTCGTGCGCGTGTGCCCGGAGACGGCCTCGGGCCTGCCGGTGCCGCGCCCCCCGGCGGAGCAGCGGGACGGCCGCGTCTTCCTCTCCGACGGACGCGACGTGACGGCGGAGTTCGCCCGCGGCGCGGACCTGTCGCTCGCCGCCGTGCGACGCTCACCGGTCTCGTTGGCCGTGCTCAAGGCAAAGAGCCCCTCCTGCGGCGTGGGCCTCGTCTACGATGGGACGTATACCGGAAGGCTCGTGGCGGGCCAGGGCGTCTTCGCCGAGCGGCTCGCGAGGGAGGGGATCTGCGTGGTCACCGAGGACATCGTGAGGGAGTGCAAGCCGAGCGTCGAGCACCCCGTCGCCATCGTGCTGGGAAGCGGCCTGGGCCACCTGGGCAGCCTCGTGCGCCCCGTGCGCCGCATCGACTACCGGGACATCGACGGCTTCCCCGTGACCGCGCGCCCCGTGCCGGGCCACAGCTTCGAGGCCACGGTCGGCACGATCGACGACGTGCCGGTGGTGGTCTATCCCGGGCGCATCCACCTCTACCAGGGCTACTCCGCCGCCGAGGTCACTGCCCTCGTGCGCCACGCGCACCACCTCGGCTGCCGCGACATCGTCTTCGCCTGCGCCACGGGAGCCGTGCCGGGCAACGCCGGCGTGGGCCTGGGGATCCTCACCGACCAGATCAACCTCACCGGGCGCAACCCGCTCGCCGAGTGGGACGGCCTGCGCGACGTGGAGAGCCCGTTCGTGGACATGAACGACGCCTTCTCTCCGTACCTGCGCTCAATCGCGCGCGGCGTGGCCGACGACCTGGGGATCCACGTGGAGGAGGGCGTCTACGCGGGCGTGCTGGGGCCGTGCTTCGAGACGCCGGCCGAGGTCGCCGCCCTGCGCGCGCTCGGCGTGTCCTATGTGGGCATGAGCACGGTGTGCGAGGTCGTCATGGCCCGGGCGCTGGGCATGCACGCGCTGGGGCTCACGCTCGCGGCCAACGAGTCCGGCGCGCCGGCGGTGAGCCACGAGAGCGTGCTGGCGGAGGCCGAGCGCCACGCGGAGGACTTCGAGCGCCTCGTCCGCGGCGTGCTGCGCCTGCTGTAGGCGGGCGGGGGCGCGGAGAAAACGACGCTTGCGCGGCTCGCGTGCTTCTCGTATAGTAGTTAGCCGCCGATAGGCCAGCTTAGCTCAGTTGGTAGAGCACCGCTCTCGTAAAGCGGGGGTCACCAGTTCAAGTCTGGTAGCTGGCTCCAGCGAATGACCGCGGGCCGGGGAGTCGATTCCCCGGCCCGCTTCGTTTTTGCCCTCGACGGCGCTCGGCCAAATTAACGGGCAAAATTCGAATTACTCGTTTTTCTTTCCTGCGGATATATATCAGTTAATAGAATCCTGTCCGTTAATGGGCGGCTTTGGGCACCGCTAGGCGAGAAGGTCGGCGTGCTCGGGGTGCTTCTCGAACCAGCTGACGGCGTAGGAGCACGTGGGACGCGCGCGGTAGCCGCTCGCGGCGATGCTCGCGACGGCGCGACCCAAAAGCTCGCCCGCCACGCCCTGCCCGCGCAGGCTCTCGTCCACGAAGGTGTGGTCGATCTCCACGACGCCAGGCTCCACCTGGGGGAAGGTCACCTCCGCCAGCACGTTCCACTGCTCGTCCAGCACCTGCACGCGGTCGCGCTCCATGACCCAGCCCATGTTGCCTCCTTCGATTGCGGTCTGCGGGGCTATTGTCTCACACGACAACGGGTAGAACGTCCAACGAGGACGCGTTGTCGTCGGCGGGCGGAGGCGCAGCATGGCACGGGCTTGGCACATCGCAAACGGGCACCTCGCGACGGGCGAGAAGGACGGCGAGCACGTCGTCGCCCTCCTGCGCCTGGAGGAGGCGCGGGCGCGCCCGCTCTCCCACACGCAGCGCGAGGTCCTCGACCAGCTCGAGCGCGCCGCGATGCCCTTCCTGGAGCGCACGTCCACCGGGGCCGCAGGCCTCGTGGTCACGCCGAGCGGCCGGCGTCGCTTCGGCTTCATCCTCACCCCCGACGAGCTGGTGCTCATTGACGACGGGGACGTCTGCGCAACGGCGCTCGGCCGCGCCGTCGAGGACCGGGCGCCCGTCGAGGGGCCCGCCGGCGCCCTCTGCGCGCTGCTCCGCGAGCTGCTGCGCGACCACCCGGCGCGCCTCTCCCGCGTGCGCGAGGACTTCGAGCTGGTGGAGCAGCAGGTCCTGGAGGGCCGCGAGCGCCCGGATAGGCGCAGGATGATGGCAGACTCGCGGCGCATGCTCGGGCTCGACACGTTCTACCAGGGCATGTCCGACCTCGCCTCGGAGCTTGCCGAGGATGACTCCGGCCTCGTGACGCCGGCGGACCGCGCGCGGCTCCGCTCGCTCGCGCGCCTGCTGGGCCGGCTTGCGGCGCGCCTGGAGTCGCTGCAGGACTACAGTCTGCAGGTGCACAGCCTCTACCAGGAGTCCATCGACGTGCGGCAGAACAACGTCATGCAGTGGCTCACGGTGGTGACCACGATCGTGATGCCGCTCACCTTCGTCACCGGGTGGTACGGCATGAACTTCCCGCACATGGCGCTCTTCGACGTGCCGTGGGGCTACGTTGCGGTGATCGTGGTGTGCGTG
The DNA here is from genome assembly GCF_014982725.1 of Thermophilibacter gallinarum. Lineage (GTDB taxonomy): Bacteria > Actinomycetota > Coriobacteriia > Coriobacteriales > Atopobiaceae > Thermophilibacter > Thermophilibacter gallinarum. The sequence goes on along the minus strand of NZ_JADCJZ010000002.1, from coordinate 296,885 downwards.
GCAATCGTGGCCGTCGAGGTGGCGTTCTTCTGGCATCACGGCTGGCTGAGCTTTGGCGAGCGGCGCCACAGGGGCGGCGAGCGGCGAGGTTGATAAGCGCTCGCAGGAGGGGTATAACAGCGCGCATCAAGTTCGTCTGAGGAGGCTGACATGGCTGGCTTGGACTACACGACGCGCGACAAGGCCCTGTGGGGCGCGCTGCTCGCCCTGTGCCTGGCGAGCGCGGCGGCCTACATCCTCTGGGCGCTGCCCGCGATGCCGGAGACGGTGCCCACGCACTGGGGCGTCGACGGCACGGCCGACGGCTGGGACAGCAAGGGCTCCACGATTCTCATGGGCGCGCTCATGCCGCTTCTGATTTTGGTGCTGCTCTTCGCGGTCCCTCACCTCGACCCGCGCGGTGCGAGCTTCAATCGCTTCAAGGGCATCTATGAGGGATTCTCCGCGGCATTCACGGTGTTCATGGTCGTCGTGGCGTGGATCACGCCGCTCTCGGCGCTCGGCGTCCTCCCAGCTGCGGGCGGCTCAGTCGTCAACATCATCGTGTTTGGCTTCCTGGGCCTCCTGTTCGTGGGGCTCGGCATCGTCATGCCGCGCATCGAGCCCAACTACACCTTCGGCGTGCGCCTGCCCTGGACGCTCGCGGACCCGGAGAACTGGCGTCGCACGCATCGCTTCGCAGGTCCGGTCTTCGTGGTCATGGGCGTGGCCACGCTCGCCTCGGCTCTTCTCGCCTCCATGGCGCCCGAGCTCACGCTGGTCGTGCTGCTCGTGGTCCTTCTCGGCGGCACGGCGCTCGTTGCGCTCTACAGCTTCCTCCTCTGGCGGCGCGGATGATTCAAAAGGGGACAGTCCCCTTTTGAATCATTTCTCCTGGACGCGGCCGTCACGAACCTCCCAGGTGCGGCTCGTGCAGGCATCGAGGAACCGCCGGTCGTGGCTCACCAGCACGAGCGCGCCGGGGTAGGCGGCGAGCGCGCGCTCGAGGGCCTCGGTCGAGTGCAGGTCCAGGTGGTTGGTGGGCTCGTCCATGAGGATGAGCGCGGGGTGGCGCAGGATGCCCTCCGCCAGCATGAGCTTGCGCAGCTCGCCGGGGCTCGTGCGACCGCCCTCGAGGATGCGGTCCGGGTCCGAGTTGAGCTGCGCCACCGTCGAGAGCACGCGCCCGCGGTCGGCCGGGGTCAGCGCGGCCACGCGCCCCACCATGGCCTCGCGGGCCTCTGCCGGCAGCTCCTGCGGGATGTCCAGCACCTCCACTCCCTGCCCCGCATCTGCCGTCCGGGCGAGAAGAACGCGCAGGTGCGAAAGGAGCGTGGACTTGCCGGCGCCGTTGGGCCCGACGACGCCCACGTGGTCACGGCTCCCCACCCAGAGCTCGGGGATCTGGAGCGTGCCCTCCGGTCCGCAGGGGATGGTCGTGGCGGGAACATGCAGCACGGTGCGTCGGCGCGAGGGCTCGGCGTCCACCCAGAGGTCGCCGTCGTAGCGCTTGGTCACACGCGCGGCGGCCAGGCGCTCCTGCGCGGCGGCCACCCGCGCGTCCATCTGCGAGGAGAGCCGCCCGGCCTGGCCGTCCTTGCCGGTGAAGATGGCGAGGTCGATCTTGCCGCGCGCGTCGCGGTCGCGCGGGTCGAGGCCGCGCTTGCTGCGCCGCGCGTCGGCGCGGGCGGCCTCGTGGGCCCGCGCGTCCTTCTCGGCGGAGAGGCGTGCCAGCTCGCGCTTGGCGCTCGCCCGCTCCGCGACGGCCGTCGCGCGCTCGAGCTCCGCCTGGCCGTGTGCCGCGCTGTAGCCGCCCGGCCGCACGACGATGCCGCCGGGCTCGAAGGACGCGCAGCGCGTGGCGAGAAGGTCCACGAGGTCGCGGTCGTGGCTCACGAGGATTCCGATGCCGCGGAAGCGTGCGAGCGCCGCGCCCAGCTCCTCGCGGGCGTCCGCATCCAGGTGGTTGGTGGGCTCGTCCGCCACGAGCACGTCCGGACGACCCCAGAGGGCAACCGCCACCTGCAGCTTCTTGCGCTCGCCAAAGGAGAGCTCGTCAAAGCGCCAGGGCATGTCGTCCTCTATGCGGAAGGCCTCGCGCAGCTCGCGGGCCTCGCGGCCGTAGTCCAGCGCGAAGTCCGCGAGCCCCTCGGGTGGCTCGTCGGCGTCCTGCGCCACGTAGGCGCAGACCAGGTCGCGCGTGACGGAGCCCGCGTCCGGAGCTATGAGGCCGCAGGCGATTTTCGCCAGCGTGGTCTTGCCGCAGCCGTTGTCGCCCAGAAGCGCGGTCCAGCTGGTGGGGAAGGTGATGGTGACGTTGTCGAGGACGGCCTCGCGGGCCGCAGGATAGGCGTAGCACACGCCGGAGAGCACAAGCTGCATAGACATCTCTTCTCTGGCGAGGCGCCGGGCGGGCGTCCTTCTCGCCATCAGGGGTTTCTTAGCTGAGGATGTCTAGCGAATGCGCACGGCTCCGGGTCCTTCCGACGGGGCTACGACGCCGTCAGTATACCCTATGATGAGACGGATTCGTCGGTTGTAGCCAGAGGGGAGAGGTAGCATGAGGCAGGCGGTCGTGGGGCTCCTGGCGCACGTCGACGCGGGCAAGACCACGCTCGCGGAGGCCATGCTCGCCGCCGCGGGGGCCATCCGCAACCCCGGCCGCGTGGACAGCGGCAGCACCCACCTGGACACCGATGCCATGGAGCGCGACCGCGGCATCACGATCTTCTCGTCCAGTGCCGCGCTCGACTGGGCGGGCGCCCACCTCATGCTCGTTGACGCACCCGGCCACGTGGACTTCTCTGCGGAGGCCGAGCGCACGCTCGCCGCGCTCGACTACACCATCCTGGTGGTGGGAGCGAACGACGGCGTGCAGGGCCACACCGAGACCCTCTGGGACCTGCTCGCGCGCCACGAGGTACCCACCTTTGTCTTTGTGAACAAGTGCGACCTGGAAAACCCCGGGCGAGAGGAGCTTCTCGCCGAGCTGGCCTCGCGGCTCTCGCCGGGCTGCGTGGATGCGTCCGCGCTGCTCGTGGGCGACGCGGGTGCGCTGGAGGATGCGGCCGCGACGGACGAGGCCGCGCTCGAGGAGTACCTGGAGACCGGCGCGCTCGCGGCGGACACGCTGCGGCGCCTGGTGGCCGGTCGCGCGCTCTTCCCGGTCTTCTTTGGTGCCGCGCTGCGCGACGATGGCGTGAGGGAGCTGCTCGACGGCATGTGCGCGCTTCTCGCCGAGCGCCCCTGGCCGGACGAGTTCGCGGCGCGCGTCTTTCGCGTGAGCCGCGGCGCGCGCGGCGAGCGGCTTGCCTGGCTGAAGGTCACGGGCGGCACGCTGCGTGCGAAGGCCCAGCTCACGGGCGTGGACCGTCGCGGCGAGCCGTGGGCCGAGAAGATCAACGAGGTGCGTCTCTACCAGGGCGCGAGCTCCGAGACCGTGGCAGAGGTCGGCGCCGGCCGCATCTGTGTCGTTACTGGGCTCAGCCACGTGGTGCCGGGAAGCGCGCTGGGCGCGGAGCCGGAGGGCGTGCGCCCGCTGCTCGCGCCCGTCCTGTCCTACCAGGTGATCCCCGAGCCGGGCGCGGACGTATCCGCCCTGGTGCGGGCGCTCCGCGAGCTCGCGGACGAGGACCCGGTGCTCGGCGTCACGTGGCAGGAGCAGCTCCAGGAGGCGCACGTCCAGCTCATGGGCGAGGTCCAGCAGGACGTGATCGCGGAGCTCCTGCGTGAGCGCTACGGCTTTGCGGTGACGTTCGGCCCGGGCGGCATCCTCTACAAGGAGACCGTGACCGCGCCCGCCGAGGGCGTGGGCCACTTCGAGCCGCTGCGCCACTACGCCGAGGCGCGCCTTCTGGTGGAGCCGCTGCCGCGTGGTGCCGGCGTGGAGTTTGGCACGCGTTGCTCGACGGACGACCTCGACCTCAACTGGCAGCGCCTCATCCTCACCAACGCGATGGAGCGCGACCACCTGGGGCCTCTCACGGGAGCGCCGCTCACGGACGTGCGCATCACGCTGCTCGCCGGTCGCGCGCACGCCAAGCACACCGAGGGCGGCGACTTTCGCCAGGCCACCTACCGTGCCGTTCGCCAGGCGCTCATGGGCGCGCGCGAGCGTGGCGAGTGCCGGCTCCTGGAGCCATGGTACCGCTTTCGTCTGACGGTGCCCGCCGACCGCGTGGGCCGCGCGCTCACCGACCTCACGCGCATGGCGGCCGAGTTCGACGCGCCGGCGACGTCCGGTGATGCGGCCACGATCGCGGGCGAGGTGCCCGCCTCCGAGGTGGGGGAGTACGCGCTCGAGGTCGCGCGCTACACGGGTGGCCGCGGGCGAATCTCGCTCGAGCTCGCGGGCTACCGCACCTGCCACAACGCCGACGAGGTCATCGCCGCCGCAGCCTACGACCCCGAGGCCGACCTCCCCAACACGCCCGACTCCGTCTTCTGCAGTCACGGCGCCGGTCACACCGTCAAGTGGCAGGACGTCTCCGCGCACGCCCACACCGCCGTAGACCCCGCGCGCCTGCGCCCGTACCGCCCCGCCGACGCCGCGTTCTTCTCAGCTGGCCTTCGCAGTACAGGCACGTGAGGAGTTTCTTGAGATGCCTTGCCCCCCAGGGCACGCGTGTGTCATAGTCGCAGGCATAGGGGCGCGTCATGCGCAGACAGAAGGAGGTGCGACCATGAACGACCGAAGTAGCGATGCCTGCGGTGCCGGGTCGCACCAACTTCGTGCGGCGGTCATCGAGGCATCTGCCCTGATCGCCTAGCAAACAACCTAGCCACAACCTATCCAGACCGGGCACGCGCCCGGTTACGGCCCGCCCGCGGGCATCCCCTCGACCAGCCGGAACCTAAGGTATTGGGAGGTACGCAGGATGCCGAAGACCAAGCTTATCCAGCATATCAAGAATATAACCATAAAGGGCAACAGGAACGCCGGGGATGCACCGCGCGACCGTGGCGGGAAGAGCGCGGTCGCTCGCTGCGGCGAGCTGGGCTCCGCCCTCGAACATGCCGCCCGTGCCGAGAAGCACGATCTTCTCGCCAGCCTCGGCAGCTCGACAGACGGAATCACCTCTGCGGAGGCGACCCGTCGCCTTGAGCAGAACGGCCACAACTCGCCAAGCGAGCGCCGCCGCCTGCCGCTTGCGCTGCGCCTCGCGGCGAGCTTTGTGAGCCCCTTCACGCTCATCCTCGCAGCGCTCGCCGCCGTCTCGCTCTACACCAACGTCATCCTCGCCGCTCCGGGTGACGAGGACCCCTCTACCTGCGTCATCATCGCGGTGATGGTTGCCATCTCGGGGGTGCTGCGCTTTGTGCAGGAGGACCGGGGCCTGGCCGCGGCGGAGTCTCTTCGCAAACTGGTAACCACCACGTGCTGCGTGGTGCGGGCAGGGGAGCCCGAGCGCGAGGTTCCCTTCTCGGAGCTCGTCATAGGCGACGTCGTGCGCCTCGCCGCGGGCGACCTCGTGCCCGCGGACGCCCGTGTCATCGAGGCGAAGGACCTCTTCCTCAACCAGGCGGCGCTCACCGGAGAGAGCGAGCCCGTAGAGAAGACCGCCGACCCGTGCCCCGCTGCCGTACCCTCCCGCGCGCTCACCGTGGGCGACTGCGGAAACATCGTCTTCACCGGCACGAGCGTGGTCTCGGGGTCCGCGCGCGCCGTCGTGGTCGCAACCGGCGACGACACGTACGTGGGCCGCGTCATGGGCGCCTGCCGGGAGCGCCCCGCCCAGACGAGCTTTGATGCCGGCGTTGCCTCGGTCTCCCGCGTGCTCGTTGCGTTCATGCTGGTGATGTGCCCCGTCGTGTTTGTGCTCAACGGTCTCACCAAGGGCGACTGGCTTTCCGCGCTGCTCTTCTCGGTGTCCGTTGCCGTGGGCATCACTCCGCAGATGCTTCCCGTGATCGTGACCACCTGCCTCGCCCGGGGCGCGCGCGAGATGGCCCGGCACGAGGTCATCGTCAAGGACCTCGCCGCCATCCAGAACCTTGGCGCCATGGACGTGCTGTGCTGCGACAAGACGGGCACGCTCACAGAGGACCGCGTGATCCTCGAGCGACACATCAACGTGGAGGGGCGCCCGGACGACCGTGTCCTGCGCCACGCGTATCTCGTGAGCCATTTCCAGACGGGCCTTCGCAACCTCATCGACGAGGCGATCATCGGGCGCTACGAGAGCATTGCCGAGAAGGACCGTGGGCTTGCGGGCGTTGCCTCGCGCTACCGTAGGGTTGACGAGGTTCCCTTTGACTTCGAGCGCCGCCGCATGAGCGTGGTGATTGAGGACGAGCGGGGAAAGTCGCAGATGGTGACCAAGGGTGCCGTGAGGGAGGTGCTTGCCGCGTGCTCATACGTGGAGCTTGCCGAGGGGGTGCGCCCACTCGACGGCGGGCTGCGCACCCGGCTGCTCGCACGTGCCGAGGACCTTGGGGCGCGCGGGATGCGCACCATTGCCGTGGCGCAGAAGACCAATCCACGCCCCGTGGGCGCCTTTGGCCCGGAGGACGAGCGCGACATGGTGTTCATGGGCTACCTCGCGTTTCTCGACCCGCCCAAGCAGAGCGCCGCGGAGGCCATCGAGCGTCTCACGAAGGCGGGCGTCTCGGTGCGCGTGGTGACGGGGGACGCCGAGGGGGTCGCGGCATGCGTGTGCCGTACGGTGGGCATTCGCGTGGAGGGCGTGCTCCTGGGTCCCGAGGTCGACGCGCTCGACGATGCCGCGCTCGCCGCCCGCGCGGAGGAGACCCAGCTCTTCGCGCGCCTCTCGCCGCTTCAGAAGGCGCGCGTGGTGAGGGCGCTCAGGGCCGCCGGCCACGTGGTGGGGTTCATGGGCGACGGCATCAACGACGCGGCCGCCATGCGCGCCGCGGACGTGGGCGTCTCCGTGGACACCGCGGTGGACGTTGCCAAGGAGAGCGCGCAGGTCATCCTTACGCGCAAGGATCTCTCGGTGCTCGTGCGCGGGGTGCGCGAGGGCCGGCGCACGTACGCAAACACGATCAAGTACATAAAGGCGACGGCGAGCTCCAACTTTGGCAACGTGCTCTCGGTGCTTGTCGCCAGCGCGTTCCTGCCGTTTCTGCCCATGTCGGCGCTGCAGCTCCTGCTGCTGGGGCTGGCGTACACGGTCGCCTGCGCCGCGCTCCCGTGGGACAACGTGGAAGAGGCGTTTCTCGCCAGCCCGCGCACCTGGGACGCGCGGTCCATCGTTCGCTTCATGCTGTGGATGGGGCCGCTGAGCTCGGTGTTTGATATCGTGACGTACGCGGCGATGTTCTTTGTGGTGGCACCAACGGCGGCGGGCGGACCATGGGGCGCCCTCGGCCCGGCTACGGCTGCGGCGTTTGTGGCCGTCTTTCACACGGGGTGGTTCGTCGAGTCCATGTGGACGCAGACGCTCGTGCTGTTTGCGCTGCGCGGAGAGCGGGTTCTGGCTTCGGAGGGTCGTCCGGCGCGAACGCTCGCGGCCGTTGCGGTCCTTGGCGTTGCGGCGCTGACGGCGCTGCCTTGGACCCCGGGCGCGTCCGAAGCACTGGGCCTCGCGCCGCTGCCCGCCGCCTTCTGGCCGCTGCTCGCCACGTGCGCCGCGGGCTATCTGCTGCTCGTTGGCCTTGTGAAGCGGCTCTACCTGCGGCGGTTTGACTCGCTACTCTAGCGGGCGCGCGCCCTTGTCTGCTGCGGGCTGGGGCGCTATCATGCTATGGAAACGTTTCCACATATGTACCCCGGATCGGAGCCCGCTGCAGCATGTCCGTCGTTCTTCTCGTCGTCATCTACGTGGCCTTCGTGGGCCTGGGCATCCCGGACTCGCTCTTCGGCGCGGCGTGGCCCGCCATGCATCCGGACCTGGGCGTCCCCGTCTCGTGGGGCAGCGTCGTCACGATGGTCACATGCTGCGGGACCATCGTCTCCAGCCTCTCCTCCGCCGCGCTCATCGGCCGCTTTGGCACCGGGCGCGTGACCGCCGTCTCCACGGCGCTCACCGCGGCGGCGCTGCTCGGCTTCGCCGTGGCGCCGGGCTTTCCGTGGCTGTGCCTGCTGGCCGTGCCGCTCGGCCTCGGCGCGGGCGCCATCGACACGGCGCTCAACAACTACGTGGCCCTGCACTATCGCGCGACGCACATGAACTTCCTGCACTGCGCCTACGGCGTGGGCATCACGGTGAGCCCGTTCATCATGTCGCTCGCGCTCTCGGGCGGCACCTGGCGCGACGGCTACCTCGGGGCGGCGGCCGTCCAGGCGGCGATCGTCGTCGCGACGGTCGCGATCCTGCCGCTGTGGTCGCGCGTGGGCCATGAGGCGCCGGCGGGCGAGAAGGACGACGACCCCGCGCCCCGCGCCGCCAGCCCGCTCGCCCTCGTCCGGCGCCGCGACATTCGTCTGGCCTGCCTCGTCTTCATGGCGTCGGTGGCCATCGAGGGCGTCTGCAACACCTGGTGCGCGAGCTACCTCGTGGGCGCGCGCGGCATGGCGGCCGGCGCCGCCGCGGGCATGGTGACGGTCTACTACGTGGGCGTGACGGCGGGTCGCTTCCTCTCCGGCGTGCTGGCCAACCGGCTCACGGGCAAGCAGCTCGTTGGTCTGGGGCAGGCGGTCACCTTCGTGGCCGTGCTCGTGCTTCTCGCCCCGCTGCCGCTTGCCGCGGCTCCGGTGGGCCTCTTCCTCGTGGGCTTTGGCAACAGCCCGCTCTACCCCAACATGCTGCACCTCACGCCGCGCCTCTTTGGCCGCGACCTGTCGCAGGCGGTGATCGGCGTGCAGATGGCGGCCTCGTACGTGGGCTCGCTCACGCTGCCGTCGCTCTTCGGCCTGGTCGCGGAGCGGGTGGGCTTCTGGCTCTTCCCGATGGCGCTCCTCGCGCTATCCGTGGTGGTGTTCGCGGCGTTTCTCGCCCTCATGGCGCTCAAGGGCTGGCGCCCGCGCCTCGCGCGCAGCTAGCCGTTCGGCTTAGTACGCGATTTCCAACGTTTCAGCGCCATAAAGCGTCGTCTTTCGCGTATTGCTGCGTGCCAGTACGCGACTTCCAACGTTTTGGCCCGCTCAAACGTAGGAAAACGCGTATTGAGGGCGGGCGCGCCGGGATAGAATGAGCAAAACACGACGGGCGAGAAGGGCGGCGCGGCATGGCGGACATGCGCTACGTGGAGCTGGGCGGCTCGGGCATCACCGTCTCGCGCCTCTGCCTGGGAGGGATGAGCTTCGGCGTCCCCACCAAGCCCCGGCCGTGGACCGTGGGCTATGACGAGACGCGTGCCGTGATCGCGGCGGCGACGGATGCCGGCATCAACTTCATCGACACCGCCAACTGCTACGCGGACGGCACGAGCGAGGAATACATCGGCCGCGCCCTGCGCGAGCTGGGCGTCCCTCGTGACCGGGTGGTGCTGGCGAGCAAGGTCTTCTACAACGACGGCGGCCTCTCCCGCACGGCCATCATGCGCGAGATCGACGGCACGCTCGCCCGTCTGGGCACTGACTACCTTGACCTCTACGTCATCCACCGCTTCGACGCGGCGGCGCCCGTCGAGGAGACGCTCGAGGCGCTCGACGAGCTCGTCCGCGTGGGCAAGGTCCGCGCCCTCGGCGCGAGTGCGATGTACGCGTACCAGCTCCACAACATGCAGGTCGTGGCTACCGCGGACGGATGGACGCCCTTCTCGACCATGCAGAGCCAGTACAACCTGCTCTACCGCGAGGACGAGCACGAGATAATCCCCGTCTGCCGGCAGTTCGGCATGGCGCTCACGCCGTACAGCTCGCTCGCCGCCGGGCGCCTCACGCGGCCCACGTGGGACGCGCCCACGCGCCGCAGCGAAACGGACGTCATCTCGCAGAAGAAGTTCGACCCCATGCGCGAGCAGGACGAGAAGATCGTGGCGCGTGTGGCGGAGCTCGCCGGGAGGCACGACGTGCCGATGGCGGCAATCGCGATCGCGTGGCTGTGGGCGCGCGGCGTGGAGTCGCCGATCGTGGGGTGCTCGCGGCCGGAGCTGGTGGGGGAGGCGTGTCGCGCGCTCGAGATGGAGCTCACGGGCGAGGAACGCGCCTACCTCGAGGAGCCGTACGCGCCGCACCCGCTCGTCGGCGTGCGCCCGCACGAGCTGGACGAGCTGCTGGCGCGGTAGGGAGGTTGCGATGGGTGCGAGCAAGGAGACGCCGGAGCTGGTCTTTCGCGGGCGCGTGGGCGCGTGGTACCAGGTCGTCTGCGTTGCCGTCGCCGTGGTCGTCGCCATTCTGGCGCTGCAGACCACGCTGCCCGTCCTTGTGCCCATCCTGGCACTGGTCGTTGGTGCAGCCTTCCTGGTTCCGCCTGCCCTGCGCAACCGCGTGGAGCTCTACGCCGACCACCTGGAGGTCTTCTTCGGCTGGAACCACGTGGTCATCCCGTACGCGCACGTGAGCGGCGTGGTGCAGCTCACGGGTGGTGCCAGCCAGTTCACGGGCCACAACTGCGCCGCGTCGACCGACGGCCTCTTCATCGAGGCGCCCGAGGACGGCGACGCCGCCGTCTGCGTGACCGACAACGACGCCCTGGCCGCCGAGCTCCGCCGCCGCGCGGGGCTGGATGCGTCACGCAGATAGAAAAACGCTTGAAATAGGAACATGTGTTCGGTACACTCATGAAACAGGGGTGATGGGCGCGTCGTTCTTCTCGACATTACTTCTGTAATAGAGTAGTATTCTGAGATACGGAAGTAGTGGTCAGATGGACTTCAAAGATCGTGACCTGGCTGCGTTCTGGGAAGACTTCACGTGCCCACCGCGCAGGGTGCCCCCGGGAGTCCGCAAGATGCTCTACCGCAGACTCCAGATGCTCGATGCGGCGCACAGTCTACTCGACCTGCGAACTCCGCCGGGAAACCATCTCGAGAAGCTCTCGGGGTCGCGTGTGGGGTGCTACAGCATTCGCGTGAACGACCAGTGGCGCCTCTGCTTCCGGTGGTCGGACGGCGAGGCAAGAGAGGTCGAGTTCTGTGACTACCACTAACCCCTACATCTCCAATCCCGGGGAGATCCTGCTGGAGGAGTTCCTGCAGCCCCTCGGCATCTCGCAGTACCGGCTGGCCAAGGCGATCGGCAGGCCACAGTCCGCCGTGTCCGACATCGTGAACGGTCGTCGTGCCATCACGCCCGAGATGGCCTGGCTGCTGTCCCGCGCGCTGGGGACGACGCCCGAGTTCTGGCTCAACTTGGAGGCGGCCTATAGGCTCAAGACGATCGACGAGGCCTCGATGCCCGAGGTAACCCCGCTGGTCAACATCGCTTAGGAGGACTGACATGGCAATCGAGAGCGTCGCAATCCTGGGCAGGGGAGCGGTTGGCCTGCTCTACGGCACGCTGGCCGAGAAGAACCTCGGCCCCGGGGCCGTCCGGTACGTGATGGACGACGAGCGTTTCCGTCGTCATGCTGGTGAGACGGTGACCGTGAACGGCGAGCCCTGCCGCGTGCCCACGATTCCCGCGAGCGAGGCCACGCCGGTCGACCTGGTGATCCTGGCGATCAAGGCACCGGGCCTGCCCACGGCACTCGACACGATGGAGCGCCTCGTGGGCCCGCACACCGCCATCGCGTCGCTCATCAACGGCGTCACGAGCGAGGAGCGCGTGGCCAAGCGCTTCGGCTGGGAGCATACCGTGCTCTCCGTAGCGCAGGGCATGGACGCCGTCTTCATCGGGTGCGACATGACCTACAGCCACGCCGGCGAGATCCGCCTCGGCGCGGCGCCGGGGACCGCCGACGGCGTGGTCGACGCGGTCGCCGACCTCTACGAGCGCGCCGGCATCCCTCACGTGGTGGAGGAGGACATCCGCCGCCGCATGTGGGTGAAGCTCATGCTCAACGTCGGCATCAACCAGACCTGCATGGCCTTCGACGGCACCTACGGCTCCGCGAGCGAGCCGGGCAGCGAGCAGAACCGCTGCTTCGTCGCCGCCATGCGCGAGGCGCTGGCCGTCGCCCGCGCCGAGGGCGTGGACGTGACCGAGGCCGACCTCGCGCAGATGGCCGCGCTCACGGCCTCGCTGGACCCGGCCGGCATGCCGTCCATGGCGCAGGACCGCATAAACGAGAAGCCCACCGAGGTCGAGGAGTTCGCCGGCACCATCTGCCGCCTCGCCGAGCGCCACGGTCTTCTCGTCCCCACGAACCAGTGGCTCTACCAGCGGATTCGCGAGCTCGAGGCAGGCTTCTCCCGATAGTGGGACCGATTCCGCCCCGCAGATTCTTGCAGAACGGTCACCGAGAGAAATTATGTAAATCCGCCCATCATGCTGCGGCTTGCCGCAAAGTGTTAAAGGAACCGAAATAACGCTCAGCTACAGTACAGGGGCAGCCTCGCCCAGCGTGCGAGGCCTCCGTACGTTTTGCGCACGTTTTTCCTAAGGAGGAGTTGCCATGTCCGCTTCCGTCTCTCGTCGCACGTTCCTCGGCATCGCCGGCGGTGCCGCTTCCATCCTCGGCCTCGCGGCCTGCGGCGGCAACAACGCCGCCTCCGATGACGTCGACGGCGACGCCAAGACCTACCTCGTCGCCACCGACACCACCTTCGCTCCGTTCGAGTTCACCAACGACGCCGGCGAGTTCGTGGGCATCGACGTGGACATCCTCGCCGCCATTGCCGCCGACCAGGGCTTTACCTACGAGCTCAACTCCCTCGGCTTCGACGCCGCCGTCGCCGCGCTCGAGTCCAACCAGGCCGACGCCGTGATCGCCGGCATGTCCATCACGCCCACGCGCCAGGAGGACTACGACTTCACGGACTCCTACTACCAGTCCTCGGTCTGCTGCGCCGTCAAGGAGGGCAGCGACGTCAAGGGCCTCGAGGACCTCGCCGGCCAGAAGGTCGCCGGCAAGACCGGCACCCAGAGCCTCGACTGGGCCGAGTCCATCAAGGACCAGTACGGCTTCGAGATCACCTACTTCGACACGTCCGACATGATGTACCAGGACGTGCAGACCGGTAACTCCATGGCCTGCTTCGAGGACACGCCCGTCATGGAGTACGGCGTGGCCCAGGGCAACGGCCTTCAGATCATCGCCAAGGAGGAGGACGAGTTCGCGAGCCCCTACGGCCTGGCCGTCATGAAGGGCAAGAACGGCGAGCTCATCGAGATGTTCAACGCCGGCCTCGCCAACATCAAGGAGAGCGGCGAGTACGACGAGATTCTCGCCAAGTACCTCGAGGCCTAGCAAGACCCTTTCGAGGGGCGTCGGGTTTCCGGCGCCCCTCGTCATGCGGGAGGGCGGCGCCCGCCGTCCTTCTCGGCACGTAGTTTCACCGGGGCCCGCGTGCGAGGCCCCCCGACGCAAAGGTACGACATGGATCTAGCCGGTTTCTTCGAGACGCTGGGCGAGGTGTGGCCGCTTCTGGCCAACGGACTGACCACCACGCTCTACGTGACCGTGATCTCGCTCGTGGTGGCGATGTTTTTGGGCATCTTCGTGTGCCTCATGAACCTCTCCAAGATCGCCCCGCTGCGCGGCATCGCCAAGTTCTACATCTGGATCATCCGCGGCACGCCGATGCTGGTCCAGGCGTTCTACTTCTACTTTGCCGTCCCGCAGCTGCTCCAGGCGACGATCGCCCCCGACTTCCGCCTGGACGTGGTCACCGCGAGCATCATCACGCTGATCCTGAACGCCGGCGCCTACATCTCCGAGATCTTCCGCGGCGCCATCCAGTCGGTGCCCAAGGGCCAGATGGAGGCCTCGCGCTCGCTCGGCGTGGGCCACGCCACCACCATGCGCAAGATCATCCTGCCCCAGGCCGTGCGCATCTGCCTGCCCAGCCTCGTGAACCAGTGCATCATCACGCTCAAGGACTCCACGATCATGTACGCGATCGGCCTGCCCGAGATCATGAACCAGGCCAAGGTCTACGTCGGACGCACGTTCGAGAGCTTCGCCACCTACACCTGGGTCGCCGTGATCTTCCTCGTGATCACCAGCGTGCTGATGATCGTCTCGTCCCAGCTCGAGAAAAGGATGCGCAAGTAATGGCCAGCAAGAAGCACACCACCAGCGAGGTCAAGATCCACGTCGAGGGCCTCACCAAGGACTTCGACGACACCCAGGTCCTGCGCGGCATCGACATCGACATCCACGCCGGCGAGGTCGTCTGCGTCATTGGCCCGTCCGGTTCGGGCAAGTCCACGTTCCTGCGCTGCATCAACCGTCTCGAGGAGGCCACGTCCGGCCAGATCGTGATCGACGGCACCTCGATCACCGCGCCCGGTGCCAACGTCGACAAGATCCGCCAGCACGTGGGCATGGTCTTCCAGCAGTTCAACCTCTTCCCGCACTACAGCGTGCGCGAGAACGTCATGTACGCGCCGGTGGAGCTCAAGCTCATGAGCAAGGAGGAGGCCTCCGCCACCGCCGAGCGCCTGCTCGCGCGCGTGGGCCTCTCCGAGAAGGCCGACGCCATGCCGAGCTCCCTCTCCGGCGGCCAGCAGCAGCGCGTTGCCATCGCCCGCGCCCTGGCCATGAACCCGGACATCATGCTCTTCGACGAGCCCACCTCCGCGCTCGACCCCGAGATGGTCGGCGAGGTCCTCGACGTCATGCGCGAGCTCGCCGAGCAGGGCATGACCATGGTGGTCGTCACGCACGAGATGGGCTTCGCCCGCGAGGTTGCCGACCGCGTGATCTTCGTCGACGAGGGCATCATCCAGGAGCAGGGCACGCCGGATGAGGTCTTTGGCAACCCGCAGAACCCGCGCACCCAGAGCTTCCTCTCCAAGGTCCTCTAGGGCCGGGCGGCGCGCTTCATGCTGGGAATCGTCGGCTACGGGGGCTTCGTCGCGTCCGCGGCGGCCCTGTGCCTCACGCCGGGCATCGACACCGTCTACATCCTCACGCGCACCGTCTCCGGCGGCCGGCGCGAGGGGCTGGCCAGCGCGCTCGGCATCAACGCAGGCCTGGTGGTGCACACGATCCTCGTGGCGGCCGGGCTCTCGCTCGTGCTCGCCGCCTCTCCGGTGGCCTTCAACGTGATCAAGGTGGCAGGTGCGGCCTACCTCGCGGTGATGGGCGTGCGCAGCATCCTCTCCGGTGGTTCGTCCTTCTCGGTGGGCGAGAAGGACGGCGAGCCCGCGGCTGGCTCCAACCTGCGCGTCTTTGCCCAGGGCGTGCTGACCAACGTGCTCAACCCCAAGATCATTCTGTTCTTCCTGGCGCTGCTGCCGCAGTTCGTGGCCACGCCCAACCCCTTCGGTCCGGTGCCGTTCCTGGCGCTCGGCCTCACCTACGTGGCGCTCTCCACGCTCTGGACCGTGGTGATCGTGCTGGTTGCGGCGCCCTTCTCGCGTCTGCTGACCCGCAGCCCGCGCGCCGGACGCGTGACGTCCGTGGCCTCCGGCCTGGTCTACATCGCCCTCGGCGCCACGATCTTCCTTACGGCGTAGCGGCCCCTCTCGCCCGGCGGCCGCCCGTCTCCTCTTTTGAGGACATGCGCGCTCCGTCCACAGGGTGTGTACACCTCCCTCTCAGGGTATGTACACTGTTGCAGAATTAATACGGTACCATGCGACATTGTTTCAGCAGGTAGATCGGTTACCGAGAAAAGAATCAACTTCGCAACTGTGTACACGCCCTGAGAGGGGGGCAACCCGGGCGGTGCGTGTCAAAGGGTTTTGACTCGCCGCGGGCACCCGATGCGGGTATGATTTCCGCAAGGAGAGGGGGCGTGCCATGGCGGAGGAGCTCCAGAGCGCGCGGCAGGTCGTGGGCGAGCGCGTCCGCGAGCGGCGCGAGGCGTCAGGCCTCACGCAGGCCGAGCTCGCGCAGCGCATCTACGTGAGCCGCCAGACGGTCAACAACTGGGAGACCGGCAAGACCCTCATCGACGTGCAGAGCCTCACGCTCGTGGCGAGTGAGCTGGGGACCAGCGCCTCCGAGCTGCTCGGCGAGCACGGCCTCGCGGCGGTGCGCGCCGAGGCCGAGTCACGCCACGAGCTTGTCAGGCTGCTCCTCAGGGCGGCGCTCGCCTATGCGGTATTCTTCGTCGCCACGGTAGCCTTCTTCTACGCGACGTGGCTTCTGGACTGGGACACCTCGACCGGCAGGGGGCTGTATCTCCTGGCGTCGTTCCTTCGCCTGTTCGCCTGCTTCTGGAGCGGTGCCTGCGACGCTCGCGTCACCCGATACATGCGCGAGCACGACCTTGCGGACGCCACCAGGCTCTGGGCCTTCCTCGAGGGGCGCGACCCCGAGGACGCCCTGCCGAACGACTTCCTCTACCGCACGTTTCTGCCCATGCGGCGCTTCTGGATGAGCCTCGCCGCCATCGTGCAGCTCCTGCTGCTGTGCCTCCCGATGATGCCGTTCGCCTAGCGCCTCTTTGTCCTCCCTTGCCGCCTGAAGGCAGAAAACCGGAGAGGCTGTGTCACTTTTCCCTTCGTCTGTGTGACCGTTTCTCGACACCGCGTCCGAGCCCAGCTGTCGCATCGAAGAACTGCCTGTTAAGGAAGGCGTCTGAATCGCGATTTGCGAAGAACGTCGCTCGAAGGCACACAGACAAGGAAAAAAGTGACACAGGGCAGCCGATATTCTGCCTTTGGAACAACTGTAATGGCTCAGCGCATCACCGACGTGGCGATGTAGGCGGCGTAGAGCACCACGAAGACGACGCCGTTGGCGCGGCTCATCTCGTGGCGGCGCCCGATGAAGGCAAAGCCAACGAGCACGGCCGAGAAGAGCGCGAGCAGTGCCAGGTCCACGTTATACGCCGGGTCGTAGGGGATGTTGGCGAAGAGCGCCGGCCCGCCCATGACGAGCAGCAGGTTGGAGATGTTGGAACCCACGACGTTGCCCACGGCGATGTCGGAGTTGCCGCGGAAGGCGGCAACCACGCTCGTGACCAGCTCCGGCAGACACGTGCCGAGCGCCACCACGGTGATGCCGATGACGCGCTCGGAGATGCCCATAGCGCCCGCGATCTCCACGGAGTTGTCCACCACGAAGTCCGCGCCGAACTTGAGCATCGCGATACCGCCCACAATGAAGAGCAGGTCACGGAAGGTGTTTGAGGAGACGACTCCGGTGTCGGGGTCCTCCGGGGCACTCTCCTTCTCCGTTGCGCCCTCGCCGAGGCCCACGACGACGGTCCGCGCCACGAAGGCGACGGACGCAGCGAGAAGGACCACGCCCTCGACGAGCGTGACCTGGCCGTCCGTGTTGGCCACGAGCGCGAGCAAGCCGCAGGCCGCCACGCTCACGGGGATCTCGAAGCGCTGGGTGATGCGCGAGAGCGTGACCGGGGCGATCACCGCCGAGAGACCGAGGATGAGCAGCAGGTTTGCCAGGCAGCTGCCCATGACGTTGCCGAAGGCCATATCCGCGTGGCCGCCCACGGCGGAGGTGACGCTGACCACGAGCTCGGGCAGCGACGTGCCGATAGCCACGATGGTGAGTCCGGCCACGCGCTCGGGGACGCCGAGGCGCGCGGCGATGCTGCAGGCGCCGTCCACGAGGAAGTTGGCGCCAAAGATGAGCAGGGCGAATCCAAGCACGATGATGACGAGGCTGAGAAGCACGACGGTCCTTTCCGGATTGGGGATACCGTCATCGAGTATTCCATGGGCGGAATTTCCCCAATCCGAGTCGGCGACCGACTCCCAACCGAATACACAAGTGGGACGCGCCGCCGCGGCTCAGCGACGCCAGAGGAGGACAAAGGCCGTCGCCACGGCGGAGGCACCAAAGAAGAGCAGGACGAGAAGGACGGTGCCGTCGTCGCGCTCGCCGGTCGCGGGGAGGTCGCCGCCTTCCGGGGTGGCGACCTGCCCGTCTTCGGAGGGCCGCTCGTCCGGCCGTGCGGGGGAGTCGTGGCCGGGGTCCGGGGCGGTCCCGGGGTCGTCGGGCTCGGGCGTCGGGTTCGGCTCCGGATCAGGCGTGGGCTCCGGTTCGACGTCGTCGGGCAGGACGAGCGCGCCGTTGTTGCCCAGGCGAGCGGAGAGCCGTACGGCGCCGGCGCCCTCCTCGGCGAGCGAGAGCCACTCCACGTACGGCGCGCTGCCCGTGACGTCAGGGTCCTTCTCGGCGGAGCCCAGATCGGTGGCGCTCACGTAGCGCGGCGTGCCCGCGAGCACCACGCACTGCCCGTCCCGCACGTCAAAGCGCAGGGGGATCTCGCTCACGTCAAGGGCCACCGTGTAGGGCTCCATGGTCTTCTCGACCTTGGCCGGCGCGTCGCCACCCGCCGAGGAGACGTCCGCCGTGTAGACAGTCTGCTCAAAGTAGTAGGTCTGGCCGCTCTGGGGGAGCGTCGCGAGCGGGGCGTAGCCACTCGACGTACGCGAGAAGAGCGGCGTGTCGCGCGAAAACGCATAGTAGGAGTTGGTCTGCGCCGCCCAGGCAGACGCCACGGCTCCCGCGGCGGCGTCGGTGCCCGTGCCGGTGAAGGCGCTCGCAAAGACCGCCCTCGCTCCCGAGGGCACGTGCTGCACGTCCGCGCCGAGCGCCGCCTCAAGCTCCTCGTCGCTCACCTCCTCGCCGGCATCGGCGCGCTCGAGCACGGCCTCGGTGTCCGGCGTGGGCGAGACGAGATACGCAAAGCGCAGCGGCTTCACGTCCGTATCGCCGTCAAGCGCCAGCGTGGCCGAGCCGTCCTCTGCCAAGGTCACGCTCGTGCGGCGCGCGGGGACGGCGTCAACGGGCACCGAGAGCAGAAGCGTCTGCCGCCCGGTGGCAAGGCTCGTCTCCACCATGACCACAAAGTCGTAGAGCGTGACGTCGCCGCCGGTGTACTGGTTGGGCAGGTTCCCGATGTAGTAGTACGTCTCGCAGACGGCGGTGGCGCCGCTGTCCTGCGCGGCCTCGATCTTCTCGCGCACGTCCTCGGGCGCCCGCTCCTGCCAGCGCCCGTCCGCGGCGGCGTCCACCTCGGCCTGCGTGGCAAAGGCGAAGGGCTCGCCGCCCATCGGGATCATCTCGTGCGCGCCGTTCACGTACCACGAGGCGCGGTTGGAGAAGTCCCCGGGGCCGTCGTAGGAGAACTGCCCGTCCTGCAGGGCGTCATAGAAGAGGTCGTAGACGGAGTGGCCGAGGTCGTAGCGCGCGTTCATGGCCTCCACGAGGTAGCCGAACTCGTGCGTGGCCTCGACGTGGCCGGGGTCCTCGAGGCTGATCTTCACGGCCTGCGCGGCAAGCTCGCCGTCGAGCAGCGTGTCCCCATACACGATGCCGCTCACGCGCGCGACCTCCATGCCGGGGCCAACCTCGTCGGACACGGTGACGCGGCTGCCGCCGGGGCGGTCGTCACCGGGGCCGCCCGACGCCGGCGCCGTGTAGACCACGCCGAGCGAGCGGTCCACCACGGTGCCGAAGGCCCACGAGAGCGCGCTCGCGCTGCGGGCGGAGAGATAGTCGTCGACGGGCGTGACCTCGTAGCCGTCGGCGGCGCTGAGCAGGCCCGGCGCACAGGGGAAGGTGACGTCCTCGGCCACGAGGCCGCGCGTGCCGGATCCGTAGAGGTGCAGCGTGACGTCCTTCTCGCCCGCCGCGGAGGCCTCGGCGAACGTCCGCGCCGCCGTGGAGAGGTTGTCGCGCAGGTCCGTGCCGGACGCCGCGCCGGTGCCGGGCAGGGGGTGGTGCGCCTGCTCGTGGGCGGTTTCAAGCAGGTAGGCGGCCGTCTCGCTCGTGTCCAGGCCGCAGGTGAAGAACGTGAGAGGCCGCTTGGGGCCCCATGCGGCGCCAACGCGCGCGGCCTCGTTTCGCATCGTGAGCAGCGTGGCGAGAAGTGCGTCCGTGCCGTAGCCGTTCTCGCGGCTTCCCGGCAGCGGACCAAGAAATCCCGTGGCGTCACCGGTGTAGACGGGCGGGTTCGTGAAGTCGGGACTCGCCATCGGCGGGGTCTCGCGGCCCATGAGGCAGAGCACGGGGACGCGGCCCTCTGAGCCGGGGTCGTCCGCGGCGGCGGTCAGAACGTCGCCCGCCACGTGCGTCGCAAGCTGCAGGTAGGACCCGCTGCCGAGCCGCGCGGAGGCCGTCGTGCCCGCACCGTCCGTGGTCGTGGCGGTCACGGAGAGCGTGCCGCCGTCGTATGCGACGTAGTGGCCGTTTCCGTCCGGAGCGTAGGTGCCGAGCGGCATGAGCGTCGTGACCTTGGAGTCGTAGCCGATCACGGCCACGCGCGTGGGGGTGGCGCCGTTACCGTTTTCCGCCATGAGGCGCGCGATTGCCTGGTTGAGGGCGTCGACGAGGTAGTCTGCCTGGGGCCGGCCGCCGTAGGTGATGTCCTCCAGAAGCCGGTTGGTGCTCACCACGAAGACCACGTCATGCGCGGGGCCGCCCTCCTGACGCACGGAGACGGCCGAGGCCAGCGTGGAGAGGCCCACGATGAAGCTGTGGTCGTCCACGTCGATCTTCACGGGCAGGCCGGCGGCGCGGGCGTCGTCGGCGCTGGCATAGACGGACTTGTCGGCCCAGATGCGCCCGGCGTTCTCCGTTGAGACGGTGCCGGAGCCCGTGCCAAAGACCTCCTCCCAGCGGGCGGAGGTGTCGGGGTCAACGAGCTTGGCGAGCCCCGCCGCGCGTGCCGTCGTTGGGACGAGCGCGAGGAACAGGGCGAGAAGGACGAGGAGGGCGGTGCGCGGGCGGCGAGACATGGTGCCCCGATTCTGCGGGAGCGGATAAATGCTTCCTCTATACCCGCATTTCTCGCCCGCGCGGGCGGTACACGAAAGGCGCGCATCCCTGACGGCTGGCTGCAAGGGCCGGCGCGCCGCGCGCATGCTACACTGACCCAACCACATATCGAGGGCACGGCTCTTGCAGCTGCTACGTCATGTTGAAAACGGCTCCGGTTTGACTCCGGATCAGCACACGGCTGTGCCAGGGACGGCGGGGGACGCCCGCTGGCCCCGCCTTGCCCTCCCGACACCCGGACATCCGGGAGGAAGCGAGGCACCCATGTCTCAGAAGAACCTGTCGAGAAGGACCTTCGTCGCGCGGCTCGCCGGCGGCTTCGCCGCGTGCGCGCTCGCGCTGACCGTCGTCGCGTGCGGCGGCGCGCCCGCTGCGGGCGACAACGCCGCTGACACCGGCCAGGAGCAGCAGGCCACGATCGAGGTCACCGTGGAGATCGACGCGACGGCAGGTGAGGGCGAGAAGACCACGGCGACCGTCGAGCTCCCCGAGGGCGCCACGGCCTACGACGCGCTCGTTGCCGCCGCCGACGACGTCAACGCCTCGGACTCCGAGTACGGCATGTACGTCCAGGGCATCAACGGCCTGGCCGGCGGTGACTTTGGCGACATGAGCGGCTGGATGTTCGAGGTCAACGGCGAGATGGCCGAGGTCGCCGCCTCCGAGCTTGAGCTCGAGCCCGGCGACGTGGTGACCTGGCTCTACGTGACCGAGTTCACCGAGTAGCACGCCCCAGCGCTGCCCATGGCCGTCAAGCGAACCATAGCCTTCGACGCCTGTCACGCGACCGTCCCCGCCGCGCTCTTCGCGGGGGCGGTCGCTCTCGCGATGCTGGCGGTCCACCCCGTCTGCGTGGCGGTCTCGCTCGCGGGCGCGCTGCTCTTCTCGCTGCTCGCGCGGGGCGGCGCCGCAACGGCGCGCGGGCTCGCGTGGCAGCTGCCGCTGCTCGCGCTCGTGTGCCTGCTCAACCCGCTCTTCTCGGCCTCCGGCTCCACGCTCCTCTTCAAGTTTGGACCGCGCAGCGTCTACCTGGAGAGTCTTGCCTACGGGGCCACGATGGGCGGCCTCATGGTCGCCGTGGTCCTCTGGTTCGAGGGCGCGGCCGCGGTGCTCACGCAGGACCGGCTCCTCGCCCTCGCCCCCCGGCGGGCCCGCACGCTGCCGCTGCTCCTGGGCATGGCGTTTCAGCTGGTGCCGCAGCTGCTCGGCCGCTCCCGCGAGGTCCGCGCGACGCTCTCCGCCTGCACGGCGGCCGGCGCGCGCTCGGGCGTTTGCGAGGCGCTCACGCGCACGTCGTCCATGCTGCTCACGTGGTCGCTCGAGGAGTCGATCGAGCGCGCGGACTCCATGCGGGCCCGCGGCTGGGAGTCGGGGCTGCCGCGCACGAGCTACCGGCCGGAGCGTCCCCGCCCGCGGGACATGGCGGCACTTGCTGGCATTGCGGCCCTGCTCATCGTTACCGCCACGTGCGCATGGGCCGTCTGTGCGCAATGGCGCTTCTACCCGCGCATGAGTGGGCTCGGCCCCTGGTGGGCCTGCGTGCCCTGCGCGCTTCTCGCCCTGCTGCCCGCCGCGGCCGAGCTGGCGGCACGCCTGCGCGAGAGGGGGCGGCGATGAGCGCGCTTGCCTTCGATCGCGTGACGTTCGCGTATGCGGGCACCGAGAAGCCCGTTCTTCTCGACGTCTCCCTCGAGGTGCCCGAGGGCGCGTTCGCACTGCTCGCGGGCGCCACGGGCTCGGGAAAGTCAACGCTTTTGCGCCTTGCGAAGCCCGAGGTCGCGCCGGTAGGGGAGCTCTCCGGCACGGTGCGCGCGCACGGTGAGGACGTTCGCTCACTCGACGCCGCGGCGTCCGCGCGCGCGGTGGGCTACGTCTTCCAGAGCCCGGACGCCCAGATGGTCTGCGACACGGTCTGGCACGAGATGGCCTTTGGCCTGGAGAACCTTGGCGTCCCGGAGCCGGAGATGCGTCGCCGCGTGGCAGAGACCGCCACATACCTGGGCATGGGCCCGTGGTTCCGCGACCGCGTGGCCGAGCTCTCGGGCGGCCGGCGCCAGGTGCTGGCACTGGCGTCGGTGCTCGCCATGCGCCCGCGCGCGATCCTGCTCGACGAGCCCACGAGCATGCTCGACCCCGTCACCGAGCAGGCGTTTCTCGCCCTGCTCTTCCGCGCCAACCGCGAGCTGGGCATGACGGTCGTGCTGGCAACGCACGCGCCCGGCCCGATGCTCGACTACGCCACGTGCGCCTACGTGCTGGAGGGCGGCCGCGCGCGCGAGGTCGCGCTCGAGGAGCTGCGCCCGGCCACCCTCGATTCGCTGACGGGAATTACGCATCGCCAGGATGGTTCGTGCCCAACGGGCGGTAAAACCCGTCACTCAGACGAGAAGGACGTGCGCCCCGTGCTCTCCCTGGACGACGTGTGGTTCCGCTACGACCGCGACGCGGACTGGGTGCTGCGCGGCTGCGACCTTGCGGTGGGCGCCGGCGAGGTGCGCGCGCTGCTCGGCGCCAACGGCTGCGGCAAGTCGACGCTGCTGCAGGTCGTGGCCGGCGTGCTGGGCCCCCGGCGCGGGCGGGCGAGAAACGCGTGCGCCGGCGACCAGGCCCTGCTGCCGCAGGACCCGCGCGCGGTGCTCGCGTGCGAGACGGTTCGTGACGAGCTCATGGAGTGGTCCGCGTCATCGGGTCGCTACGGGGCTGCCGAGGTCGACGCCGCGCTCGAGCGCCTGGGCCTCGCCGGCTGTCCGGGCCGTCACCCCTACGACCTCTCCGGCGGCCAGCAGCAGCTGCTTGCGCTCGAGAAGCTCCTGCTCGTGCGCCCGCGCCTGTTGCTGCTCGACGAGCCGACCAAGGGGCTCGACCGGGCGGCGCGCGCCGCGGTGGCCGGGCGCGTCCGCGCGGCGGCGAGCGGCGGCGCCACGGTCCTTCTCGCCACCCATGACGCCGCCTTCGTGAGTTCCGTCGCCGACACGGCCTCGCTCGTCTTCGACGGCGAGGTCACGACGACCGAGCTCGCCGCCGAGTTCCTGCGCGAATCCTGGCTCTACTCGAACAGCAGGAACGGCTCCTGATCGGCGAGCTCGTTCTCGTCGAGCTCCTCGAGGTCGTCGACGTGCTCGTGCTCGTCGTCCTCGTCACCCCAGGCGTAGGCGTTTGCGAGGTCGCTGTCCTCGTCCGCCACGGGCAGCGCGCTCGTGATCGAGCACAGGCCGTCCATCGCCGGCACGATCTTCTGCCACTGGCAGATGACGGGATCGCTGGGAACGCCCTCGAGCTCGGTCAGGGAGTCGAGGTAGATCTCGTGCGCCCCGTCGAGAAGGTCGGACGTCTTGCGGACCTCATGGAGGTGCGCCGCGAACTTCTCCATCGCCTCGTCGGCGTTCTCCGCCTCCACGACGATGGGCATGAGGCAGTAGTTGTCCTTGCTGTCGGTGTCGTCGTTGTAGCTGAAGTTGCCGATGTACAGCATGGTGCCTCCTCGGTCGCGGGCCTATGGCAAACTGGTACCCATGATGGGGGAGAGACAAACACCGTGGGCCCGGGCGCTCGCCGCACTGGAGATTCCGGCCCTGCTAGCGGTGCCGACGGCCATGGTCGCGCTCGCGCTTGCGGGGGTGCCGGCAACCGCTGGCCTCACGCTCGCCGTGGCGCTTCTCGCCCTGGGGCTCATGCTCGCGAGCTTCGAGGCGTCCCGGCCCGCCCTGCGCCAGCTCATGCCCACGGCGGTGCTCGCGGCGGTCGCGGCGGCGGGGCGCGTGCTCTTCTCGCCGATTCCCGACGTCAAGCCGGTCTCCGCGATCGCGATCCTCGCGGGTGCGGCGCTCGGCCGGCGCAGCGGCTTTGTGGTGGGTGCCGTGGCGGCGCTCGCCTCCAACGTCTTCTTCGGGCAGGGGCCGTGGACGCCCTGGCAGATGTACGCCTGGGGGCTCGTCGGCTATGTCGGCGGCGTGCTGGGCGAGAAGGACCTGCTCTCGCGCGGGCCGGCCCTCTACGCGTGGGGCTTTGCGTCCGGCCTGGTCTACGGCCTCATCCTGAACGGCTACCACGTCCTCGGCTACGTCCAGCCGCTCACCTGGGAGTCCGCGCTGCTCGCCTGCGCGGCCAGCCTGCCCTTCGACGTGACGCACAGTGTTGCCACGGTTGCGTTTCTCGCCGCGATCTGGCTGCCGTGGGGCCGCGCGATCCGGCGCGTCGTCGCCAAGTACGGACTGTGAGGTCACCTTCTCGTCACCCTTTACATTTCGGCCGCTCTTCGCTATCGTAGGCACGTTTCATGCCATGGATCAACGAAGGGGATGCGCATGTCCGGACACTCTAAGTGGGCAACTACCAAGCACAAGAAGGCGGCCATCGACGCCAAGCGCTCGTCGCTGTTCTCCAAGCTCTCCCGCAACATCACCGTTGCGGCCAAGCTCGGCGGCGACCCCAACCCCGACAACAACGCGACGCTCGCCGCCGCCGTCGCCCGCGCGCGCATGGTCTCCATGCCCAACGCCAAGATCAAGGCCGCCATCGACAAGGCCTTCGGCTCCGGCTCCGACGCCGCCAACTACGCCGAGATCACCTACGAGGGCTACGGCCCCGCCGGCGTGGCCGTCTACGTCGACTGCCTGACCGACAACAAGAACCGCACCGCCGCCGACGTGCGCTCTGCCTTCTCCCACTCCGGCGGCTCGCTCGGCACCTCCGGCTCCGTCGCGTTCCAGTTCGAGCGCAAGGGCTCCATCGCCGTCGAGAAGGTCATCAAGTCCGAGGACAAGAAGGTCGCCGACAAGGAGAACGCCGTCGACGAGGACGAGTTCATGATGGCCGTCGCCGAGGCCGGCGGCGAGGACTACGAGGACGCCGGCGAGGAGTGGATCGTCTGGACCGCCTACGACAAGATGCAGGACGTCCAGAAGGGTCTCGAGGCCCAGGGCATCGAGGTCAAGGGCTCCGAGCTCACCATGGTCCCCACCACGCCGACCGACGTCTCCGTGGCTGACGCCAAGAAGGTCCAGCGCCTCGTCGACCGCCTCGACGAGCTGGAGGACGTCCAGAACGTCTACCACACCATGAACATGACCGACGAGATCGCCGAGGCCCTGGCCGAGGACGAGTAGTCGGCAGGTTGCAGCACTGACTGACGCGGCGGCGTCCGGGGAGTCCGGGCGCCGCCGTTTTTCGCCCGCGCCGCCTCGATTCACGTTGTGCACGAGTTATCCTCCGCGTCGGACGAAACGGGGCACTTTTGCGGCGGAAGAGTCGGAGTTTTCCCAGTTGGCATCTGCCATCGAACACATGGCATATAACCTAACTCGTGCACAAATGAAAGCGGGCCACGGGGACCGCCGGGCGAGAAGGGCCTCAAGCCGGAGGGCGCCAACCGGAGGTTCAGGCTTGGTGCCGCCCGCCGTCGAAATGGGGCCGTCTCCCGGATGTAACCACAACATATAGTATGCGCAATACTACTCACCTACCATAAGTCGTGTTCGGTACCCACAGGGAGAGGAGCACGACATGGGCAGCATCGGAAGCATGGGTAAGCCGAGAATGGGCTTTCTGGTGGCGGCGATCCAGTTCCCCGCACCGGTGGTGAACAGCCGCGCCGACATCGACCGCCAGGTCGAGAGCATCGTGCGCACGCTCAAGGCGACCAAGGCCGGCTATCCCGGCGTCGAGCTGATCGTCTTCCCCGAGTACAGCACGCAGGGCCTCAACACCGCCAAGTGGCTCACCGACGAGTTCCTCTGCGACATCCCCGGCCCCGAGACCGAGGCCTTCTCGCGCGCGTGCCAGGAGGCCGGCGTCTACGGCGTCTTCTCCATCATGGAGCGCAACCCCGACCCCACGAAGAACCCCTACAACACCGCGATCATCATCGACCCCGCGGGAGACATCGTCCTCAAGTACCGCAAGCTCTTCCCGTGGAACCCCATCGAGCCGTGGTACCCCGGCGACCTGGGCATGCCGGTCTGCGAGGGCCCCGGCGGCTCCAAGCTGGCCGTCTGCATCTGCCACGACGGCATGATCCCCGAGCTCGCGCGCGAGGCCGCCTACAAGGGATGCAACGTCTACATCCGCATCTCCGGATACTCCACGCAGGTCAACGACCAGTGGATCCTCACCAACCGCTCCAACGCCTGGCAGAACCTCATGTACACGGTCTCGGTGAACCTGGCCGGCTACGACGGGACGTTCTACTACTTCGGCGAGGGCCAGGTCTGCAACTTCGACGGCACGACGCTCGTCCAGGGGCAGAGAAACCCGTGGGAGATCGTCACGGCGGAGATCTACCCGCAGCTCGCGGATAACGCGCGCCTCTCCTGGGGCCTCGAGAACAACATCTACAACCTCGGCCACCGCGGCTATGTGGCCGTGCCGGGAGGCGAGCCGGACGCCGGCCTCACCTACATCAAGGACCTCGCCGCCGGCCGCTACAGGCTGCCGTGGGAGGACGAGATGGACATCAAGGACGGCTCGATCTACGGGTACCCCACCACGGGCGGCCGCTTCGGCAACGAGTAGGCCTTCGGGGGACGGGGAGGGCAAGGTCCGTCGCGAGTTCTTGCCGCGCTCTTTGCGGCAAGCTGTCTGAGCGCCGGACCTTGCCCTCCCGAGGCCGCGGCTACTCCACCGTCCCGTAGACGTTGCCCCAGCCGCGGGCCGTGAGAATAGAGTTCATCTGGTCGCAGAGGCGCTGGCGGGTGTAGGCGCGCGGCGGCAGCGCCGCCACGACCTCCATGAGGTCGGAGCAGAGGTCCAGGATCTCCGCGCGCATCTCCACGTCGAGGCGGCTTGCCGTCGCCGCAGCGGAGACGCCCGGGGGGAACACGGAGTCAACCAGGCGCTGCAGCTCCCCGTAGTCCTCCGAGCGCATGTCCATGTGCCCTCCCTGTAAGCGTTCCTTTTCGTGAGGAACATGGTAGCAGCATCGGCCCCGTTTGCCTCTATACTCAGACGGGACCAACCAAGAGGAGGACTCATGCCCAACGCCTACCAGAACATGACCGACGCTGCCCTCGACGCCGCCATCGCGGAGCTCGAGGCCCAGGCCGCCGACCTGCGCGCCCTCGACCTCAAGCTCGATATGGCCCGCGGCAAGCCCAGCCCCGAGCAGACCGCGCTCTCCAAGCCCATGCTCGACCTGCTCACCGCCGACTCCGACCTCTCCGACCAGGGCGTCGACGCCGACAACTACGGAGCGCCCGACGGCCTGCCCTCCGCGCGCGCCCTCGCGGCGGAGCTCCTCGGCGTGGACGCGGCCAACGTCTCCGTCATGGGCTCCTCGAGCCTCAACATCATGTACGACTGCGTGGAGCACGGCTACGTCCACGGCATCGGCGGCGAGAAGCCCTGGTGCCAGCAGGGCGAGGTCAAGTTCCTCTGCCCCGCGCCCGGCTACGACCGCCACTTCACCGTGACGGAGAGCTTCGGCATCAAGAACGTGCCCGTCCCCATGCGCGAGGACGGTCCCGACATGGACGTCGTCCGCGAGTACGTCGAGAAGGACGCCACGGTCAAGGGCATCTGGTGCGTGCCCAAGTACGCCAACCCCACCGGCGTGACCTACTCCGACGAGGTCGTCCGCGCCTTCGCGGCCCTCAAGCCCGCCGCTCCCGACTTCCGCATCTTCTGGGACAACGCCTACGCCGTCCACACCTTCGACGGCGAGGGCGACGAGCTCCTCAACATCTTCGACGCCCTCGCCGAGCAGGGTGCCGAGAAGAACCTCGTCTACGAGTTCGCCTCAACGGCCAAGGTCACCTTCCCCAGCTCCGGCATGGCGTGGGTGACCGCGAGCCCCGCGGACATGGCGGAGCTACGCCGCGCCTTCTCGGCCATGCGCGTCTCCCCGGAGAAGATCTCCCAGCTCGCGCACGTGAAGTTCCTGAAGGACGCCGCTGGCGTCGCCGAGCACATGAAGAGGCACGCCGCGCTCGTGGCGCCGCGCTTCGCCCTCGTGGAGGAGAAGCTCAGCTCCGGCCTCGGCGAGCTGGGCTGCGCCACCTGGACGCACCCCAAGGGCGGCTACTTCGTCTCCTTCGAGGGCCCGCGCGGCTCGGCCAAGGCCGTCGTGAGCCTCGCCAAGGAGCTCGGCGTCACGCTGACCCCGGCCGGCGCCCCCTGGCCCTACGGCGAGGACCCCGAGGACACCAACATCCGCATCGCCCCCACCTACCCGAGCCTCGAGGAGCTCGGCCAGGCGCTCGACGTCTTCGTCGTGGCGGTCAAGCTCGTCTCCGCGCGTCTCGCCAAGGCGGAGCGCGCCTAGCCGCTCGGCCACCCGGGCTCTGGCGAAGTTCTGTTATTCTCGCCGCGTCGGGCGCCCGACCCCGCGCGGGCGGGCGCCTGTGGCATACTCTTGGATTTCGTGGGCGCATCGGGCGCCGGCAGTTGTCAGGGAGAACTCACGCGGATGTCAAAGCGTCGTTCGACACAGCAGAAGACGAGGCCGCAGGCCTCGGAGGCGACGCCCGTCGCGAAGAAGCGGGAGCGTCGCCCTGGCGAGCTCTCCACCTTCCAGAAGGCCGTCGTCATCGTCTTCATCGTGATCTTCGCCCTCTCCACGCTCGCCGGTGCGCTGGCGTCGGTCTTCCAGAGCACCCAGGGCCAGAACGTCGAGTACGACGTCGACTACGTCGACTCCCAGTACGAGGACTACGTGGCCGACCTCGAGTCCCAGCTCGAGGGCGACCCCGAGAACGCCGAGACCCTGCTCGCCACCGCCCGCGCGTGCTCCACGTGGGGCACCACGGTCATGATGCTCGCGGCGGACGACGCGGAGGCCGCCCACGGCACCGAGCTCGTCGAGCGCGCCGTCGGCTACTACGACCGCTACCTCGCGCTCGACAACGCCTCCGACGCCCGCGCCGAGCGCGCCATGTGCGAGTACTACCTCGGTGACGCCGAGACGGCGACCGCGGACCTCGAGGCTCTCACGACCGACGACCCCGAGTACGCGACCGGCTGGTACGACCTCGGCCTGCTCTACGAGGGCCAGGGCCAGACCGACGAGGCCCTCGCCGCCTACCAGAAGGCCGTCGAGCTCGATCCGGACGACGAGCAGGGCGTGGGCTCCAGCGCCCAGTCCCGCGTTGACGAGCTCACGGGGGCGGCGGATGCCGACGAGGGCGCCGACGACGCCACCAGTGACGATTCCTCGGAGACGGGCGAGTAGCCCGCCTGCGGGAAGGGAGAGACCATGAGCCTTGAGATCACGACGACCGCAGCCGGCGAGGACCGCCTCGTCCGCGTCGCGGGGGAGGTCGACGTCTCGTGCGCCGACGAGCTGCGCTCCGCCATCGACGCCCAGATCGCAGAGGGCGTGACGGGCGAGCTCGTCGTCGACATCGCCGACGTCCCCTACATCGACTCCACGGGCATCGGCGTGCTCGTGGGCGCCGCGCACCGCGTCTCCGAGGCGGGCGCGACGTTCGTCGTCGCGCGCCCGCAGCGCAACGTCGCCCGGGTGCTCGGGCTTCTCGGCGTCCAGTCCGACCTCAACATCCGCGAGGCCTAGGCGGCCCGCTGACGCGACCACAGAATCGGGAGGATACCTTCGGTGTTTGGCATTGGAGAGGGAGAGCTCGTCCTTATCGTGCTCTTCGCATTTCTGGTCTTTGGCCCGGACAAGCTGCCGGGCATGGGGCGCACCCTCGGCCGCGCCCTGCGGCAGTTCAAGAGCGCCCAGGAGGGCTTCACTGAGGTCGTCCAGACCAACATCGTGGACCCGGCCGCCGAGGCCCTGAGCGACAGCCCCAAGAAGCCGACCCGCAACCGCGCGGCCGAGCTCGACGAGGACGCCGACCTCGACGCCCCCGAGGGCGAGGACGCCCCGCGCCCCAAGCGCGCCGAGACCTTCGCCGAGCGCAAGAAGCGCCTCGCCGAGGAGAAGGCCGCGCGCGAGGCCGCCGAGGCCGCAGCCGCCGCCGAGTCGGACGCCGACGCCCCCGAGCCCGCCGAGAAGGGCGACGAC
The DNA here is from genome assembly GCF_014982725.1 of Thermophilibacter gallinarum. Lineage (GTDB taxonomy): Bacteria > Actinomycetota > Coriobacteriia > Coriobacteriales > Atopobiaceae > Thermophilibacter > Thermophilibacter gallinarum. The sequence goes on along the minus strand of NZ_JADCJZ010000002.1, from coordinate 266,291 downwards.
TCCGATGTCGCAACCGGCGAAGCCGCCGACGAGCCCCAGCCCGCCAAGCCCTCCCTTGCCGACCTGTATGCGATGACCTCCTCTTCGAGGCCCCGCACCGCCGGCGCCGGAGACGGGGACAGCCCCGTCGCGACTCACGAAGTGAGCGAGGCGCGCAGCGCCGAGCGCGGAGCGGACGGGGCTGACCCCGCCTCCGGCGCCGGCACGGACGCCACTGACGACGAGAAGGAGGCCTAAGCCATGCCGATCGGTCCCGCACGCATGCCCATCATGGACCACCTCGGCGAGCTGCGCCGCCGCCTCACGATCGTCGTCGTGGCGGTCTTCCTGTGCGCGCTCGTCGTCTACTTCGCCACGCCCACGCTGATCGAGCTCATGATCGGCCAGATCGAGGAGGCAATGAACGGGGCCAAGCTCGTCGTCACCACGGTGCTCGGCGGCTTCACCATCCGCTTCAAGGTCGCCCTGTTCTTCTCGGTCATAATCTGCTGCCCGATCATCATCTGGGAGGTCATGGCCTTCTTCCTGCCGGCCCTCAAGCCCAAGGAGCGCCGCTGGGTCGTGCCCACGGTGGGCGCCATGGTCCTGCTCTTCTTCCTGGGCATGGTCTTCTGCTTCTTCGTGATCCAGCCCGCCGCCTTCGGCTGGCTGCTCGAGCAGTCCCGCGAGATCGGCACGCTCATGCCCGAGGCCAGTGACTACCTGGACATCTACATGCTCCTGGAGATCGGCTTCGGCCTCGCCTTCCAGCTGCCGCTCGTGATCTTCTACCTGTCGATCCTGCACCTGGTGCCCTACAAGACGTTCCGCTCGCAGTGGCGCATCGTCTACGTGGTGTTCATGGTGCTCTCCGCCGTGGTCACGCCCGACGCCTCGCCCGTCACGATGGTCCTCATGTTCGCCGTGCTGATCTTCCTCTACGAGGCGGCGCTCGCCGTGGCGCGCTTCATCATCGTCGCGCGCGACGGCAAGGAGGCGCTCAAGTGGTCCCGCGAGGACTACGAGAACCGCGACCTCGAGAAGCTCTAGGGCGGTGACGCAGTGAGGCTCATCGTCACCGAGAAGAACGACGCCGCGCAGCAGATCGCGCGCCTGCTCTCCACCTCCGGCAAGCCCAAGGCCGACAAGGTCTACAACACGCCGGTCTACCGCTTCACCTGGGACGGAGAGGACTGCGTCACCATCGGCCTGCGCGGCCACATCCTCAAGGTCGACTTCCCGGTCCAGCTCACGTTCGACGACAAGAACGGCTGGCAGGGCCTCACCGCCGACGGCGAGCTGCTCCCGGCGGACGTCCCCGACGGCCTCGCCCGCCCGCCCTACAAGTCCCGCCGCAAGCCGTTTTTGGCCGACGGCGTGGACCTCAAGGGCTGGAAGATCGCGAGCCTGCCCTATCTGGTGTGGGCGCCCATCGAGAAGCTCCCCGCCGAGAAGGAGATCATCCGCGCCCTCAAGAACCTCGCCAAGAAGGCCGACTCCGTGATCATTGGCACGGACTTCGACCGCGAGGGCGAGCTCATCGGCTCCGACGCGCTGCGCCAGATCCGCGAGGTCGCTCCCGACGTGCCCGTCGCCCGCGCCCGCTACTCCGCCTTCACCCGCGCCGAGATCGACCACGCCTTCGCGAACCTCGTCGAGCTCGACCAGGACCTCGCCGACGCCGGCGAGTCCCGCCAGTACATCGACCTCATCTGGGGCGCCGTCCTCACGCGCTACCTCACCGCCGCGCGCTGGAGCGGCCTGGGCACCGTGCGCTCGGCGGGCCGCGTGCAGACGCCGACGCTGGCCCTCGTCGTGGAGCGCGAGCGCGAGCGCCTCGCCTTCGTGCCCGAGGACTACTGGGTGATCCAGGGCCAGGCCGAGAAGGACGGCGACGCCGCCGGCCCCTTCAAGATCACGCACGCCACCGCCCGCTTCTGGGACCGGGCCGCGGCCGAGACCGCCTTCGGCCACGTGAGCGGCGCCACCGAGGGCACCGTCACCGCCGTGGAGCGCAAGAGCCGCACCCAGCGCCCGCCCGCGCCGTTCAACACCACGAGCCTCCAGGCCGCCGCGGCCGCCGAGGGCATCTCGCCCGCCCGCACCATGCGCCTGGCCGAGAGCCTCTACATGGACGGCCTCATCTCGTACCCGCGCGTCGACAACACGGTCTACCCCAAGTCGCTCGACCTGCGCGAGTGCGTCCGCATGCTCTCCACGGTGCCGGCCTACGGCTCCGTGTGCCACGAGCTGCTGAAGCAGGACAAGCTCACCGCGACCCGCGGCAAGCAGGAGACCACCGACCACCCGCCGATCTACCCCACGGCCCCGGCATCCCCGGACAGCCTCCAGCCGGCGGAGTGGAAGCTCTACAACCTCATCGCGCGGCGCTTCCTGGCCACGCTCATGGGCCCGGCCACGATCGAGGGCACCAAGGTGACCTTCGACGTCGCGGGCGAGCCGTTCACGGTCTCGGGCAGCGTGCTCGTCAGCTCAGGCTTCCGCACGGCCTACCCCTACGGCCTCAAGAAGGACGACCAGCTCCCCGCGCTCGCCGAGGGCGACGTGGTCTCCGTCGGCGACATGGAGCTTCTCGCCAAGCAGACCGAGCCGCCCGCTCGCTACAGCCAGGGCAAGCTCATCCAGGAGATGGAGAAGCGCGGGCTGGGCACCAAGTCCACGCGCGCCAGCATCATCGACACGCTCTACGAGCGCAAGTACTTCAAGAACGACCCGGTGGAGCCGAGCCAGCTCGGCATGGCCATCATCGACGCGCTCACCACCTACGCGCCGCGCATCACGAGCCCCGACATGACGGCGGAGCTCGAGGACGACATGACGCGCGTGGCCGAGGGCACGAGCGCGCAGGAGCAGGTCGTGGGCCACTCCCGCGCGCTGCTCGCCGGCCTCATGGACGTGCTCGTGGAGCACACCGACGACCTCTCCGACGCCATCGCCGACGCCGTCACGGCCGACGCCAAGGTGGGCACCTGCCCCAAGTGCGGCAAGGACCTCGTGGTCAAGAGCTCGGCAAAGACGCGCGGCAGCTTCGTGGGCTGCATGGGATGGCCCGACTGCGACGTCACCTACCCGCTGCCCCAGGGCAAGATCTCCGCGCTTGAGGGGGAGGCCGCCGTGTGCCCGGAGTGCGGCGCGCCGCGCGTGAAGGTACAGCCGTTCCGCAGCCGTGCGTACGAGACCTGCGTGAACCCCGCGTGCCCCACCAACCGCGAGCCCGACGTGGACGTGGGCGCGTGCCCGGCGTGCGCCGAGGCCGGCCGCTCCGGTCGCCTGGTGGCGCACAAGTCCGAGAAGAGCGGCAAGCGCTTCATCCGCTGCACCAACTACGACGACTGCGGCACGAGCTACCCGCTGCCCGCGCGCGGCGCCCTCGAGGCGACGGGGGAGACGTGCCCGGACTGCGGCGCGCCGCTCGTGGTGGTCACCACCGCCCGCGGCCCGTGGAAGCTCTGCCCCAACATGGACTGCCCCGGCCGCGAGAAGAAGGCCGCCGCGCCGCGCCGCGGGGGCCGTCGCACGGGCGGGACGCGCGGCCGAAAGAAGTCCTAGGGCCACGGAGGCGCGGTTCGGGGGCGCAGGGAGGATGCCATGCTGGACCTGAGGCGCGTGCTCGCGAGCAAGCCCAAGCCGCCGACGGACGTCGAGCTCGCGGAGCTCTGGACGCCGTGGGGCGAGCAGGTCATGGCGGGCGAGGGGGACAACGCGCCCGTCTCGCACCCGCGCCCGCTCCTTGCACGCGAGCGCTGGGCCTCGCTGAACGGCAGGTGGGAGTGCGCGTTCGTCGTCGCGCCCGACGCCGCGTCCGCCTGGCGCACGGCCGCGCCGCCCGAGGGCGGCCGGCGGCCCGTCCGCGTGCCCTTCTCACCCGAGGCCCCGCTCTCCGGCGTAGGCCGCCAGCTTAGGCCGGACGAGCTGCTGTGGTACCGCCGCGAGCTCGAGGCGCCGGTCCTCGCCGCCGGCGAGCGGGTGGTCCTGCACCTGGACGCCGTCGACTGGGCGTGCGCCGTCTACGTCAACGACGTGCGCGTCGCCGAGCACACGGGTGCCTACCTGCCCTTCTCGGCCGATGTCACGGACGCGCTGCGCACGGGCGAGAAGAACGAGCTCGCCGTCTGCGTCTTCGACCCGTCCGATGCCGGCACGCAGCTCCGCGGCAAGCAGCGCCTCGCCCGGGGCGGCATCTGGTACACGGCCCAGAGCGGCATCTGGCGCGACGTCTGGTGGGAGGTCGTGCCGGCCGCGCACGTCGTCGACCTGCGCGCGGACGCGCGGCCGGGCGAGGGGCGCGTGGTCCTTCTCGCCCGCGCGGCGGGGGAGGGCGAGCTCGTGGCCCGCCTCTTGGACGACGGGTCCGAGGTGGCCCGCGCGGCCGCATTCGTCCGAGGCGGGGGCGACGTGGAGCTCTCGCTTTCCGTGGGCGAGCCGCGCCTCTGGAGCCCGAGCGACCCGCACCTCTACGACCTGGAGGTCTCCCTCGGCGCCGACCGCGTGCGCAGCTACTGCGCCTTCCGGACGGTCGAGGTGCGCCCGGACGCCGCCGGCGTGCCCCGCGTGCACCTCAACGGCGAGCCCCTCTTCCTGCGCGGCGTGCTCGACCAGGGCTACTGGCCGGACGGCCTCATGACGCCGCCCGCCGAGGGCGCGCTCGAGCACGACGTCCGCACGATGCGCGACTTGGGCTTCAACCTGCTGCGCAAGCACATCAAGGTCGAGCAGCCGCGCTTCTACGCGCTCTGTGACCGGCTCGGGATGCTCGTCTGGCAGGACATGCCCTCGGGCGGCGGGGCGTACGGCGCGTGGCACACGAGCTACAAGCCCACGCTCTTCCGCGCGAGCTGGACGCGGATGTCCGATCGCGGGGAGCGTGCGTGGCGCCGGCTCGCGGCCGACGACCCCGCGTACCGCGAGGAGTGGCGCGCGACCTGCGAGGGGACGGTTCGCCTGCTCGCGGGGCACCCGTGCGTGATCGGCTGGACGCTCTTCAACGAAGGCTGGGGGCAGTTCGATGCCCGCGCCGCCACGGAGCTCGTGCGCGGGCTCGACCCCTCCCGCCCGGTGAGCGCCGCGAGCGGCTGGTACGACCAGGGCTGCGGCGACCTCTTCAGCGTGCACAACTACTTCCGCCCGCTCGAGGTCTGGCGCGACCGCGCCCGGGCGCGCCGCGCGTTCGCGATCTCCGAGTTCGGCGGCGTGAGCTGGGCGGTCCCGGGTCACGTGAGCCTGGCGACGTCGTACGGCTACGAGGAGGCCGCCGGGGGCGCGGAGTTTGCCGCCGAGGTGCGCTCGCTTCTCGCCCGTGCGGACGCCCTCGAGGCCGAGGGCCTGGCCGGCTTCGTCTACACGCAGCTCAGCGACGTGGAGGAGGAGACCAACGGCCTGCTCACCTACGACCGCCGCGTGAGCAAGCTGGCGGTGGCCTCGCCCGATCGGCCCTGACGGCACCCCTCAAGAGGGTTTGGGTTCGAAAATCGGGCAAATCGGGCGCATCGTTGGAGCCCAACTGGGAAAACGTCGGCGACCGCCGGTTTTTCGAACCCAAACTCAAATCGGGTTTGGGTTCGAAAAACGGGACGAAAGTGGTCCATCGATTTGATACCACTTCGCTGACCTGCGGGTCTTTCGCCGAGTGTCCGACGCGAGGCGCGACTTCCGAACCCAAACCCTCCGCGGGGTCGCGCGGCGTCGCCGAGAGGGGCGTCCCGCCGTGGTTTTCTCGCGGCGGGCGGGGCGGCGCGGTACCATTGAGGGGCTACGAGACCGAGGGGAGGCGCATGGGACGCGGGGTGTTCATCACGCTCGAGGGGGCTGACGGCTGCGGCAAGTCGACGCAGGCCGCGCTGGTCGCCGAGGCGCTCGCGGCGTCCGGCCGCGAGGTCGTGCGCCTGCGCGAGCCCGGCGGCACGCCGATCTCCGAGAAGGTCCGCGCGCTGCTTCTGGACCCCGCCAATGCCGAGATGGTCCCGGAGTGCGAGCTTTTGCTCTACGAGGCCAGTCGCGCCCAGCTCACGCGCCAGGTCATAGAGCCCGCCGTCGCGCGCGGCGCCGTGGTCCTGTGCGACCGCTACTACGACTCCACCTACGCCTACCAGGCCGGCGGCCGCGAGCTGCCGGACGACCTCGTGAACGCCGCCAACGCGCTCGGAAGCTGCGGCGCCGTGCCCGACCGCACGCTCGTCTTCGACCTCGAGCCCGCCGTCGCCCTCGCGCGCGCCACGGCCGGCGGCGCGGACCGCCTCGAGGCCGAGGGCCTGGCCTTCCAGGAGCGCGTTCGCGCGGCCTACCTGCGCCTCGCCGCCTCCGAGCCCGACCGCGTGCGCGTGGTGGACGCCTCGGGCGAGAAGGACGAGGTGCTCGCCCGCGCGCTCGACGCCCTCGGGGACCTGCTATGAGCGCCGCAGCCCCCGCGCGGGTGCCCGCCGCCCTCGACGCCCTCGCGGACCAGCCGCGCGTGCGCGACTTCCTCGCCACGGCGCTCGCTGAGGGTCGCCTCTCCCACGCCTACCTCTTCCTGGGCCCCCCGGGCGCCGGCAAGCACGAGGCGGCCGAGGCGCTCGCCAAGTGCGTGGTCTGCCCGAACGGCGGCGACGCCACCTGCGACGAGTGCCGCCGCGTGGCGCACCGCACCCACCCCGACGTCCGCTGGCTCGTCCCGGGGAGCGCGACCGGCTACCTGGTCACGCAGGTCCGCGAGCTGATCGAGGACGCGGGCCTGGCGCCCGTCCGGGCCCGCACCAAGGTCTACGTGCTCGAGCGCGCCGAGCTCCTGCGCGGCGCGGCGGCGAACGCCCTGCTCAAGACCCTCGAGGAGCCGCCCGCCAACACGATGTTCGTCCTCTGCGGCCGCACGGTCGACGCCCTGCTGCCCACGATCGTCTCGCGCTGCCAGCAGGTGCCGTTCGCCGCCCCCTCGGCCGCCGCGGGCGTCCGCGCCGTGACGCGCGCCTGCCCCTGCACCGAGGCCGAGGCCCGCATCGCCCTCTCCGTGACCGGCTCGCCCGCCCGCGCCGTCGAGTACCTGGGCTCCGCGAGCCGACGCCAGGTGCGGCGCCTCGTCGTGGACACACTGGACGCCCTCCCGCGCGACGACTCCTGGGACGTCCTTCTCGCCGCGCGCGAGATCGTGGGCGCGGTGTCCGTCCCGCTCGCCGACGTCAAGAAGGCGCAGGAGGAGGCGCTGCAGGAGACCCAGGACTTCCTCACCTCGGCCGCCCTCAAGCAGGTGGCCGACGCCAACAAGCGCGAGCTTACGGCCCGCGAGCGTTCGGGTATGATGGAGGTTCTGGCTGCCGTGGAGTCCATCCTGCGCGACGTGCTCGTGCGCTCGGAGGGCCTGCCGGACGCCATCGTCAACGAGGACGCCGCCGCCGTGGTCGACCGGCTCGCCGCCCGCGCCTCCACGCGCCGCGTGGTGGCCGCGCTGGACGCCGTCGCCCGCGCCGCGGACGACCTGGCCCGCAACGTGTCACCCCAGCTGACCCTCGAGGTCATGCTTCTCTCTGTCAAGGAGGCACTCACATGCCCACCGTCATTCCGGTGAAGTTCGCCTACGCCGCGCGCGACCTCTGGTTCGACCCGGCCGGCACCGGCGCCCAGGAGGGCGACCACGTGATCTGCGCTACCGAGCGCGGCCAGGAGATCGGCCTGGCCACCGCCGACGCCCGCGAGGTCGCGCCCGAGGAGCTCTCGTCCACGATCGGCCACGCGCAGCTGCGCGGCGTCGTGCGCATCGCCACCGACGAGGACCTGGAGCGCGGCGACGAGCTCGCCCGCCGCGGCGAGGAGTCCATGCCCGCGTTCCGCCGCCACGTGGCGGAGTCCGGCCTGGACATGAAGCCCGTGGGCGTGGAGTACCTCTTCGACGGCGAGAAGGCCGTCTGCTACTTCGCCGCCGAGGAGCGCGTGGACTTCCGCCAGCTCGTGCGAGACCTCTCGCGCGAGTTCCACGTCCGCATCGACATGCGCCAGATCGGCGTGCGCGAGGAGGCCGCCATCGTGGGCGGCTACGGCCACTGCGGCCAGGAGCTCTGCTGCCGCCGCTTCGCCACGGGCTTCGACCCGGTCTCCATCCGCATGGCCAAGGAGCAGGACCTCCCGCTCAACTCCACCAAGATCTCCGGCGCATGCGGCCGCCTCATGTGCTGCCTGCGCTACGAGTTCGAGGCCTACCGCGACTTCAAGAGCCGCGCGCCCAAGAAGAACGCCGTGATCGACACGCCGCTCGGCAAGGCCAAGATCATCGAGTACGACACCCCCAAGGAGCAGCTCTGCTTGCGCCTGGAGAGCGGCAAGCAGATCCGCGTGGCGCTCGCCGACATGACGGCCTCCGAGGCCGCCCACAAGAAGTCCGAGGAGCTCGGCTGCCCGTGCCGCCCGGACACCGTCACGCGCGAGGTGCTCGACCGCCTGGAGTCCCCGGACGTGCAGATGGCCCTCGCCGAGCTCGACCGCAAGAACGGCGTGCTCGCCGAGCCCGAGGTGGACGCCTCGGACATCTTCGTCGAGCCCAAACGCAAGCGTCGTCGCGCGTCCTCCGGCGCGCCGTCCGGCGAGAAGAACGAGCGTCCCGCGACCGGCCCCGCGCCGTCCGGCGAGGGCGGCTCCGGCGCGACGCGCCGCCGCCGCAAGCGCCGCCCGGGCGACGGCGGGGGAGAGGCCGCCGCGGCCCCGGCCGAGACGCAGCAGAACGGCGCGCGCCGCCGTCACCACCAGGCCGCCGAGGGCACCTCGGCCGAGGGCGCGCCCTCGCAGGGCCAGGGCGCCACGAGGCGCCGCCGCCCGGGCGACAAGGGCGGCCAGGCGGCGGCCGGCACTGCGCCGCGCGGCATGCAGCCGTCGCGCAAGAGGCGCACGCAGCAGGGCGGCGGCGAGCCGTCCCAGCAGCAGCCGCCCAAGCAGCAGCCGGGCGCGGAGGGCGCGGCGCCCAAGCGCCGTCGCCGTCGTCGCGGCGGCCGCGGGCGCGGCGGCAGCGCTGGCGAGGGCGGAGCGCCCGCCGGCGAGTAGCGGCGCCCGCGTCCTTCTCGCCCCGCTGCTGCTCTGGGTAGCTGCCCGGATTCCTGCCCCGCGCAGGAACCTCCCGGTCTTGAGAAACATGTTCGATGCTGAGCCCCGGTTGGTTTCGGGATAGATAGCAAGACCCGTCCCAACCTGGCAACAGGGGCGAGAAGAACGGCCTTCTCGCCCCTGTTGCATAAACCTTTGTCCAAAAACCGCCGATTTCTGACAGAAGCCGGCCTCTCAGCAAGCGAAGCCCCCGTGAGCACAAACCCCGTCTTTTCTGACACCCCCTCGGACGTGCGGCACGCAGCATCATCGATTACCGGTAAAGTGCGACCCTGCGTTCTTCTCGGCATACAAAAGCGCGCGTTTCCGTCCGTCCGCTCGCGTTTTGACTATGAATCCTCGGTAATGCATTCTTATGCACTGCCTCGAGCATGCACAATCGAGAAGAGCCGGAAATCGACGACTCTGCATTGCCGGCCAAATGACCGCCCCGCCGGGCGTCGCAGAAAGGAACCCCATGTACGGGCTCAAGACCGAGTGGCACTTCGACTCCGCGCACTTCCTGGCCGACTACCACGGCAAGTGCGAGAACCTCCACGGCCACCGCTGGCGCGTCGTCGCCTACCTGCGCACGGACGCGCTGGGCGCGGCAGGCACGGAACGCGACATGGTGATGGACTTCGGCGCGTTCAAGCGCGCGGTACGCGAGGAGTGCGATGCGCTCGACCACACGTTCCTCGTGGAGGAGGGCACGCTCGCGCCGGCCACGGTGGCCGCGCTCGAGGCCGAGGGCTTCAGCCTCACCGTGCTGCCCTTCCGCACCACTGCCGAGAACCTCGCCCGCCACATCTGCGGCCGCCTGCGCGACCGCGGCCTGCCCTGCGCGCAGGTCGACGTCTACGAGACCCCGCTCAACTGCGCGACCTACCTCGCGGACTAGCCACCGCTCCTGCGGCGGGCGGGTCTTCGACCCCCCCGCTCGCGAACCTGTCCAAAACGTCACGCGCGCGCCGGGAATAACGTCCGCGCGCGTGGCTATACTGGCCTTAGGGCGAGCGATCGGAGGTGGGTCATGGGAAACAACACCCTGCACGGGGTCAACCTGACGGGCTGGCTGACGCTCGAGTCCTGGGTCACGCCGGAGCTCTTCGCCGAGGCCGGCGCGCTCGACGAGGAGGCGCTCGTCACGGCGCTCGGCCGTCGTCGCTACGCCGACTACGTGCGCAACCACCGGGCCACCTTCGTCACGCGCGAGGACTTCGCCCGCATCGCCGCGCGCGGCTTCAACGCCGTGCGCATCCCCGTCCCCTGGTACGTCTACGGCGACGAGGGCCCGGAGCCCGGCCCGTACGTGGGCTGTGCCGAGCTCGTGGACGAGGCGCTGGAGTGGGCCGAGGAGATCGGCCTCAAGGTGGTCTTCGCACTGGCCATGAGCCCGGGCGGCCCCCACTCCGACAACGGCATCGCGCCGGACAACGCCGACTGCCACGTCACCCGCGACGAGATCCTCGAGGTCGTCTACGCGCTGGCCAAGCGCTACGCCCACCGCACGGGCTTCTTCGGGCTGGAGCTCGCCGACGAGCCGGTCCTGCAGGTGCGCCGCGGCCTCGCGCTCACCGACGGCGTCCCCGTGCACCGCCTGCGCAACTACTACCGCGAGGCCTACGAGCTGGTGCGCAGCGCCGCCGGCGAGGACGTCGTGGTCATCATGCCGGACGGCGGCGTCGCGCGCGGCTGGGGCCGCTTCATGGCGCAGCGCCACTACCGCAACGTCTGGCTCGACTGCCACCTGGACCGCCCCGCCGCGCACGTGGACGTCTCCGGCCCGGCGGGCGTGCGGCGCCTGGTGCGCGCGCTCGAGGGGCGCCTGCGCGAGGCGCGCCGCGCGGACATGCCGGTCATGGTGGGCAAGTGGTCGTCCTCCCTTCCGGTCGCGGACTCGCAGATGACGCCCGAGGGGCGCATCGCGCTCGAGCGCGTCTACACCTCCGAGCAGCTCCACGCCTACGAGAAGTGCCCCGCGTGGTTCTTCAACACCTGGAAGACCTCGGGCAAGCTCGCCGCGTGGGACGCCCGCGTGGCGCTCGCCACCTTCGAGCGCGGGATGATCGTCTGATGGCGGGTCTTCTCAGCGTCGTCGGAACGCCCATAGGCAACCTCGAGGACGCCTCCCCGCGCGTGCGGCGGGTGCTCGGCGAGGCCGACGTCGTGCTCTGCGAGGACACGCGCGTGACGGGCCGCCTCATGAGCGCCTTCGGCCTGCGCGTCCGCCTGGAGCGCTGCGACGAGAACGTCATGGCCGAGAAGATCGACCAGGTGCTCGGGCGCCTCGCGGCGGGGGAGCGCGTGGCGTTCGTCTCCGACGCGGGCATGCCGGGCGTCTCCGACCCGGGCCAGCGGCTCGTGGACGCCGCGCTCGACGCCGGCGAGCGCGTCGAGGTGGTGCCGGGTCCGAGCGCGGTGACCTGCGCGCTCGTGGCGTCTGGCCTGGCGAGCGACCACTTCTTCTTCGAGGGGTTCCTGCCGCGCAGGCGCGGCGCCCAGCTCGCGCGCCTCGCGGAGCTCGCTGCGATCCCCGGGACCCTGGTGATATACGAGAGCCCGCGCCGCGTGGCCGAGACCCTCGCCAACGTGGCCGAGGTCTTCCCGGGGCGCCGTGTGGCGCTCGTGCGGGAGCTCACGAAGCTCCACGAGGAGGTCGTACGCGGCCTCGCCCCCGAGCTCGCGGCGGTCGTCGCCGCCCGCGAGGAGGTGCGCGGCGAGTGCGTGGTCGTGATCGCGGCGCCTGATGCCGATGAGCTCGCGGCGCGCCGCGCGGAGGCCGCCGGCCCCGAGTGCACGCTCGAGGAGGAGATCGCCGCCGGCCTCGCCGCGGGCGAGCCCAAGAGCGCGCTGGCCAAGCGGCTCGCAAAGTCCTTCTCGCTGCCGCGCGCGGAGGTCTACGACGCCGTCGTCGCGGCGGCGGCCCGCTAGCCGCCCGTCCTTCTCGCCGCGCGTTGTGCGGGTTAGAAAATCGGGCGCGTCCCTGTGCAGAAACGTTTCCGCGTTAGGAATCGGCGCCTGTCCCCGTCAAAACGGCGAGAAGAACGGGGACGCGCGCCGATTCCTAACGCGCACTACAAAAGAGTACAATCGACCCCGCATGCCAAGATCCGTCATGAGGAGTCGCACAATGGCAGAGAAGCCGTCCTACTTCGTCACCACCCCGATCTACTACGTCAACGCCGCCCCGCACCTGGGCACCGCGTACTGCACGCTGCTCGCCGACGTCCAGGCGCGCTTCCGTCGCGCGGCCGGCTACGACGTCAAGTTCCTGACCGGCATGGACGAGCACGGCGAGAAGGTCGCCGAGGCCGCCGCCGAGCACGGCATGACCCCGCAGGAGTGGTGCGACTCCCAGGCCCCGCTCTTCCAGGACCTCTGGCGCGAGCTCGAGGTCTCCAACGACGACTTCATCCGCACCACCGAGCCCCGCCAGAACCACGCGGTCCAGTACCTCTGGGACCGCATGCTCGAGTCCGGCTATCTCTACAAGGGCTCCTACGACGGCTGGTACTGCGTGCCCGAGGAGACCTACTTCACCGAGACCCAGGTCGAGAAGGCCGACGAGGAGCGCGGCACGAAGGGCGAGCACCTCTGCCCGGACTGCGGACGCCCGCTCGAGCGCGTCCAGGAGGAGTCCTACTTCTTCAAGCTCTCCGCCTTCCAGGACCGCCTGCTCAAGCTCTACGACGAGCACCCCGACTTCGTGCAGCCCGACTTCCGCATGAACGAGGTTCGCAGCTTCGTCGAGGGCGGCCTCACGGACACCTCGGTCTCCCGCACGACCTTCGACTGGGGCATCAAGGTGCCCTTCGACGACAAGCACGTCACCTACGTGTGGTTTGACGCGCTGCTCAACTACATGACCGCCGTGGGCTACAGCCTGGACGACCCCGACTCCCGCGCCGAGCTCGCGCGCCGCTGGCCCGCCCAGTGCCACCTCATCGGCAAGGACATCATCCGCTTCCACTGCATCCTGTGGCCCGCCATGCTCATGGCCATCGACGAGGCCCTGCCCGAGCACGTCTTCGTGCACGGCTTCCTCACGGTGCGCAACGCCGAGACGGGCAAGGCCGAGAAGATGTCCAAGTCCCGCGGCAACGCGATCGCCCCGCGCGACGTCATCGAGCTGCTCGGCGTCGAGGGCTACCGCTACTACTTCATGACCGACGTCATCCACGGCGAGGACTCCGCGATCTCCTTCGAGCGCATGGAGCAGGTCTACAACGCCGACCTCGCCAACAGCTGGGGCAACCTGGTCTCGCGCGCCCTCAACATGAGCGCCAAGTACTTCGACGGCAGGACGCCGGAGACGCCGGACGGCTGGGCCGAGAAGGACGGCGTGCTCAGGGGCGTCGCCGCCGGCATCTACGACCGCTACTTCGAGCGCATGGCCGCCTTCGACTACGTGGGCGCCAAGGACGTCGTCATGGAGCTCGTCCACGCCGCCAACCACTACATCGAGGACTCCGCGCCCTGGGCCGTGGCCAAGGACCCGGAGCGCGCCGGCGAGCTCGCCGACATCATCCGCGACCTGCTCGAGTCCATCCGCATCTGCGCGCACCTGCTCGCGCCGTTCATGCCCGAGACCTCGGCCGAGGTCCTGCGCCGCATGAGCCTCGAGGCCGAGGCCGCCACGGACGACCTCGCCGGCGCCTGCGCCTGGGGCGGCCTCGCGGGTGGCGTCCCCGTGACCAAGGGCGACGCGCTCTTCCCGCGCCTGGACACCAAGAAGTAGGCGAGCGTGACGGGTTCCCCTCTGGCAAACCCCGGTGCCACCCGCGCCCTTCTCGAGGCGTACGGTCTCGCGACCAAGCACAGCCTGGGCCAGAACTTCCTGGTCAACAACCACGTGATCGAGAAGATCACGGACCTGGCCGAGCTTGGCGAGAAGGACCGCGTGCTCGAGGTGGGCCCCGGCATCGGCACGCTCACGCTGGCGCTTCTCGCCGAGGCGGGGCACGTGGTCTCCGTCGAGATGGACCGCGAGCTCGAGCCCGTGCTCTCCGCGCACGCGGCGGCGCACCCGAACTTCTCGTTCATCATGGGCGACGCGCTGCGCGTGACGCCGGAGCAGATCGCGGAGGCCGCGGGCGGTGAGCCCGACGTCCTTGTCGCCAACCTGCCCTACAACGTGGCCGCCACGATCATCCTCGCCTACCTCCAGCGCATGCCGAGCCTGCGCCGCCTCGTGGTGATGGTGCAGGCCGAGGTGGCCGACCGCATCTGCGCCGACCCCGGCAACCGCACCTACGGCGCCTACACGGCCAAGCTCGCGCTTCTCGCCCGCGTGACCGGGCGCTTCGAGGTGGGGCCGGGCAACTTCATGCCGCCCCCGCACGTGGACTCCGCCGTCGTGCGCATCGACCGCGCGCCGCTCGTGGACGCCGCGCGCGTGGCCGAGGTGTCCGCCGTGATCGACGCCGCGTTCGCGCAGCGCCGCAAGACCATCCGCAACTCCATGGCCGCCTCCGGCTACGAGAAGGGTGCTCTCGACGACGCCTTCGCCGCCTGCGGCATCGCGCCCACCTGCCGCGCCGAGACCCTTTCGCCCGCCGACTTCGTGCGCCTCGCCGAGGCCCTGGGCGACCGACCCTGACCCCCGCACCCAAGGAGAGCCGATGTCCGAACAGATCTCCCTCGACCACCTCATGCTCGCCGACCGCGAGCTCTTCCACGACCAGAAGGGCGCGCCCTGCGACTGGCCCCGCCCGCTGGCCCCGCTCGCGGACACCCACGGCCACCTCACGAGCTTCCGCGCCCACGACCCGGCCATGGCGCTCGTGCGCGCCGCGCTCGCGGGCGTGCGCCTGCTCGTCATCCCCGTGGACCCGGTGAGCGACGTCCCCCGCAAGTGGCCGAGCGTGGCCGCCTTCCTCGGCTGGCTCGAGGGCCAGATCGACCTCGCGCGCGTCTGCCTGGCCGAGGCGCGCGGCATGAGCCTCACCCCGCCGGAGTTCGAGGGCTGGGACGTGCCCGACCTGCTGGACAACATCCGTATCGTCGCCGGCGTGCACCCCTACGGCTCGGCCCAGGTGGACGACGCCGCGGTCGAGCGCCTGCGCGAGCTCCTCGCCAGCCCCCGCGCCGTGGGCGTGGGCGAGTTCGGCCTGGACTACGGCCCCTACAACAAGGTCCCGGCCGAGCCCCAGGAGGCGGCGCTGCGCCTCCAGCTGCGCCTCGCGCACGAGCTCGACCTGCCCGTCCAGCTCCACATCCGCGACGCGGCCGGTGATGTGCGCGTCAACGCCCACCGCCTCGCCGCCCGCATCCTGCGCGAGGAGGGCGTGCCCGCGCGCGGCTGCGACCTGCACTGCTTCACCTCGGACATCAGGGTGATGGAGGACTTCACGCGCCTGGGCTGCCACGTCGCCTTCGGCGGCGCCGTCACGTTCTCCCGTTCCGACGAGATCCGCGAGGCGGCCACCTACTGCCCCGAGCGCTATCTGCTCACAGAGACCGACAGCCCCTACATGGCGCCGGTGCCGCTGCGCGGCCAGGAGTGCGAGCCGGCCATGGTCTCGTTCACCGCCGCGTGCGTGGCCGACGTGCGCGAGGCCGGCGGCCGCGGCGGCCGCCAGTCCACCTACGAGGCGCTGTGGAACAACGCCTGCAAGCTCTTCTCGCGATAGGGGGTCGCGTCATGCCCGCTACGATCGTCGTCGCGCTTCTCGCCGTTCTGGCGTGCGTCGTCCTCATGGTCGCGCTGTTCGTGGTGGCGTGGCGCCGGACGCTCGCCCAGGTCGAGGCGTCGGGCCTGCGCTACCGCATGCGCTGCGAGGGCTGCGGCCACGAGTTCGACCTCTCCCCGCGCGAGTTCGCGCGGAGCAAGATGCGGCGCTCCCGCTCGACCACGCGGACGCGCGTGAAGGGCGTCGCGCTCGTGAGCGAGCCGCACTACCACTACGTCGCCAAGCGCTTCGACTGCCCCGCGTGCGGCGAGAGGACCTGGTGCGAGAACCTCAACGCCAACGAGGCGCAGGGCGTGGTCAACCCGATCGCGCTGCGCAACTTCGGCGCCGCGCTGCTGGTCCTGGTGGTGATCGGGACGGTGCTGCGCGTGGTCTTCGCCTAGCGCACGAGCGCCAGCACGCGCGCCCACGGCGACGGCCGCACGAGCTCCTCGTCCGCCGGCAGGCCGGAGCGCACGGCGGCGATGAGGCGGTCGACGGCCTCGGAGGCGGGGCGACGCGCCCAGCCCATGCGCGGGCAGCCCATGACGCGCGGGAAGAGCGCGGCGCGCCCGACGACAACCCCGCCCATCCAGCTCAGCCCCAGCTCCTCGCAGAGGCCCGCGAGGGCGTCCAGGGCGGGCCCGGCGCATCCGGGGTCGCGCGCGTCGGTGGCGCCGAGCGCGTAGACGCGGGTCCCGGGCGCGCACGGGCGCAGCGCGTCCGCGAGCCGCCCGTTGCCGCCGCGCGCGTCGAACAGGGTGCCGAGAAGCACCGTGTCGCAGTCACCCGGCATGTCGGCGCCGTCCGCGCGCACGAGCTCGGGCGCGTCCATGCCCGACAGGCGGGCGTAGACGGGCAGCGCCTCGGCGAAGTCCGAGAGCAGGCAGTCCACGGCGTCCGCGGCGTCGACGGCCACGAGCGCCACGCGTCGCGGCAGGCCTGTCACTCCGTCCGCCACGCTACTCCCGCTCGTCCTGCTCGTCGGCGGCGCGCGCCTCGTCGAGGTAGTTGTAGAGGGTGTACTTGGAGATGCCGAAGTACTTGCAGACCTTGGGGCCGCTCTTGGTGATGAGGAACGCGCCCGTGTCGTTGAGGTAGCGGATCGCGCGGACCTTCTCCTCCTTGGTCATGAGCGCCACCGGCGTACCCACGAGCTGGACGCTCTGCTCGATGAGGTCGTCCAGGAGGTCGGCCACGCTGCGCACGATCGGCTCCGGCTCGCGCGGGGCGCTCGGGCCCGTGCCCACGACCTCGGCGATGGTGTCGCCCATGGCGCGCAGGATCGTGATGTCGTAGTTGACGGCGAAGATGCCCACCGTACGGCCGTGGTCGTCGCGGATGAAGACGGTCGAGGACTTGAGGATCTTGCCGTCCGCGGTCTTGGTGAGGTAGGCCAGCCGGTCCTCGAGCCGCTCCTCGCCGGCGTGCAGCGCCTCGAGCACCACGTGACTCGGCCCGTCGCCGAGCTTGCGGCCCGTGACGTGGCCGTTCTCGATGGCGACGATGGAGTGGCTGGGGTCGGCCGCCTCCAGGTCGTGGACGACGACCTCGCACCCGCTGCCGAACTGCAGCGCGAGCGCGTGGGCGAGCCGCTTGTAGAAGTCGAGCTGGGCCTCGGTCATGGCGTTCTCCTCGCTTCGTGTGAACGAGAGAGATGGTACCCGAAATGGTGGACCTGCCAAACTTTTTGTTTGGTCCGTCTTCCGGGCCCCGGCGGGCGCGCCGGGCGAGAAGAACCCTCTGACGTGGCGTTATAGCCATCTGAGGACAACGAAATTATTTTGGAAGCGGGGCATTTCCCGTACCGTTCGCGCCCCGCAACCGACCGTCTAACAGAATTTCATAGAACCAGACAAATTGTCAGTGCGCGCACGTAATACCATCGAAACACAGTCGGAGCATCGTGGAGAGGACGAGCATGGCTAACACGCAAGCGGCGGAGGAGAAGGGGTCCTCCGCGATCCTGTTCCAGCGCGAGGGGATGCCGCCCATCGGCGAGATGCTGCCCTGCGCGCTCCAGCACGTGCTGGCGTCCTTCGCCGGCATCATCACGCCGGCGATCCTCATCGCGGCCACCTTTGACTTCACCGCTCAGCAGAAGACCGACATCATCCAGGTCGCGCTGATCCTCTCCGCCATCGACACGGCGCTGCAGGCCTTTGCGCCGTTCCGCCGCATCGGCGGCAACCTGCCCATCGTCATGGGCGTGTCGTTCGCGTTCCTGCCCGCGCTGCAGGCCATGGGCGCCACGTTCTCCTTCGGCGCCCTTCTCGGCGGCGAGATCGTGGGCGGCATCGCGGCGATCCTCTTCGGCATCTTCTACGGCAAGCTCAAGGCGTTCTTCCCGCCGGTCGTCACCGGCACGGTGATCTTCACGATCGGCGTCTCGCTCTACCCGACGGCCATCAAGTACATGGCCGGCGGCGAGGGCACCGCGCTCTGGGGCACCCCGCAGGCCTGGTGCGTGGCGCTCGTCACGTTCGCCGTGGTCTTTGGCCTCAACAACTTCGCCAAGGGCACCCTCAAGCTCGGCAGCGTCTTCTTCGGCATGATCGCCGGCATCATCGTGTCCGCGCCCTTCGGCATGCTCGACTTCTCCGCCGTGGGCTCCGCCGGCGTCTTCGCGTTCCCCAAGATCATGCCCTACGCCATCGAGTTCCACCCCGAGGTCTGCATTACGCTCGCCGTGGTCTACCCGATGGTCGCCATCCAGGTCATCGGCGACGTCTCCGCGGCCTGCCTCGGCGCCATGGACCGCATGCCCGACGAGCGCGAGCTCTCCGGCGCCATCGTCTCCCAGGGCGCCACCTCGCTCGTCTCCGCCTTCATCGGCGGCCTGCCCACCTCCGCGCTTGGCCAGAACGTGGGCATCATCTGCTCCAACAAGGTCGTCAACAAGTGGGTCTTCGTGACCGTGGCGGCGGTCTTCGCCGCGGCGGGCCTGCTGCCGCAGCTCTCCGCGCTGCTCACGGCCATCCCGCAGCCGGTCATCGGCGGCGCCACGGTGGGCGTCTTCGGCACCATCACCATGAACGGCGTCCGCATGTTCACCAAGGACGGCCTCACCCCGCGCGTCACCACGATCGTGGGCACCTCGGTGGTCTTTGGCCTGGGCATCTGGATGGCGTCGGGCTGCCTCGCGGGCGAGGGCATGCCGAGCTGGGTGACCACCGTCATCGGCTCCAACGCCATCACCCCGGCCGCCATTATGGCGATCATCCTCAACCTGATCCTCCCCAAGCCCGAAAAGTGATTCAAAAGGGGACAGACCCCTTTTGAATCATTCCGCAGGAAAGAGGGGCGAGAAGACCGATCTTCTCGCCAGATAGATAGGAGACGAAATGCTGCTCGTCACCAATGGTCGCGTCATCACGCGCGACGCTGACAACGCCTACCTCGAGAACGGCGCCGTTGCCATCGATGGCGAGAAGATCGCCGAGGTCGGTAACGCCACCGCCCTGGCCGAGAAGTACCCCGAGGCCGAGGTCGTGGACGCCCACGGCGGCGTCATCATGCCGGGCCTGGTGAACTGCCACACCCACATCTACTCCGGCCTGGCCCGCGGCCTTGCCATCAAGGGCTGCAACCCCACCAACTTCCTCGAGAACCTCGAGCAGCAGTGGTGGAAGATCGACGACAACCTCACGCTCGACGGCACCCGCGCGAGCGCCTATGCCACCGTGCTCGACAGCCTGCGCGACGGCGTGACCACGATCTTCGACCACCACGCAAGCTTCTGCGAGATCCCCGGCTCCCTCTTCGCCATCAAGGACGTCTGCGAGGAGACGGGCATCCGCGCGTGCCTGTGCTACGAGACCTCCGACCGCCGCGGCGACGAGAAGCGCGACCAGTCCATCGCCGAGAACGCCGAGTTCGCGCAGTGGGCGGCCAAGCAGGACTCCGGCATGATCGCCGCGATGTTCGGCGGGCACGCCACCTTCACGCTCTCCGACGAGACGATGGACAAGATGGCCGAGGCCAACGACGGCCTCACCGGCTTCCACATCCACGTCTGTGAGGGCATGAACGACGTCTGGGACAGCCGCCTCAACCGCGGCGGCATCTCGCCGATCGAGCGCCTGCTGCAGCACGACCTCCTGGGCCCGCGCACCATGCTCGGCCACTGCATCCACGTCACGCCTGCCGAGATGGACATCATCAAGGAGACCGGCACCCACATCGTCAACAACCCCGAGTCCAACATGGGCAACGCCGTGGGCTGCGCGCCGGTGCTGGAGTTCTTCCGCCGCGGCATTCCGGTGCACATGGGCACGGACGCCTACACGCACGACATGCTCGAGAGCCTCAAGGTCTTCCTCATCATCCAGCGCCACAACGCGGCCATGCCCAACGTGGGCTGGGTCGAGGCCATGACGATGCTCTTCCAGAACAACCCCGCCATGGCGAGCGCCTACTTCGGGCGCGAGGTCGGCGTGCTGGCGCCCGGTGCCGCGGCCGACGTCATCGTGATGGACTACCCGGTCTTCACGCCGTTCTCAGACGAGAACATCGACGGCCACATGCTCTTCGGCATGATGGGCAAGAACTGCCGCACCACGATCGTCAACGGCAAGGTGCTCTACAAGGACCGCGAGTTCGTGGCCTTTGACGAGGAGCGCATCAACGCCTGGACCCTCGAGCAGAGCAAGCTGCTCTGGGGCACCCTGAACGAGCGCACGTACTAGGAACCGTTGGTCGGGCGCGAGGGGCGCCCGGCCCCACTCGGCCTCCGCGGGGCCGACCGTCACCTTTCGCCGGCGCGCGGTCTCGCCGGCGGGCCACATGATCCAAAAGGGGTCTGTCCCCTTTTGGATCACGGAGAGGAGCAACAATGAGCGACGTCATGAGGCCGATTCCGTTCGCGCAGGTCATGGACTGGGTCCTGACCGAGCACGAGACCCAAGGCGCCATCTTCGGCGTGCGCAAGGCCTACGTCCACGAGGGCGGCGCCGAGGCGATCTTTGCCGAGAAGATCGAGACCCCCTTTGGCCCGGCCGCCGGCCCCAACACCCAGCTCGCGCAGAACATCATCGCTTCCTACGTGGCGGGCTCGCGCTTCTTCGAGCTCAAGACCGTGCAGGTCATGGACGGCGAGGAGCTCTCCGCCTGCGTGAACAAGCCCTGCATCGTGGCCGAGGACGAGTGCTACAACTGCGAGTGGTCTACCGAGCTCACGGTGCCCGACGCCTTCGCCGAGTACGTCAAGGCCTGGTGGGCGTGCAAGCTCATCGCCCGCGAGTACGGCCTGGGGGACCCGGACGGCTTCGTCTTCAACATGTCCGTGGGCTACAGCCTCGAGGGCATCAAGTCCGAGAAGGTCGACAAGTACATCGAGGGCATGAAGGACGCCTCCGGCACCGAGGTCTGGGCCGAGTGCCGCGACTGGGCCCTCGCCAACCTCGACCGCTTTGACAACGTCGACGCCGACTTCGTCAACACCGTCTCCCCGCAGGTCTCCAACTCTGTCACCGAGTCCACGCTCCACGGCTGCCCGCCCGACGAGATCGAGCGCATTGCCACCTACCTCATCACCGAGAAGGGCGTGAACACCTACATCAAGTGCAATCCTACGCTCCTGGGCTACGACTTCGCGCGCGAGCGCCTGAACGAGCTCGGCTTTGACTACATCGTCTTCGACGACACGCACTTCCGCGAGGACCTGCAGTGGGTCGATGCCGTGCCCATGTTCGAGCGCCTCATCAAGCTCTGCGCCGAGAAGGGCCTCGCGTTTGGCGTCAAGCTCACCAACACGTTCCCGGTGGACGTGACCCGCGGCGAGCTGCCGAGCGAGGAGATGTACATGTCCGGCCGCTCGCTCTTCCCGCTCACCATCGAGCTGGCGCGCCGCATCGCCCGCCAGTTTGACGGCAAGCTGCGCATCTCCTACTCCGGCGGCGCCGACGCCCGCAACATCCGTGAGCTCTACGCGGCCGGCATCTGGCCGATCACCATGGCCACCAACGTCCTCAAGCCCGGCGGCTACGAGCGCTTCTTCCAGATCGCCGGTCTTCTCGCCGGCGCGCCGCGCGCCGAGGTCGTGGACGTTGACGCCGTGACCGAGCTCGCCGCCCGCGTGGCGTCCGGCAAGGACTACCAGAAGCCCATCAAGCCGGCCAAGCCGCACAAGATCGACGCCGAGCTCCCGCTCATGAGCTGCTTCACGGCGCCGTGCCGCTCCGGCTGCCCCATCCAGCAGGACATCCCGGCCTATCTCTCCCGCGTGGACGAGGGCAAGTTCGCCGAGGCCCTGCGTATCATCGTGGAGCGCAACGCCCTGCCGCACATCACCGGCAACCTCTGCCCGCACCCCTGCGGCGCCAAGTGCGAGCGCAGCTTCTACGAGCCCGAGGGCGCGCGCATCCGCGAGTCCAAGCTGGCAGCCGCGCGCGGCGGCTTCGACGAGGTCGTGAAGAAGCTCCGCGCCGCCGGTCCAACTCGTCTGGCTTCTGCGGCCGATAAGAACGTGGCGGTCGTGGGCGGCGGTCCGGCGGGCCTGGCGACCGCGTTCTTCCTCACGCGCGCGGGCGCCAAGGTCACCATAATCGAGCGCACCGACAAGCTCGGCGGCGTGGCGCGCCACGTCATTCCCGAGTTCCGTATCTCCCACGACGACATCGACAAGGACGTGGCCCTCTGCCTCGCCTTTGGCGCGCAGGTCCAGATGGGGCGCGAGGTCACGAGCGTCCAGCAGCTCCTCGACGAGGGCTTCACGGACGTCGTGGTGGCCACCGGCGCGTGGGCGCCGGGCAAGGTGGGCCTCAAGATGGGCGAGGAGATCGACGTCCTGGAGTTCCTGGCCGCCGCCAAGGCCGGCGAGCCCATGGAGCTGGGCACCGACGTCGTGATCGTGGGCGCCGGCAACACCGCCATGGACGCCGCGCGCGTGGCCAAGCGCGCCGAGGGCGTGCAGAACGTGCGCATCGTCTACCGCCGTACCAAGAAGGAGATGCCGGCGGACGAGGAGGAGCTGCAGCTGGCACTCGAGGAGGGCGTGGAGCTCTGCGAGCTTCTCGCCCCGATCGGCGTGGCCAACGGCATGCTGGCCTGCGAGGTCATGCGCCTCGGCGAGCCGGACGAGTCCGGACGCCGCCGCCCCGAGCCCACGGGCGACACCGTGGACGTCCCGGCCACGGCCGTGATCTGCGCCGTGGGCGAGCAGATCGAGCGCGGGCTCTACGAGGGCGCGGGGGTCGAGGTTGACCGCCGCGGCCGCCCGGCCGGCACCGCCACGGGCGTGGACCACGTCTGGGCCGCCGGCGACTGCCGTCGCGGTCCGGCCACCTTCGTGGAGGCCATCGCCGACGCGCAGGCCGTTGCCCGCGACCTGGCCGGCGTGGACTTCAACGCCTACGCCGCCCAGAACGTCCGCGCCGACAAGCTCGACGCCATCATGGCGCGCAAGGGCGACATCTGCCTCGACGTGCCCGGCTGCACCTCCAGCCGCTGCCTGGGCTGCGCCACCGTCTGCGAGGTCTGCTGCGACGTCTGCCCCAACCGCGCGAACGTGGCCATCAAGGTGCCGGGTCTCGCGCAGCAGCAGGTCGTCCACGTGGACGGCATGTGCAACGAGTGCGGCAACTGCGCCGTCTTCTGCCCGTGGAGCGGCCGTCCGTACAAGGACAAGCTCACGCTCTTCTGGAGCGCCGAGGACATGGACGCGAGCGAGAACCGCGGTTTCCTGGCGCTGCCGGACGGCACGTTCCGCGTGCGCCTGGCCGGTTCCGACGGCACCTACGACGTGAACGACGCCGCCTGCGGCCTGCCCGAGGACGTGCGCCTCACCATCTGCGCCGTCCGCGACGACTACGCCTACCTGCTGGCCAAGTAGCCAACCCGCGGCGTGCAAAGGGGACAGTCACTTTTGCACGCCGCGCATGGACTCGCCGGGTTCGGAATCTGGGTGCGTGCAAAAGTGACTGTCCCCTTTGCACGCAACGAGGGGAGAGACATGGACGACGAGCTCAAGCGCATCTGGGTCGCCGACGAGGGCTGCATAGGCTGCCGCCTCTGCGAGCGCGCGTGCCCCACCGGCGCCATGCGCGTGGAGGACAAGCAGGCCCGGATCGACTACGCGCTCTGCATCGCGTGCGGCATGTGCGCCACCAAGTGCCGCAAGGGCGTCATCCACGACACGCTGGGCATCTACGCCCCGGCCCAGTAGGGGAGGAGACCATGGCAGCTGGAACCGCCGTCAAGGCACCCGCCGAGTACCGCTTTACCGTCAACGGCGAGGAGCAGGTCGTCGCTTGTGACAAGCCGCTCCTTCGCTACCTGCGCGACGACCTCAAGCTCACCTCCGTCAAGGACGGCTGCTCCGAGGGCGCGTGCGGCACCTGCACCGTGCTCGTGGACGACCGCGCCACCAAGGCGTGCGTCCTCACCACGCGCCTGGCCGCAGGTCGCAGCATCGTGACCGTGGAGGGCCTGCCCCACGAGGAGCAGGAGGCCTTCGTCTACGCCTTCGGCGCCGTGGGAGCCGTCCAGTGCGGATTTTGCATCCCCGGCATGGTCATGGCGGGCGCGGCCCTCATCCACAAGGTTCCCGACCCCACCGAGGACCAGGTCAAGGTGGCCATCCGCGGCAACGTCTGCCGCTGCACCGGCTACAAGAAGATCATCGAGGGCATCCTGCTCGCCGCCGCGATCCTGCGGGGCGAGAAGAGCATCGACCCGGAGCTCGAGCGCGGTGACGACTACGGCGTGGGCAAGCGCGCCTTCCGCGTGGACGTGCGCCGCAAGGTGCTCGGCTACGGCAAGTACCCCGACGACATCGACGAGCGCGACTTCCCCGACCTGACCTACGCCAGCGCCGTGCGCTCCAAGTACCCGCGCGCCCGCGTGGTCAAGATCGACGCCGAGAAGGCCCGCGCCATGCCGGGCGTCCTCGCCGTGCTCACGGCCGCCGACGTTCCCGTGAACGCCGTCGGCCACCTGCTCTACGACTGGGATGTCATGACGGCCGAGGGTGACGTCACCCACTGCGTGGGCGATGCCATCGCGCTCGTCGTGGCCGAGAACGCCGCCACGCTCGAGAAGGCCAAGAAGGCCGTCAAGGTGGAGTACGAGGTGCTCGAGCCCGTGCGCTCCATCGAGGAGGCCCGCGCGGAGGACGCGCCCGTGCTCCACAAGCCCTACCTCGCCTTTGGCAACTGGGTCACGCCCGAGAACAACATCTGCCAGCAGCGCCACGTGGTCCGCGGCGACGCTGCCGCCGCGCTCGCCGGCGCCGCGCACAAGGTGACGCGCACCTTCAAGACGCCGTTCACCGAGCATGCCTTCCTCGAGCCCGAGTGCGCCGTCGCCTTCCCGTACAAAGGCGGCGTCAAGGTGTGCTCGTCCGACCAGGGCGCCTACGACTCCCGCAAGGAGATCGCCCACATGCTGGGCTGGGACGCCACGCCCGAGAAGGTGGTCGTGGAGACCATGCTCGTGGGCGGCGGCTTTGGCGGCAAGGAGGACGTCTCCGTGCAGCACCTGGCCGCGCTCGCCGCGCTCGCGGTGAATCGTCCCGTCAAGGTGCGCCTCACGCGCCAGGAGTCCATCAACTTCCACCCCAAGCGCCACTACATGGAGGGCACGTTCACCCTCGGCTGCGACGAGGACGGCACCTTCGTGGGCCTGGACTGCGAGATCAACTTCGACACCGGCGCCTATGCGTCCCTCTGCGGCCCGGTCCTCGA
The DNA here is from genome assembly GCF_014982725.1 of Thermophilibacter gallinarum. Lineage (GTDB taxonomy): Bacteria > Actinomycetota > Coriobacteriia > Coriobacteriales > Atopobiaceae > Thermophilibacter > Thermophilibacter gallinarum. The sequence goes on along the minus strand of NZ_JADCJZ010000002.1, from coordinate 240,895 downwards.
GCGCGCCTGCACGCACTCCGTGGGCCCGTACTGCTACCAGAATACGGACATCCGCGGCTACGGCTGGTACACCAACAACCCGCCCGCCGGCGCGTTCCGCGGCTTCGGCGTGTGCCAGAGCGAGTTTGCGCTCGAGAGCCTGATCGACCTTCTCGCCGACGAGATGGGCATCTCCCCGTGGGAGATCCGGTACAGGAACGCCATCGAGCCGGGCAAGGTCCTGCCCAACGGCCAGATCGCCGACCGCTCCACCGCCCTCAAGGAGACCCTGCTCGCGGTCAAGGACGTCTACGAGGCGCACCCCGGCCACGCCGGCCTCGCGTGCGCGATGAAGAACGCGGGCGTGGGCGTGGGCCTGCCCGACGCCGGCCGCTGCAAGATCCGCGTGGAGGACGGCTGTGCCGTGGTCTACTCCGCCACCTCCGACATCGGCCAGGGCTGCAACACCGTCTTCCTGCAGGACGTCGCCGAGGCCACCGGACTTCCGCTCGCCAACATCGTGAACGGCGAGTGCTCCACCGAGAACGCGCCCGACTCCGGAACCACCTCCGGGTCGCGCCAGACCCTCATCACCGGCGAGGCCGTGCGCGGCGCGGCGTTCCTGCTGCGCGACGCCATGCTCGCGGTGGAGGAGGGGACCGAGACCGGCACCGAGCCCGTGGTGGCCCACGGCGACGGCTTTGTGGTCGAGTACGCCGACGGCACGCCCTACGTGGGCCCGGGCGCCGGCTACCACGCGGCCGACCCCGTGGCCGCGCTGGCCGCGCTCGAGGGCCGCGAGTTCTCCTACGAGTACCTCGAGAAGACCGACAAGCTCGGCGCGGACGTGCCCAACCCCAAGAGCCACGTGGCCTACGGCTACGCCACGCACGTCGTGATTCTCGATGACGACGGCCGCGTGACCGAGGTCCACGCCGCGCACGACTCCGGCAAGGTGGTGAACCCCATCGCCATCCAGGGCCAGATCGAGGGCGGCGTGCTCATGGGCATGGGCTACGCGCTCACGGAGCGCTTTGATCTGGAGGATTGCGTCCCGCAAGTGAAGTTCGGTACGCTCGGGCTCTTCCGCGCGCCGGACATTCCCTACATCAACGCCATCTACGTCGAGAAGGACGAGCTGCTGGACGTGGGCTACGGCGCCAAGGGCATCGGAGAGATCGCCACGATCCCCACCGCGCCTGCGGTCCAGAACGCCTACCGCGCCCTCACCGGCGAGCTCCAGACCGAGCTCCCGCTCAAGCACACGTACTACTCGCGCGAGAAGTAGCTCCGCTTCCTCGCACATCCCTTGCAGAGGCCCGCCGGTTTGCCATGCCCGGCGGGCCCTCGTTCTTCTCGGCTCTCTACGTGCCGGCACTCATGAGTGTCGGCTCCTGCCGCGTTTCCAGTCGACACTCCCGCACAGAACCCAAGAAGGGGCCCGCACTCCTGCCCATAACCTGTCAACTAAGCCCGCACTCATGAGTGCGGGCTTGCCCCGATTGCAAGATATTGGTGCCAGACGCAACTTTACGCCGGCTCATGGTAGAGCTCCATCCTCTTGAGCTCGAGCGTAGCTCTGTCGAGGATGAGCGTCTTATAGGTGCGCAGTGACTTTGGGCTTGTAGTGAGTCCTGCAAGGGCCGTTGCCGGAAGGTCGCTTCCGAGGACGTAACCAACAACGACGCGCCAGCTGGTTTCGTCCTCGCTCAACTCGATGCCCTCGAGCGCCGCGTATCTGGCCTCAGGGATGAGCTCCACGAGAATCTCAACCGCTCTCTTTGCTGCTGCCTGCGCCGACGAGACGTCCATGACGAGTCCTCCAACCATGTCGTTCCTTTCTCTTCAAGTGTAGCGCGCTCGCGTTCAAGCTCTTGAGGTAGTTCCTCATGAAGCCTCCGTGCCTCCATTGAGGGGTAAGACCCTAGCACGGAGGCGGTAGGCCTTGTCTTGCAGTTGTCTTCCACGTAGCTGCGTTCCCAGCTCAAGACAGTTGAGAAGGACATATGGTTCGAATCTCTATCGACAGACGGTCGGGTTTCGTGTGTCACCGGTAGACAAGTTGCCTTGGGTGCAAATCGTTGCGTCGCGCGTCCGCACAATGGGTGTCGGGGACAGCGAACGGCATAGTCGCCGTTAAAACGGCTTGCTGGAAGAAGCGCTTGTGGACAGCGAGGGCCAGGCGTTCGCGACGCTCGCGACTTTACCGCCAAATCTTTACCGCCAGTGGCGGTAAAACGCCTATCGGCGCGGAGGCCAAGATTATTCTGCTGAGAATTATTCTGCGGAGAATAATCTTGCAGCCGAGAAGAACGCGGCGCTTCAAGCGCTGCCCATCAATCAACGCTCCCGTCACGCTACGGAAACACGGGTAGGGCAAAGTTACCCTTTGTGTAGCTGAAACTGCCCGCGCCCCGTCGAGAGGCCCTCCATGTTTGACTTCTTCATGTCCGCCATCACTGCCCTGAACGACAACGTGCTGTGGGGCGTCCCCATGGTCGTGCTGATGCTCGGGACCGGCGTGTTTTTGCTCTTCGTCACCCGCGGCGTCGTGTTCTCACGCTTCAACGTGGTCATGCGCTACACCACCAAGACGCTCTTCCAGCGCCCCGACCCGTCGGAGGCGGGGGAGGGCACCATCTCGCCCTTCCAGGCGGTGTGCACCGCGCTCGCGGCGACGCTCGGCACCGGCAACATCGTGGGCGTGGCGCTCGCGGTGGCCACGGGCGGCCCGGGCTCGATCTTCTGGCTGTGGCTCTCCGCGCTGGCCGGCATGGTCATCAAGTTCTGTGAGGTCACGCTGTCGGTGGCGTACCGCACGCGCAACGAGCGCGGCGAGATCGTGGGCGGCCCCATGTACTACATCTCCCGCGGCCTGGGGCTTGGCTGGCTCGCCATGCTGTTCGCCGCCTTCGGCTTCCTGGCGTCCTTCGGCATCGGCGCGAGCGTGCAGGCCAACTCGCTCGCCGGCAGCGTGAACGCCACCTTCGGGGTGCCGCTGCCCGTCATCGGCGCCGCCGTGGCGCTGCTCGCGGGCCTGGTCCTCATCGGCGGCATCACCCGCATCGCTCAGATCACCGAGAAGCTCGTGCCCTTCGCGGCCATCTTCTACCTGCTCGGCGCCGCGGCGGTGCTCGTGGTCAACGCCGGCGAGATCCCCGCCGCGATCGCCCAGATCTTCCGCGACGCCTTCACCGGCACGGCGGCCACGGGCGGATTTTTGGGCGCCACGGTCATGTACGCGTGCCGCGTGGGCATGTCGCGCGGCGTGTTCACCCACGAGGCGGGCATGGGCTCGGCGCCCATCGCGCACGCCTCAGCCGACACCGACCACCCCGCCCGCCAGGGTCTGTGGGGCACGTTCGAGGTGTTCTTCGACACCATCGTCATGTGCACGATCACGGGCCTCGTGATCATCACCTCGGGACTGTGGCACGCCGACCCCATGATGTCCGAGGGCGCCATGAGCTCGGCGGCCTTTGGGCAGAGCATCCCCGGCGGCCAGTACATCGTGACCGTGGGCCTCATGCTCTTTGCGTTTGCCACGCTCATCGCGTGGTACTACTACGGCGAGAAGTGCGTCGAGTACCTCTTCCGCAAGAGCCGTGCCCAGCGCGTGGCCGTGCGCGTCTACCAGGTCGCCTACGTCGCCATGGTGTTCGCGGGCTGCGTGACCAACCTCGACGTGGTGTGGGAGTTCGCCGACTGCTTCAACGGCCTCATGGCGATCCCGAATCTCATCGCGCTGATCGCCCTTTCGCCCGTGATTCGCCGGCTCGCGGGGGACTTCTTCCGCGACCCCGACCGTCGCCGCCCGCGCGACACTGACTACAGCGGGATGCTGGTGTTTAAGGACAAGAGCTGACGTATTCGCTTGCCAATGTTCGCCGAGTGTGCACCAGCCGAGAAAAACGTCTCCGTGGGCGCGCTTTTTTCTCGGCTGGCGCACACTCGATGCGACGGGTGGCCGCTGCTTGGTGCCAGGAGTCGTTCTACCAGTGGGGTAAGATAGGGACAGTAAGCCCGCCTGGCCTCTGCTTTCGAGCATGCACACTGGCGGGTTTTCGCCTATCTAAGGACTCCTTTGTCCGTGATATTGCAAGGTCATTTTCAATGGTTGAGTAGCAGGTGGACCTCCTCGTGAAGGGAAGGCTTAACTTCAGATAGGAGGATCGCTTCTCCCGGAGAATTATACTTGCGGTGAACTTAACCTGCATATGATTGGATGACCTGAATTGGCTCAAGGCATTACACGGAATCAGCACTGGATACCGCAATTCTATTTAAAATACTTTTGCGACTCGAAAGAGAAACTTTGTGTCTATCGGAGAGAAAACGATTCCTTCTTCCGCATTTCACCCAATCATGTTTGCAGCAAACGCGATCTCTATGAAGTGGATCATAGAGTCTTCTCCGCTGGTCATGAGAAGCACCTATTTGCTCAAAACACAATTGAAAGGCTGCTTTCAGAGGCAGAGGCCCGTATTGCTCCAATATATAGTTGCCTCATTGACTGTTGCAATAAGAATGTAACCACGGGCAAAGAATACTACGATGGCAAGCTCGCTGCCTGTGCTTTAGTTGCAAATCTGCTGACTAGACACCCTCTCTCATTATCGAAAGAACGTAAGGACGCACCGCAACGGATGCAGGAATGGATGTCAAACTATGAGCTGACGCAAGAGGAAATCAAGTTACTTGATGAGGTTGACTGGTACGAGGACTATGAAGCACTAACCGAGTTGGCAATTATGGCCGTGCTTCTCTTCTCAAAGGACAAGAGAGTCCCGCAGAGAAAAATGTTCGAGGCGTTTTCCAAGAAGAAAATGACCATTCTTAAAGCTCCAAAGTTCTATAGTTTTATAACTACATCACTGCCGATTATGATAATCGGACCAGAGAATACCGACTATCATTTCGACTTCGCATTCTTTCCCTTGAGCTCAGGATATGCTGCTCTTTTTTCAGATGATGGGCCGGGTGTCCGGAGTAATGACTCGGACGGTCGACAACTAGCCCATTGGAATCAATGGCTTCTTTGGAATGGCCTCTATAATAGGGAAATAATTCCTCTTAATTGTTATTGGACAACATTTTGGAACCGCCTGCTTCTTTTAAATTGCGCTTCATGGGACATTGCTATGTCAAGCACCCTGGCGCCTTTGGAGAGAGCAGTGAATGAGTGGGGACTATCCAATCAGAGTGAATGATAGTTTTTAGTATCAATTAGGAGGCGAACATGGGGCAGTACTTCAGCTGGGTCAACGTAGATAAGCACGAGCGGTTGGACAGCTGCTTCTGGAACTTCTCTCCGTCACTCCACGGACGATGCCTCGCCCCTTGTGAGGAGAACCAGGCAATGCTCTCTCTGCTTGCAACCCACTGGCAGGGTGATGTCGTGGTGTTCTGCGGTGACTACGCCGACTTCAGTAAGGGGGGCAATCATCCGGGCTGTAAGTACATCCAAGAGAAGGTACTTGCAAGTGGGTGGGCCATCCCCGACTTCATTTACGAGGCTCGCGACGCCACGGGCCGCCTCAGGAGTGCGAGGGATAGTCCTAGAAATAGGCGCAATTCCCCAGAGGATGAGACGCTTGACTACCACGATGGTCCCTTCGACGTTGACATCAAGGAGTGGCGCTACGCGGTGAACCCCACTCGCCGGGAGTACATCGACTATCAACGTACGCCCGTGGTGTTTGCGTCCACTCATTTCATCCAGCGCTATGACCCGTTGCCGTTGCTGCTTGCCTCCGCAATCTGGGCACTAGATGACCCCAACGAAGAAATTGAGGGACGATGGCTCGGGGATGTCGTGTACCCGACGAACGAGAGTCCGGATGGAACCTTCTCTCTTATCGCGGCCGACTATGTTGATTGGACGATAGATTGGCCGGTGCTGCGGGGCGTTACCGACGATGAGGTTCGCGAGATGATGGTCGACGCGAGAGTTGACCTTGAGGCTGGAGGGAACGAAGACTTTCTGCCCATCCTTCTAGGTAAACGATAGCAACGCGTGAACCGTATCAGTGGCGATTCCCCGTCTATGACGAAGGGAGACCCTTTCAGCCAGGTACTATCGGTTGACACATTATTGTCGTGCCCAGAATCCCTACCATAGAGGCTGGCGAGAAGATCACGTAGGAATCGAGGGCCTCATGTCGGACGCCAGTGTGACAACCCAAGAAATCACCGTCGTTAAAGACGGGCACGGTCTGCTTTTCCTCGGCGACCCAAAAGAGATCAAGGCCTGGCTCGACGATCGTGGCCTTGCTTCTCGCGAGTTTGCTACCAAGGCGCTGAGGGCCGGTGGCTCTGCCGTGCAGACGGCAGCCAAAGTGTCCTCGGAGTCCGGTCGCTGGGTGAAGCTCACCAAGGACTCTGCCAAGCTTCTCGAGAAGTATGGCAAGGCGGGCGCCATACAGCCCGGTGTGGTGCAGAAATCAAATGGGCAGATCGTCAAGTGGCTCAGGTTTGAGAACCCGAGTCAGCTCTTCTCTCCTGCCATGGCGACGGGCGTTGCCGGAATGATGACCCAGATGGCGCTCGAGCAGGCCATCCAAGAGATTACCGACTACCTCAAGAGCATCGATGAGAAGGTCGGAGACCTTCTTCAAGACCAGAAGGACCAGATCGTGGCCGATCTCATCGGGGTGGTCTTTGAGGTGGACGAGGCCGCGGCAATCAGGGACAAGACGGGTACATTGAGCGATGCCGCTTGGTCAAAGCTTGCCCCGTGTGCTCAGACGACGAGTCGGGCGCTCGGATATGCTTTGACCAAGCTTCAGGTCATTTCGGACAAGCTCTCGCGCGCCGAGTCTGTCGATAAGATTGAGCACGTGTTGAGCACTGCGAAGGACGACGTACCCGCATGGCTCGTTATGGTCTCTAGAGCCGTGCAGACGAGGGACAAGCTCTCGGTCATCGAGCTGGAACGCGCCTACGCCGAGCTCCCCGAGGTGCTCGAGGAGCATCGTTTGGGAATCGTGGAGGCGAGGAGAGAGCGGCTTGGCAAAGTCAAGGTTAGGATTGATGCCCTTCGCGAGGTGCTCGAGCTGTCGGCAGACAGAGTCAGGGAGGAGAAGCTTCTCCACCCCTTTGCCGTGGACAGTGTCCTTGCAATCCTTGATTCGCTGATGGAGCAGACCAGTCAGTTCTCCAAGGGGCTCGACATCGAGATGGACGAGAAGGTCATCGAGCGTGCCCCTGAGTGGCTTGACGTTGCCGGAAAGATTGCCGGCGACGTTGCCTCGGGCGCCGCTAACGGTGCGCAGCAGCTTGGCGGTGCGATCGCTGATGGGGCGGGAGCTCTGGGCGAAGCAGCGGGGAAGGGAGCCGCCGATCTAGGAGCTGCCGTGGCTGACGGAGTCCAAGGGCTTGGCAAGGCCATCGGTAACGTTGACCTTAAGAAGGCTGCAGAGTCGCTTCCCTTCAAGCTACCGTTTGGGAAGTAGCGGGCAGGAGTGGCGTGAAGAAAAGGTTCGGCTGTTTTTCGGGCGTGTCTTTTGAGGATCTAACTCGTAGGACCTGCCGTTGCCCCATTCCACTCATCATCCAAGTCGCTCACTTTAGTCGCAAGCGGTTAGGATGATACTGAAGCTAGTCGACTCACAAAACGAGGGGAATCCGATGTCTATTGTCTGGGGTCTTCACTGTCGTGATGAGCAGCTGGCGCTTCAGCATGGAGTTATCGCTATCGGCTGGCCGCAGATGGGTGATCTCAAGAAGCTCCCCAATGACAGGGAGGCTTTCAAGAAGCGTCATCAAGAAGTGTACCCTGAGGCGAAAAAGGGCAACACTCCGGTTGCGGCGGGCATGCTGATTCGCTTTGCCTATGAAGTCAAAATCGGTGACTACGTGGTCTATCCGTCCAAGAGCGATCGCATGATAAACATCGGCATCATCGAGGGGGATTACTACTACGTTCCAGACCGAGATGAGTATCGGCACCAGAGGAAGGTTAAATGGCTCAAGCGCCTGCCTCGCACGGCGTTCTCTCAAGGTGCGCTCTATGAGACGGGTTCGGTATTGAGCTTCTTCAAACTTAAGACCTATGGAGAGGATTTCCTTCACGCGCTAAGCGACGATTTTGACGCCCACGCCTTCTCAGATCCCGACTCAGAGGATGTGAGCGTGGGCACAACCGCAGAAGAGATTCTGGAAGCAACGCGAGACTTCGTGCTCAAAGAGCTCAGCAAGAATCTTAAGGGCTATGCGCTGGAGGAGTTCGTGGCAAACCTCCTACGCGCCATGGGCTATCGTGCTACCGTGTCTCCCCAGGGAGGCGATAGTGGGGTGGACATCACTGCCTATAAAGATGAGCTTCCACCACGGATCCTGGTCCAGGTGAAGAGCGGAGATGGTGAGATACGCGAGACGACCATCCAGTCTCTTAAGGGTGCGATGCGTGAGGGCGATTACGGCGTTTTCGTCACGCTGACTGATTACACCAAGAACGCCAAGAAGTATCTGGATAACACCCCAATCATCCGAGGAATCAACGGTGCGGAACTGGTTGACTTGATTCTCAAGTATTACGAGGATCTCGACGATGAATATCGTCGGCTTATTCCGCTCAGAAAGGTTTATATCCCCACGTTGGAAATTGAAGAATAAAGCTATCAATTTGCTAGGCGGATCTGTCGACCTTTGGTGTCAGCTGACTGCTCAATTATGCAGACAATATATTTCTCACAAATAGGGGATAAGCAGTGAAGGGCATAGCGGTGCTCAGCTGTCCTCAGAACAGTCTCAGAGTTGAGAAGGATGACCGAGGAACAGGCGAAGTTCTTCGAAGGCGAGTCGGTCAACAACAACGAGGCTCATTGTCGTGGAGACTTAAGAACGACATTATGTGACAAATCCCGTACGCCGGAGATAAGTCGTCCGCTGTCACCATCTGTGGTGTTCGCTTCGCGAACGGCATCCAACGGCATGACCTTCTGTGCTGACCATTTCGGCTGTTTGAGTACTTAACTGCCAAAATGAGGTGATCGAGGATAGAGACCTGGGAAAGCTACTTGCATGACAGCATTTCCAGCCATTCCGATATGTCATTCGGTAGTATTAATGCGTTAGTCATGGCTGCCAGTATGAATAATAAGCAGAAAAAAGATAAGCATCCATGATGGCAGTCGGTTCCGGCGTCCTCGATGTGTGGGCGATGAGGCCAGAGTAACCATGGTGATGCTGGAACATGACATGATGGGGCATGAGTGTACAACGAGTAGTGATGACGGCCAACCTATCCAAGACCCGATATAATCGTCGAGATTCAGAGGATTGAGAGTGGTTGCTCATGAAACCGATGCTTAAGTACAGGGGTGGCAAGAGCCGGGAGATCCCCGAGATTTTGCCTTACGCTCCGTCCCAGTACAACCGTTATGTCGAGCCGTTCTTCGGCGGCGGCGCGATGTACTTCTACCTGGAGCCCAAACACGCGCTGATTAATGACTTAAACAAACCACTCATGGACTTTTACCTTGGTGTGCGTGATGACTACTCACATCTGCGAAAGGAGCTCGATGAGCTAGAGGCCAAGTATACTGAGAACAGAGATGCGTTTGACGCGCTCAAGGCAATGATGCCCGATGAATGCGTACCGGATGACAATGAGGCGTTGTACTATCGCGTTCGCGATATGTTCAACAACAAGACCGGTGGATATTCTGCTGCGGCAGTCTACTTCTTCATCAATAAGACGGCGTACTCGGGCATGATTCGCTATAACAAGCAGGGCGAGTTCAACGTGCCCTACGGCAGATACAAGCGCTTTAACACCAAGGTCGTTAGTCGTGCGCATTCGCAGTTGCTTAAAAACGCCGAGATCATGTGTGGCGACTACGAAGAGGTCTTCAAACGATGTCGTGCGGACGATTTCGTGTTTCTCGACCCTCCGTATGACTGCATTTTTTCCGATTACGGGAACAAGGAGACGCGCGATGGCTTCAACGAACGGGAGCATCGCCGTCTTGCCGAGGCATATTTCAAGCTGCCCTCGAAGGCGTTGATGGTCATCGGGCACACTGATTTAACGCATGAGCTTTACAGGGACAATATCGTCCATGAGTATGCGAAAAGTTATGCAGTCAATATCCGCAATCGCTTCAAATCTTCTGGAAAGCACATCTTGGTAGCGAACTATTAGGGGAGCAATTATGGCCGGCATCGATAGGCATACGCGCACGCTGTTTTTTACGACATCGCCGCGTACGCCGATGAAGATGGTGCCCGAGATTAAGCTGCTTGCGGAAGAGTTTTCAGGTGTGAAGTGGACCCGAAACTCGAAATTGCAGAAATCGTTCATGCTGCGTCTTTTCGAGCAGGAATTCTTCATGAGCTCGAAGCCGCCGAAGGACCCCGCGTTTTCGGCGCGCGATAGGATAACGCGAGCCCCGAAGGCGCTCGGTTTCGTGAACCTAGAGCCTGTCGTAGAGCTTACTCCTGCAGGTCATGAGCTGGTTTATGGTGATATGCCGAGCGAGGCGCTCCTGCGCCAGCTTGTGAAGTTTCAATTGCCGTCACCGTATCACCCGCTGGCAAGTGGCTCTGACCAGGATTTCTTCGTAAGGCCCTACCTCGAGATACTGCGACTTGTGCGCCATTTCGGGTCACTTTCGTTCGACGAGCTAATGCTTTTCGGCTTGCAGCTGACGAACTACAAGAGGTTTGATGAGATAGTCGATAAGATTGATGCATTTCGCGTGAGGAAAGCACAAAACAAAGGGCAGTACAGAAAGTTTATCGCCATAGAAAAGGAGAGGGTGGTTCGTGAGGTTTACGCCTCAGAAATCAGCTCGGGCGATATCTCGACGCGTGAGGCGCGGGAGAAAACGCTGGCGAAGTTCGTGAAGACGAAGACCTCGACCCTTCGCGACTACGCAGACGCCTGTTTCCGGTACCTGCGTGCGACAGAGGTCGTGAGCATCTCGCAGAGGGGGCATTCGCTCTCTATCGCTCCAGACAGGGTCCGAGATGTTGACTATCTGCTCGACACTATGCCGCGTGAACCCCGGTTCATTGACAGAGAAGAGCTTTACAAGGACTACCTATTCGACGCCGAGACGCCCAAATTGCTGACTGATGATCCGGTGAAACTCACAGCCAAGATTCACGCGATTAATCCGACGGTCGAGATTGACGGTCTCAGCGTCATCGAGCTGAAGTCCATCGAGCACGGGCTGCGCCAGAAGGCCAAAGAAGCGGTATTAAATGAGACGATCGCGGAGATAAAGGACTGCAAGCAGTACGACGATATCCAAGCGACGTTCGACGGCATTGTCAGCAGTAAGTATTATGACAATCCTCTCGTGTTCGAATGGAACGCATGGCGTGCCATGACGATGATTGATGGTGGGAACATCATCCCCAACTTCAATCTTGACGACAATGGAGAGCCAATTTCAACGGCTGCAGGCAACACTCCTGATATCCTGTGCGACTACGGCGACTTTTCCGTGCTCGTCGAGGTTACGTTGCAATCCGGGCAGAAGCAGTACGACAACGAGGGTGAGCCGGTTGCCAGGCATCTCGGGAAGGTCAAACAAGATTCGGGGCGTGAGGCGTTCTGCCTGTTTGTCGCACCGAAGATTAGCAAAGCTTCCGTCTCTTTTTTCTATTCGCTGCATCACATTAATATCGAGCACTATGGCGGAAAAGCTGTTATCGTTCCGATGGAGCTTGCCGTGTATCGGAAGATGCTCGAAGATAGCTACAAAGTTGATTACGTACCGAATGCCAACCATATTCGTGCGATTTTTGAGAAGTCAAAGGAAGTCGCGGCACATGCCGAGAACGAAAATGTGTGGTATGAGCAGATTCGGGATTACGCTCTGAACTGGCTAGACGCCTAAAGTATTCTGCCTGTTTGTCTGGGCATAGAGCTTTCTTGCCAGCATGATGTTTATCTGTGAGATGTATCACGGTTAACATAATCGGGGTTGTGACCATAATGCACGATGTACTGTCTCGAAGACCCTGCGCTGGCGTCTCTCGTTGCACTAGAAAGGGCGCGTGGCGGATAGCTTATAGAATGTGGAGGGACTCAGGTTCTGCGGTCTCAAGCTGGCGATGCTTAATCGTTGCGTAAGACGTTGGACCGAGAAGCCAGAAGAAGACTCATCCCGTCCCAGTGTCTGAGTCCCCTTGCGCTGGAAGTGCTGCCCCGCTCGAGCATTTTGCTCTCTCGAGGGGAATTCTATGTATTCCGCTTTTCGACTTGAGCTCGAGGATCGTTACCTCTGCTGAGTAAACTGCTGCAGCGATCTTGCTCGTGGCAGCGCTCTTATCGTCCAACGGAGTAAGGGCGAAGACGCCCGGAGACCCCTCAGGCAGCGGCTTTATTGGAACTCGGGGGCTGCCCGAAGGGAAGAACTCGAGGCTTGCGACGTTGTCGAGGTTGACCGAGAGGACGCCGTCTGCAAAGCGGTAGATTCCAGGGAAGCGGGCGACGATGTTGCCGTCGCCATCGGAGCAGATCAGGTTGGCCTCTCGACTCGGGCTCCTGAGCTGCGCCATGCGCATTGCGGTGAGCGGCTCAATGCCCTCGATGTCTTTGGAACGCGTTCCTACGGACACCTCGTGCAATGGTTTCCCTATGAACACCTTGGCATTGTGAAGGTCGAGAGGGCCGTTGCCCGCGACGATCTGGTCGGTCCAGACGCCCTCCCGCATGTCGAGGCCATGCTCCGAGTCGACCTTGCGTATGAGCTCCAGCAATTTGGTGATCTTGAGCGCCAGGTGCGATATGAGGACGACTCCGTTCTGGTATCGGGAGTTGTAAGGAAACTCTAGCGCGACGCGATTACTCAAGTCGGGATTTGCGTGAATGAGATCCGAGTAAAGCCAGCCCATCCCTAGCGTGACGTCAGTGGCGGAGACCGTCTTGGTAGCGTCGTCGAGAGACTCGATCTCCTCGAATCCGAAGATAGGGTTGCGCCCCTCGATGTGGTAGTCGTACCAGTCGATGATGCCATCCAGGGCCTCATCCTGTTCCGCGGTCAGGGCCTCGCCTGCGAGCAGCTTCATAGATCTGGCAGCCTTTCTGACGTTGACGGGGTCGTTGATTATGCATGGTCTGATTCGCGCCGCGAGGGACTCAAAGACTTCCTCATCCTCTGGGCGGCAGTTCAGACGTACGGTCATGACGTTTGTCTTAATCTCGGCGGTTGCTGTGATTGTCTGCTCAGCGAGTTTGTAGATTTTGGAGCTCTTTACCAGAGAGTGAGCCTCGACGCGTCGGGCTCTCATGACGAACGCCTCAAGAGACTCGAGGGCAGCTTCGTGCGTTAGCGGCCATTCTATCTTGTGGTTTGTCATCAGGTTCCTCTCTGTTATTTCGACCCTGTCGATTATCACTTTGATTGTTTCAAAGAACGTTTGGCCTGCATCTTAGTTCCGAAATAATGTGTTCTTTCCTGACGGGGCTATGATTGCTGGGGGTAATGGGACATCGCGATTAAGAGAGGGCGTCTTGCTTTTATTTGATTCCGGACTCAGTGCCGGCCAGTGCGCCCTACTTGAGAAGCATGGGCTTCGCTTCGACTGGCATGCTATTTCGGACTCCGCCTATTCCGACCTTTATGAGAAGGTTGGAGACCTTATCATAAGGAAGGGCATCAACGAGCGTGGAGAAGGCGAGAACGAGCTGGGGGAGAGGCTCCACGACATTCTCGACGCGCTCTATGACGCCTATCCTGACGAGCTTCTCGAGGATGTGTCCGACAGCTAGGTGAGAGAGGAGCCCACCATGCCAACACTTCGCGACTGCGTCTACGGCCAGGCGGTGGCCGATGCGCTGGGAGTTCCGTACGAGTTTCGCCCGCGGGGGTCGTTCCGCTGCACGGACATGGTCGGCCACGGCAGCCACAACAAGCCGACGGGCACGTGGAGCGATGACACGTCGATGACGCTTGCGATCTGTGACAGCTATCGTGAGCTGGGATGCATTGGCGTCAATGACATTCGCGGGCGCTTCGTGCGGTGGTATCGCGAGGGCGCCTACACGGTCGACGGGCTCTTCGACGTGGGCAATGCCACGCGCGAGGCGCTCGAGCGCGGGCACGGCCTTACCGGGGAGTGGGACAACGGCAACGGCTCGCTCATGCGCACGGTCCCGCTCGCGTTCACCGACGCCACCGACGACGAGGTGCGCGCCGTCTCCGCGATAACGCACGCAAACCCAACCTCGACGGAGGCGTGCGTCGCCATGGTGCATATCGCGCGGGACCTCATCGCCAGCGCGAGCCCGGCGGACGTGGCGGGCGACATTGCCGCGCGCCACGTGGACGAGATTCGCTCTACCGGCTTCGTGTGCCACACCTTCGACGCCGCGCTCTGGTGTCTGGCCAACACGTCGAGCTACGCCGAGTGCGCGCTCGCCGCGGTGAACCTCGGGGATGACACGGACACCACGGCCGCCGTCGCCGGCGCGCTCGCCGGCATCGTCTACGGCATCGAGGGGATCCCGACCGAGTGGCTCGACAAGCTGCGGGGCAAGGACCTCATCGAGGGCTGCCTGTTCTGAGGGCTGGAATAATCCGTCTTGCCCATGAGCGTGCAGATTGACGAGGGGATGGATATGACAAAAGAAGCGGTCGAGGCGAAGATGCGACAAAAGCGGACGAACGCTCACATTGGAGCGGCCCCTACGGATGGCACGGTCCAAAAGGTGGCTGTGTTGTCCGACCTGAGGTCCCTTCACGCGCAGGCGGTACGTGAGCTCGACATCTCAGGGAAGGGCGAAGCAGACCTCCCGTCTTGGGGCGACTTGCGCGAGAGCTGGTACGATGAGCGCCTGGAGAGGGAGTAGATCCGGCGTTCTCGGCGATCTTCTCGACGCAAGCGTCTGGCTCGTGCGAAAGTGCCAGCGCGTTCACTCGGACTTCGGGAGCTGTATGGTGCTGACGGCGGCGTAGGCGCGTTCGGAAAGGCTATGGAGATGAGTGGGGGACAAGAGCAGTCGAGCCAGCATCTGGGCCAGATCGTCGAGCCGACCGACGACGAGAAGGCCGCTGCCAGGGCCGCCCGGACGTTCGGGCGCTCCTTCGCGCATGACAGCGTGGCACTCGGGGTGGCCGCCTTCGCCCTGGTCTTCTTCATCGTCTTCGTTGTTGTCATCGTGACGCTTGTCGGCGGCGTCGCGCGTGACGAGTACGGGGGCCAGGACGTTACGTGGCTTGCCATGATTGGCGGCTCCGTGTTCGTCGTGTTTGCTGCGCTTGCGGTCGCGTCGGTCCTTGTCGCGCGGCATCATTACCTGCACCCGGGCAAGAGCGACGTGTTCGCGGTCGGCGGTCGCCTGTTCCACACCTCGTTCATGCGGGACAAGGAGAAGCACGAGGACGGCTGCGGGACCGTCCGCATCAACGTCGTCGGCATCGCGGATTGCACCGGGTTCCACAACAGGAAGGACGGGACGGTCTGGATCCTTCCGGGCCCTGGCGCGCGCATCCGTGACGTGTGGCGGCGCGGCAGGCGGTGGGAGGACGAGCGCGAGCTGTGCCTCGCCCTCCTGGAGAAGGGGATTCCGAACAGCGCGGACACGGACCCGTTCTTTGGCGTGGACGAGCAGTACCGGGGATTCCTCGAGCGAATCGGCGTCCGGATAGAGGAGACGACCAAGCCGGTCGACTTCCTGGCTGGGACGTGGTCGTAGGCGAGCGACGGC
Source organism: Thermophilibacter gallinarum (assembly GCF_014982725.1). Lineage (GTDB taxonomy): Bacteria > Actinomycetota > Coriobacteriia > Coriobacteriales > Atopobiaceae > Thermophilibacter > Thermophilibacter gallinarum. Next base: position 225,249 of record NZ_JADCJZ010000002.1, on the reverse strand, counting down.
TTTCATGGTGTCCGGCTACTGATTGCCTTTTATGTATTGCCGTTATCGCCCCGTCGCCGCTCCCAGTGCGCGGTTGACGCGCTCCGCCACGCCTACGCTCAGCGCGACCTTCGCCACGTCCGGCACCACAAACGGCACGACCGCCACCGCCAGCGCCGCGGGCGCGTCGAGTGCGTAGACGTTCATGAGCTGGATCGTCCCCAGCACGTAGCTCACCGCCAGCAGCGCGACTCCGCCTGCCACGCCGCGCGCCCTTCTCGGCAGCGCGTTCGCGCGCGCGATGGCGCCCGCCACGGGCATGCCCGCCGCAAAGCCCAGGAGATAGCCCCCCGTGGGTCCCAGCAGCACGCCGACCCCGCCTTGGAGGCCGGAGAACACCGGCACGCCCACTGCGCCCAGCAGCAAGTAGACAATAACGGTGAACAGCGCGTCGCGCGTGCGCATGACCTGGGGCAGCAGCGCCAGCGCAAAGGTCTGCATGGTGAACGGCACCGGGCCCAGAGGCACGGTGACCCAGGCGCTTACGGCGAGCAGTGCTATGCAGATGCCGCAGCGGGCAATCGAGCGGGTGGACATGGCGGCTCCCTCACGGACGGGCGCTCCTCACGCGCCTACGGAACGAAAGCTTACCGTATGGCCGAGCCCCCGCCCTTCTCGTAAGATGGACGGGCGGGGGCGATGCGCCAACGAAGCGGGGGAGGGCACATGGAGAGCGACTTTGCGGCCTGGATCGAGCGGGAGTTCCGTCACCCCGTGCCCAGCGAGTACCGGGACTTCCTCTTTCGGGACGCGGCATCCGCGCATGTCGAGCCCGTCACGCCTTTGCGGGCGTATCTCGTCACGGCCGACGGCGACGAGTACGAGGTCTCCGAGTGGTTTTCCGCCGAGCGCATACCCGACATCTACCAATGCTGCCGCGCGGAGGGGCTGATAGCGGAGCAGCTGCTTCCGATCTTCGACAGCTGCGGCTGCGTCGTGGCGCTCGACTGCGATGAGCACTCGAGTACCTACGGCAGCGTTCTTCTGCAGACTCCCGAGGGCCACTATGACGAGGCTCGTCAGGAGAATGTCTACGAGGAGCCGGTCCTTCTCGCTCGGAGCTTCTCGGACGTGCTGGCCGCTCTGGGAGAGATTCAGCAGGGCGAGGCTCCCGACCTCCTGCTCCTGGGTTCCGACCGGATGCTCGGCCCCTCGGACCTGGCGTCCTTTGAGCGTGAGCTGGACGTCGAGCTGCCGGCGGACTATCGCGAGTTTCTGCTGGCCCACAACGGCGGGACGCCGGCGCGGTTTCTCTGCACTCCCACGTTCATGGAGGTCGACCCCGCTACAGGGGAGGGGCACCCCCAGTCGGTGCCCATCGACCACTTTCTCTCGCTGGGGGAGATCTCCGAGCTGCTCGTAGACAACGAGGACGAGCCGACGTTCGGGCCGGGCCACGTGCCTGTCGCGTGCGACCAGTGCGGCAACCTGATCCTGCTGGGCGTTGCTCGCGGCTCGGGCGCATCCATCGAGGGTGTTCAGGGCGTTCAATTTGCCAACCACGAGGTACGCGGCGCGGACGGTCTCTTTGCCCTCTCGCCGCTCGCCTCGTCCTTCGGCGAGTTCGCTCGTTCCCTCGCCCCATATGGCGAGGACTCGTAAGGGAGGGGTACATGTCAGGTTCTGGCAGAGAGAGCTTCACCGTAACACTGCCGGGGGGCTTCTCACGGCTCATGCTGGGCAGCTCCCTGCTGTTCACGCTGTTCCCGGCGGCATTTGCCCTGGCGGGGGACCTTCCGCCGCTGGGCGTCTTCATGTTCGCCCTGATCATCGCCCCGTTACTGCTTGCCGCCGTCGCCGGGCGCCGCTTCAGGGTCAGGGTGCGCGACGGTGTGGTGACCGTGCGCCCCGCCCTGTTCGGGAGCGAGTGGGACTTCGTCGCAGCCGACGTCACGCGGGTGGTTCGCCGCGTCAACTACAACACCGGCATGGGCACGCTCGCCAAGATGACCGTTCACGCGCGTGGCCGTCGCGTGTCGGTGGAGAGTCTCATGGTAGGCAGCGAGGGCTTTTGGGCGTTCATCGAGGGCAACGTCGACCCATCCAGGATCGTCACCAAGGTCAACCGGCGGGGTGGCACGCATGAGGGTCGCTGAGCTCACCGACACCCGTCTCGTCGTCGAGCTGTCCGAGTGGGACCTCTGGGAGCTGGAGCGCTCGTTTGGCGTGTGCCTGCCGGGCGGCACGTGGCTCATCCCCGGGCGCATGGCCGCATCCGACGGGTTCTGCGCGCGGGCGGACGAGATGCGGGTTAGGGGCGCGGACGGGGCCTTCACCGGCGACGGGCTCGATGACACCGAGCGGCTCGTCGTCGCCGAGGCGGTCTGCTCCCTGTGGTCGTGGGTCTGCGACAGCTGCGACGTCCGCTTCGTCGGCGAGGACGGGGAGCTGTGGTGCCGGGGCGACCACCACCTCAAGGTCGAGGTCCGCACGCTGCGGTCGAGCGCGGTGCTCTGGACGCTCCTGGCGACGCTGGTCGGAGCCGCCGAGCTGGCCCTCTCCCTCCTGATGAGCGCTCTCGAGGGGGCCTACGGCGTGGTGCTCATCAACGTCCTTCTCGCCCCCTTCTCCCTGTCCTGCGCGGCGGTCGCCCTGCGCTCGTGGCGCTTTGGGGTGACGGCGGACCTGGGCGGGATGACGGTGCGGCCGACGCTCGGCCCCGAGCGCTCGATTGCCTTCTCCGAGGTCACGAGCGTCGAGCGCGTGGTCTCCTCGGACGGCTCGGGGGCGCTGCGCAGGCTCGTGGTCCGCACGGCGGACGCGCGCGTCTCCCTGTCTGCGTCGCTGGAGGGGATCGAGGCGCTGGACGCCCTCCTCGCCGAGCGCGTCCGCCCGTCGTAGCTGCCGAGAAGAACGAACGTCGCGTGTGGTGGTCGTGGAGTGGTTCTTCTCGATATGCCGTTCGCAGCCGCAAACGTACCGCCCGCGGCATCCCGAAAATTCCTCTTGAAACACTCTTGAAAAGTGGGAATATATGGGCTAACAAACTTTTAGTTTGGATACCAGACAAAAAGTTGGTAAGCCCGAAAGAGCAAGGAGGAAGCGTTGAGCGAGAAGATCAAGTGGGTCGCCAACAAGATGCCTAAGAGCGACGATCGCCACCTCGGCATCATGTCCCTCGAGAACGTGGAGGCCGCCCGCAGCTTCCACAAGAGCTTCCCGCAGTACGACGTCACCCCGCTTGCCAAGCTTGACGCGCTGGCGGCGGATCTCGGCCTCAAGAACCTCGCCGTGAAGGACGAGTCCTACCGCTTTGGCCTCAACGCCTTCAAGGTGCTCGGCGGCTCCTTTGCCATGGCCAACTACATCGCGGGCAAGATCGGCCGCCCGGTCTCCGAGATGACCTACGACTACCTCACGAGCGACGAGCTCGCGCGCGACTTCGGCCAGGCCACGTTCTTCACCGCCACGGACGGCAACCACGGCCGCGGCGTGGCGTGGGCTGCCAACAAGCTGGGCCAGAAGGCCGTCGTGCACATGCCCAAGGGCAGCGTGAAGAGCCGCTTTGACAACATCGCCGCCGAGGGCGCCGAGGTCACCATCGAGGACGTCAACTACGACGAGTGCGTCCGCATGGCCGCCGCCGAGGCCGAGGCCTGCGAGAACGGCGTCATCGTCCAGGACACCGCCTGGGACGGCTACGAGGAGATCCCGTCCTGGATCATGGAGGGCTACGGCACCATGGCCTCCGAGGCGGCCGAGCAGTACGCGGCGGCCGGCGTGGAGCGCCCGACGCACGTCTTCGTGCAGGCCGGCGTTGGCAGCCTGGCCGGCGGCGTGGTGGGCTACTTCACCAACCTCTTCCCCGACAACCCGCCCACTTTCGTGGTGATGGAGGCCGACACCGCGGCCTGCCTCTACAAGGGCGCGCTTGCCGGCGACGGCGATCCGCGCATCGTGGACGGCGACATGCCCACGATCATGGCTGGCCTTGCCTGCGGCGAGCCCAACACGCTGGGCTGGGACATCCTGCGCAACCACGTGTCCGTGTTCGTGAGCTGCCCCAACTGGGTGGCCGCAAAGGGCATGCGCGTGCTCGGCGCCCCCAAGAAGGGCGACCCGCGCGTCATCTCCGGCGAGTCCGGCGCCGTGGGCGCGGGCCTGGTCACGACCCTCATGGAGTCCGACGAGTACGCCGAGCTCCGCGAGGCCATCGGGCTCAGCGCGGAGAGCTCCGTGCTGCTCTTCTCGACCGAGGGCGACACGGACCCGGTGAACTACCGCAAGGTCGTGTGGGACGGCGCGTACCCCGCCGAGTAGGGGAGAGCGAGAAGAACGGGTTCTTCTCGGCAGATGAATGGTAACGAGGGCGTCAGAAAGGACGTAAGCAAGATGGCCAAGGAACTGGATTTCGAGCAGATCAAGAGCGCGGCGGAGGCGTACGGCAAGGACATGACCGCCTTCCTGCGCGCCATGATCTCCCACCCGAGCGAGTCCTGCGAGGAGGGCGAGGTCGTGGCCTGCATCAAGGCCGAGATGGAGAAGCTCGGTTTTGACAAGGTCGAGGTCGACGGCCTGGGCAACGTCATCGGCTGGATGGGCGAGGGCGACAAGATCATCGCCATCGACTCCCACATCGACACCGTGGGCATCGGCAACCGCGACAACTGGGAGGCCGACCCCTACGAGGGCTACGAGACCGACGAGCTCATCTACGGCCGTGGCGGCTCCGACCAGGAGGGCGGCATGGCGTCTGCCACGTACGCCGCGAAGATGATGAAGGACCTGGGCCTCATTCCCGAGGGTTACAAGATCATGGTCGTGGGCTCCGTCCAGGAGGAGGACTGCGACGGCATGTGCTGGCAGTACATCGTCAACAAGTACTTCGACGGCCCCGAGGACGCCCGCGAGAAGATCGAGTTCGTGATCTCCACCGAGCCCACCGACGGCGGCATCTACCGTGGTCACCGCGGCCGCATGGAGATTCGCGTTGACGTGCATGGCGTCTCCTGCCACGGCTCCGCGCCCGACCGCGGCGACAACGCCATTTACAAAATGGCCGACATCATCGCCGACGTCCGCGCCCTCAACAACAACGGCTGCGACGAGTCCACCGCCATCAAGGGCCTCGTCAAGATGCTCGACCCCAAGTACAACCCCGATCACTTCGAGGACGCGCGGTTCCTCGGCCGCGGCACCTGCACCGTGTCGCAGATCTTCTACACCTCGCCGTCCCGCTGCGCCGTGGCCGACAGCTGCGCGATCTCCATCGACCGCCGCATGACCGCCGGCGAGACCTGGGACTCCTGCCTCCAGGAGATCCGCGACCTGCCGTCCGTCAAGAAGTACGGCGACGACGTCAAGGTCTCCATGTACATGTACGACCGCCCGAGCTGGAAGGGCACTGTCTACGAGACCGAGGCCTACTTCCCCACGTGGATCAACGCCGAGAGCGCCGCTCACGTCCAGGCTCTCGTTGATGCGCACCACGCGCTGTACGGCGAGGAGCGCATCGGCTGCGAGCCGTCCATGGACAAGCGCGCCGGCCGCCCGCTCACGGACAAGTGGACCTTCTCGACCAACTGCGTGTCCATCCAGGGCCGCTACGGCATCCCGTGCGTGGGCTTTGGCCCCGGCGCCGAGAGCCAGGCTCACGCGCCCAACGAGGTCACCTACAAGCAGGACCTCGTGACCTGCGCCGCGCTCTACACCGCCGCGCTCAACCTCTACGACCCGTCCAAGAAGACCGGCGACGTCACCGTCTTCCGCGCCGGCGCCACCGACAACGACATCCAGTAACGGCATGATTCAAAAGGGGACAGACCCCTTTTGAATCACTCAGAACAGAATGATCCAAAAGGGGTCTGTCCCCTTTTGAATCACCACAGAAAGGAAACGAACATGGCCAAGGACTTCTCCGCGCTTCTCGACGAGCTCAAGGGCTACGACTTCTCCGGCATGTACAACGCCGACTTCCTGCACACCTGGGACAAGACCACCGACGAGCTGCGCGCGCTCTACGCCGTGGCCGCCGCCCTGCGCAACCTCCGCGAGCGCAACATCTCCTCGCGCATCTTCGACTCCGGCCTCGCCGTCTCGCTCTTCCGCGACAACTCCACCCGCACGCGCTTCTCGTTCTCCAAGGCCACGAACCTGCTTGGCCTCCAGCTCCAGGACCTCGACGAGGGCAAGTCCCAGATCGCCCACGGCGAGACCGTCCGCGAGACCGCCACGATGATCTCCTTCATGGCCGACGTCATCGGCATCCGCGACGACATGTACATCGGCAAGGGCGACGCCTACATGGCCGAGGTCGCCGAGTCCGTCGACGAGGCCTACAAGGACGGCGTGCTCGACCACCGTCCCACGCTCATCTCCCTGCAGTCCGACTCCGACCACCCGACCCAGTCCTCCGCCGACATGCTCTACCTCATCGAGGAGTTTGGCGGCCTGGAGAACCTCCGCGGCAAGAAGGTGGCCGTGACCTGGGCGTACTCCCCGAGCTACGGCAAGCCGCTCTCCTGCCCGCAGTCGCTCATCTCGCTGCTGCCGCGCTTTGGCATGGACGTCACGCTGGCCCACCCCGAGGGCTACGACCTCATGGGCGACCGCGTGGAGGCCGCCAAGGCTTACGCCGCCGAGTCCGGCTGCACCTTCAAGCAGGTGAACACCATGGCCGAGGCCTTCGAGGGCGCCGACATCGTCATCCCCAAGAGCTGGGCTCCCTACGCCGCCATGGAGAAGCGCACCAACCTCTACGCCGAGGGCGACGACGCCGGCATCAAGGCGCTCGAGAAGGAGCTTCTCGCCCAGAACGCCACCCACATGGACTGGTGCTCCACGCGCGAGCTCATGGCCAAGACCGCTCACGGCGACGACACGATCTACATGCACCCGCTGCCCGCCGACATCTCCGGCGTCTCCTGCGAGCACGGCGAGGTCATGGCCGACGTCTTTGACATGCACCGCGTGGGCATGTACAAGGAGGCCAGCTACAAGCCGTACGCCATCGCGGCCATGATCTTCCTGCAGAAAGTCAAGGACCCCGTGACCACGCTTGCGGCGCTCGAGGCCGCGGCCAAGCCCCGCTGGAACCAGGCGTAGGAAATCGTCCGTCCGGGCTGGGGCCGCCCACAAGTCGCTCGCTCACTGCGCGTTGCGCAGAAGTCGCTCGCTGACTTGTGGGCGGCCCCGCCCTTCTCGACGGGTCTTGTCGCAGCTCAAGGAGTAATATAAAATGTCTAAGAGAATCGTCATCGCGCTGGGCGGCAACGCGCTCGGAAAGAACCTGCCTGAGCAGATGGAGGCGGTCAAGCACACGGCGCGCGCGATCGTGGACCTCATCGAGCAGGGCAACGAAGTCGTGGTGGCCCACGGCAACGGTCCGCAGGTGGGCATGATCCAGGAGGCCATGACGCAGCTCACGCGCTCCGACCCCGAGAAGTACATCCCGTGCCCGCTTTCCGTCTGCGTGGCCATGAGCCAGGGCTACATCGGCTACGACCTGCAGAACGCGCTGCGTGAGGAGATGCTGGACCGCGGGATCGAGATGGGCGCCGCCACGGTGCTCACGCAGGTTGAGGTGGACCCGGAGGACCCGGCGTTCGCCAACCCCACCAAGCCGATCGGCGCCTTCATGACGCGCGAGGAGGCCGACCGCATGATCGCCGAGCGCGGCTACGACGTGATCGAGGACGCCGGGCGCGGGTACCGCCGCGTGGTGGCCTCGCCCAAGCCGGTGGGCATCGTGGAGCTGGACACCATCCGCTCGCTCGTCGAGACCAACCACGTGGTCATCGCCTGCGGTGGCGGCGGCATCCCGGTCTTCCACACCGAGGGCCACCACCTCAAGGGCGCCGCGGCGGTCATCGACAAGGATTTCGCGGCGGCGCGCCTGGCCGAGCAGCTGGACGCCGACTTTCTGGTGATCTTGACCGCGGTGGAGAAGGTGGCCGTGAACTTTGGCAAGCCCGACCAGCAGTGGCTGGACGAGCTCACGCCCGAGACCGCGGCGCGCTACATCGAGGAGGGCCAGTTCGCGCCCGGCTCGATGCTGCCCAAGGTGGAGGCGGCGCTCGCCTTCGCTCAGTCCGGCGAGGGCCGCTCGTCGCTCATCACGCTCCTCGACCGGGCGGCCGACGGCATCGCCGGCAAGACGGGTACCATCGTACGTGGCTAGCAAGGGCGCGGCGGGCGAGAAGGACGGTGGGGCGCGCGGCATGAGACCCGACCTCAGGGCATATCTTCTGGGCGACGACGGGCACCGGGTCTTTGGGCCCGGTCCGGTCGAGCTGCTGGAGCGCGTGGGCGAGCTGGGCAGCCTGCGCGCCGCCGCGATCGACATGGGTATGGCCTACACCAAGGCCACGCGCCTCGTGCACGACGCGGAGCGGGCCTTTGGCTTCGCGCTCACCGAGCGGACCGTGGGCGGCTCCGGGGGCGGCGGCTCGAAGCTCACCGCCGAGGCGCGCGAGCTGATCGAGCGCTACCGCGCGTTCGAGCGCACGAGCCGCTGGGCGCTCTCCGCCGCCTACGAGACGTGCTTCTCGGGCTTTGCCGACGTGGCCCGCCTGGGCTGCGTGGTCATGGCGTCCGGCGAGGGCGCGCGCTTTGGCGGCGCGCCGGGCGAGAAGCTCGTGGCGCCGCTGGCCGGCACGGCCGTGCTCGAGCGCACGCTCGCCGCGCTGCCGGCGGACCTCCTGGACGTCGTGGTGGTGACGCGCTGGGACGCGGTCGAGGGGCTGTGCGAGCGGCTCGGTGTGCGCTGCGTGCGCGCGACGGGCCCGCTCAAGAGCGACACGATGCGCGCGGGCCTGGAGGCGCTGGGGCATCGCGCCGGCTGCCTCTTCGTGACCGGCGACCAGCCGCTCCTGAGCGAGAGGAGCGTGCGCGCGCTGGTGGCGGAGCTCGTCCGCGAGCCCACCGCTATCGTGCGCCTGGGCTGGCGTGGCCGCGCCGCGAATCCGGTGCTCTGGCCGAACGACACGCTGGCCGCGCTGGCTCGGCTGGAGGGCGACACGGGAGGGCGCGTCCTTCTCGACGGCCATGCCGAGCTGGAGGGTCGCGTGCGCACGGTGGAGGCCGCCGACGAGTGGGAGCTCGCCGACGTGGACACGCCCGAGGACCTGGCGCGCCTCGAGGGCGCGCTGGCCGAGAGAGGCTGATTCAAAAGGGGACAGACCCCTTTTGGATCATTCGCAGAGGGGAGAGCCGATGAGGAGGATCCTGGCAAACGGCACGCTGGTCACGCCGGAGGGCCTGCGTCGCGCCGACCTCGCGCTGGAGGGCGAGAAGATCGTGGAGATCGCCGCGCACATCGAGCCCGGGCTCACGGACGTCGTCGAGGACGTGAGCGGCTGCTGGGTGTTCCCCGGCTTCATCGACGCGCACACCCACCTGCAGTGCTGGACCGGCATGGACTGGACGGCCGACAGCTTTGAGACCGGCACGCGCGCCGCTGCCTGCGGCGGCACCACCTGCATCGTGGACTATGCCACGGCCGACCGCGGCGTGACGATGGACGAGGCGCTGGCCGAGTGGCACAGGCGCGCCGAGGGCGGCAGCGGCTGCACGGCCAACTACGGCTTCCACATGGCGATCGCCGAGTGGGGCGAGGACTCGCCGGGGCAGATGCGCCGCATGCGCGAGGCGGGCGTGAGCAGCTTCAAGACCTACCTCGCCTACGACCACCTGCGGCTCTCCGACGCGGAGACGCTGCGCTGCCTGGAGGTCGTGCGCGACCTGGACGCCGTGCTCTGCGTGCACTGCGAGAACGGCGACGTGGTGAACGAGCTGCAGCGGCGCGTGCTGGCGTCCGGCGTCACGGGCCCGGAGGGACACCCGCTCTCCCGCCCGGCCGAGGCCGAGGCGGACGCCGTGAGCCGCCTGCTCTACCTGGCACAGATCGCGGGCGCCAAGGTGAACGTGGTGCACCTGTCCACGGAGCTCGGGCTTCTCGCCGTGCGCGCTGCCCGTGCCCGCGGCCAGCAGGGCATCTACGTGGAGACCTGCCCGCAGTACCTCACGCTGGACGACACGCGCTACCTCGAGGCCGGTGACGACGGCTTCGCGGGCGCCAAGTACGTGATGAGCCCGCCGCTGCGCAAGCCGCGTGATGTGCGCGCCCTGCGTGAGGCCGTGCTCGCCGGCGAGGTGGACTCCATCGCGACGGACCACTGCTCGTTCAACCTGCAAGGCCAGAAGGACCGCGGCCGCGACGACTTCACGCGCATCCCCAACGGCGGGCCCGGCATCGAGCACCGCCCGGCCGTGATGGCCACGACCTTCGAGGGCCAGCTCGGCCCCGAGGAGCTCTGCCGGCTGCTGGCGGAGGGTCCGGCGCGCGTCTTTGGCCTGTGGCCGGAGCGCGGGCGCCTGGCCGTGGGCGCGGCCGCCGACGTCTGCGTGTGGGACCCGTCGGCGCGCTGGACCATCAGCGCGGCGACCCAGCACCAGGCCGTGGACTACACGCCGTGGGAGGGCTTCGAGGCGCACGGTCGCGCGCACCTCGTCTACGTGGGCGGCGAGCTCGTGGCCCGCGACGGCGAGCCCTGCGGCCCCACCCCCGGTCGCTACGTGGCACGATAGTCATCAGTCAGTCGTATAGCGGGGGACACCCCCCTCAAGCAAAGGAGAAGAACATGGCAATCGAGGCAATCGTCACCGACAAGGCGCCCGCGGCGCTCGGCCCCTACTCCGCCGCCGTTGCGGCTCCCGCGACGCGCGCGATCCACGTGTCCGGCCAGCTGCCGATCGACCCGGCCACCGGCGAGTTCGCCGGCGAGGACATCCAGGCCCAGACGCGCCAGAGCCTGACCAACATCAAGAACATCCTCGAGGCCGCCGGCGCCTCCATGGCCGACGTCGCCGAGGTCACCGTCCTTCTCGACGACATCGCCGACTTCGCGGCCATGAACGAGGTCTACGGCGAGTTCTTCACCGCGCCGTACCCCAGCCGCGCCGCCTTCGAGGTGGCCGCGCTGCCCAAGGCCGCCAAGGTCGAGATCAAGGCCGTGGCCTACCGGTAGGCAGAGCCTTACCGGGAAGGGACGCCCGCCGGCTTCCACGCAGGACTGCGCTTCGCGGAAGATCCTGCTTAGGAAGTCGGCGGGCGTCCGCCGTTTTGGTCCTCAGGCGCCAGGAACACTTATCCGGTTGTGTACGAAGTTGCAAGTCTGATGTTCTTGTCGGCAAGTCGTCTACCTGCTGTTTTGTTATCGCATGGTACCGTATTAATATTGCAACCTCGTACACACCCGGAGGGAGGGGTGGAGCGCCCGGGTTTGGTGACGGCTACGAGGCGGCGTGGATGGTGCCGACGCGCACGCTGCCCGCGAACGCCAGGATGGCGAGAAGGGCGGCGAGGTCGCGGGCAGTGTCGGGCGCGACGTCGGCCTGGTTGACGAGGGCGACGTCGGCGAGGGCCTCGACGTCGGCGACGCGGGCGACGAGCTCGGGCGTGGCGGGGTCGTCCGGTGTGCAGCCGGTGAGCTCGCAGAAGAGCTCCGGGCGGTGGACCTTCTCGTGCACGGGATGACCGAGGCCGGACGCGCCGAGCACGAGGATCGTACGGCCCGAGCACGCGGGGATGACAGGCTCCCAGGGGGCGTGGGCCTTGAGGGGGAGCCGGCGGGCGCCGTCGGCCTCCACAAGTACGTAGTCCGCAAGGGACGCCAGCGCGTCTATGCCCAGCTCGGGGGTCACGAGCTTGCCGTTCTTCTCGGCCTGCGAGCCCACGCAGACGACGCGCGACTCCGCGAGGGCTGCGCGCACGTCGTCGGCGTCGGCCGAGGTAACGAGCGGCACGTCCGGGAACGGCAGGATGTGCGTCGTGGTGGTGAGCACGACCGTGCCCGGCAGCTCGCGCGCGAGCGCCGCGATCAGCGACGTCTTTCCACCGCTGCCGATGACCGACGTCACGCCGGGTCTCACGCCCAGAGCCTCCGCAAAGCCCACGTGCCACCTCCTCGACGCATTGCTGCCGTCTGCCGCATTGTAGTTTTCAAAATACAACGCCCTATTACAATTTTTTTGGTTAGCAGACGGTTTTTCGGCAAACGAGCGAGGAGAGAACATGGCAGACACGGTGCTCACGATCGACGCGCGGGGCGAGGCGTGCCCCATCCCCGTGGTGCGGACCCTGAAGGCGCTCGCCGCGCTGGCAGGCCCGGGCAGCGTGGAGACGCTCGTGGACAACGAGATCGCGGTGCAGAACCTCACGCGCATGGGCGAGGGCAAGGGCTGCACGGTGGCGAGCGAGCGGCTGGGCGAGAAGGAGTGGCGCGTGACCGTGACCACGTCCGTCGCGCTCGGCGTGAGCGATGCGGAGGCCGAGTCGGCGACCTGCGAGGTGCCGGCGCCGGGCGCGGCGCCCGCGCCGCGTCGCGTGGTGGTTGCCATCACCTCCGAGTGCATGGGCACCGGCGACGACGTGCTGGGCAGGAAGCTCATGGGGAGCTTCGTCTACTCGCTCACGCAGCTCGACGAGCTGCCGGCGACCGTGCTGCTCTACAACGGCGGTGCGCACCTCAGCTGCGAGGGCTCGGCGGCGCTCGAGGACCTGCGCGGCCTCGCGGCCTCCGGTGTGGAGGTGCTCACCTGCGGGACCTGCCTCGACCACTACGGCATCGCGGACACGCTGGCCGTGGGCGAGGTCACCAACATGTACGTGATCGCGCAGCGCCTGACCGGCGCGAGCCTCGTGGTGCGGCCGTAGCGCCGGCGGGGCGGCGGGCGATGGCGCGCGTGCGGGTGCCGTCTCTGGTGGTGACGTTTCCCACCACGGCGGCGGCGATGTCATGCGAGGAGTGCTGCGAGCGGCGTGGCCTGGGCGGGCGGATGATCCCGGTGCCCGGCGAGGTCGCGGCCGGCTGCGGCCTGGCGTGGAAGACCGTGCCGGAGGCGCGCGAGGAGCTCGCGGTCGCGCTGGCCGCCGACGGCGTGCCCGTCGAGGCCATGACGGTGATCGAGCTGCTCGAGTTTCGCTGAGCGGCGGGCGAGAAGGACGTGGGGCCGATGATCTACCTGGACAACGCGGCAACGACGATGCGCAAGCCGCAGGAGGTCGTGGACGCCGTCGTGGCGGCGATGGGCTCGCTCGGAAACGCTGGCCGCGGCGCGTCCGCGGGGGCCCTCGACGCCGGGCGCGTGGTGCTGCGCGCCCGCGAGGCGGTGGCGACGCTCCTGGGCTGCCCGCGCGCCGACCACGTGTGCTTCTCGGCCAATGCGACGGCGGCGCTCAATGCCGCGCTGTCCGGCCTGGTGGGTCCGGGCGACCGCGTGGTCACGACGGTGCTGGAGCACAACTCCGTGCTGCGCCCGCTCGCGCGCCTGGCGGACGAGCGGGGCGTGGAGGTCGCCTACGCCGGCTGCGACGCGTACGGGTTTCTCGACATGGACGAGCTCGAGCGGCTGGTCACGCCGGGCACGCGCCTTGTTGCGGTGACGCATGGCTCCAACGTGACGGGCAACCTCGTGGACGTGGCCCGTGTGGCGCGGATCGCACACGCAGTGGGCGCGCTCTGCCTGGTGGACGCGTCGCAGACGGCGGGCGCGGTGCCGCTGGACATGGCGGCCACGGGCGTCGACGTGGTGTGCTTCACCGGGCACAAGGGCCTCATGGGCCCGCAGGGCACGGGCGGCATGGCGGTGGCCGACGGCGTCGACGTGCGGCCGTGGGCCGAGGGCGGCTCCGGCGTGCACTCCTTTGAGCGCCGGCACCCGCTGGAGTGGCCCACGCGGCTGGAGGCGGGGACGCTGAACGCGCATGGTCTGGCGGGCCTCGCTGCGGGTATCGCGTTTGTCGAGAAGAACGGCGGGCCCGCGGCGGTGGGCGCGCGCGAGCACGAGCTGGCGCGGCGACTGTGGGAGGGCGTGGCCGACGTGCCGGGCGTGACGGTGTACGGCGGCTGGGCCGTGGCGCCCGAGCGTTGCGGTGGCATCGTGGCGCTCAACGTGGACGGGCTGGACTCGGCGGAGGTGGCCGACGCGCTGTCCTCCGGCTGGGGGATCGCGTGCCGCGCCGGCGCCCACTGCGCTCCGCTCATGCACCGCGCCCTGGGGACCGAGCAGCAGGGCATCGTGCGTCTGAGCTGCGGCTGGTTTACCACCGAGAACGAGGTTGACGTTGCTGCGGCTGCCATCCGCGAGATCGCCGCAGGCTGAGGTGTCCCTTCCGGGTGTGTACGAAGTTGCGGAGTTGATGTTCTTCTCGCCAGGCCATCCACCTGCGGGTTTGTGGTCGCTAGGTACCGTATTAATATTGCAACTTCGTACACACCCGGAAGAGGGGGCCGTACACACCCGGAGGAAGGGGCGTACACACCCGGAAGGGGAGTACAAACCCGGAGAGGGGCGGACGGCGAGAAGGACGGGGCTGCCGAGGTCGTAGCCGTCTGCGTGCGCTCTGGTGCCGCTCACGCTGCCAGCCGGCCGGGCAAACATTTTGTGAGTTAGACTAACTAGTTGGAATTCAACGTCGCGCAGAGCGTTATATTTTGGAAAATATAACGCTGACGAGGAGGTTATCCGGACATGCTGGTCGTGATTCGCGGGGCAGGGGACATCGCGTCGGGCATCGCGCTGCGGCTGCATCGCGCGGGCATGCAGGTCGTGATGTGCGACCTCGCGGTCCCCACGTCAATCCGGCGCACCGTGTGCTTCTCGGAGGCCATCCGCCTGGGCGAGACGCGTGTGGAGGGCGTGCGCGGCGTGCTGTGCGCGGACGCCGCGGCGGCGCGCGCGGCCGCGGCGGCGGGAAACGTCGCCGTGCTCGTTGACCCCGAGGCCACCTGCGTGCGCGAGCTCGCGCCCGACGTGCTGGTCGACGCCATTCTCGCCAAGCGCAACCTCGGCACCACGCGCGACATTGCACCCGTCGTGATCGGCGTGGGCCCCGGCTTCACCGCGCGCGAGGACTGCGACGCCGCCGTTGAGACGATGCGCGGCCACTACCTGGGGCGCGTTTACTACGAGGGCTCGCCGATCCCCAACACGGCGGTGCCCGGGCTCATCGGCGGCTACGCGGGCGAGCGCGTGATGCGCGCGCCGGCGGACGGCGTCTTCGAGCCGTGCGTGGAGATCGGGGCGCAGGTCACGGCCGGTGACGTCTGCGCCACGGTGGCCGGCGAGCCCATGCGCGCGACGATCGACGGCGTGGTGCGGGGGCTCCTGCAGGCGGGCGTCTCCGTGCACAAGGGCATGAAGTGCGGAGACGTGGACCCGCGCTGCCACCCGGAGTACATCGAGAGCGCCTCCGACAAGGCGCTGGCCGTGGGCGGCGGCGTGCTCGAGGCGATTCTGGCGCTCTCGAGCGAGAAGAACGTGGAGGCCGAGAAGAACGTGCATTCCGTCAACGGCTCCCTCTCCGACGAGGGCTTCGTCTCCGCGCTCGTGGCGGAGCTTGAGGCCGGGCGACGCGTGGGGCTGGCGAGTCTGCTCGCCACGAGCGGCTCGATGCCGCGCCACGAGGGCGCGCGCCTGGCGGTCCTCGCAAATGAGTCGCTGGTCGGGACCGTCGGCGGCGGTGCGATCGAGCAGCTGGCCATTGAGCGTGCCCGCGCGGCACGCTCCGGCGGTGCGTCGAGTCTGGAGTGGTACCACACGGGCGACGCCATGGCCTGCGGCGGCGACGCGCTTCTCGCCGTGCGCTCGCTCACGGCCGACGACCTGTCCGTTCTTCTCGCCGTGCGCGACGCGCTCCTGCGCGACGAGCCTGTCTGCGTGACGGAGCGCTGGGCGGACGCCGCCGCGCCGACGATCGAGGCCGGCCCAGCCGCGCGCCTCTCCGCCCCGACCTGGTACGACGCCCGCGCCACCTACCGCGAGCCCGTCGCCGTCCCGAGCCGACTGCACGTCTTTGGCGCCGGACACGTGGGCGCTGCGCTCGTGGGACTGGCCGCCGCGGCGGGCTTCGAGGTGCACGTCTACGACGACCGACCGGAGCTCGCGACGCGCGAGCGCCTGCCGCAGGCAACATCCGTGACCTGCGGCGCGTTCGACGAGCTTGCCGCCAGCGCCGTCGTCGGGCCGCGCGACTCCGTCGTCGTGCTCACGCATGGGCACGCCCACGACGAGACGGTCCTTCTCGGCGTGCTGACCCGTGACGTCCAGCCCGCCTACGTGGGCTGCATCGGCAGCGCCCGCAAGGCCGCCCTTGCGCGCGAGCACCTCGCCGCCGGCGGCGTGCCGGCCGAGCGCGTCGACGCCGTGGCCATGCCGATCGGCCTCGCCATCGGTGCCGTCACGCCCGTCGAGATCGCCCTCGCAATCGTGGCGCAGCTCGTCCGCCGGCGCGCCGAGCGCCGCGGCGAGGGCCCGGGGAAGGGCGAGCGCGCATGACGGCCCTCGCCCGCAGACACCCCGGCCGCATCATCGCCCTTCTCGGCGCGCTGCTCGTGGCGTGCGTCCTGATCTCGCTGGCGCTCGGCCGCTATCCTATCGGCCCGGCGGACGCGCTCGAGCTGCTGGCCTCCCGCGTGGTGCCCGGCCTCGGCGACTTCTCCGCGCAGCAGGAGACACTCTTCTTCAACGTGCGCCTGCCGCGCATCCTGCTCGTGATCCTCGTGGGCGCGAGCCTCTCGGCCGCGGGCGCCGCCTTCCAGGGAATCTTCCAGAACCCGCTCGTCTCGCCGGACTTCCTCGGCGCGTCGCAGGGCGCGGCCTTCGGCGCGTGCTGGGCCATTCTCACGGGGGCTGGCTCGCTCGCAATCTCCGGCTCCGCCTTCGCCGTCTCGCTCGCCGCGGTGGGCATCGTGCTGCTGGTGAGCAGCAGGGCGCGCGGCAACCGGATCCTCGTGACCGTGCTCGCCGGCATCATGGTGAAGTCGCTCTTCGAGTCCGGCGTCTCCTACACCAAGCTCGTTGCCGACCCGTCCAACCAGCTGCAGGCCATCACGTTCTGGCTGCTCGGCTCGTTCAACGGCGCCAAGGTGGCCGACCTCGCGCTGGCCGCCGGCCCCATCGCCATCGGCCTCGCCGGCCTTATGGCCATGCGCTGGCGCCTCAACGTCCTCACGATGTCCGATGACGAGGCGCTCTCCATGGGCGTGAACGCCCCGCGCGTGCGTGCCGTGGCCGTGCTCTTCTCGGCGCTCGTGACCGCGGCGAGCGTGGCGGTCTCCGGGCTCATCGGCTGGGTGGGGCTCGTGGTGCCGCACCTCGCGCGCGGCCTGGTGGGCAGCGACTACCGGCACCTCCTGCCGGCCAGCATGCTCGCGGGTGCCACGTTTCTCCTGGTGGTCGACGACATCGCGCGCCTCGCGCTCACGGCGGAGATCCCCATCGGCATCCTCACGTCGGTGGTGGGCGCGCCGTTCTTCCTGTGGCTCATCGTGAAGAGGGGGCGCGGCTGATGCGGGCGAGAAGAACCTGGCATCCCGGTCCCGCGGCGGGCGAGAGGGGGCGCGGCTGACATGAGCTTTGAGATCTCCGGCCTCAGCTTCTCCTATGGTGACCACGCGGTGCTCGAGGGCGTGGACCTCTCCGTCGCGGACGGCGAGCTCGCGTGCGTGCTCGGGCCCAACGGCGTGGGCAAGACGACGCTCTTCCGCTGCATCCTGGGCCTCGAGCGGCCGCGCGCGGGGGCCATCCTCGTGAACGGCCGCCCGCTCGGCGAGCTCACGATAGCCGAGCGCGCCCGCGAGATGGCCTTCGTCCCGCAGAGCCACGCGCAGGTCTTTGACTACGAGGTGCTCGACGTGGTGCTCATGAGCGCGGCGTCGCGCCTGGGGCCGCTGCGCGCGCCCGCAGCCGCCGACCGCGCCCGCGCCGAGGAGGCGCTCGAGCGCGTGGGCGTGGCGCACCTCGCGCACCGGAGCTTCATGCAGGTCTCGGGCGGCGAGCGGCAGCTCGTCCTTATCGCCCGCGCCATCGCGCAGAACGCGCGCTCGATCGTGATGGACGAGCCCACGAGCGCGCTCGACTTTGGCAACACGGCGCGCGTGATGGCGGTCGTGCGACGGCTCGCGAGCGAGGGGCTCTCGGTGATCGCGTCCACGCACGCGCCCGACCTGGCCTACCTCTACGCGGACACGGTGCTCGCGCTCGACGGCGGACGCGTGCGCGCGTGCGGCTCGCCGGCGGACGTCATCACCGGTCCGCTCCTGAGCGAGCTCTACGGCCTGCCCGTCGAGGTGAGCTCGCTCCACGGCGACCGGGCGCGCGCCTGCGTGCCCCTGGACATGACGAGATAGAAGGGCAGTGAGATGATGAGGAGAAGGACGTTCCTGTCGGCGGTCGCGGCGCTTGCGGTGGCGGCGTCGCTCGGGGCGTGCGGCGGCGCGCCCGCGGCCGACCCCGCCCCCACCGACGAGGCCGCCACGCGTGTGGTCACGGACTCGCTCGGGCGCGAGGTGGAGATCCCGGCCGAGGTCGAGCGCATCGCGGCGTCCGGCCCCGTGGCCCAGCAGGTGCTGCTCACGGTGGCGCCCGAGAAGATGGTCGGCCTCTCCGGCGAGCTCACCGACGAGCAGCTCGCCTACCTCGGCGAGGACCTCGCCGACCTGCCCGTTTTCGGCCAGATCTACGGTGGCAAGGGCGACTTCAACAAGGAGGCCGTCGCCGCGGCGGACCCACAGCTGATCATCGACGTCGGCGAGGCCAAGGACTCGCTCGCCGAGGAGCTGGACACGCTGCAGGAGCAGCTCGGCATCCCGTGCGTGCACATCGACTCGACCGACCTCCACAGCTACGCCGAGCTCTACGACCAGCTCGCGGTCATCCTGGACTCCGAGAAGGCAGCCGAGCTTGCGGACTACTGCCGCGACGCGGTGGCCGAGGTGGAGGCCGTCGTCGCGGAGGTCCCCGAGGGCGAGCGTCCGCGTGCGGCGTACCTGCTCGGCGACACCGGCACCAACGCGATGGCGCGCGGCGGCTTCCAATCCGGCATCATCGACCTGTGCTCGGAGAACGTCGTCGTGGTGGACGACCCGTCGTCCAGCGGCAAGGGCAACGAGATCGGCCTCGAGCAGATCGCGCTCTGGGACCCCGAGCTCATCGTCTTCGTAGGCGACTCGATCTTTGACACCGTGGGCGACGAGCCGGCCTGGGCCGAGCTCAGCGCCATCAAGTCAGGCAACTACTTCCGCGCGCCGAGCGAGCCCTACAACTGGATCTCCATGCCGGCCTCGGTCAACCAGATCATTGGCCTGCAGTGGTACGCGCGCCTGTGCTATCCGGACCGCTTCGACGATGACCTGCGCGACGTGGTGGGGGAGTACTACCAGCTCTTCTACGGCCACGACCTCACGGACGAGGAGTACGGCGCGCTGATGCGCGGCGCCGTGCGGGCGTAGGCTCGCCGAGTCTGTAGTTTTTTGCGGTCGAGCAAAGTACAGACTCGATGAGCAAAGCGTCTACCTGCGACTCTCTGCGCCGGAATCGAGTCTGTACTTGGGGTTGCGCCAGAAAACTACAGACTCGGCGCTGGCGACGTGCCGCCGGGGGCGAGAAAGGCCCCGCGCAGCCGGCGGGCGCCCGACTCGTCGGGGGAGAGGGGCTCGACGGAACGCCAGCTTCGGGCGAAGCGCGCGGCAGCCTCCCCGGCGAGCGCCGAGCGCACGACCACGAGGGCATGGGACCAGGCGGGTGCGGGGCCAGCATTCAGCAGTTCGAGCGCCGCGGTGAGCCCGCCGCCGCGGCGCAGCTCGAGCGGGCCGACCTCGTCGATGACGAGAAGGCCGGGCCGCCCGACGCCCTTGACATCCGCCGCGAGTCCGGCGAGGCGCGCGTTCACACGGGCGAGTGCAGCGTTGTCAAAGTCCCAGCCTAGGCCGGTCGGGCATCCATCCCCGGCAGGCGTGGCGAGAAGGACGCGCTCGCGCAAGGGCAGGAGCACGTTCTCGATCCCGACCTTCTCGCCGTCGCGCCACACGCCGGGCGCGAGCACGCCGCGCACGGGCACGCCCGCCGCCTCGAGCTCGCGCACGCGCGCCTCGAGCCACGTGGTCTTGCCCGTCCGGACGTCCCCGGTGAGAATGAACAGCATGCGGCCTCCCGACAACCCAACCTGGAGGAAATGATGACAGACGCGTGGTCGCTCTACGACCGGATGATCGCCCAGATTCCCGAGGACGTCCTCGTGCGGCACGTGGCCATGGGCGCCCATCACTGCCTCGTCGAGGCCGAGTGCGGGACGGGCGTGGCGGCGCTCCATCGCGGCGGCGCCCGCCTGCGCATGGAACGCGGCTGGGCGGGCCGCCCCCTGCGCGAGCTCGCGGCCTGCGCCAAGTCCTGGGACTTCGAGGTCGCGTCGGCGGGCGTGGCGGCCCTCAACGCCTGGTACAACCAGCCCGGGCGCCTGGGCACGCTCGGCCTGGTCGAGGACGTGCCGAGCACGGACCCCTTCGTCTTCCTGCCCGCGGTGGCCGCCCGCATGGCGGCCGAGAAGAACGACGGCTCGCAGCCCCGCGCGGTGGTGGTCGGCCACTTCCCGCACCTCGCGGCCCTCGCGGAGCACGCGGACGTCGCCGTGCTCGAGCGCGCCGCCCGCACGGACGCGGACCTGCCGGACACCGCCTGCGAGTACCTGCTCCCGGGCTGCGACCTCGCCGTCATGACGGGCATGACGCTCGCCAACAAGACCATGCCGCGCCTGCTCGAGCTCGCCCGCGACGCGCTCGCGACCGTGGTCGGGCCGTCGGCCACGATCTGTGCGCCGGTCCTCGACGCGGGCGCGGACCTCGTCGCCGGCAGCGTGGTCGCCGACGCCGCGCTCGCCCGCGAGGTCGTGACCTGCGGCGCTCCCCTCCACGGCTGCGGCGCGCTCGAGCACGTGCTCGTGGCAGCGCCTCGCGGCCGAGCCGCCCTGGAGGCCGCCTCCCCAATGTAAGGGCTTTGTAAGCCCCGGGCGAGCGAGGGGTCCCACCGGGCTTTTCGCCCTTGCAACATGCGCGTTTACGCTATCCTTATCGGGCGTTTACAAAGCTGTGACAATTGCCCGCCCCCGCGCGGCATAGAGGAAGCGAGTTCGCCCTTGATTAGCTTTGAGCAGTTCCTCGGCGTTTTGTCGAGCAACCCCTTTCTGATCATCGTCATGGTTCTCGTCATGGGCACGATCTTCGTGAACGGCGCCACCGACGCGGCCAACGCCATCGCCGAGCCCGTAGGGACCCGCTCCATCGACGTCGACTCGGCGATCTTCATGAGCGTCATCTGCAACTTCGTGGGTCTCGTCGCCATGTCGTTCATCTCCACCGCCGTCGCCGACACGATTTCCGGCATGGTGGACTTCGGCGGCGACTCGCACGCCGCGCTCATCGCGCTGGCCGCGGCCACGGTGGGCATCGTGGCCTGGGGCCTCGGCGCCTGGGCCTTCGGCATCCCCACCTCCGAGAGCCACGCGCTCATCGCCGGCCTCACCGGCGCCGCCCTCGCGGTCTCCGGCGGCCTCGACGGCGTCAACATGGGCGAGTGGATCAAGGTCGTCTACGGCCTCGTGCTCTCCACGGTGCTCGGCTTCCTCGCGGGCTGGGTGATCTCCAAGGTCATCCCGATCGCCTGCCGCAACGCCGACCGCCGCACCGCCAACAACTTCTTCGGCCGCATGCAGGTGCTCGGCGCCGCCGGCGTGGCGCTCATGCACGGCGCGCAGGACGGCCAGAAGTTCATGTCCACGGCCATGCTCGCCATCGCGCTCTCGCTCAACATGACGGTCGGCGAGATGGGCGGCTTCCCGCTGTGGATCATGGTGCTCTGCGCCGCGGTCATGGCGATCGGTACCGCCGTGGGCGGCAAGAAGATCATCAAGAAGGTCGGCATGGAGATGGTGCGCCTGGACAAGTACCAGGGCTTCGCCGCCTCCGTCTCGGCCACGGCGTCGCTTCTCATCGCGACGCTCACGGGTCTGCCCGTCTCCACCACGCACACCAAGACCGCGGCCATCATGGGCGCCGGCGCCGCCAAGGACCCCAAGTCCGTCAACTGGGGCGTCGCCAAGGAGATGGTCCTCACCTGGGTCTTCACGTTCCCGGGCTGCGGTGTCATCGGCTACATCCTCGCCAGGCTCTTCCTGGTGCTGTTCTAGTCCCGACCGAGTCCCGACCGCACGTTCTTCTCGCCAGCGCGTCCGTCAACGAAAAGGAGTCACCATGCCCCGCATCAAGAAGGAAGACGAGTTCTACACCATGCTCAAGGAGTTCGCAGCCCTCATCGTCGAGGCGGCGGACGAGTACCACAAGATCATCTGCGAGTTCCCCGAGTCCATGAGCTCGATCCCGCAGATGAAGGTCTACGAGTCCACCTGCGACGAGCGCGTGAAGTCCATCATGGCCAAGCTCTACACCTCCTTCATCACGCCGATCGACCGCGAGGACATCTCCAGCCTGGCGCTCGCCATGGACGACGTCGTGGACTCCATGTACGGCGTCGCGGTGCGCCTCGACCTCTTCAACATCGGCGACCTGCGCATCGAGGCCAAGCAGATCTCCGAGCTCACGCTCCACGCCGTCCACGAGATGCAGGAGATGATCAACCACCTGCCCGACTACAAGAAGGACCGCGTGGTGCTCGACAAGGCCATCGAGATCGGCACCGTGGAGGACGAGGGCGACACCGTCTACCAGAAGGCGCTGCGTCGCCTCTTCTCCGACGAGGAGGACGCCTCCGGCAAGTACGCGGTCACCTGGCTGCGCATCTTCGACCGCATGGAGCTCTGCCTCGACGCGTGCGACCGCGTCTCCGGCATCGTGCGCGACATCATCATGAAGGACGCCTAGCGAGAAGAACCTCTCGCTCGTGGGGCCGCCCCGGCAGCCTCCCGACCTTCACGCAGGACTGCGCTTCGCGGAAGATCCTGCTTAGAAGGTCGGGAGGCTGCCGGGGCGGCTCGCGTCGATGGCCTCTCTTACCCGAGAGGGGGCTGAGGTGCTTCTCCTCTTGGTGGGCCACTCGCTTCCCCTCCGGGTGTGTACGAAGTTGGAAAATTAATATGGTGCCTTGAGATTGTGTTTCCGCAGGCAGAATGGTTGGCGAGAAAAACATCAAGGGTGCAACTTCGTACATACCCGGAAGAGGGGGGCGCGGTATACTTGCAAGTGACGGGGCGTTGCTTGTGGAGAGGGGATGCCATGCTGTATCGGGACTTCCAGGGGCTCAGGCTTTCGACGCTCGGGTTCGGGGCGATGCGGCTGCCGTGCGTCGAGGGCAGCGACACCGAGCCCGACCAGGCCGCCGTCGACGAGATGGTGGACTACGCGCTCGCTCAGGGCGTGAACTACTTCGACACGGCGTGGGGCTACCACGGCGGGCGCTCTGAGGTCGTGATCGGCCGCTCCCTCGCGCGCCACCCGCGCGACGCCTACTTCCTGGCGGACAAGTTCCCGGGCTACGACCTCGCCAACATGGGCAAGGTCGAGGAGATCTTCGAGGAGCAGCTCCGCAAGACCGGCGCCGGGCACTTCGACTTCTACCTCTTCCACAACGTGTGCGAGAAGAACGTGGACGAGTACCTCAACCCCGCCAACGGGATCCTCGACTACCTGCTGGGGCAGAGGCGGGCCGGGCGCATCCGCCACCTGGGCTTCTCGGCGCACGGCGACCTGCCGTGCCTCACGCGCTTCCTCGACGCGTACGGCGAGCACATGGAGTTCTGCCAGCTCCAGATCAACTACCTGGACTGGGAGTTCCAGAACGCCCGCGGCAAGGTCGAGCTGATGCGCTCGCGCGGCATCCCCGTCTGGGTCATGGAGCCGGTGCGCGGCGGCAAGCTGACGCAGCTCTCGGAGGAGAACGCCGCGATTCTCGCCGAGGCGCGCCCGGACGAGTCGCCCGCGGGCTGGGCCTTCCGCTTCGTGCAGGGCATCCCTGAGGTGGTGGTCACGCTCTCCGGCATGTCGAACCTCGAGCAGCTGCGCCAGAACGTGGCGACGTTCTCCGAGGAGCGCCCGCTGGGCGAGAGGGACCGTGCGGCCCTGGGGCGCGTGGTGGGCAACATGCTCGGCCGCCACACGGTGCCCTGCACGGCATGCCGCTACTGCACGGACCACTGCCCGATGGGCCTGGACATCCCCAAGCTGCTCGAGCTCTACAACGAGGCCATGGTGACGGGCGGCGACGGCGGCTTCATCCCGTCCATGTACGTGAGCACGCTGCCTAAGGACAAGCGCCCGGGCGCCTGCGTCGGGTGCGGCAGCTGCGCGGCGGTGTGCCCGCAGCGGATCGACATCCCCGGCACGCTCGCGGACTTTGCGTCGCGCCTCGCCGGGTGATACAAAGGGGCTGTCCTTTGTCGCGCGTTCGTGAGGAGACCTGATGGCGAGACCCCGGCACCTCGAGGCGGTGCTCTTTGACTTCGACGGCACGCTCTGCAACACCGAGGTGGAGAACCTGCGCCTGGTGCAGGACGTGCTGCGGCAGATGGGCGCCGAGGTGCCCATGGCGGAGCTCGAGGTGCTCACGGGCGGGGAGGACCGCGTGACCGTCCCGCCGATCCTCGAGAGGCACGGCGTCGCCGGCACGATCGACGACTACGAGCGCCTGCGCGACAACTGCTACCGCACCTACGCCGAGGCCCCGCTCGAGCTGGAGCCCGGGGCGCTCGACCTTCTCGACGGCCTGCGGGCGCGCGGCGTGAAGGTGGGCCTCGTCTCCATGACGGTGGCACGCTGCATCCTCACCGGCGTGGCGCGCCTGGGGATCATGGACCGCTTCGACGCGATCGTCTGCGGCGACATGGTCGAGCGGCGCAAGCCCGCGCCCGACCCGTACCTGCGCGCGATGGAGCTTCTGGGCGCGGACCCCGGGGCCTGCGTCGCCGTGGAGGACTCGCCGACGGGCATCGGCTCGGCCAAGGCCGCCGGCTGCCACGTCGTCGCCTACACCGGCGGCGACATCGTCCAGGACGTGAGCGCCGCCGACGAGGTCGTCGACTCGTTCGTGGGGCTTGCGCTCTAGGCGAGCTCTGCCGCAAGCGCCAGCAGCTCGTCCACGTCCTTCTCGGCCGTGGCCCAGGAGCAGACGAAGCGCGCGACCACGTTGCCGTCGCCCAGCTCGTAGAAGGTCTCGCAGCCGCACGCGGCCTCGAAGGCGTCGCGCTGCGCCGGCGTCATCACGAAGAACTGCTGGTTGGAGGGCGCCTCGCCGTAGGGCGAGAAGCCCAGGCGCACGAGGCCCTCGCGCAGGCGGAATGCGCACGCGTTGGCGTTGCGGGCCAGGCGCCAGTAGAGCGCCTCGCCGCCGTCGGCCGGCTGCTCGAACGCCGCCTCGAACTGCACGCCCAAGAGGCGCCCCTTGGCGAGAAGACCGCCGCGCTCCTTCTGCAGGAACGGGAAGGCCTCGCGCAGGCGCGGGTCGGCGATGACCATGGCCTCGCCGAAGAGCATGCCGTTCTTGGTGCCGCCGATGTAGAACGCGCCGCAGCGTGCGGCGATGTGCTCGAGCGTGAGGCCTCCGGCCGCCGGGGAGGTGAGGCCGGAGCCCAGGCGGGCGCCGTCGAGGAAGACGGGCAGGCCCTTCTCGTCCGCCCAGTCGCAGATCGCGTCGAAGCGCGCCTTGTCCCACACGCCGCCGAGCTCGGTGGTGTTGGAGACGTAGACGCAGCCGGGGCGCGTCATGTGGCGGCCCGTGGAGGTCTGGAAGCGCCAGACGCGCTCGGCGGCCTCGGGGGTGAGGAAGCCGTCGGCGTCGTCGGTGGGCAGCACGGTGCGGCCGCACGCGGCGACGGCGCCGGTCTCGTGGACGTTGATGTGGGCGTCCTTGGTGCAGACGGCGCCCTCCCAGTCGCGCAGGAGCCCGGTCACGCCGATGACGTTGGCCGAGGTGCCGCCGATGCAGAACTCCACGTCCACGTCGTCGCGGCCGCACGCGGCGCGGATGAGCTCGCGAGCGCGCTCGCAGTGCGGGTCGCCCTCGGTGTAGCCGACGGTCTGCTCGTCGTTGGTGGCGGCGAGCGCGGCCAGGATCTCGGGCGCGGCGCCCTCGGAGTAGTCGTTGCGGAACATGCGCATGGTGTCCCTCGGTTCAACTTGGTGAAAAACGTATCCCGTACGTTGTATCACGGCTCGCGATGCGCGCGAGGCAGAAAAACCGGGCTGCTGTGTCACTTTTCGCCCCATTTGTGTGCCTCGTGCTGGAGAGGCTGGATTCCGAAGAGGCCGAAAGGGAGGAAACCCCAGATAGAGATTTCTAAACTTATGGGCAATCGCCTCAACGCCCTCGTTCATCCACACAAACGAGGCGAAAAGTGACACTGGAGAGCCAAAAAACCGCCTCGACCCCTTTTGGGAACGCGTGACGCGCCGCCGGAGCGCACCGCCGCGGCGCAGCCGCTCAGCGTCGCGCAATGTTACAACCTCCGCAACCCGTCGTTCCTCTCGTCCGGAATGGGTTTATCGTTTCCGGCAGCACACAAACCCGGCAGGAGGGCAATCATGGCAGTGGAGAAGAAGGACATCGACTGGGGCAGCCTCGGCTTTGCCTACCAGCCCACCGACTACAGCTACGTCTGCAACTATCGCGACGGCGCCTGGGAGGAGGGTGGCCTCACCACCGACCACACCCTCACGCTCTCCGAGTGCGCGGGCATCTTCCACTACTGCCAGGAGGTCTTCGAGGGCCTCAAGGCCTACACCACCAAGGACGGCGACATCGTCTGCTTCCGCCCGGACCTCAACGCCTCCCGCATGGCCGACTCCGCGCGCCGCATCGTGATGCCGCCGTTCCCGGAGGACAAGTTCGTCGAGGCCGTCAAGATGGTCGTCAAGGCCAACGAGGCGTGGGTGCCGCCCTTCGGCTCCGGCGCCACGCTCTACGTGCGGCCGTTCATGGTGGCCACCGGCGAGGTCATCGGCGTCGCGCCGGCCAAGGAGTACCAGTTCCGCATCCTCGTGACGCCCGTGGGCCCGTACTACTCGGGCGGCGTCAAGCCCGTGGCCGTCAAGGTCCCCGAGTACGACCGTGCCGCGCCGCACGGCACCGGCGCCATCAAGGCCGGCCTCAACTACGCGATGTCCCTCTACCCGAGCGTCCAGGCGCATGCCGAGGGCTTCGCGGACAACATGTACCTCGACCCGCAGACCCACACCTTCGTGGAGGAGTCCGGCGGCGCGAACTTCCTGTTTGTCGACAAGGACGGCGTGCTCGTGGTTCCGCAGTCCGCGACGGACTCCATCCTGCCGTCCATCACGCGCCGCAGCCTCGTGCAGGTGGCGCAGGACATGCTCGGCATGACCGTGGTGGAGCGCCCGGTCAAGTTCGAGGAGGTCGCGAGCGGCGCCTTCGTCGAGTGCGGCATGTGCGGCACCGCGGCCGTGATCAGCCCCGTGGGCAAGGTCGTCAACGGCGACACCGAGGTCGTCTTCGGCGAGGGCGGCATGGAGCACGTCGGCCCCGTCATGGCGAAGCTCCGCGAGACGCTCACCGGTATTCAGGCCGGCGAGATCGAGGGCCCCGAGGGCTGGGTCGTCAAGATCGCCTAGACGAGCTCGATGACGCCCGCCGCCTCGTCGACGCGGGCCGCGAGGCCAAAGAGCGCGGCGAAGTCGTCGACGGGCATCTCCACGGCGTCGCCGATGCTGGCATCGGTGGCGTCGCAGCTCACGATGGTCGTTTGCCCGTTCAGCTCCAGCTGTGCGGCGTTCCTGCCGTCCTCGAACCCGAGGTACTCCATGCGGCCGTCGATGCCGTCGACGCTCCACGCGAAGTACCCGTCGCCGTCCTCGTAGGTACCGCCCGCGAGGCCCGCCACCTGCTGCACGAGCCACGAGCCGCTCTCGCCGCCCTCCCGGGGGTCCGTGCCGCCCATGTCGACGCGGACGAGGTAGCAGCCCTGCTCCTCGCTCCAGCGCGCGACGACGCCCCCGCCATGGGATTTGTGGCTGCGCTGGTAGGGGTTCGTGGCGTCGCCGAAGCTCGTCTCGCCCAGCGCGAAGGGTACCTCCGCGCCGCGCACCGTGACGCGGTCGATCGCGGTCCGGTGAAGAGCCTCAAGGGACCCGTCCGGCAGCGTCGGGTCGTCCGGCGCGTCGCCGTCGACGACGAGCTGCGCGTAGGCGCGCGCGAGCTGGTCGAGCTCCTCCTCGGCGTCGAGCGCGCCGTAGAGGCCCACGTCGCCGAGGTGCTCCCAGCCCTCGGGCTCGCCGTCATCGGCCGAGAGGGTCCCGTCGAACCAGCGGACGCCCACCGAGCAGGAGGCGTTCTCCCGGACCCACTCGGCGGGGTTGTACGCGAGCTCCGGCTCGTAGAGGGCGTCGACCTCCCCGAGCAGTCGCAGGGCCTCCTCGAGCTGCTCGTAGCTGCTCACGTAGAGGCAGGGCTGGTCGGGCAGGAAGACCAGGCCGCCGCCCGCCCCGTCGCCCACGCGCTCGGAGAGCGCCGCCATCACGTCGTCGTGGTAGAGCCCCCTCACGACGCTCTGGTAGTCGCAGCTGAGGGACGTGTCGTAATAGGACGGGAAGAGCCCGCTCTCGACGAGGTACACCTCGCTCGTCGCGGTGAACGTGAGGTCGCGCTCGGTGGAGCGCAGCGTGTAGACCACCTGCTGCGGGAGCTCGCTCGCCTCCTCGAAGGAGACGAGCTCGTAGCCCTCGTTCGGGCACGCCTCCGCGACGACGGCGGAGACCTCCTCGGGGCCGGGGGCGGGGGAGTCGGCGGGGACCCCGCACCCGCAGAGCATGGCCGAGGCGCCCAGGCAGAGCGCGGTCGCAAGGGCGAGAAGGGCACGGTTTCTGCGTCGCATGGCCACCTCCGGCGTCGAATTGTGGGTCATTGTAGCAGCGCACGCCCCCGGCCTCGCGTTCTTCTCGCCCGGCGGCGCTCTCGCGGTATACTTGACGGCTGTGAAACCGCGAGAAGCGCACGGCGAGAAGGGAATCGCACGATGGCACAGAAGGTTCAGGGGACCGAGGACCTCTACGGCGGCTACATGCGCGCCTGGCAGCGCATGGTCGACGTGGCGCGCGAGCTCTTCGGCGCGTACGGCTTCGACATGATCGAGACGCCGGCCATCGAGCAGGTGGACACCTTCGTCCACGGCATCGGCGAGTCCACCGACGTCGTGCGCAAGGAGATGTTCCGCGTGGTCTCCGGCGCGCTCTTCGGCGACCTGCTGGAGAAGGGGTCCGAGGCGCACCTCAAGCCGCGCCAGCGCATGGCGATGCGCCCCGAGGGCACGGCCGGCGTCGTTCGCTCCGTGGTGGAGAACAACCTCGTGCCGCAGGGCGCGGCCCCGGCCAAGCTCTGGTACGCCGAGGCGATGTTCCGCGGCGAGCGCCCGCAGAGGGGTCGCCTGCGCCAGTTCCACCAGGTGGGCGTCGAGTGGCTCGGCGCGAGCGACCCGGCGGCCGACGCCGAGTGCATCATCATGCTCATGCAGTACTTCGAGCGCCTGGGCTTTGACCGCGAGGACCTGCGCCTCGTGATCAACTCGATGGGCGACGCCGCGTGCCGCCCCGCCTACCGCGAGAAGGTCCGCGCGTTCATCCTGGACCACGCCGACGAGATGTGCGAGGACTGCCTCGAGCGCGCCCAGATCAACCCGCTGCGCGCCTTCGACTGCAAGAACGACCGCTGCCGCGAGATCATGGCCGCGGCGCCGCTCGCGCCGGACAACCTCTGCGAGGAGTGCGCCGCCCACTACGCCGCGGTCAAGCGCTACCTGGACGCCGCCGGCGTGGCCTACGTCGAGGACCCCACGCTGGTGCGCGGCCTGGACTACTACACGCGCACGGTCTTCGAGGTGGAGGCCGTGGGCTCGGGCGTCGGCGCCATCGGCGGCGGCGGTCGCTACGACGGCCTGGTGGAGCTCGAGGGCGGCAAGCCCACGCCGGGCCTGGGCTTCGCGGTGGGCTTCGAGCGCATCGCGCTCGCGCTTGCGGCGGCGGGCGTCGAGATGGGCGGCGACGAGCCGAGCTGCGTCTACGTGGCCACGACCGGCGGCGAGGCGGAGCGTGCGGCGGCCTTCGACGCGTGCCTGGCCCTGCGCGCCGCGGGCGTGCGCACCGAGGCCGACTACCAGGGCCGCTCGCTCAAGAGCCAGTTCAAGCAGGCCGACAAGTTGCACGCGCGCCTCTGCGTGGTGCTCGGCGGCGACGAGGTGGCCGCGCAGGCCGCGACCGTCCGCGACATGGACACGCACGAGCAGGTGCAGGTGCCCATGGCAGAGCTGGTCGATGCCGTGAGGGCCCGCCTCAGATAGGGCGTCGGGCGTCTGCCACGGGCGTCGGGCTTTTGGCGTGCCACTGACGCCAGTGGCATAAGCCCGACGCCCGTGGCAGGCTACTGGTAGCGCAGGGCCTCGACGGGGTCCATCTTGGCGCCTCGGCGCGCAGGGTACCAGCCAAAGACGACGCCGATCCCCACGCAGATGCCCGTCGCCATGGCGACGGTCGCCGGGGAGATGACGGGCACGAGCTCGCCGCTCCCGCCCATCATCGAGCTCAGGGCCGAGCCCGCCACGCTCGCGAGCAGCCATGCCCCGCCGTAGCCGACGCCCACGCCGATGACGCCGCCCACGATGCAGATGGTCACGCTTTCCAGCAGGAACTGCCCAGTGATGTCCCCGCGCCGGGCTCCGAGCGCCTTGCGCAGGCCGATCTCGCGGATGCGCTCGGTCACGTTGGTGAGCATCATGTTCATGATGCCGATGCCGCCCACCAGAAGCGAGATGCTCGCCACCGCGAGCGCGAGCATGCGGAAGGTCGCCGTCGTGGCGTCGAGTTGATCGATGAGCGCCTGTGCCGTCTGGACGTAGACGTAGCCCTCGTCGCTCGAGAATGAGGTCTGCCCCTCCTCGGGGTAGGGGATGTTGTAGCGCTGGTAGAGATAGCTCTCGGTGTTGGCCGCCACGGCGTACATGTCAGAGCCCTCGCGCGCAAAGCCGAGAATCTGCCAGGAGTTGTATCCGCTCCGCCCGATGAGGCGCGTGACGGCGGTCGATGCCGGCATGTAGGCGATGTCGCTCTGGTAGGGCGTGTCGGTCTTGATCGCGCCCACGACGGTGTACTGCGACGAGCCGATGCGCACGGTCTTTCCCACGCAGTCCGCGTCGGGGGAGCCGAAGAGGTTCTGCACCGAGGACCCGCCGAGCACGACGACCATCGCGCCGTCCTCCTCTTCCTCCTCGGTGAAGAGCCTGCCCTGCGTGGCGGAGAGCCCCATGCCCTGGAAGTAGGCGGGCTCGCACGCGGTGATGCTCAGATACTCCACCTCGGCGGTGCTCGACGAGGCCGGGACCCCGGCGTAGGTGTAGCCGGTGACGAACTCGTAGTCGCCCGCGAGCGCCTGGCCCATCTCCTCGATGTCGTCCCGGTCGAGCGGCTGGTTGCCGGGAGGCCAGCAGGTGATGCTGACCGTTCGGGACATGTTGAGGCCGAGCTGGCCCACGAGCTGGGCCTTCACGCCGTCGATGAGCGCCGTCATGGCGATGACGGCCGCGATGCCGATGACGATGCCCAGGATGGTGAGGAGGCTCCGCGCCCGGTTGGCGAGAAGCGCGGACGAGGTCTCGTAGGCGAGGTCGCGGAACTTCATAGGCAGGGCACCCCCAGGAGCCGAGAGCGGTTCTTCGGAGCGGCGGGCGAGGTCGGGGAGGGGCCGTCGGCGTGCCCGCCCTTCTCGCCCGCGTCCTTCTCGCGCTGCGCGAGGTCCGCGAGGTAGGCGCGCTCCTCCTCGTCCGAGAAGAGCCTGCCGTCGCGGATGTGCACGGTGCGGTCTGCCCAGGCGGCCACCTCCGGGTCGTGCGTGATGAGGATGATGGTCTTGCCGCGCCGCTGCATGCGCTGGAAGGTGCGCATGACCATCTCCCCGGTGGCGGTGTCGAGGTTGCCGGTCGGCTCGTCGGCAAGGATGATGGCCGGGTCGTTGACGAGCGCCCGCGCGATGGCGACGCGCTGCATCTGGCCGCCGGAGAGCTCGTTGGACCGGTGGAGGTAGTGCTCCTCCGGCAGGCCCACCGAGCGCAGGGCGCGCCAGGCGGCGAGCTCGCGGTCGCGCATGGGGCGGTCGGAGTAGACGAGCGGCAGCATCACGTTGCGCAGTACCGTGGCGCGCGGCAGCAGGTTGAACGACTGGAAGACAAAGCCGAGCCTGCTGGAGCGCACGTGCGCGAGGTCGTCCTCGGAGAGCTCGGAGACCTCCACGCCCTCGAGCCGATAGGAGCCGGCCGTCGGCCGGTCAAGGCAGCCGAGGGTGTTCATGAGCGTGGACTTGCCTGAGCCCGACGGGCCCATGATGGCGAGGAACTCGCCGCGCGCCACCTGGAGGGAGATGCCGCGCAGGGCGGTGGTGTGGCCGGCGGCCGTCTCGTAGATGCGCCAGAGGCCGCGGACGTCGATGACGGCGGACATGGCTAGGCCGCCGGGGCGTCGGCAGCCGCCACGTCGGCGCCGTCGCCCCCGGCGGCGCCGGCCGCCGCGTCGCCCCCGGCGGACGTCGGGTCGACGGAGAACGGGTCGAGCACCACGAGGTCGCCCTCGGACACGTCGCCCTCGATCACGGCCGTGGTGTCGCTCTGCGCGGGCACGCTCACGTCGCGCCGCTCCACGGCCTCGGTCTCGGGGTCGCTCATCACGTAGACGTAGTACGAGACGCCGTCGTCGGTCATGAGCGCGGAGACGGGCACGGTGAGCGCGTCGGGCACGCTCTGCATGAGGATCTCCACGCTCGCCGTCATACCGGGCTTGAGCTCGGGCGCGGGGTCGGGAATGAGGAGCTCGACGTCGTAGGTGACCACCCCGCCGGAGCCGCCGTAGGGGTCGGCCGCCGCCGTGGTGGAGATGCGCGTTACCTGTGCGTCGAGCATGGTGCCCGGGAGCGCCGAGAAGGTCACGCGTGCCGCCTGCCCCACGGCGATGCGAGAGATGTCGACCTCGTTCACCTGCACCTTGACGGTCATCTGGGACAGGTCGGCGATCTGCACGAGCGGGCCCGAGCCGCCGCCCTCCGCGCCGGAGGACGTCGTCCCGCCCGCGCCGACGGCCGCGCCCGCGACGGCGTTCAGCGCCACGACGGAGCCGGACGCCGGCGCCTTGACGGTGCGCCCGGCGGCCGTTGCGACGGCGTCGTCGTAGGCGTCCTGGGCGATCTCCAGGTTGAGGCGGGAGGTCTCCAGCTCGATGAGCTTGGCGGCGAGGGCGTCCTTGTCCACCTCGTCCGCGTAGTAGAGCTCGTTGTAGGCCTTCTGCACCGCGTCGTTCTCGGCGCGCTTGGTCCTGAGGTCGAGCTCGGCCTGCTTGACAGCGCGGTCGAGCTCGTCGTTCTTGATGGTGAGAAGGACCTGGCCCTCGGCCACGGCGTCGTCGAGCGCCACGTCCACGGACGCGATGACGCCGTCGGCCTTGGGCGTCACCACCACGGAGGTGAGCGGCTGAGCCGTCCCCGTGGCCTGCACGGACTCGGAGAACTCCTCGCGCATGAGCGGGATCGTCTGAAGCGGGGCCTCCTCCGCGGGCTGGCTCGACGCCGAGGTCAGGACCGCCCAGGCGATTCCCGCGGCCACCACGATGCCGCCCACGACGCCCGCCGCGATGACCTTCTTGCGCCGCCGCGCCCGGCGGTGCCGCTGGAGGCTCTCGAGGGCGAGCCGCTCCTCGACGTCCTCCTCGGCGTCGGGGGCGTCCTCCCCCTCCGCATGGGGGAGCTTCATCTTGAGGTCGTCGCGCGTCATGGTGGGTCCGCCTCTCTCGGCAGGTTGAAGGCCGGCTGAACGAATGGGCCGAGCGTAGACCATCGGCGTGCGGCGCGCCATCCCGGGCGGGGCGTCCGAGGAGGTGAGGGGCGGTAAAAGGGCAGGTGAGCGGCGGAACTTACGATACTGTCACACTTGGGGGCTGCCTTGCGCCCTCGGGGCCGCGCCCGCCCGCGCCCGCGCCGCGCCCGCCTGACGCCCCTCACGGGTATGCTGGTGGGGACGAAGGGGGGCGGCGTGGACGGCGCGCGCATCATCTACGAGGACGAGGTCCTTCTCGCCTGCGACAAGCCGGCGGGGATGCTCGTGCACGGGGACGGCACCGGCGCGCGCACGCTCACGGACGTCGTGGCGGAGCACCTCGCGGCAGAGGGCCGCCCGGAGGCGCGCCCGCAGGCCGTGCAGCGCCTCGACGTGGGAACCACGGGGCTCGTGCTCTTCTCGCTCGACCGCGCCACGCAGCCGGCGCTCGACGCGCAGGTCGCGGGCCATGCCATGAACAAGACCTACCTCGCGGTGGTGCGCGGGGCGTTCCCGGGCGGGGAGCGGCTGATCGACCGGCCCATCGGGCGCGACCGCCACGACGCCCGGCGCATGCGCGCCTGCCGGCCGGGGCAGGGCAAGCCCGCCGAGACGCGCGTGCGGCGCGTGGCGAGCTCGGGCGGGCGCTCGCTGCTGAGGGTTGAGCTCCTCACCGGCAGGCGCCACCAGATTCGCGTGCACCTCGCCTCGATGGGGTTTCCCATCGTGGGCGACGAGCTCTACGGCGGGGCGAGAAGGACGGAGGGCCTGCTGCTGCACGCCTGGCGCGAGGAGGTGGTCCATCCCGTGTCCGGCGAGCTCCTGCGCCTTGAGACCGCCTGGCCCGAGCGCCTCTGGCCGTCCCCGCCCCCGGAGGCGCGGGCGCGCCACTGACGTCAGACGTGCCTGGCACGTGTGCCACTGACGTCAGACGTGTCTGGCACAGTCGGCATGTGCCTGACGCGCCGTCTGGTCGGAGGTGTCGCGAATCCCCCGCGCGGCAGCATTGCGGGGGATTCGCGACGGTTCTTCTCGGCAAACCGTCGCCTTGGCCCCGCACGCCGTCTCTGCGGGGGGGGGGGCGACGGTTCGCGTCGCGGCCGGCGCCGCGGCCGGACCCACGCCCGGCGTCGCGGCGGGGAAATCCCCCGCGCCGCCCGCCGCCCCCTTCGGCGAGAAGCCGCCAACGTGTGCGATACTAATCTGTTAGAGGCGCCTCTGAGGGGAAGCGCCGGACAAGGGAGAAGAGAGCCGGGAGAGGGGCAACCATGGCCGACACCATGCGTGGCGTGTACACCAACCTGACCGAGATCCGCCGCAACGTGTTCTCCAGCGTGGCCAAGATCGCCTACGATATGAAGGACGACGACGAGAAGGCCACCCGTCGCAAGATCCGTGACCTCCCGTACGAGATCATCCCCGGCGACGTGGCCACCTACCGCGAGTCCGTCTTCCTGGAGCGCGCGATCGTCGAGCAGCGCATCCGCCTGGCCATGGGCCTGCCGCTGCAGGGCGTCGACAAGCGCGAGAGCCTGACCGACGGCCTCGCCGACGCCGCGGTCCCCGAGACCTACTACGAGCCGCCCCTGATCAACGTCATCAAGTTCGCGTGCAACGCGTGCGAGGACAACGTCTACCGCGTGACCGATGCCTGCCAGGGCTGCCTTGCCCACCCCTGCCGCGAGATTTGCCCCAAGGGCGCCATCACCTTCAAGGACAAGAAGGCCTACATCGACCAGGAGAAGTGCATCCACTGCGGCATGTGCTTCAACGCCTGCCCCTACCACGCGATCCAGCACCACGTGCGCCCCTGCGCCGACGCCTGCGGCATGCACGCCATCGGCTCCGACGAGCACGGCCGCGCCCAGATCGACTACGAGAAGTGCGTCTCCTGCGGCCAGTGCCTGATCAACTGCCCCTTCGGCGCCATCGCCGACAAGAGCCAGATCTTCCAGGTCATCCAGGCCATCAACCGCGGCGACCAGGTCATCGCCGCCGTCGCCCCGGCCTTCGTCGGCCAGTTCGGCGGCAAGGGCAACGTCGACAAGCTGCGCCAGGCCTTCACCATGCTCGGCTTCTCCGGCATGGAAGAGGTCGCCGTGGGCGCCGACCTCTGCACCGTCCAGGAGGCCGAGGACTTCATGGAGGAGGTGCCCGAGAAGATCCCGTTCATGGGCACGTCCTGCTGCCCGGCCTGGTCGGTCATGGCCAAGACCGAGTTCCCCGACCACGCCAACTGCATCTCGATGGCCCTCACGCCCATGACGCTCACCGCGCGCCTCCTGCGCCAGCGCCACCCGGACGCCAAGATCGTCTTCGTGGGCCCGTGCTCGGCCAAGAAGCTCGAGGCCATGCGCGCCTCCGTCCGCTCCGAGGTCGACTTCGTCCTCACGTTCGAGGAGATGGCGGGCATGATGAAGGCCCGCGGCATCGACGAGTACACCAAGCTCGAGGGCGAGGGCAGCTCTGACTTCGAGGTCGCCTCCGCCGACGGCCGCGGCTTCGCGGTCGCGGGCGGCGTGGCCAGCGCCGTGGTCAACGCGATCAAGGTCCTGGACCCGGAGCGCGAGGTCAACGTCATGAACGCCGAGGGCCTGGAGAACTGCCGCAAGATGATGAAGGACGCCGTCAAGGGCAAGTACCCCGGCTACCTGCTCGAGGGCATGGCCTGCCCGGGCGGCTGCGTCGCCGGCGCCGGTACGCTCCAGGCGATCAACAAGACCGCTGCCGCGGTGCGCCGCTACGCCAAGAAGTCGCCGCACGCCAACGCCACGGAGAACGAGTTCCGCGACAAGATCCCCTCGCTCGAGCGCGAGGAGGACGGCAAGTAGGTGCCGGCTCCGACCGAGCTGCCGCGGGCGGCGGGCCTCCTGGTCCGTCGCCCGCTTTCGTATCAACCGAGGCCCTTCTCGCCCGCGCCCCTCCATGTCCCGTGTGCTTACGAATTCGGGGTAGTTGCAGGGCGAGAAGAACTTCCTGCTTAAGAATCTGGGGTAAGTGTAGGTCTGGGAGCGTCGAGGCCCGCGTTCAGCTCGCATTCGTACACGCTCTGGTTTTCGCGACCTGCGGTTTTCCGGAATCTCCGAGCGCGCGGCCGTCATCTGACCTACAACCACCCCGTCTTCCTAAGCAAGAAATCCGTGCGGCCCTACAACTACCCCGGATTCCTAAGCACGCGGGGGCACGCGAGCGGATGCGTGGCGCGCAGGCGGCGCCCAGCGCTATCATGGTTGACCGCAACCGACCGACGATTCCGCAAAGGGACCCCATGCTCAAGGTAGACCGCGCGATCCTGCACGTCTTCGACTTCGACTCCGGCTCCGCGTACCTCTCGGAGCGACCGCTCGACCTCACGGTCCGCGCCACGCGCTCCTTCGTCCAGCGCCACCTGCGCAAGATCTCGGCCAACGCGGAGAGCCGCCACGGGGCGTTCGCGCCGGACTCCGGCTTTGCCGCCGAGCTCCAGCGCTACCTCGCCGGCGAGCGCGAGTTCGTCGAGTTCTCCACGGAGATCGCGCAGTGGTTCTGGGAGGAGCTGCGCCGCACGGAGGACCTCGAGCAGTGCGACCTGCTCGTCGCCGACTTCACCGACACCGACGCCACGGGCGAGAAGGACGGCGAGGACGCCGGCCCCTCCTTCGACGGTCCGGCGGGCCGCAGGTTCTTCTCGGTCATGCTGCTGCCGCGTCGCCAGGCCTTCGTCCACGAGGTCGCCGGCGACGCCAACGACATCGCCCGCGTCGACGCGACGCTGCCCAACCCCTCGCAGAAGGTCGCGTCCTACCTGCTCGTGGACGCGGAGACCGGCGCGATCGACTTCCACGACAAGGAGCGCGCCGTGGGCGGGGAGTGCGTGAGCATCATCCCGGAGCGCTTCCTGCAGTGCACGAGCGAGGCCTCCAGCCACGAGGTCATCGACGAGGTCAGCGTCATCGTCCGCGACGTGGCGGAGGAGTTCGGCCTGGAGCCGGCGGTGGAGGCCGCACGC
The DNA here is from genome assembly GCF_014982725.1 of Thermophilibacter gallinarum. Taxonomy (GTDB): domain Bacteria; phylum Actinomycetota; class Coriobacteriia; order Coriobacteriales; family Atopobiaceae; genus Thermophilibacter; species Thermophilibacter gallinarum. The sequence goes on along the minus strand of NZ_JADCJZ010000002.1, from coordinate 187,645 downwards.
GTCAAGGCCGCTGTGGCGAGAAGCGCCGACGTGGAGGAGTCCTTCTCGCCCGCGGAGGTGGGGCGCACGGTCTTCGCGGAGCGCCCGGACGTCGCCGAGCGCTTCGAGGAGCGCGTCCAGGAGGCCAAGCTGCCCGAGGAGGCGCCCGTGCGGCGCGGGGTGGCCAACCGGCTCACCCGGAGCCACAAGATCCGCACCGACACCGGCGTGGAGATCTCGTTTCCTTCCGAGCTCGCGGAGCGCCCCGGCTACCTGGACTTCTCGACGGACGCCGAGGGACGCATCACCATCACCGTGGGCAACGTCGCACGCATCGAGAACCGCTGAGCGGCCCGGGCGGGCCGTCGGCCGCGCCTTGTCCCAAGGCTCGTGTGGGTCTCGTGTCCGAGCTGAATTGTGGCTAGAATAGTGCGGAGAGTTTCGCGAACGCAGCCGATTCACACACGAGGAGACTCCATGTCCCGTACCCGCATCACCCCCCAGGACGCCGGCATCACCCCGCGCTCTGTCACGAGGCGCGACGCCCTGCGCCTGTTCATCGCCGCCGGCCTCTGCACCACGCTCTTCCCCGGCATCGCCTCCGCCGAGACCACCCAGGAGAAGCTCGACGCCGCCCAGCTGAGTTACGACCAGGCCCAGGAGGAGCTCGACCGCATCGCCGCCGAGTACGAGAAGATCGCCACCCAGCTCTCCGCCACCACCGCCAAGGTCGCCGACGTCTCCGGGCAGATCGAGGAGAAGCAGGCCCAGATCGACCAGAAGCAGGACGAGATCGACCAGAAGCAGCTGGAGATCGAGCACAAGCAGGGCGTCCTCGGAGACCGCATGAGCGCCAGCTACAAGGCCGGCCCGCTCTCGACGCTCGACCTGCTGCTCTCGTCCGCGACGTTCGACGAGTTCACGAGCAACATCTACTACCTCGACAAGGTCACCGAGTCCGACCGCGAGATGATTGACGAGGTGCGCCAGCTCAAGGCTGAGCTCGAGGAGGAGAAGGCCGAGCTCGAGACCCAGAAGGCCGAGCTCGAGGAGCAGAAGGCCGAGCTCGAGGAGCTCCAGGAGGAACAGCGTGCCCAGCTCGAGGAGGCGCGCGCCAAGCAGATCGAGTCCCAGGAGCTCGTGGACAACCTCTCCGCCGAGGTCCAGGAGCTCATGGAGAAGCGCGACGCCGAGCTTCTCGCCGCGCAGCAGCTCGCCGAGCAGATGCAGCAGCAGGGCGGCTCCCGCCCCTCCGGCGGCCACGGCAACACGGTGGTCTCGGGCTCCGGCTCGCTCGCGCGCGTGATCAACGCCTGCTACTCCACGCCCTCCCCGGGCAGCGGCCTGTGCGCGGCGTGGGTCACCAACGTCTTCCAGAACGCCGGCATCGGCTCGTTCTGGGGTAACGCCGACGACATGTACTACAGCTGGTGCGGCACGTCGCCCTCCAACGCCCAGCCGGGCATGATCGTCGCGGTGAACGTCTCGCCCGACAGCGCTGCCGGCCGCATCTACGGCCACATCGGCGTCTGCATCGACAGCGGCACCGTGATGGACAACATCGGCTACATCCGCACGACGAGCCTCTCCAGCTGGGTGAGCCACTACAGCGCGCTCGCCACGCCGCTCTGCGGCTGGCTCGGCGGCGTCAAGCTGTCCTAGGGCCCGTCTCGCCTAGCGGGCGCCCGGCGAGAAGGACGGGCGCTCGGGTATACTCCCTACGTCCGCCACGTTCGAAGGGAGGCGCATGGAGGACCTCGAGCCGTCTGTCCCGCGCACGCCCACGCAGGCGGTGCTGCGGATGGTCTCCCTGCTCATGGGTGGCATCGGGGCGCTCGCCCTCGTCGGCGGCCTGCTCGTGCTCGTGCCGGGCGTGCTCGGCGGGAGCGACCTGTGGGCGTCGGTCACCTTCGGCGTCATGATCCTCGTCGTGGCCGGGCTGCTCCTCCTCACGGCCGCCCTCGGGCTCGCCGCGTCCAACAACTCCGCGCGCGTGGGGCCGTACCGGTTCCTGTGCTACCTCGTGGGCCTGGCCGTGCTCGTGGCGATCGTCTGGGGCTGGGGCATGGGCACGTTCATTCTGTTCAATCCCATCGTCCTCACCACCACGATCGTCTACGTGCTGATCTGCTCGCGCCTGGCCGACAAGGTCAAGGAGGAGCACGACCAGGGCGTCCAGGGCGAGACGTTCCTCCGCTCGCGCCACCAGCGCGTCCTGCACCTGCTCTCCGAGCTCATCATCCTGAAGGGCGTCCTCACCGTCGTGGTGGTCGCCGTGATCGGCGCGGCGCTCGTCGTCTACGGCGAGGGCGAGCGAGCCGTGATCTCGGGCATCCCCGTGAGGGTGACGGGCACGCTCTACGGCCTGCTCGTGGTCGGCGGCCTCGCCGCGGGCCTCGCAGTCGGCGTGGGAGCGCTCGGCGTCTGGGGATCCAACCGCCCGCAGAGAATCAGGCCGTTTCTCGTGCTCGCTGCCCTGGCGCTGGCGCTCGACCTCGTGCAGGCCGTCGGCCACGTGGCGGAGCGCGGGGTCTTTGGCCTCACGTTCGACCTCGTCCTCGACATCGTCTTCATGGCCACGTGCGTCTACCTGGCCTATCGCATCGACCGCCAGCCAACGCCCGAGGAGCTCGCCGCCGCCGCCGGCGTCGCGCTCGTGTCCGGGCCCGACCTCACGGAGGAATCATGACGAACGGAACCATGCTCCAGGGCTTCTCCTGGTACCTGCCCGCCGACGGCTCGCACTGGCGCCGCATCGCCGAGCAGGCCGCCGACTTCGCCTATCAGGGCATCACCGCCGTCTGGCTGCCGCCCGCCTACAAGGCCGAGAAGGGCGCCGAGGACGTGGGCTACGGCGTCTACGACACCTACGACCTCGGCGAGTTCGACCAGAAGGGGACCGTTCGCACCAAGTACGGCACCCGTGCGGAGTACGAGGCCGCGGTGCGCGCGCTGCAGGCAAACGGCATCCAGGCGCTCGCGGACATCGTGCTCAACCAGCGCCTCGGCGCCGACGGCTGCGAGGACGTGGTGGCGCGCGAGGTGCAGTCCAGCAACCGCGAGCTCGTGCTCGGCGACGCGCAGACGATCTCCGCGTGGACGCGCTTCTCGTTCCCCGGCCGCGCGGGCGCCCACTCTGACTTCACCTGGGACTGGACCTGCTTCCATGGCGTGGACTGGGACGATCGCGCCAAGCGCAAGGCCATCTTCCTCTTTGACGGCAAGCACTGGGACGGCGCCGTGGATCGCACCGAGAACGCCAACTACGACTACCTCATGGGTGCGGACGTGGACGTGAACGACCCGCGCGTCTTCGACGAGCTCGTGCGCTGGGGCTGCTGGTACGTGGACGCGTGCGGGCTGGACGGCTTCAGGCTGGACGCGCTCAAGCACATCGACCGCGGCTTCTACCTGCGCTGGCTCGACGCCGTGCGCAAGCACGCCGGCAAGGAGCTCTTCACGGTGGGCGAGTACTGGGGCCGCACCGCCGACGAGCTCACGGCCTACCTGGGCGAGGAGCGCGCGCTCTCGCTCTTCGACGTGCCGCTGCACTACAACCTCTACCGCGCGAGCTGCTCCAACGGCGACGTGGACCTCTCCAAGATCTTCTCGGGCACGCTCGTGGAGCGCGACCCGGTGCACGCCGTGACCTTTGCCGAGAACCACGACACGCAGCCGGGCCAGGCGCTGCAGTCCTTCGTTCAGACCTGGTTCAAGCCCGCCGCCTACGCGCTCATCCTGCTGCGCGAGGCGGGCTATCCCTGCGTCTTCTACGGCGACCTCTACGGCATGCCCAACGACGGCAACATCCCGGCGGTGCGCGAGCTGCCGCTGCTGATGGAGATCCGCCGCCGCCTCGCCTACGGCACGCAGCACGACTTCCTCGACGCGCCGGACGTGATCGGCTGGACGCGCGAGGGCGACGCCGAGCACCCGGGTAGCGGCGTGGCCGTGGTCCTCACCGACCGCGACGGCGGCGAGAAGCGCATGTGCGTGGGTGCTGGCCACGCAGGCGAGACCTGGAGCTGCGTCATCGGCGAGCAGGATGACGTGGTGGTGGACGCCGAGGGCTGGGCGACGTTCCACACGCTCGGCGGGCGCCTCTCGGTCTACCTGCCGGAGAAGACCGCCGACGCGCTGGAGAACGACCGACAGCTCCACCGCATCGCGCGCGACATCGCCTCCGACACCGAGGAGATGCGCGCGTAGACCCTCTGCTTACGGAGGCAGGGGCAAGGTCCGCCGCGAGTTCTTGCCGAGTGTCCTTCTCGGCAAGCTGTCTGAGCGCCGGACCTTGCCCCTGCCCTGGGGTTGCGTATGGTTTACAGCTCGAGCTCCATCAGGCGGGCGATCGAGACGATGTAGATCTTGAGCGCGCGGCGCATGGCCTCCTCAGAGACGCCCTCGTCGGGGCCGTGCTCGCCGCCGACCCACTCCGGCAGCTCGTCGGCGGGGTCCTGCGGGCCAAAGGCGCAGGCGCGCTGGAAGTGGCGCGCGTAGGTGCCGCCGCCGATCGTGAACGCCCTGCCCTCGCGGCCGGTGTACTCGGCGTAGGTGTCGAGAAGGGCGTGGATCTCCGGGCTCTCGGGGCTGATGTAGAAGGGCTTCTCGCCGCGTCCGGCCTCGTAGGTGCAGCCGTGGGTCGCGGCCAGCTCGGTGAGGCGGGCGGTGATCTGATCGGCGGTGGTGGAGGTGGGGAAGCGCGAGTCCACGGTCTGCGTGAAGTGGCCGTCCACGGTGCGCACGACGCCCGCCACGAGCGTGAGGTCGCCGAACTTGTCGTCGGTGGCGGCGACACCGGCGGCGCGGCCGTAGGCGTCCTCGGTGAGGGTCACGAGAAGCTCGAGGAAGCTGCGCTCGCCCTCGCCCGCGAGGTCGTTGGCCAGCAGGTAGCGCGCGAGCACGCCGATCGCGTTGACGCTGCCGGCGGGCATCGAGGCGTGGCCGCCGATGCCAGTGGCCGTGACACGCGCGAGGCCGTCGCCGGCGGGCTCGACCTCGATGCGCTCCGCGCCCGTCAGCGTGGCAGCGTCGGCGCGCACGAGCGCGGTGGACTTGCCGGGGATGGCGTTGGAGACGGTGCCGCCGGAAAGCTCCACGATCTTCTCGCCAGCCACGGCGCCCGAGGTGAACTCGCCGCCGTAGAGGCCCTTCTCGCCGCAGATGAGCGGGAACTCGGCGTCAGGGGAGAAGCAGAAGAGCGGCTCGGGGTAGCGCTCGAGGTAGTACGGCACGTCGCCCATGCCGGTCTCCTCGTTGTTGCCGATGATGCAGCGCAGGGTGTAGGGGAGCTCGTTGCCGGCCGCCGCGCGGCGGGCGAAGAAGTGGGCGGCGTAGAGCGAGAGCACGAAGGGGCCCTTGTCGTCGGCCACGCCGCGGCCGATCAGCATGCCGTCCTTGCGCGTGACGGCGAGCGGCGGGAAGTTCCAGCCCTCGCCGGTGGGCACGATGTCGGTGTGGGCGATCGTGGCGACGTAGCGCTCGGGACCGGAGGCGCCGGGGACGTCGGCAAAGCCCAGGTAGCCGTCGAGGTCGGTGACCTTAAGGCCCAGGCGCTTGGCCATGCGTTCGGCCTCGACGAGGGCGTCGTTTGCGGCCGGGCCCCAGGGCTTGCCGGGCTCCGCGTGCTCGAGGTCCTCCACGGAGTCGTGGCGCACGAGGCGGTCCATGTCGGCCACGACGTCCTCCCAGACCTCGTCAACGTAGGCGTCCACCTCGCGCTTGAGCTGCTCGTCGATCATGCGTCCTCCCTGGGCGTAGCGGTTCTTGTCGCCGACCATCTTAGCGCTGCGGCGGCGCGTCGAAGCCCGCGTTGAGGGTTTGGGTTCGGAAAGTGGGGGACGCGAGGCTCACTTTCCGCAAAACCGCAGGTAACAAGTTGCAAAGTTGATTGATTTGAAGAATTTGGCTCATTCTCGAACCCAAACCGTTTTCGGGTTTGGGTTCGCCGCGGCGTCCGAATTAGTTTCATTTCTGCAAAAAAGCAGATAACTGATTCATAGTTTGATAAATGAGGCCTCTGGGAGGGGAAATTCGAACCCAAACCCGTCGAGGGAGGGGTCGGACGAGCGCCTACACCACGAACAGCAGCGCGGCGAGCGTGATGCACACGCTGCCGGCAAGCGTGAACAGGTGGAAGACGAAGTGCAGGTAGGGCACCTTCTTGATGGCGTAGAAGACCGCGCCTACCGTGTAGCTGAGCCCGCCGGCCAGAAGCAGCCAGAACGCGGGCGGCGCCAGGAGCTCCCAGAGGTCGCCGATGTGGAAGACCACGAGCCAACCCATGAGGACGTAGATCAGCGCGGTGAGCCAGGCGGGCTGGCGCTCGCGCAGCAGGCATTCGGCGACGATGCCCACCACGGCCACGCCCCATACCGCGCAGCACAGCACGAGCCCGCCGCGATCGGCCAGCGTTACCAGCGAGAAGGGCGCGTAGCTCCCGGCGATGAGCAGGTAGATGCCGCAGTGGTCGAGCACGCGGAAGACCGCCTTGGCCTTCTCGGGCGCGAGCGCGTGGTAGAGCGTGGAGAAGAGGTACTCGACGATGAGCGAGACGCCCATGATGATGGCGGCAGCAAGTCGCACGCCGCCGCCGTGCGAGACGGCCATCACGATGAGCAGGACGAGCGCGGCGATGCCGAGAAGGACGCCGACCCCGTGGCTCACCGAGTTGGCGATCTCCTCGCCGAGCGAGTAGAGCCGCTTTCGCAGGGGGCGCCGTGCGTCGGTGGCGGTGGTCGAGCTGGTTGAGTCCGTCATGGTCCCTCCTCGGGCGAGGGTCAGGTCGGGGGTATAATGACCCGGTTATTTCCGTTCGCTCGGGGAAAGCATACCCCTCCGTCCCGTCTGGGGGCCCGATTTGAAGAAATCGACGTTTGTCGGAAACCTCGTCGCGTGGGTCGTCGTCGCGGTGGCATGCTGCGCGTTTCTCGCCTGGTACCACCTGACCGAGTTCGACGTGGTCGCAGCGGCCATCGGCGACTCGCCGCTCGTGCAGCTCGGCGTGGTCGCCGCCGCGCCGCTTCTGCTCTACGCCATCGGCGTGCTGCTCGGCATCGCGCTCATGTGGTTCAAGAAGATCCTCGTGGGCCGCGTCGCCAAGCGCCTCTGCCTGGCGATCGGCCTGCTCGCGCTGGCCTTCATACTGCTCGCCGCCCTGCCCGTGCTCCTGCCCGACGCGGCGGACTCGCTGATGGGCCCCGTCGTCGTGGTGGTCTACGTCTCCATGGTTGCCCCGCCGCTCATCATGATGCTTGGGTTCGCCTATGCCGTGGGCTGCGCCGGCGTCGACACGTCCCATCGCGGCCCCTTCGCCAAGTACCTGCCCGACGACCACTTCGAGTAAACGGAGAAGAACATGGAACTCGCGATCGTCTACCTGCTCGTCAACATCGCTGTCGGCGCCCTGGCCTGCTTCTTCGGGAAGCGCCTGTTCTACGTGGTGCTGGGCCTGCTCGTGTTCCTCGGCGTGTTCAACGTCGCGCTCTCGTCCACGGACGGCTCGATGGTCTCGTTCGTGGTCGCCGCCGTGCTCGGCGTGATCGCGGCGCTGCTGTCCAAGTTCGTCTACAAGGCCGGCGTCTTCCTCGTGGGCTTTGCCGCGGGCGCGGCGCTGGGGTTCGTGGTCACGATGCTGCTGCCCTCCGAGGCCGCCGACTTCCTCGGCGTGATCATGGTGGTGGCGGGCGTGCTCCTGGGCCTCGCCGCCGCCCACTGGTCCGACCTCGCCGTGCGCCTGGGCACCGCCTGGACCGGCGCGACGTTCGTGGCGCCCAACCTCCTCGCCGCGGGGCTCGCGTTCCCGGCGCTCGCCGCCCTCGCCGTTCCCGGCGACGCCACCGCCACCTTCGACGCGCTCTCCGCCTATATCGGCGGCGACTTCGCCGCGGCGAACGGCACGGCGATCCTCGTCGGCACGATCGTGCTGGCCGTGGCCGGCGTCATCGTCCAGGGCCGCCAGAAGGACTAGGGCCCGCCGGCACGACCCCTCGCCCGCATTGTGTCGTTTGTGCTAACGTATCCAGCATGAAGAGCGCTGTCGCACATATCACGATGATGATGGTCATGGAGATGCCCAAGCCCGGGCACTCTGCCGTGTCGTGCGCACGTCGCACGGACGGGGAGACCGGGCGCCTTCACTAGGTCGTCTCCGGCGGGAGGCGTCCTCCCACCCACGTCATCGAGCGGAGCCTCGCGCATGATCCAGATACAGAACCTCACCAAGACCTACGGCAGCGCGCCGGACGCGCCGCATGCCCTGGACGACGTCTCCATCGACGTCGTCGACGGCGACATCATGGGCATCATCGGCATGAGCGGCGCCGGCAAGTCCACGCTCGTGCGCTGCATCAACCTGCTCGAGCGCCCGGACTCCGGCCGGATCCTCGTGGACGACGAGGATGTCACGGGCCTCACGGGCGCCGCGCTGCGCAGCTATCGCCGCCGCGTGGCGATGATCTTCCAGAACTTCGGGCTTCTCGCCCAGAAGACGGTGCTCGCCAACGTGTGCTTCCCGTACAAGGCGGCGACCGGCCGCGTCACGGCGGAGAACCGCGAGCGCGCGCTGGAGCTGCTGGACATGGTGGGCCTGCGCGACCGCGCCGACTCCTACCCGTCCCAGCTCTCCGGCGGTCAGCAGCAGCGCGTGGCCATCGCCCGCGCCCTGGCGTGCGACCCCGAGTACATCCTCTGCGACGAGGCGACGAGCGCCCTCGACCCGGCGAGCACCAACACCGTCCTCAAGCTCCTGCGCCAGATCAACCGCGAGACCGGCGTCACGGTCATCGTGATCACGCACTCCATGGGCGTGGTCGAGAAGATCTGCCGCAACGTCGCGGTGCTCGAGCACGGGCGCGTCGTCGAGCGCGGCAGCGTCGCCGACGTCTTCGCCGACCCCCAGTCCCAGGCCGCCAAGGTGCTTCTCGAGAGGGTTGATTGGGATGCTTGATGCTCTGAGTGCGTTTCTCGCCGAGTACGGCGAGCTCCTGGTGGAGGGCACGGGCTCTACCGTCGTCATGGTGCTCGTCCCGACGGCCATCTCCTACGTGATCGGCCTCGCCCTGGGCGTGGTGCTCTACCTGACCGCGCCGGGGTCGCTGCGTCCCATGCCCGTGCTCAACGCGGTGCTCGGCTGGGTGGTCAACATCCTCCGCTCGTTCCCGTTCATCGTGCTCATGGTGTTCATCATCCCGTTCACGCGCCTCGTCATGGGCACGGGCTCGGGCATCCAGGGCACGATCCCGCCGCTCGTGCTGTCCGCGTCGCCCTTCATCGCGCGCATGATCGAGCAGTCGCTCGCCGAGGTCCCGCGCGAGAGCGTCGAGGCCGTCGAGGCCTGCGGCGCGAGCACCCCGCGCATCGTGTTCTCGGCGCTCCTGCCCGAGGCGCTGCCCTCGATCGTGCGCGGCGTCGCCGTCGTGCTGATCTCGGTCCTGGGCTACACCGCCATGGCGGGCGCCATCGGAGCCGGCGGCCTGGGCGACATCGCCATCCGATACGGCTACTACCGCTACCAGACCGACGTCATGGTCGCCGCGGTGATCATCCTGATCGCCATGGTCCAGATCATCCAGAGCGTCTGCGACCTCGTCGCGCGCCGCGTCGACCACCGAATCCAGTAACCTCGTCCGAAAGGAACGCCATCATGTCGAACCTCTCCATCACCCGTCGCTCGCTCCTCGCCGCTGCCGCCGCGCTGACGGCCGTTCCGCTCGCCGCCTGCGGCGGCGCCCCCGCCGAGCAGGGCTCCGACTCCGCCGAGACGGCCTCCGAGCCGCTCGTCATCGGCGCGACGCCGAGTCCCCACGCCGAGATCCTGAACGACTTCGCCGCGCCGCTGCTCGAGGAGCAGGGCGTCTCGCTCGACGTGCGCGAGATGACCGACTACCCGCGCATCAACGCCGACACCGTCACCGGCGACCTGGACTGCAACTACTACCAGCACATCCAGTACCTCGACAACTACAACGAGGAGAACGGCTCCGACCTCGTGAACGTCGCCGGCATCCACTACGAGCCCATGGGCGTCTTCCCGGGCAAGTCGAGCGACATCGACTCCGTCGCGGACGGCGCCGTCATCTCGGTGCCCAACGACCCCACGAACGAGGGCCGCGCGCTCATGCTGCTGCAGGACCTCGGCCTCATCACGCTCGACGAGGCGGCCGGCTACGAGGCCACCGCGAAGGACATCGTCGACAACCCGCACAACCTGGAGATCCTGGAGCAGGAGGCGGCGGTGCTCCCCGCGACGCTCGCCGACGTCGACTTCTCGATCATCAACGGCAACTACGCCATCGACGCCGGCTTCCGCATCGAGGACGCGGTCGCCGTCGAGAACGCCGAGTCCACCGCCATCCGTGAGCAGTACGTGAACATCATCGTCACGCGTCCCGAGCTCGAGGACGACCCGCGCATCGCCGCGCTCGTCGACGTGCTCAAGACCGACGACTTCAAGGCGTACCTGGAGGAGACCTTCGGCGAGAGCGTCCAGGCGGCCTTCTAGGCGGCGGGCGAGAGACCCGGGCGGCTCCGGGAGCATGTGCGGCGGGAGGGACCCTGGCGGCCCCTCCCGCCTTTCTCGTCGGTGCCTCCTGGCTAGCGGCGCGGCCGGCGCCTCATGCCGAGGAGCAGGGCGACGACCCCGAACGCGGCCACGCCCAGGGCGGGCGCCGCGGCGTCCGCGGTCCGCGGGAGCGGGATGACCGTCTCGACGGGCTCCTGCTCGACGCGGTCGCTGTCGTGCGCCTCGAGCTCGTCCGAGCCGCCTCCGTTGCGGAACAGGTCGACGCGGGCGTGGTTGGTGAGCCGCGTGCCCGCCCCGTAGGCGTCGGTGACGCGCATGCGGACGACCAGCGGCGAGCGCACCGCGCCCTCGCCTGTCCCCGCGAGCACGTCACCCTCGTGGGCGTGCGCCACGTCGTCGACGTCGTCGTGCGGGTCCTTGAGGTCATCGCGGTCCCAGTCTCCCGACCGCGTCGAGAAGCCCGCCTCCACGCGACCGTACTCGAGGCGCACCGCCACGACCCTCTCGCCCTCGGCGAGGTCGAGGTCGGAGACGGAGAGCTCGGTCGCCTCGGTGGCGCTCACGCCCTCCGCCCAGAGCCTCCAGCCCTCGTAGGAGAGCACGCGACCGTCGTCGCCCAGCGTCTCGTCCGTCTCCTCCGAGCGGAGCCAGGGGTTCTCGTGGCCGTCGGAGAGCGTGGCGTTGGCGCCGCTCCCGTCGACGTGGTCCGCCGGGGTGAGGTCGGTCCGGTACCAGACGTTGAGCAGGCCGTCGTAGTCCTCTCCCGCCACGGGCGTGACGATGCCGGTGAGCCGGGCCAGCCCGTCCTGCGCCGCCTCGAGCTCGTCCGTGACGGTGAACTCGTCGACCCAGGTCGTGCTCGTGCTCCTCACGTCGACGGAGTACTCGTAGCTCCCGTCGTCGGAGACGGAGACCTCGGCGCGGTTCGCCCCGCCCTCGTCCGTGGTGGCGCCCGCCTCCGTGCCCGGGCGCGTGGGGTCGGCTATCTCCTGGCGCTTGTCCAGCTGCCCGGAGACGCGGATCGGCTCGTCGTACATGACGACGTGCTGCACCTCGCCCGTCTCCTCGACGAAGAACTCGACGGCCGTCGCCTCGTCGTAGGTGTGCGGCGTCATCTTCTCCACGAGCGTGTAGGCACCCGTCGGGAGGGCCTCGATGAGGTGGGGCTCGTCGGTCGAGACCCACCGTTCGACGACCTCGCCGTCCGCGTCGAGCAGGGTGAGGCGCGCGCCGGGCAGCTCCTCCTCGGTGGTGATGTCGCGCTTGGACAGCTCGACCTTGGTACGGTCGTTCTCGACCGCGATGGCGTGGCTGGCCGAGCCCTCCACCAGCCCCCGCTCGTCGACGACGAAGGTGATGGTCTCGCCGCTCGAGAGGTATCCGTCGGGGGTCTCCACCTCCGCGAGGTGGTAGGCGCCGGGCAGCAGGTGGCGCATCGTGATCGAGCCGTCCTCGCCGGTGGTGAGCGGGACTCGCTCCGCCTCGTCGTCGCCGTCCTCGCGCCACAGCGCGAAGGTGACGCCCGCGAGCGGCTCTCCCGTCCCCAGGACCGTCTTGTCGAGCCTGACCGTCGTCGGCTCGTTCGACGCGTCCGCCGAGGCGGTGACGACGGCCGTGTGGTCGTCCGCGTAGCTGACCGTGAACTCGTGCGGGGTCGGGTCGAGCGCGTGGCCCGGCGCCGGGTCGGTCTCGACGAAGGCGTACGTCGCCGCGCCCGTCCCGAGCGGCAGCCCCTCGATTGTGGCGGTGCCGTCCGCGCCGGTCGTCACGTGCCCCACGACCTCGCCCGTCACGGCCTGCACGGTGCCGTCGGGCGACGTCAGGTCGCCGAGCGAGACGACGTCGAACTCGGCTCCCGCGAGCGCGTCGTCGCAGCCCTCGTCGAGTACCTCGTCCGAGCTCTCCCATGCGCCCGTCATGCACCTCTTGGCTATGGTCGCCGACCCCGTCGCCTGGTCGTCGGGGAAGGTCACGACGGAGACCGGCGCCGGCGCGGGCGAGCTCTCGACGGTGAAGGCGACGTCCTCTGTGGCCACCAGATACGGCGAGACCGCCGCGAGCTCGCGGATGTAGTAGGTTCCCGGCCTGAGCTCGCCGGGGAAGGTGACCCGCCCGGACTCGTCGGTCGTGAACTCGCTTATGACCTCGTGGTTGGGGTACCACAGGTCCTGTGACACGGGGTTCTTCTCGGCGTCCAGGAGCTGGAACGTGAAGCCGGCGAGCGGCACGGCCTGGCCGCTCCTGGCGTCGGTCTTCACCACCTGGATCCGTGTCTTCGCGAAGGCGTTGTCGACGATGTAGTGAAGCGTGACACCGTCGACCATCTGCTCGGGGGTGACGGACCAGTCGTCCGCGGGGAGGTGGTCGTCGGGCGCGGTCGAGGCCACCTCGCGGACGGTGTAGCCGCCGGCGTCGTAGGGCAGCGCCCCGTTGACCCCCTCGGGTCGCTCGCCCTCGCCGTACCAGCCGCCCTCGGTCGTGGCGAAGCCCTTCTCGTCCGTCGTGAGGGTGGCCACGACGTCTCCCGTGGTGTTGGATATGACCTGGAACTCCACGCCTACGGCGGGGTCCTGCAGCCCCGAGCCCTCGGCGCCCGTGTCGCTGTACTTGACGAGGTCGAGGTCGAAGGCGATGACGTCCTCCGCGAAGTCGTCCGCGGGGGAGAGGGTGACGACGCCCGCCTCGGGGAGCTCGTCCGCGCCCACGTGGTACTCGTGGGGCGTGGGGTCGAGCCGGTAGCCCTCGGGCGCCTTGGTCTCGGTGACCGTCACCGTGCCGAGCGGGAGCCCGGCGAAGCTCACGCGGCCCGCCTCGTCGGTGGTGCCGGTGTGGGTGTCGCCGTTGGCGTCGACGACCTTGTACTCGGCACCCGCAAGCGACGCCCCGGGCTGGGCCGCGCCGCCCGTCGCCGAGTCGGTCTTCGCGACCACGAGCTCCAGGGTCCCCGGCTCGTCCGAGAGCGACACCGACCCCGCGCCCGAGCCCGTCCTGAAGTCGACGCGCCCCGTCCCCTTGACGAAGCCCCTGGGGGCGGTCGTCTCCACGGCGTAGTAGCTCGTGTTGGGCTTGAGCTTACAGCTCGCGTGCCCCCGATCGTCAGTCGTTATCGAGACGACCTTCCTGCCGCCGTCCTTCTCGAATATGTCGTAGGACGCCCCCGCGTAGGCGTACTCGTCGTTGCCGCTCGTGAGCGTCGCGTCGGCCGAGACCTTGGTGAAGCTCACCTCGACGTAGGGGTTGTACTCGAAGGTCACCACGATCTGCGAGCGGTCCCCCTCGTGCCACTTCGAGTTGTAGCCGGTGTCCAGCTGATAGACCTCGAACCCGTCGGGGACGCTCATCTTCTCGATCTGCGGCCCGACGGCGTTGGGGTTGGTCGCCCCGCCGCCGTAGGTCCTGCCGAGGATGTTCCAGTAGAACCACTCCTTGAAGTCGGTCGAGGTCTTGTGGAGCGCGTCGGAGGCGCTGTTGCACATGCGCTCGGCGAGAAGGACGTGGGCGTAGGCATAGAACTCGTCGGTGGTTATGCTCGAGCCGTCCCAGTCCTTGCCGGCGGCGAAGTGCCGCCCCTTTCCGTCCGTGCCGCCGATGCAGTCGCGCCAGAAGTCGGCGTCGAACCCGGGGCCGCCGTAGCTGTAGAACATCGTACGCTCCACGCTCGCGACGGGCCTGCTGCTCCCCCCGGACGCGCGCGGGTGGACGGGCTCGCGGGTGTAGTAGCCCGACGTGGGCGAGTCGTTCTCGGGGTCGGAGCAGTAGGCCACCTCGCCGTTGACGCTCATGCGGGAGGTGCCCATGGTCCCGCTTCCGCCGTAGTAGATCCAGCGGCCCACGGTGAGGTAGACGCGGTCCCCGTCCTCGGTCTCCGCCGCCGACGCGCCCCCGAGCGCCGGCACGAGGGCGTTGGTCAGCGCTATGACCAGCGCCATCACCAGGGCGAGAGCGCGCAGGGGGAGGGGGCGCCTCTGTCTCGTCCCTCGCGTCCGTCTGTCAGCGTGTCGTGTCCTGCCCCCGGTCCCGGGGGCGTCGAGTCGTTCGCGTGCCATGGGTCCTCCTCGTCGATTGGGTGGGCGGAGAGCCTAGCACGCGGACCCTTACGTGAATCTCCCGCTGGCTGCCACGAGTCTGCGGCCGCTGGTGAGAGGAACGGAGGGTTCGGTTGGTTTCAGATTGTGTCGGCCGGCGGTCGGCCGGGGGCCGCGGGCGCGCGCTCGCGGCCCCCGGCTCGCAGAGGCGCATGTCAGATCCGTCCCGATAGGGACGAAGCGTGACCGTTCCCCCGCGGACGCCCCGCCGGCCGGCCTAGTTGTCGCTGCGCGAGAAGCCGTTCCCCATGCGCATGCTCGCCTCGAAGAGCACCTTGTCGAGCAGGTCGTCCGTCTCGCGACGGCACTCGTCGGCGATCGCCTGATTGCAGGCCTCGAGGTCGCCGTCCTGGGCGTCGCAGGCGAGCACCAGCGCCGCGCAGCGGCTCGTGAGGCGCTCCTGGTAGCGCTCGACGTGCGGCAGGCAGGCCGCGTAGGCGCCGTCCGCGAGCGCGGCGACGAGGCGGTTCGCCCAGTAGAAGCTGTCCGTGGTGACCCGGGTGGTGGTGTCGGCGAGGTAGGCGGGCGTGGCGCTCACGTTGGCGTAGAACGGCACGAGCGCGTTGAAGGCGTTGCTGCCGAGCGAGACCCACTGCAGCGCGGCGCGCTTCTCGTCCACGTGCGGGCGCAGCTGCAGCACCGCGAGCTGGCAGTTGCGGTTGATGCCGATGGGGCGGTAGAGGCCGCGCGTGGAGGCGGGGCCGCTGCCGTAGGGGTCGTAGGGCGTGCCCTGGTAGTGCAGGGAGAGTACGTACTTCACGTCCTCGACGGTCACCTTGCGCTCCGGCTCGCGACACCAGGGGATGCAGTCGCTCTCGGGTCCGAAGTCCGCGCCCGGCGCGGCCGTCTCCCAGGGACCCGCGTGCGGGTTCAGGAAGCGCTGCATGTCCCAGGCGCGCGGCGTGTTGTAGACGTGGTCGGCGTCCGAGTGGCTGCCGAAGGCGTCGCGCGGGTTGAAGTGGCCGGCGCCCATGCCGAGCGTGAGGTCGAGGTGGTGGGCGTCCATCCACTCGCGCAGGTCGGCCGAGCACAGGTACTCGCGCTTCTCGCCAAAGGCGTCGTTGAGGTCGAAGTCGTCGATGCCGAGCTGGTTGGGCATGGTGACGTAGCAGTCGTCGGGCACGCGGCGCGCGATCCAGTGGTGGCCGCCCACGGTCTCGAGCCACCAGATCTCGTCGGCGTCCGAGAAGGCGATGCCGTTCATCTCGTAGGTGCCGTAGCGCTCGAGCAGCTCTCCCAGGCGCTCCACGCCGTCGCGGGCGCTCGTCGCGTAGGGGAGGACGAGCGTGACCATGTCCTCCTCTCCGATGCCGCCCAGGCGCTCGGGCTCGAAGTCCTTATCGCCCTCCGTGCCGCGCGCGGCGCGGTACTCCACGAGCGGGTCGGCCGCGAGCACGCGCTCGTTGGAGGTCAGGGTCTCGGTGGCGCTCATGCCCACGTTGCGCTCGTTGAAGCCGGCGGCCTCCCAGAGGCCCTCGCGCAGGTCGGCGTTGGGCATGGCGGTGTAGCGCATGCCGCCCTCGGGCAGCGGAATCTCGAGGTGCGAGAGCACGCTCTTGTAGACGGAGCCGGCCTGGGGCGCCTCGCGGGCGACGAAGCGCTTGGCCTCGAACTGGCCGCCGGGGGAGTCCTCGTTGCGGGCGACGATCGTGGACCCGTCGTAGCTTGCTCTCTTGCCGACGAGGATGGTGGTGCAGGGCATGATGGCGCCTCCTTCTTGCCGCGCGCCTGCCGCCTGCCGACGCGCCATGGTATATGACCGGCACCATCTTAGCGATATGCAAAGATGGGGGCATCCCAGGCGTCGTCGGAAGGGGCGGTCATGGTGGACGTGGCATCGGGGGGCATCGGCGTGGACGCGGCGGTCGACCTCGCCCGCAGGGCCCTGCTGGCGACCGGGTCCTCCACCGAGCTCAGGGGAGAGATGACGGACCTTGCCGGCGACCACGTCGCCTGGGTGCTGGTGGGCGAGAAGTACTTCCTGCGCAACAGCAGCTACGCGAGCCTCACGGTCCTGGTCTCGGGCGACGCGCGGGCCTCGCGCGTGCAGGCGCTCGCCTCCGGCGCGAGCGACGGCATCATCAACGTCGGCTTCGGCACGGTCGCGTCCTTCGAGGGCGACTTCGAGCGGCAGCTGGCCGAGCTCGGGTACAGCTGAGCCCCGCGCCGTCCGGACGGCCGCGTTTTAACATCGCTTTACGACGTCTTGCCCCGCGGGGGAGCCCTGCGGATAATGCGGGAGTTGACCCGCGAGCAAGACGGAGGTTTCCGCATGTCCATGAAGTTCAAGCGTCTCCTGCCCATCCCCAAGGACATCCGTGCCGAGATGCCGCTCTCCTCCGAGATGGCGGAGCGCAAGGCCGCCTTCGATGCCGCCGTGTCCGCCGTCCTGCGCGGCGAGGACGACCGTCTGCTGCTCATCATCGGCCCCTGCTCGGCCGACCGCGAGGACTCCGTGCTCGACTACGCCACGCGCCTCGCCAAGCTCGCCGAGACCGTCAAGGACCGCCTCGTCGTGATCCCGCGCGTCTACACCAACAAGCCGCGCACCAAGGGCGTGGGCTACAAGGGCCTGCTCCACAACCCCGACCCCGAGGCCGCCGACGACCTGCTCGAGGGCGTCAAGGCCATCCGCCGCATGCACCTTCGCGTGGTCGAGGAGACGGGGCTCTTCACGGCCGACGAGATGCTCTATCCCACCAACTACCAGTACCTCATCGACGTGCTTGCCTACATCGCCGTCGGCGCCCGCTCCGTGGAGAACCAGGAGCACCGCCTCGTGGCCTCCGGCGTCCCCATGCCGGTCGGCATGAAGAACCCCACGGGCGGCTCCACCGACGTCATGCTCAACTCCATCTACGCCGCCCAGCAGCCCCAGACCTTCATCTTCCGCAACTGGGAGGTCTCCACGACCGGCAACTCGCTCGCGCACGCGGTGCTGCGCGGCTACGTGGGCCTGGACGGCATCAACTACCCCAACTACCACTACGAGTACCTCGAGCGCCTTGCCGAGAAGTACACGGCCGCGAGCTTCGAGAACCCCGCCGCCATCATCGACTGCAACCACGACAACTCCGGCAAGCGCCCGTTCCAGCAGATTCGCATCTGCCACGAGGTGCTCGACTCCATGAGCCGCTCCGACACCATCCGCGGCCTCGTGCGCGGCTTCATGGTGGAGTCCTACCTCGTCGACGGCAACCAGCCCGTGACCGGCGGCACCTACGGCCAGTCCATCACCGACGCCTGCCTCGGCTGGGACAAGACCGAGCGCCTGGTGAAGGAGATCGCCGAGCGCGCGTAGGCCGACCCCGCCGGGCCCTGCCAAGAATCCGGAGCGACGCGTCCTTCTCGCCACGCGTCGCTCCGGTTTTTTGTCCAAACGGACGAGAAACCCGAGCCATGCATGCAAAACTTCAAACCATCGCATGCGCCGCTCGGGATTCTTGGTCGGACCGCCCGCGGCAACGCACATTACCGGTAATGTGCGGTAGTGCATCCTCGGGCGGTCCCCACAGAACGCACAAGCGAGAAATACGGTCCGCCTGGCCTGAATTGGGACAAAAACTGACGGCCCTGCGTCCTTCTCGGCATGCAGGGCCGCACGTTACCGGCAATCTTCGATGCTGCGGGCTCGGTCCGGGGGACAGCCCCTGCGCTACCTCGAGCGCTCGGCGCGGCGTGCGGCGCGGGCGCGCAGGGCCACCTCGCGCAGCTCCTTGGCACGCGCGGGCTCCATGGCGCTCACGCCCTCGAGCGGGTAGGAGATGCCGAGCCGCTCGTACTTGACCGCACCCATGGTGTGGTAGGGGAGCAGGTCCAGCCCCACCACGTTGTCCCAGTCGCCTATGATGCGTCCCACGCCGGCGACCTCCTCCTCGGAGTCGGTCAGGCCGGGGACGACCACGTGGCGGATCAGCGTGGGGATGCGCCGCCGTGCGAGCTCGTCCCCCAGCTCCAGCGCGTGGCGCGCCGGCAGGCCGCAGAGGCTCTCATGGAGCGCGGGGTCCGACGTCTTGATGTCGAGAAGGACGAGGTCCGTCTCGTCCAGGAGTTCCGAGAAGCGCGCGGCGTGGTTGGCGGAGAACGTGGCGCCGCTCGTGTCTAGGCAGGTGTGGATCCGCCCGGCGGGCGCGGCGTGGGCGGCACGGAAGAGGGCGGCCACGAAGCCGGGCTGCGCCATGGGCTCGCCGCCGGTCACGGTGATGCCGCCGCGCCGGTAGAAGGGGCGGTTGCGCTCGAACATCTCGAGCAGCTCGGCGACGCTCCTCTCCTCGCCCTTGTCGAACTCCCAGGTGTCGGGGTTGTGGCAGTACTGGCAGCGCATCGGGCAGCCCTGGCAGAACACGACGAAGCGCGTCCCGGGGCCGTCTACCGTCCCGAACGTCTCTAGGGAGTGGACCCGCCCGACGACGTTAGCGTCGCGGGCGCAACCCTCGGTACCCACTGTCACAGTCCCACCTTCCACACGGACCTGATGCTCACACCATGATAGACAGAGCGGCCCGGGCATTTGCGAAGCAAAGTTCCTGAGCGCGTAGCGCGAAGCACTTTGCGGAGCAATTGCACGGGCCGCCCCTAGCGAGTCAGGTTGCTGCTACATCGACTCGTGGAAGGTGCGGCTGATGACGTCGTCCTGCTGCTCCTTGGTGAGGGAGTTGAACTTCACGGCGTAGCCGGAGACGCGGATCGTGAGCTGCGGGTACTTCTCGGGGTGGGCCTGGGCGTCGAGCAGCGTCTCCTTGGTGAAGACGTTGACGTTCAGGTGGTGGCCGCCCTCCTCGACGTAGCCGTCGATCATGCTGACGAGGTTGTCGACCTGCTCGGGCGCGACGCTTGCGGTGGTCATGTCCTTATCCTTTCGTCTGGGTGAGCGTCTCGGAGGGGCCGTTCCCCTCCGAGGCGGTGCGGGCTAGCAGCAGCCGCAGTCGGGCGCGGCGTTCTCGATCTTGATGTCCAGGTCGACGTCACCGAGGTCGATGTCGCCGAAGAAGACCTGGCTGTCCTTGCCGAGGGCGTTCGGGACGATCGAGAACGTGTTGGAGATGCCGTCCTGGGCGTCCTTGAACGGGAGCTTGGCGACCGAGGCCAGCGACGCCACGGCACCGTGCGTGTCGCGACGGTGCATGGGGTTGGCGCCCGGGGCGAAGGGCTCGCCGCCGCGACGGCCGTCGGGGGTGTTGCCGGTCTTCTTGCCGTAGACCACGTTCGAGGTGATCGTGAGGATCGAGGTGGTGGGCACGGACTTGCGGTAGGTGTCGGTCTCGCGGACGTACTTCATGAAGACCTCGACCACGTCGTGGGCGATCTGGTCCACGCGGTCGTCGTCGTTGCCGTACTTGGGGAAGTCGCCCTCGACCTCGTAGTCCGTGACCAGGCCGGTCTCGTCGCGGACGACCTTGACCTTGGCGTACTTGATCGCGGAGAGGGAGTCGGCCACGACGGAGAGGCCGGCGATGCCCGTGGCGAACCAGCGGTGCACGTGCTCGTCGTGCAGGGCCATCTGCAGGCGCTCGTAGCAGTACTTGTCGTGCATGTAGTGGATGATGTTCAGGGCGTTCACGTACACGCCGGCGAGCCACGCCATCATGTCGCGGTACTTGGAGATGACGTCGTCGTAGTCGAGGTAGTCGCCCTCGACCGGACGGAACTTCGGGCCGACCTGCTCGCCGGTGACCTCGTCACGGCCGCCGTTGATGGCGTAGAGGAGGCACTTGGCCAGGTTGGCGCGGGCGCCGAAGAACTGCATCTCCTTGCCGATGCGCATGGAGGACACGCAGCAGGCGATCGCGTAGTCGTCGCCGTGGTAGACGCGCATGAGGTCGTCGTTCTCGTACTGGATCGAGCTCGTGGCGATGGAGATCTTGGCGCAGTAGCGCTTGAAGGCCTCGGGCAGGCGCGTGGACCAGAGCACCGTGAGGTTGGGCTCGGGGGAGGTGCCCATGTTCTCGAGGGTGTGCAGGTAGCGGAAGGCGGTCTTGGTGACCATGGAGCGGCCGTCGACGCCCATGCCGCCGAGGGACTCGGTGACCCACTGCGGGTCGCCGGAGAAGAGGTCGTTGTACTCGGGCGTGCGGGCGAACTTGACCATGCGGAGCTTCATGACGAGGTGGTCGATGATCTCCTGGCACTCGGCCTCGGTGATGACGCCGTTGTTGAGGTCGCGCTCGGCGTAGATGTCGAGGAACGTGGAGTTGCGGCCGATCGACATGGCGGCGCCGTTCTGCTCCTTGACCGCGGCGAGGTAGCCGAGGTAGAGCCACTGCACGGCCTCCTGGAAGTTGGCGGCCGGGCGGGCGATGTCGAAGCCGTAGATCTTGCCGAGCTGCTTGAGCTCGCCGAGGGCGCGGATCTGCTCGGCCAGCTCCTCGCGGTGACGGATGACCTCCTCGCGCATGTGCTTCTGGGTGCCGGCGAGCTCGGCCTTCTTCTCCTCGATCAGGGCGTCGACGCCGTAGAGCGCCACGCGGCGGTAGTCGCCGATAATGCGGCCGCGGCCGTAGGCGTCGGGCAGACCGGTGATGATGTGGGAGTGGCGGCAGGCGCGCATCTCGGGCGTGTAGCAGTCGAAGACGCCGGCGTTGTGGGTCTTGCGGTAGTTGGTGTAGATGTTCACGACCTCGGGGTCGACCTCGTAGCCGTTCTGCTTGCACGCGGCCACGGCCATGCGGATGCCGCCGTTGACCATGAGGGCGCGCTTGAGGGGCTTCTCGGTCTGAAGGCCGACGATCTTCTCGAGGGGCTCGTCGATGTAGCCGGCCTCGTGAGAGGTGATCGTGGAGACGACCTTGGTGTCCATGTCCAGGACGCCGCCGGCCGCGCGCTCCTGGGCGAAGAGGTCCATGACCTCGTCCCAGAGCTTGGTCGTTGCCTCGGTGGGGCCGGCGAGGAAGGACTCGTCGCCGTCATAGGGGGTGTAGTTGCGCTGGATGAAGTCACGAACGTCGATCTCGTGCTCCCAGTTGCCGCCAACGAATCCCTGCCATGCTTCCTGACTCACTGCTCACGCTCCTCATTTGGTGAACGGTCGTTGCTTGCCGCGCGGATAACGGCACACCCCAACCTACCAGAGTTGGGGCCCTGTGTGGGCGAGAAAGTTAGCTCTGGTTGCAAAGACCGGAACACCACAACATGTAGTGTGCCTGCCGGAGCTCCTGACCCAACCCGTTGGGGTCTCACAGTATAGTACGACCGCGCGACGGGTTCGGCGAGAAGGGCGCTTCGGTTGAGGCCGGCTCGCGTGCGGGACGCGCGGGGGGCGGCGGCTACTGCCTCTGCTCTTCGCGCTCGCGCAGGGCGGGGAGGATGCGCTTGACGACCCACCACACGGCGACGGCGATGACGACGACGATGATGACGTACTTGACGACGTCGGAGACCCACTCGGCCTGCTCGGTCACCGTCTCCCAGGCGCTGCCGGCGGCCGCGCCGAGCGCGCAGAGGATCGTGTTCCAGACGGCGGAGCCGAAGAGCGTGTAGAGCGAGAAGCGCACGACGTTCATCTTGGCGGTGCCGGCGGGGATGGAGATGAGGCTGCGCACGACGGGGATGCAGCGGCAGATGAGGACCGTGACCTGGCCCTTGCGGTCGAACCAGTCGACCGCGCTCGCGATGTCGTCGGGCTTGAAGCCCAGAAGGCGCATGGGGCGCGTGCCGAAGAACGTCATGAGGCGCTCGCGCGAGAGGAGCCGGCCCACGCCGTAGAGGATGTAGGCGCCGGTGATCGAGCCGATGGTGGCGGCGATGATGACGCCGGGGAGCGTGAGGTCGGTCGTGGTGGTGAAGAAGCCCGAGAGAGGGAGGATCAGCTCGGACGGGATGGGCGGGAAGACGTTCTCGAAGAAGATCAGGAACCAGACGCCGACGTAGCCGAACTGGCTGATGAGGTTGGTGAACAGCTCCTCCATGGAACTCCTTTCGCGGTGAGGCCGCGCACCATTATCGCCGCCCGTGGGGCCGCGCGGGGAAAATCAACGATTGCACAGAAGTCGGTGCGGGCGCGGTTAAATCGACCTCGTCGTCCCCGTTTCCGGAGTCGTTTGGGTTAAATCCACCTCATCGTCCCTCTTGGTGGACGCCCGCGAACGGGGACGATGAGGTGGTTCTAACCCGCTCGGTTCTGCGGACGGGGACGATGCGGTAGTTCTAACCCGCGCGGTGAGAAGCGCAGCGAGAAGGACGCCTGTCCTTCTCGGCCCGAGCCGCCCTACAGCGCGGACTCGTAGATCGCGCGGGCGTCGTCCATCGTGAGGCGCCTGAACTCGCCGAACTCGGCCCCCTTGTTCTGCTCGAGCGTCTCGAGCAGCGCCGGGATCATCTCTGCGGTGACGCCGAGCTCGCCCAGCGTGCGCGGCATCCCCAGGGAGACGAAGAACGCCTGCAGCTCGTCGATCGTGGCGGCGACAGCGTCGGCCACGGCCTCCTCCGCCGTCACGTCCACGCCGTCCCTCTCGGCGTCCACCGGCTCGATGCCAAAGACGTCGCGCCCGAACGAGAGGAAGCGATCGGGGTGCTCGCGCCAGACGTAGCGCATCCACGCAGGGAAGATAACCGCGAGGCCGGCGCCGTGCGCGATGCGGGCGTCGTGCGCGGAGAGCTCGTGCTCCAGGCCGTGGCTCTCCCAGCCGCCGGCCCGCGCGTCGGGGCGCACGTTGCGGCCGACCCCGGCGATGCCGTTGTGGGCGAGCATGCCGGCCCACATGATGTTGGCCCGCGCGTCGTAGTCCTCGGGGTCGGCGAGGGCCCGCGGCGCCTCCTCCATGAGGGAGCGGATGAGGCCGCAGGCGATGTTGTCGGTCACGCTCACCGGGCCCACGCTGGAGAAGTAGCGCTCCATGACGTGCGCGCACATGTCGGTCACGCCCGCCGCGGTCTGGTAGGCGGGGAGCGTGAAGGTGAGCTCGGGGTCCATAAGGGCGAGCTCGGGGCGGTTGGCCTCGCAGGAGAGGCCGCGCTTGAGGCAGAGCTCGTCGTTGGAGATCACGCAGGAGTCGCTGGCCTCGGAGCCGGCGGCGGGGATGGTGAGGACGCTCGCCACGGCGGGCTTGCCCTCGGTCACGGGAGCCGCCTTCTTTGAGAAGAGGTCCCAGACGTCGCCCTCGTAGGGGACGCCGAGGGAGATCGCCTTGGCGGTGTCGATCGTGGAGCCGCCGCCCACGGCGAGGATGACGTCGGCGCCGCAGGCGCGTGCCGCCGCGACGCCCTCGCGGACGTGCGCGACGCTCGGGTTGGGGCGCGCCCCGCCGAACTGATCATACGCGACCCCCGCGGCGTCGAGCGAGGCCAGCACGCGGCCGAGCGTGCCGGTGCGCACCACCGAGCCCTGGCCGTACACGACGAGCGCGCGTGCGTGGCCGGCCGCCGCGAGCTCGGCGCCGGCACGGTCGCAGACGCCGCGGCCGAAGACGAACCTGGTGGGGGAGGCAAAGGTGAAGTCGTTCATGGGCGGGGCTCCTCTCGGATGGCTTGTCGAGAAGAGCTTAGCGCTTCTCGGCCCTTCCCGTCGGGTCGTCGGGGGCCGCGCGGGCGGCCTTGTGCGATGCTGCCGCGCACCTTACGCGCCGCTGACGTGCGGGCGCTACCTTGGTCGCGACGACCACGACTCAGGAGGGCGAGATGAACGACGAGAAGGTCATGGTCCCCGAGCGCTCGAGCCTCTCGCGGCTGGGCTCCCTCTCGGCGCTGCTGTGCGGCATCACCGTCCCGCTCGGCATCGTGCTGGTGGTCCTGGACCCGGCGCCGCTCAACCTCGTCGCCCTTCTCGCCTGCGTGGGGCTCGCCTGCGCCGGTGCGGCGGTCGCGCGCGGCAACTAGCGCCGGGCGCCGCCCCGCGACCACTCCTCGCGGGTGACGCGCAGCACGCGCTCGGTCCGGCCGTCGCTCTCGCGCACGTACTGCTCGGCCAGCCCGAGCTTCTCCATGACGCGGCGGCTCTGGGCGTTGCCCTCGTAGTGGCCGGCCCACACCGCCTCAAGGCGCAGGTCGCCGAACGCGTGCCCGAGCAGCGCGCGCCCGGCCTCGGGCATGTAGCCGAGTCCCCAGAGCGGCCGCGCCAGCCAGTAGCCGAGCTCCGCCTCGCGCGAGCCGTGCGCCAGCTCGGACGCCGCCCCGAACTTGAGGCCGACGGCGCCGACGGGCTCGTCTTCGGGCTCGCGCCCGCGCACCACGACGGCGTAGCTCTCCGGCACGGCGAGCACGTCGCGGATGATGTGGGCGCTCTCCTCGACGCTGCGGTGCGGCTCCCAGCCCGCGCGCGGCCCCACCTCGGGATCGCTCGCCCAGCGGAAGAGCGCGGGGGCGTCGGACTCGGTCCAGGGGCGCAGGGTCAGGCGCGCGGTTTCCAGCTGGTCGGTTGCGGGCATGGACTGCTCCTTCGTGGCGTGGCTCGTCTGACATGATAGTGATGGGGCGCCGTCCCGGAAATCGGGATGTTCTCGCCTGGCGCCGACGGTGCGTCCCGGAATCGGGGAGGTTCCGCGGGGGCGAGAAGAACCTGTCCTGGAAACGGCGACCTTTCCTCCGGCGCGTCCGAGAATCGCGGCCATTTCCGCGCCGCTGGCTCCCGCGCGTGGGAAACCCCGCCTATTCCGGGACGCCGACCCGCGCCCTGCGGAGAACACCGCAAAAAACAAGACAGGCCTCGCGCCAAAGCGGGGAACAGCCCGAAAAACGAGACGCACTTCTCGCCCCAGCGTTTGACGTATGCCCCTAGGGGGTATAGACTCTTTGGCAATAAACCCCAGGGGGGTATCGACCAAGAGGAGACGGCCGTGACCGAGAAGAACGAGTGCCCGCACTGCGGCACCCTCAAGCACACCCCGCGCTCGCCCGAGCTCAAGGCCGACGTGACGCGGCGGATCAACCGCGCCGTCGGGCAGCTGAACGGCATCCGCGCGATGGTGGAGGAGGACCGCTACTGCGGCGACGTCCTCACGCAGCTCGCCGCCGTGGAGTCGGCCGTGAAGGCCATCTCGCGCGAGGTCATACGCGACCACCTGGAGACCTGCGTGGTCGAGCGCATCCAGGCGGGCGACACCGAGGTGACGGACGAGGTCATGGACCTCTTCCGCAAGTTCATGTGACTAAAGAGGGGACAGACCCCTTTTGAATCACTCGGGAGGCTACGATGAGGGAGACCTTTGACATAACGGGCATGACCTGCGCGGCGTGCTCGGCGCGCGTGCAGAGGGCGGCGGGCGAGGTGCCCGGCGTGGCCTGCGCCAACGTGAACCTGCTCAAGAACTCGATGGAGCTCGACTACGACGGCTCGCCCGAGACGGCCGCCGCCGTGGTGGAGGCCATCGAGAAGTCCGGCTACGGGGCCGCCCGTCGCGCGCCGGCCGGCGAGAAGGGCCGCGGCGCGGCGCCCGCCGAGCGCCCCGGCGCGGCCGCCGAGAGAGCCATCCGCGAGAAGCGCAACCAGCTGATAGTCTCCGCGGTCTTCTCGGTGCCGCTCTTCTACGTGGCCATGGGCCCGATGTTCGGCTGGCCGCAGCCGCCCGCGCTCGCGGGGGAGGCCAACCTCGTGGCGCTCGGCCTCACGCAGCTCCTGCTCTGCGCACCCATCCTCTTCGCGAACCGCCACTACTTCGTCACCGGCTTCAAGACGCTGGCGCATCGCGCGCCCAACATGGACTCGCTCATCGCGCTGGGCTCGGCCGCGTCCGCCGCCTGGAGCGTCGCGCAGCTCTACCGCATGGCGTGGGCCGCGGGCGCGGGCGACGTGGCCACGCTGCACGCCTCCGCGCACAGCCTCTACTTCGACTCCGCCGGCATGATCCTCACCCTCATCACGCTCGGCAAGTTCTTCGAGGCCCGCGCCAAGGGCCGTACCACGGACGCCATCACCGCCCTCATGGACCTCGCGCCCAAGACGGCCACGGTCGTGCGCGACGGCGAGGAGGTCGAGGTCCCCACCGAGGACGTGCGCGTGGGGGAGCGCGTGATCGTGCGCGCCGGCGAGTCCGTGCCGGTGGACGGCGTGGTCGTGGAGGGCACCGCCGCCGTGGACGAGTCCGCCATCACCGGCGAGGCGGTCCCGGTGGAGAAGGGCGTGGGCGACCGCGTGACCGGCGCCACCGTCTCCACGCGCGGCTGGTTTGCGATGGAGGCGCGCGCCGTCGGCGACGACACCACGCTCGCCGGCATCATCCGCCTCGTCGACGAGGCCACGAGCTCCAAGGCCCCCATCGAGCGCATGGCGGACAAGATCGCCGGCGTCTTCGTGCCCGTGGTCATCGCCATCGCCGCGGTGACGTTCGTGGCGTGGCTCGCGCTCGCGGGTGACGTTGCCACCGCGCTCACGCACGCCATCTCGATCCTCGTGATCTCCTGCCCGTGCGCGCTCGGCCTGGCCACGCCCACGGCCATCATGGTGGGCACCGGCCGCGGCGCCGCCAACGGGATTCTGATCAAGTCCGCCGAGGCGCTCGAGACCGCCTGCAACGTGGACGCCGTCGTGCTCGACAAGACCGGCACCGTGACGGCGGGCGAGCCGCGCGTGACGGACGTCCTTCTCGCCCCGGGCGTGTCCGAGGGGGAGCTGCTGCGCGTGGCCGCGGCCCTCGAGCGCAAGAGCGAGCACCCGCTGGCCGGCGCCATCTGCACCTACGCGGACGAGAAGGGCCCGGGTGCCGACAAGAACGTGCACGTCGAAAAGTTCGAGCAGGTCGCGGGCGGTGGCCTCTCCGCGACGGTGGACGGCGCGCCGGCGCTCGCGGGAAACGCGCGCCTCATGGCGGCGCACGGCGTGGGGCTCGGCGAGCTCTCAGACGCGGCCGCGGCGCTCGCGGACGACGGCAAGACACCGCTATTCTTCTCGGCGGACGGACGCGCCCTGGGCATGATCGCCGTGGCCGACCCCGTGAAGCCCACGAGCGCCGCCGCGATCGCCCGACTGCGTGCCATGGGCGCCCGCACGGTGCTGCTCACCGGCGACCAGGAGCGCACCGCCGCCGCCGTGGCGCGCCGGGTGGGCGTGGACGAGGTCATCGCCGGCGTGCTGCCCGCGCAGAAGGAGGCCAAGGTCCGCGAGCTGCAGGAGGCCGGGCGCACCGTCGCCATGGTCGGCGACGGCATCAACGACGCGCCGGCGCTCGCGCGCGCGGACGTGGGCGTCGCCATCGGCGCCGGCACGGACGTGGCCATCTCCTCGGCCGACGTGGTGCTCATGCACTCCGATCCCGCCGACGTGGCCACCGCGATGGAGCTCTCCCGCGCCACGATGCGCAACATCAAGCAGAACCTCTTCTGGGCGCTCTTCTACAACGCCATCTGCATCCCGGTGGCGGCCGGCGTGCTCTCGCCCTGGGGCGTCACGCTCAACCCGATGATCGGCGCGGCAGCCATGGGCTTCTCGTCCGTCTTCGTGGTGACGAACGCCCTGCGCCTGCGCACCTGGAAGCCGAGCGAGGTCACAGCCGACGTCGCGACTCCCGTCGCGATCGACGTGAACGTAGAGACATCGAGAAAGGACACGACCATGACCAAGACCCTGAGCGTGACCGGCATGATGTGCCAGCACTGCGTCGCGCACGTGAGGAAGGCGCTCGAGGGCGTCGACGGCGTGAGCGCGGTGGACGTGAGCCTCGAGGCCGGCACCGCGACCGTCGAGGCCGCCGACTCCGTGACCGACGAGGCGCTCGTGGCAGCCGTCGCCGACGCGGGCTACGAGGCCTCCGTCGCCTAGCCTCCCGGGTCCCGTTTGCCGAGGCCAGCCGCCGTTCGCTGTTTGGGAACCGGTTTCGGAATTCCCGCTGGCAGTAGATAGAGGTGGGTCGCTTCTGCGACCCTCGGCGGCGCCGAGCGCCCGGCGAGGAAACGAGGCTAGGAGGAGCGTATGGAGAACAAGATCGGCAACTACACGGTGGACTTCCTCAGGGAGCACCTCTACTCCGGTCTTCTGTGCGACGTGCTCGACTCGATGGGGTACCGCAACCAGTTCCTGAGCGGCGACATGGATCCGATCCTGCCTGACACCGTCGTGGTCGCCGCGCGTTCACCTGCGTCGCCACGCAGGTCTACTCCATGCCCGAGAACCCGCTCACGGCCCAGTGCCGCGTCATCGACCAGATGCAGGAGGGCGACGTCCTGGTGCTCACCATGCGCGGCGAGTACAACTGCGCGATCCTGGGCGAGCTGATGAGCCTCGCGATCCTGCAGAAGGGCGGCACCGGCGCGATCCTGGACGGCATGGCCCGCGACCTCAGGGTCGTGCGCGAGATGAAGTTCCCGCTGATCTACCGCGGGCACCTCCCGAGTACCTCGAAGGGCCGCGCCGAGGTCAACGAGTGCCTGATCCCGATCCAGATCGACGGCGTGACGATCAACCCCGGCGACATCGTCTTCGGCGACATCGACGGCACCGTGGTCATCCCGCAGGACATCTTCGACGCCGTGGTCGAGCGTGCGTTCGAGATTGAGGAGCGGGAGAACAACACCCGCGACAGCATCAAGGCCGGCGCCTCCCTCGAGAGCACCTACATGAAGATCGGCGCCATCTAGGGCTCCGCGCGCCCGCGCGCACGACGCAACCGGCTTCGGAGGGGGCGGGTCGCTAACCCGCCCCTTCTTGCGTACTACAATGGGTCGGCTCCGAACGCACGTCAGGAGGATCGACCCATGGACCTCACCCCCGAACAGAGACGCGTGGTCTTCACGCTGGGCTTCTGCGGACTCGTGTCCGCCGCCGACAACTGGTTCGTCTCGCCGGCGCTGCCCGCCATCGCAAACGCGCTCGGGGTGGCCGCCTCCGCGGCGACGATCGTCCTCACCGCCTACCTTGTGCCGTATGGCCTGCTCCAGCCCGTGTGCGGGACGCTCGGCGACCGCTTTGGCCGCCTGCGCGTGTTGCACGTGATCGTGGCCGGGCTCGCCGCGGGGACGTTCCTCTGTGCCGTCGCGCCCACGCTGCCGCTGCTCGTGGCGGCCCGCGTGGTGACGGGCTGCTTTGCGGCGGGTATCATCGCCGTCTCGCAGGCGCACGTGGGCGACGTCGTTGGCCCGGAGTGCCGCGGCGCGGCGGTGGGCGTCCTCATGGGCATCACCTTCACCGGCCAGGGCCTCTCGTCTGGCCTGGGTGGCATCATCACCGACCTCATGAGCTGGCGTGCGGCCTTCGCCTGCTTCGGCGTGCTCGCGCTGGTCGCGCTGGCGCTGCTCTGGCGGCTCCCGCGCCCCGCGGCGCCGGCGGGCGGGGAGGGCGCCGCGCCCGCGACCCCGGAGCCCCAGGGCAGCTTCCTCTCCCGTGCCGCCCGCATCTTCTTCGGCGACCATCGCGCGATCTTCTTCGTGGCGTGCACCACGGGCATCGTCTTCCTGGGCGTCTACGGCTTCATGGGGACCTTCCTCTCCGAACGCTGCGGGCTCGGCCCCACGCAGGCGGGCCTCGTCATGATGCTTTACGGCGTGATGTGCCTCGCGGGCGGCGCGGTATCCGGGAGGATCGGCGCGGTGCGCGGGCCCCGTGGCGTGATCTGCGTGGGCGAGGCATCCGGGCTGCTGGCCATCGCGACGCTCGTGGTCGTCACGGCGACCGGTGCGTGGCAGCCGGCGCTGCTCGCCGCGGGTGCCCTCGGCTTCGGCTACATCCTCACGCAGCCCACACTCGTCTCGCTCTCCATGGATGCCGACCCTGCGCAGACGGGCCTCTGCACCGGTCTCATCGGTCTCGGCGTCTTTGCCGGCGGCGGGGTGGGCTCCGCTCTCGGCGGCCAGCTCGTGGCGCTCGGCGGCTACGACGAGCTCTGGCTTGCGGCCGGCGCTCTGCTCCTGGCCCAGCTCGTCCTCGGCGGCCGCGCGCTCGCCGGGCTCGCGCGCCACGCTGGATGAGGCCCACATCTGGAAACTAGACGCGTTCGCGTCTGCAAAACTCCCGTTCGTGATGAGAACGGCGCAATTCGTCTGCAAAACTCTCGCTCGTGATGAAGCTTTTTCTCATCGAGACGAATATCGATTCGATTATTCATATAACGAGCTGCGGAAAGAGCGAGGCGCATATTTCGATGGGATGTCTGCGGGCAAAATCCTTCATCACGAGCGGGAGTTTTGCAGGAAAGCCGACGATTCTTCATCACGAGCGGGAGTTTTGCAGGCGGTAGTCTCGAAGCATTGTCGAGGACGTTCGTGACGAACCATGCGCTACCATGAGGGGCCGAGTAGAACCGCGAGGCAGGCAGGGAGCTCCTATGGCAGACGAGAAGAACGCGCAGGTCCAGATGTCGCTCTTTGGCGAGGAGCCTGCGCCGGCACCCGCGTCCGCCGCGCAGCCCCCACGCGCCCGCCACGCCGAGCTCAACCGCATCCTCTCCCACGCCGCCTACGCCTACTACGCGCTCGATGACCCCGAGATGACGGACGCCGCCTTCGACCGGCTGCTCCAGGAGCTGCTCGCCCTGGAGGCGGAGCACCCGGAGCTCGTCACCCCCGAGTCCTACACGCAGCGCGTGGGCGGCTATGTGTCCGAGCAGTTCGAGCCGGTGGCGCATGCCGCGCGCATGTACTCGATGGACGACGCGATGGACCTCGCCGAGCTCGACGAGTGGCTCGCGCGCACCGACGAGGCCCTCGGCGCCACGCCGGAGCACCCGGTCGACTACACGTGCGAGCTCAAGATCGACGGCCTCGGCGTCGCGCTCACCTACACGGACGCCCAGTTCGTCCGTGCCGCTACGCGCGGCGACGGAACGACGGGGGAGAACGTCACGGCCAACGTCCTCACGGTGCGCGACGTGCCGCGCTCCTTGGCGCCCGCCGGACTCGCACGTCTGGCCGACGGCGGCCTCGGCCGCTCCGTCGAGGTCCGCGGCGAGGTCTACATGCCGCGCCATTCCTTCGCGCGCCTGAACGAGGACGCCGACGCCGCCGGCACCGCCCCCTTCGCCAACCCGAGAAACGCCGCCGCGGGCAGCCTCCGTCAGAAGGACCCCAAGGTCACCGCTCACCGCGACCTCGAGACCTTCATCTACGCCGTGGCCGACGAGGCGCCCATCGACATCCACACCCAGTGGGACTTCCTCCAGTGGCTCCGCGACTGCGGCTTCTCCGTGAACGAGCACGCCGCGCGCTGCACCTCCGCCGCGGAGGTGCACGCCTACTGCGAGCGCGCCCTCGCCCAGCGCGACGAGCTCGACTACGACATCGACGGCGTGGTCGTGAAGGTCGACTCCTTCGCCAGCCAGGAGGCCCTCGGCTTCACGGCGCGCGCGCCGCGCTGGGCCATTGCGTTCAAGTTCCCGCCCGAGGAGAAGCGCACGGTCCTGCGCGAGATTCGCGTGCAGGTGGGCCGCACCGGGGTCCTCACGCCCGTCGCCGAGTTCGACCCGGTGACCGTGGCGGGCTCCGTGATCGCCCGCGCCACGCTCCACAACGTCGACGAGATCGCCCGCAAGAACGTCCGCGTGGGCGACACGATCGTGGTCCACAAGGCCGGCGATGTCATCCCCGAGGTCGTGGGCCCGGTGCTCGAGCTCCGCCCCGAGGGCGCGCCCGAGTTCCGCATGCCCGAGACCTGCCCCTCCTGCGGAAGCCCCGTCGTCCGCGAGGAGGGCGAGGTCGCCTACCGCTGCGTCTCCATCGACTGCCCGGCGCAGGCAACCGAGCGCCTCATCCACTGGGGCAGCCGCACGGCCATGGACATCGACGGCCTCGGGGACGAGCTCGTCTCCCGCATGGTGGAGCAGGGCCTGCTCGCCGACGTGGCCGACTTCTACGACAGGCTCACCGAGAAGGGCCTCGCGGAGGTCTGGACCGGCCGCCAGACCGTTGACGGCGAGGACATCGTCGTGGGTCCCGTGATCGCCGCCAAGATCATGGCGCAGGTCGCGGAGTCCAAGGGTCGCGGCCTCGCCCGCGTCCTCTTCGGCCTGGGCATCCGCCACGTCGGCGCCACCGTGGCGCGCCAGCTCGCGGCTCACTTCGGCTCCATGCAATCTCTTGCCGCCGCCACGGAGGAGGACATCGCCCAAGTGGACGGCATCGGTCCCAAGATCGCCGCCAGCGTGCGCGAGTTCTTCTCGATCGAGAAGAACGTGGCGGTCGTGGAGCGCCTGCGCGCGGCGGGCGTGGTGCTGGAGGAGGAGCGCGCCGAGCCCGAGCGCCCGCAGACGCTCGCCGGCCTCACCTTCGTGCTCACGGGCACGCTCGAGCGTCGCACGCGCGACGAGGCCAAGGCAGCGCTTCAGGCACTCGGCGCCAAGGTCACGGGTTCGGTCTCCAAGAAGACCAGCTACGTCGTGGCGGGCGAGGCCGCCGGCTCCAAGCTCACCAAGGCCCAGAGCCTCGGCGTCCCCGTCCTCGACGAGGCCGCCCTCGACCGCATCCTCGAGACCGGCGCCCTCTAGCGGAAGGCAGGACACGCATGCTCGCCGACTACCACGTCCATACCGGCTTCTCCGACGACTCGACCTACCCGCTGCGCCAGGTGGCGCTCGACGCCGCGCGGCTCAACCTCGACGAGGTCTGCTTCACCGAGCACGTCGACTACGGCGTCAAGCCGGAGTGGGACGATCCGGCCACCGCGCGCTTCGAGGACGGCCACCCGATCACCAACTGCCCCTACGGGCCCTACCTCGACGAGCTCGACGCCGTGCGCGCGGAGCTCGGCGACAGGATCTGCCTTCGCGCCGGCCTCGAGCTCGGCGTGCAGCGCCACACGGTCGAGAAGAACCGCGAGCTCGTGGCGCGCCTGGGCGAGCGTCTCGACTTCGTGATCTGCTCGATCCACCAGGTCGGCGACCTCGAGTTCTGGAACGGAGACTACCAGCGCGGTCGCACGCAGGAAGAGATCAACCTCGCGTACTACGAGGAGATGCTCGCCGTGGTGCGCGACCTCCGCGACTATGACGTGCTCGGCCACCTCGACCTGATCCGTCGCTACGACCCGTACGGCGAGTTCCCGTTCGAGCGGGTCCGCGACGTCGTGGCCGAGGTCCTGCGCCAGGTGGTCGCCGACGGGAAGGGCATCGAGCTCAACACCTCGGGCATCCGCTACGGCCTCGGCGACTTCCAGCCCTCCCGAGACATCCTCGAGCTCTACCGCGATCTCGGCGGCACCGTCGTGACCGTGGGCTCGGACTCTCATACGCCCGACCACCTGGGCTCCTACCTGCGCCTCGCCTATCGCGAGCTTGCCGAGCTGGGATTCGAGGGCGTCTGGACGTTCCGGCGCCACGAGGGCGAGCTGCACCGTTTCTGAGGCCCGAGTCCTGTCACACGGCGGCGTTCTCGCGCCTCCACTCGCGCGGGGACACCCCGTACGCACCCTTGAACGCGCGCGAGAAGTGCAGCTGGTTGGGATAGCCCACCGCACGGCCCACCTCGGCCACCGGCAGCCCCGTGAGCTTGAGCAGCTCGGCGGCCTTGCCCATGCGGTACGAGATCAGGTACTGCTGCGGGGACCTTCCCGTGGCCGCCTTGAACACCTTGCCGAAGTAGCTGCGGTTGAGCCCCGTCTGTCGGGCGATGTCCTCCACCGTGATGTCGAACTGGTAGTTCTTCTTCACGAAGTCGACCGCCTCGCGGACGTAGAGGTCCTGCAGGCGGCTCGTGGGCTGCTCGTCGGGATGTGCGACGGACTGGAGCAGGTAGTCGAGGAAGAGGTAGGTGTGCCCGACGAGGTGCAGCGCGGAGGCGTTGCGGTTGGACACGAGGTAGCGCATCTCCTCGACCATGCGAGCGCGCAGCTCGCTCGACTGCGAGCGGTAGACGGGTGAGGAGTCGGTGAGCCCCGCCGCCTCCAGGTCGTCCCGCACGCGTATGCCGTCGAACTCGACCCAGACGTACTCCCAGGGGTCGTCGAGGTCCGCCACGTAGGTGTTCACCTGTCCCGGGAAGATCAGGAAGCCCTCGCCTGCGGAGAGGAGGTAGTCCGCCTTCGCGCCCCGCGCGTCCGTGGACATGAGCATGCCGCGGCCCGAGACGATGTAGTGGAACAGGAAGTGGTCGCGCCGCGCGGGCCCGAAGGCGTGCCCGGGCTCACAGGCCTCGCGGCCGTACTGGTAGGGCATGAGGTCAACGTAGCGGCCATGCGTGAACGTGGAGAACTCGAGCTCGTGCGCTGCCATGTCCGCCTCCCGGTGTCGGCGCAGGGTGTGAAGCGATGACGCTTTTCGCATAGTTTATGGGTTTTCAGGCATATCATAAACGACAAAAGCACGCATATCGGTAAATTCGATTTTCGTTAATATGGAATCGATACCGCTTTTCTGCATCCCTTACAAATCCGTTACCTGCGCTTTTGAAAAGCGTGAAAACCACTCGCCCCAAAAAGGCTCCCATTGGGCGAATGGGTGGAATTGGTCTCAGATTGTCGAGAAAAGCGATACCAGCGGAATAGTGCAAACATGAATAAAATATACCCTAATAGAGATAAAATCGAGCAAATATGCCATCTAGAATTAAGCGCAACGTAAGGTGGGGCCTCGACTGGCGGGCGCACGCCGGGCAGGCAGGGAGAAAGGTTGCGCAGATGGCAAGCCTCACGCTCGAACACGTAGGAAAGAAGTACCCCAACGGATACGAGGGGGTGAAGGACTTCAACCTTGAGATCGCCGACAAGGAGTTCATCATCTTCGTCGGCCCGTCCGGCTGCGGCAAGTCCACGACGCTGCGCATGATCGCCGGCCTCGAGGACATCACCTCCGGCACCCTCAAGATCGACGGTCGCGTGGTCAACGACGTCGAGCCCAAGGACCGCGACATCGCCATGGTCTTCCAGACCTACGCGCTCTACCCGCACATGACGGTCTACGAGAACATGGCGTTCCCCCTGAAGCTCCGCAAGGTCCCCGCCGACCAGATCGACAAGGCCGTCCGCGAGGCCGCCCGCATCCTCGACCTCGAGAAGCTCCTCGACCGCAAGCCGTCCGCCCTCTCCGGCGGCCAGCGCCAGCGCGTCGCCATGGGCCGCGCCATCGTCCGCGCCCCCAAGGTCTACCTCATGGACGAGCCGCTCTCCAACCTCGACGCCAAGCTCCGCGTCCAGATGCGCGCCGAGATCTCCAAGCTCCACGACCGCCTCGGTGCCACGATCATCTACGTCACGCACGACCAGACCGAGGCCATGACGCTCGGCACCCGCATCGTCGTCATGAAGGACGGCGTCATGCAGCAGGTGGACACCCCCACCAAGCTCTACAACGAGCCCTGCAACCTCTTCGTCGCCGGCTTCATCGGCTCCCCGCAGATGAACTTCATCGACGTGGCGGTGGCCGAGAAGGGCGACGGCGTGACGCTCACCTTTGGCAAGAACGTCATCACCGTGACTGGCGCCAAGGCCCAGGCCCTGAAGGACGGCGGCTACGTGGGCAAGGTCGTCGTCATGGGCATCCGCCCGGAGGACGTCGTCGAGGAGCACGAGTACGCCGAGGGCCGTACCCTCTCCGAGACCTTCCCGGCCACGGTCACGGTCTACGAGCTCCTGGGCTCCGAGGCCATGATCTACGCCGACGTCGAGGGCGGCCAGATCTCCGCGCACCTCTCCGCCTCCAGCGCCGTGCGCACCGGCGACAAGATCAACTGCTCCGTCGACGTCGACAAGATCCACCTGTTCGACAAGCAGTCCGAGCTCGCCATCGCCCACTAGGGAAGGAGGGCACAGCAGATGAGCAGAATGTTGACACGCCGCTCCTTCCTGAGCGCCGCCGGCGCCGCAGCCGCGGGGCTCGCGCTCGCGGGCTGCGTGAACGAGCGCGCCGACGGCAAGGTCGAGGTCGAGATCGTCTCCTACAAGCAGGAGGCCGTGAGCATCTTCGAGCAGCTCCAGGAGGAGTTCAACGCCGCGCACGACGACATCGTCCTCACGATCAACAGCCCCGCCGACGCCGTCACCATCATGAAGACCCGCTTCGTCCGCGAGGACTACCCCGACGTCATCGGCATCGGCGGCGACGCGGACTACGCCAACTTCGTCGACTCCGACATCCTCGCCGACGTCACGGACTGCCCGACGAGCGAGAAGGTCCAGCCCGCGTACAGCGACATCCTCAAGAGCGTGACCTACGTCCCGATGGAGGGCGTCTACGGCGTCCCCTACGTGGCCAACGCCGCCGGCATGCTCTACAACAAGGACATGTTCGCGAGCCACGGCTGGCAGATCCCGGAGACCTGGGACGAGATGATCGAGCTTTTCGAGCAGATCAAGTCCGAGGAGCCCGACATCTACCCGATCTACCTCGGCTACCTCGACACCTGGACGATTCTCTCGCCCTGGAACTCCATCACCATCAACATGGTCCCCTCGGACCTGGCCTTCCAGGTCAACTCCGGCAACGCCAAGTTCGCCGACTACTACCGCGAGCCGGCAGAGCGCATGCTGCAGCTGCTCGACTACGCGGAGCCGGGCCCCTTCGCCTACGCCTACAACGACGCCTGCACCGCCTTCGCGCGCGGCCAGAGCGCGATGTACCCGTGCGGCTCCTTCGCCGTCCCGCAGATCCTGTCGGTCAACCCGGACATGAACATCGGCCTCTTCGCCATGCCCTCCGCCGACAACCCCGACGTCCGCATCGTCGTCTCGGGCGTCGACCTGCAGTGGTGCGTGGCGAAGACCTGCCAGCACAAGGACGCGGTCTACGAGGTCATCGACTTCCTGAACGAGCAGGCGAACGTCCAGACCTACATCGACGACCAGCGCGCCATCCCCTGCACCGAGGGCGACTACACGCTCGACCCGCTCTACGACGACATCCAGCCGTTCCTCGACGAGGGCAAGGTCCTCGACTACCTCGACCACTCCTACCAGAGCGCCATGGCCTGCGACGCGCAGCTCCAGGCGATGCTGCTCGACGGCGACGTCGACGCGTTCCTCGCCAAGTGGGACGAGGACTGGCAGCGCTATAACCGCGCCGTCATCCGCAAGGTCCAGGAATACGAAGCGAACCAGGGATAAGGAAAAGGAGGGTATCGCATGGCAAGTCTCGCAAAGGCCAAGACGGGGTCTGACAGGAACCGCACCTTCCTCATGATCTTGATCCCCGTGCTGATCCTGTTCTGCGCCTTCAACACGTTCCCGCTGCTCACGGGATTCTTCTACAGCTTCACCGACTCCAAGGGCTACGGCGCCTTCGAGATCGTGGGCCTCCAGAACTACATCGACCTGTTCCAGGACGCCCGCGTGGGCAACTCGTACCTCTTCACCTTCAAGGTGGCCGTGGTCTCCACGATCCTGGTCAACGTGGTCTCGCTCGTCATCGCCATCGGCCTCTCGAGCAAGATCAAGTTCAAGAGCACCCTGCGCGGCATCTACTTCGTGCCCCGCATCCTCGGCGCCCTGGTCGTCGGCTACGTCTTCTCCTACTTCTTCACCTACATCGTCCCGGCCGTCACCGGCGCGGAGTCGATCCTGGCGAGCAAGGAGTGGGCGTGGGTGGCCATCGTGGTCGTGC
This sequence comes from Thermophilibacter gallinarum, assembly GCF_014982725.1. Lineage (GTDB taxonomy): Bacteria > Actinomycetota > Coriobacteriia > Coriobacteriales > Atopobiaceae > Thermophilibacter > Thermophilibacter gallinarum. Next base: position 149,681 of record NZ_JADCJZ010000002.1, on the reverse strand, counting down.
TCGTGTGGCAGGCATGCGCCCAGACCACGATCATCTACATCACCGGCCTGTCCTCGGTTCCCGAGGACGTCTACGAGGCCGGCGCGCTCGACGGCGCCACGGGCTGGGACAAGTTCCGCTACCTCACCTTCCCGCTCATCATGCCGTCCATCACCACCAATATGGTGCTCGTGATGAAGGACATGCTCATGGTCTTCGACCAGATCGTCTCGATGACCTCCGGCGGCCCCGCACAGTCTACCGAGTCGATCTCCTACCTCATCTACAACAACGGCCTCTCCGGCGGCCAGTTCGGCTTCCAGTGCGCGAACGCGGTGATCTTCTTCATCCTCATCGCCGTGGTCTCCATCGCGCAGACGAAGTTCCTGAACAGTAAGGAGGAGCAGCTCTAATGGCTAACAACACGGTTCCCGAGAAGGTCAGGGAGCGGGTCAACTGGCCCATCACGATCCTGCTCATGGTCGGCACCCTGACCGTGCTCTTCCCGCTCTACATGGCCGTGGTCATCGCCTTCAAGGACCCCTCCGAGATGACCAACGACATCGCGGGTATCCTGTCCCTGCCGAGCACCTGGTCCCTCGACAACTTCATCGAGGCCATCCAGGTCACGGACTTCTTCCACTCGTTCATGAACTCGCTTCTCATCACCGTGGTCGCGGTCGTGGTCTCCATCCTGATCCACAGCCTCGCGGCCTACGCGATCGGGCGCAACATGGACAAGAAGAAGCTCTTCAAGGCGTCCTACTACTTCATCATCGCCGGCATGTACGTGCCCTTCGCGATCCTGATGATGCCGCTCGTCAAGCAGACGGCCGTCATGCATCTCGACAACATGGTCGGCGTCATGATCCTCTACGTGGTCTTCTACATGCCGATGAACATGATGCTCTACACCGGCTACCTGAGGAACATCCCCACCGCCCTCGAGGAGGCCGCCCGCGTCGACGGCGCGTCCACCTGGACCACCTACTGGAAGGTCATCTTCCCGCTGCTCAAGCCCATGCACGCCACCGTCGCCGTCATCACCGGCCTCGCCGTGTGGAACGACGTCATGACCCCGCTCGTCATCATGGGTGGCTCCGGCGTCAACACCCTGCCGCTCGCGCAGATGAACTTCCAGACCGCGTTCTCCACGAACTACAACCTGGCCTTCGCCTCCTATCTGCTCGCCATGCTCCCGATGATCATCTTCTACATCGTGGCGCAGAAGCAGATCATCGGCGGCGTCACCAACGGTGCCGTGAAGTAGGTCCGCGGTGAGCGCTGGGCATCTGTAAAGATTTCCCTGACGCCCGGAATCCGTCTTACGATGGGTTCCGGGCGTCCCCTGATGCGCTACAGTCGCGATTGCACGTTCAGCTAGACGAGAGGAACCGAGGAACCATGCCCCTGTCGTACGACCCCGCCGCCCGCACCCTCACCATCTCCACCGACGGCACCACGTACCAGATGAAGATCGACGAGCACGGGTACCTGCTCCACCTCTACTACGGCGCCCGCGCGGAGGGCGACCTGTCCTACCTCGTCACCTACTGCGACCGCAGCGGCATGTGCGGCTGCCCGCACGACGTGGCGGACCGCACCTACTCCCTCGACGTCCTGCCGCAGGAGCTCCCCTTCCAGGGCTCCGGCGACATGCGCAGCCCGGCCCTGCTCGTCCGTGACGCCGAGGGCACCTTCGGCTGCGACCTGCGCTACCGCTCGCACGAGATCCGCCCGGGCAAGTACGCCCTGCCGGGGCTTCCCGCCGTCTACGCCGGCGAGGGGGACGACGCCGAGACCCTCTCGGTGACGCTCGCCGACGAGCGTCTGGGCCTCGAGGTGGAGCTGCTCTACGGCGTCCTGCCGAGGCTCGACGTCATCACCCGCGCCGCGGTCGTCCGCAACAACGGCACCGGGCGCGTCACCGTGGAGAAGCTCCAGAGCGCCTGCCTCGACCTCGTGACCGGCGACCTCGACGTCATCACCTTCGACGGCCGCCACGCGATGGAGCGTCGTCCCACGCGCCGCCACCTCCTAAACGGCTCGCTCTCCGTGGGCAGCCGCCGCGGCATGTCCTCCAACCAGTACAACCCCCTCATGATCGCCTGCGACCACGCCGCCACCGAGACCTCGGGCCGCTGCTGGTCCATGAGCTTCGTCTACAGCGGCGGGTTTCTCGCCGAGGCGGAGCGCGACCAGTTCGACCAGTCCCGCATCCAGATGGGCCTCGACGACGACCTCTTCTCCTACCCGCTCGAGCCGGGCGAGAAGATCGTGGCGCCCGAGGTCATCATGACCTACTCGGGCGCAGGCCTGGAGAGGGTCTCCCACAACCTGCACCGCTGCATCCGCCGCAACGTCTGCCGCGGCCCCTGGCGCGACGCCCCGCGCCCCATCCTCATCAACAGCTGGGAGGCCTGCTACTTTGACTTCACGGGCGACAAGCTCGTGGAGCTCGCGAAGAAGGCCGCCGAGCTGGGGCTGGACATGCTCGTCATGGACGACGGCTGGTTCGGCGCCCGCAGCGACGACCACCGCGGCCTCGGTGACTGGAAGCCCAACATGGCCAAGCTCGGCGGCACGGTGGCCGACCTCGCGCGCCGCGTGAACGAGGTAGGCCTGGGCTTTGGCATCTGGGTCGAGCCCGAGATGGTCAACGAGGACTCCGACCTCTTCCGCGCCCACCCCGACTGGGCGCTCACCGTCCCCGGCAAGGAGCCCGTGCTCGGCCGCGACCAGCTGGTGCTTGACCTCTCGCGGCCCGAGGTGCGCGACAACCTCTTCGAGCAGCTCTGCGCCGTGCTCGACCAGGGCGGCATCGACTACGTCAAGTGGGACTACAACCGCTCGATCGTCGACGTGTACTCCCGCACCGCGAGCGACCAGGGCAAGGTCCTCTACGACTACATGCTCGGCCTCTACGACCTTCTCGAGCGCGTGCGCTCCCGCTACCCGGAGCTCCTCATCGAGGGCTGCTCGGCGGGCGGCGGTCGCTTTGACGCGGGCATGCTCTACTACACGCCCCAGATCTGGACCTCGGACAACACCGACGCCCGCAACCGCCTGGAGATCCAGTACGGCACCTCGTTCGGCTACCCGTGCTCCGCGATGGGGGCGCACGTCTCCGCCTGCCCCAACGAGATCACCGGCCGCACCGTCCCGCTCGGCGCCCGCGGGACCGTGGCCATGGGCGGTGGCGCCTTCGGCTACGAGCTCGACCTCATGGAGCTGAACGACCGCGCCTGCGAGCTCATCAAGAGCCAGGTCAAGACCTACCGCACGATCGAGCACCTCGTGCGCGAGGGCCTCTTCTATCGTCTCACCGACCCCAAGGACGCCACGGTCGCGGCCTGGGAGTTCGTCGCCGAGGACGGCTCCGAGGCGCTCGTCTGCGCCGTGGTGACGCGCGTTGACGGCTACGGACTGGCCAACTACGTCGTGCCGCGCGGCCTCACGCCGGGGGCGCGCTACAGCATGGTGAGCAACGGCGACGTCTACTCCGCCGACGCCCTCATGGACATGGGCCTGCCCGTCTCCGTGCCCGCCACCCCGTACGAGAGCTTCATGTACCGCTTCGAGCGGGTCGACTAGTCGCTCGCGCTCCGGTTAGAAAAACGCGCTCGTCCCCGTCCTTCTCGCCGTTTGGCTTAAAAATCCCCGCTCGTCCCCCTCTAGGAGTGCTCTCAGAGGGGGACGAGCCGTAAAGTCTAACCCATGTGCCGAGAGGAACGGCGGGGGTCGCTGCGGCGTCCCTGAATCCGGGAGGTTCCCCCGTCCGACGGCCGGCATGTCCCGGAATCGGCGACGGCGCCGCGACTGTCCCGCGTCGTTACCGAATCACCCAGGCGGTGGCGTCAGGGGGGAGCCTGCCGTTCACGAGGGGGGCGCTGGCGAGAAGGACCTCGCCGGCGGGCAGCTCGACGGCGGCGCCGAAGTTGGTCACGCTCGTGAGTACCCGGCCGTCCGCGGTGGGGCGACGGTAGGCGATGACCTGGTCGTCGTAGCCGTCCGCCCACGCGAGCGACGTGTCGCCGGTGGCCGTGAGGAGCTCGGCGCGCGCGGCGAGGGCGCGACGGTAGAAGTGGAGCATCGAGCGCTCGTCGGTCTCCTCGGCGTCCACGGCGTGCCCCGCGAACCAGGCGGGCTGCGGCAGGTGCGCCGGGACGTGCGTCTCCGGCGCCGAGAAGCCGAAGTCGTCCTTCTCGGCCTCCCAGGGCAGCGGCACGCGGCAGCCGTCGCGGCCCTTGAGGGCGTCGCCGTGCGCGGTCATGTGCGCCTGGGGGTCCTCGAGCGCGTCCCAGGGGATGTCGGCGACCTCAAAGAGGCCCAGCTCCTCGCCCTGGTAGAGGTAGACCGAGCCGGGAAGTCCCAGCTCCATGAGCAGCGCCGCCCGCGCGCGGCGCGTCCCGAGCTCGCGGTCCTCATGGTAGGTGCGCCCGTCGCGCAGCAGCCAGTCGTTGGCGAGCTGGTGGTGCGCCGCGGACTTGACCTGCGGCAGCCCGTAGCGCGTGGCGTGACGCACCACGTCGTGGTTGGAGAGGACCCAGGTGGTGGTGGATCCGGAGCGCTCGGCGGCGGCGAGGCCCTCCTCGATGGCGCGGCGCATCTCGTCGGCCATCCAGTTGGCCTTGGCGAGCTCGAAGTTGAAGACCTGGCCGAGCTCGTCGGTGGAGGCGTACATCCACTGGTGCTCGGGCACGACCCACGCCTCGCCCACAGCAAAGCGCGGGGGCTCGTACTCGTTGAAGACCTGGCGCCACTCGCGATAGATCTCGTGCACCTCCGGGCGGTCCCAGAGGGGGTTCTCAGCGCCGGGTTGGTCCTGGTCGGGGTCATCGGGCCACTCGTCGAGCGGGCGGCTGTCGAGGTCCTTGGCGAGTGCGTGCGCCACGTCGATCCGGAAGCCGTCGGCCCCGCGGTCGCTCCAGAAGCGCAGCGTGCGCTTGAAGTCCTCGCGCACCTCGGGGTTCCCCCAGTTGAGGTCCGCCTGCTCCACGGCAAAGAGGTGCAGGTACCACTCGCCGTCGCCGACCGGCTCCCAGCCGGGCCCGCCGAAGGTGGACCTCCAGCCGTTGGGGGGCAGCTCGCCGTGCTCGCCGCGCCCGCGGCGGAAGACGTAGCGGTCGCGCTCCGGGGAGCCGGGGCCGGCCGCCAGCGCCGCCTTGAACCACTCGTGCTCGGTGGAGGTGTGGTTGGGGACGATGTCGACGACGACCTTGATGCCGGCGGCGTGCGCGGCAGCCGCCATCTCGTCGAAGTCGGCGAGCGTCCCCAGACGCGGGTCCACGTCGCGGTAGTTGGCCACGTCGTAGCCGCCGTCCACGAGCGGGGAGGGGTAGAAGGGGGAGAGCCAGATCGCGTCGACGCCCAGGTCGCGCAGATAGTCCATCCGCGCGGTGACGCCGCGGATGTCGCCGAGGCCGTCGCCGTCCGTGTCATAGAAGCTGCGCGGGTACACCTGGTAGACCACGGCCTGCTTCCACCAGTCCTCGCGCTCGTTGTTGCGGGTCATGCGCTCTCCTTTCCGGTTGAGGGGAGGCCCCCTCGATTCGTCTGCCTGCTACAGGGTGCGGACGCTCTCGCGCTCCACGAGCTCGAACGGGATCACCTCGTGGACGGCATCGCCGCCGTCCAGCATGCTCAGGAGGATCTGGGCGGCACGCTCCCCCAGGCGCTCGGAGCCCTGGCGGATCGTCGTGACCCGCGGCACGGAGAAGCGCGAGAAGGACGTGTCGTCGAAGCCCACGAGCGAGAGGTCGCCCGGCACGGAGAGGCCGGCGTCCGCGGCGGCGCGCAGGGCGCCGAAGGCGGGCGCGTCCCCGAGCGCGAAGACGGCGGTGAGGTCGGGCGTGCGGCCGAGGAGGCGTCGCGCGGCGTCGTAGCCCCCCTGCTCGTCGAAGGGGCACGGCTCGTAGTCGCGCACGAGGTCGAGCTCGGCCCCGCGCTCCCGCAGCGCCCGCTCGGCCCCGCGCAGGCGCTGGGAGCTGATGCTGTTCTCGTCCCCGCTGCCGCCGATGATGCCGATGTGTCGGTGCCCGTGGTCCCACAGGTGGGAGACCGCGCGCGCCGCGGCGGCCTCGTTGTCCGTCGTCACGCTGGAGAGGTTGGGGAAGCCGAGGCCGGCGGCGGAGTTGGTCACCAGCACGGCCGGGACCTCGATCTCGCCGAACGCCTCGGCGAAGCGGCGCGGCTCTCCGCCGAGGAAGGCCATGGCCTTGGGGCGTCGCGCCTGCTGGTAGTCGATCGCGGCGCGCACCTCGCGCGCGTCGTCGTCCAGGTAGGTGACGGCCAGCTCCTCGCCCGCCCCCGCGAGGTGCGCCTGCAGGGAGGCGAGGACGTCGCCGAAGAGGCGGTTGCCGACGCCCATGACGAACGCCGCCACCGGCGTCTGCTGGCGCATCTTGAGGTAGCGCGCGTTGGAGTTGGGCTCGTAGCCGCACTCAGCCATGACCGCGAGGATGCGCTCGCGCGCCTGGTCGCTGACGTTGGGCTGGCCGTTGATCACGCGCGAGACCGTGCCCACGCCGTAGCCCGACCTAGCCGCGATGTCGCGGATGTCCACTGCCGGACCTCCCGTCTCCGCCTGGACTGGAAACGTTTCCAGTCATCGAGACAGGTATACCACGACACGGCGAGAGGGACGACGAGAATCGCCGCTTGTCGCTCGCCGGCAGAATCGCGCCGCCCGCGGGCGTCAAGGAACGGATGAGGCGGGGGAGCGCCGCGACCCGCGCGCGGAAGGCAGCGCGCCGCTGGCCGCATCGCCCGTCTCGCGCCCGCGCTCATGCTGTATCGTCGAAAGGCAGGTGAGCCTATTTCGTTTCGGGCCCTGGGTCCGAGGAGGGAGCACGTAATGGCAGATGATCGCTCTGGAGCAGTGGAGAGGGGAGTCGCCGACCTCGTCGCCTATGCGCTCGACCGGGGGCTCATCGGCGAGGAGGACGTGACCTACGCCGCCAACCTCATGCTCGACGCGCTCTCCTACGAGCCCACGGGGGCCTTCGTCCCGCGCGAGGCGGTCGCCGCCGCCCGTGCGGCCGCCGAGCGTCCCGAGCTCGAGGAGATCCTCGCCGGCCTTCTGGACGACGCCGTCGAGCGCGGCGTGTGCGACGCCGGCATCGCGAGCCGCGACCTGCTGGACACCCGCCTCATGGGCTGTGTCACGCCGCGCCCGAGCGAGGTCGTCCGCACGTTCTGGGAGCGCTATGACGAGTCGCCCGAGGCGGCCACGGACTACTTCTACCACCTCGCGCTGGACTCCGACTACATCCGCACCTACCGCATCGCGCGCGACCGCAAGTGGGTCACCCCCACGCGCTACGGCGACCTGGACATCACGATCAACCTCTCCAAGCCCGAGAAGGACCCCAAGGCCATCGCCGCCGCGCTGGAGAAGCAGAAGTCCGGCGCCGCCGAGCCCTACCCGCGCTGCCAGCTCTGCCCCGAGAACCTGGGCTACGCCGGCCGCCTCGACCACCCGGCGCGCGAGACCATCCGCCTCATCCCCCTCACGCTGGCCGGCGAGTCCTGGTACCTGCAGTACAGCCCCTACGTCTACTACAACGAGCACTGCATCGTGCTGTCCGAGAAGCACGTCCCCATGCAGATCAGCCGCACGACGTTCCAGCGCCTGTTCGAGTTCGTGGGCAAGTTCCCGCACTACACGGTGGGCTCCAACGCCGACCTGCCGATCGTGGGCGGCTCCATCCTCACGCACGAGCACTACCAGGGCGGCCGCTACGAGTTCGCCATGGCCCGCGCCGGCGAGCGCGAGCAGATCAGCTTCGCCGGCTACGAGGACGTGCGCGCCCAGATCGTGGACTGGCCGATGTCGGTGATCCGCCTCGACGGAGGCGACCCGGCGCGTCTCGTCGAGCTCGCCGACAAGATCCTCACCGCCTGGCGCGGTTACTCCGACGAGGCCGTGGGCGTGCTCGCAGAGACCGACGGCACCCCGCACAACACCATCACGCCGATCGCCCGCCGTCGCGGCGAGGACTTCGAGCTCGACCTCGTCCTGCGCAACAACCGCACCACGGACGAGTACCCGCTCGGCATCTTCCACCCGCACCAGGAGCTGCACCACATCAAGAAGGAGAACATCGGCCTCATCGAGGTCATGGGCCTCGCGGTGCTGCCGGCTCGCCTGCTCGGCGAGATGGACCGGCTCGAGCAGGTCATCCTCGCCGGCGAGGACCCGGCGTCGGTGCCCGAGCTCGAGGCGCACGCGCCGTGGGCGGCCGAGGTGCTGCGGCGCCACCCCGAGTTCGCGCCGGAGAACGTCGCCGGGGCGGACGCCACGGCGCTCCACGCCGTCATCGAGGACGAGATCGGCCAGGTCTTCGCGCAGGTGCTCGAGCACTGCGCGGTCTTCGCCGACGACGATCAGGGCAGGGCGGCGTTCGCGCGCTTCGTCGCGAGCGTCTGCTAAAGAGGAGATTTGATCCAAAAGGGGACAGACCCCTTTTGGATCATCAGAGAGGAGATCACCCATGGGCATTCCCAGCCAGGACGTTCTGAACAAGGTGTACGGCGAGGACGCCGAGCGCGCCGCCGAGCGGCTCTCCGCGCTGGCCGCGCGCTACGACGAGGCCTTCGGCGCCGGCGACCCGGAGTACTTCACGGCCTCCGGCCGCACCGAGATCATCGGCAACCACACCGACCACAACGGCGGCAAGATCCTCTGCGCGTCCATCACCATGGACAGCATCGGCGCCGCCCAGAAGACCGACGACGGCGTCGTCACCATCTGGAGCGAGGGCTATCCCGAGGCCATCGTCGTGGACACCAACGCGATCGACAAGATCGCGCACGGCGGCGGCTCCACCACGCTCGTCGCCGGCATGCTCGAGGCCACGGCCAAGCGCGGCTTCAAGATCGGCGGCTTCAACGCCGTGTGCTCCTCCGAGGTCATCCCGTCCGCCGGAGTGAGCTCCTCGGCCTCCTTCGAGATGCTCGTCTGCGAGATGATCAACCACCTCTACAACGACGACGCCATCGAGCGCGCCGACTACGCCCGCATCGGCCAGTACGCCGAGAACGTCTGGTGGGACAAGGCCTCCGGCCTCATGGACCAGATGGCGTGCGCCGTGGGCGGCACGATCCTCTTGGACTTCTCGGACGGCGTGAAGTACGAGAAGGTCGACTTCGGCTTCGACGAGCTCGACCACGACCTCGTGATCGTCAACACCGGCAAGGGCCACGCCGACCTCTCCGCCGAGTACTCCTCCGTCCCCAACGAGATGCACGACGTCGCCGCCGCCCTCGGCGTCAAGAACCTCTGCGAGTCCAACGAGGACGCGGTTCTCGCCAACCTCGCCGAGCTGCGCGAGAAGTGCGGCGACCGCGCGGTGCTGCGCGCCCTGCACTACTTCGAGGAGGTCAAGCGCGTGGAGGCCGCCGAGGCCGCCATCAACGCCGGCGACAAGGCCAAGGTCCTCGACATCATCACCGCCTCCGGCCGCTCCTCCTGGGAGTGGCTGCAGAACGCCGTGGTCCCGGGCATGCCCGAGGAGGAGCCCATCCCGATGGCGCTCGCCCTCACCGAGCTCTACCTGCGCAAGATCGGCGCCGGCGCGTTCCGCCTGCACGGCGGCGGCTTCGCGGGCGTCATCATGTGCGTGATCCCCAAGGCCGAGACCGCGGGCTACGTTGACTACATGGCCGGCTACTTCGGACGCGAGAACGTCTACCTCACCAACATCCGTCAGACGGGCGCCGCCTGCCTCGGCAAGGCGTAGAGCGGCACGTTCTTCTCGCCAGCGGGTCCCTTGTGGGCGGCGGCGCGGCCTCGGCTGCGTCGCCGCCTTCCGTGTGTCGCACGCCTCGATTAACGGGCAAAATTCGATTGACTATCATATATCCGCAGGAAAAATTTTCGTGAAACTTGAATTTTGCCCGTTATTCTCTGCGGAACGAGACGGGTGGAGCGGCGCGCCACCGGGCGAGAAGGACGCGTCCCCTAGACGCTCTCGGGGTGGAAGAGCCCGCGGTGTTCCTCGAGCGCGTCGTCGGGGATTTCCAGCACGTAGGAGCCGCAGGCGTTGACGATGGTCGTGCCACACGGGTGCTCGCGCACGCGCTCGATGCGCCCGTACTCCATGTGGACGTGGCCGTGCAGCAGGTAGCGGGGGCGCGTCCGCTCCAACAGGCGCCCCAGTGCCTCGAAGCCGCGGTGGGGGAGGTCGTCGAGGTCCCCGTAGCCGCGGACCGGCGCGTGGGTCACGACCAGGTCGACCCCGCCCGATGCGCTCGCGAGAAGCGCCAGCCGCGCGGCCCTTCTCGCCATCTCTGCCTCGGTGAAGCCGTGGACCTGGTCGTTGTAGCGGATCGAGCCGCCGAGGCCCATGACCCGCAGGCCGCGGAAGTCCAGGATGCGGCCGTCGACGCAGGTGCAGCCCTCGGGCGCGTGCCGCTCGTAGGCGGTGTCGTGGTTGCCCCACACGTAGAGGAGCGGCACGTTGGCGAGCGTCACGATGTGCTCGAGGTAGCGCGCGGGCAGGTCGCCGCAGGAGACGATCAGGTCCACGCCGGCCACGCGGCTCGCGTCCCAGCGGTCGTAGAGCCAGCCCTCCTCGGTGTCCGATATCGCGAGAATTCGCACGTCGCGCCCCCTACCGGCTCGTGTCCCTGAGCAGGACCGTCGCGGGGTCGACCGGGATCACTCCCGCGACCTCCACCTCGACGAGGCCGTCGCGGTCGAGCTCGCGCTGCTCGGGCAGGCGCCCCACCACGTTCTCGTTGAGCCAGCGCATGCGGACGATCTGCTCGCTCGTGAGCCGGCCCGCCTCGGGGCCCTGGACCACGTCGCCGCCCTGCGCGCGGAGCTCGCCGGTGAACGGGTGCACGCGCCCGGAGAGCACCGACTGGCGCAGCACGTCCACGAGCATGCGCTGCCCGCGCGGCAGCTCGTCAGAGAGCCGCACGTCGAGCACGCCGGCGGACATGCCCCACCAGTAGTTGAGCGACTGGCCGGCGACCTTCTCGCCCTCCTTCTTCCAGGTGTCGTTGCGGATCGAGCGCACGAGCATCTCGTAGTAGCGGCCCCACTTCCAGACGGGCTCGGCGAGGTGGGTCTCGGCGCCGTCGTCGTCCACGCGGTAGAGGCCCCACGACTCCTTGGGCGCGAGCGGGTTGGCGTAGTCGCGGCCGGAGATGATGTGGACGCCCTCCTCGCGCAGCTCACGGCGCCAGTCGTAGTCCTTGGCGGAGAACCACTTGAGGTGGACTGTCACGTAGGGGTCCACCATCTGGGCGCCGATGGCGAAGGCGTTGATCTCCGCCACGGTCGAGAAGACCGGCGACTCGGCGACGTAGCCCACCTTGTGGTGGCCGGCGAGGCTCGCCGCGAGCGCGCCGAGCAGGAACTTCGCCTCGTACATGCGGCCGTAGAAGCCGCGCACCGCGCTGTGGGAGAGGCTCACGGAGCAGTTGAGGTAGGCCGGCCCCGGGTGCTCCGCCGCGGCGCGCGTGACCTGGCGCATCTGCGTGGGCGAGCAGGTGACCACGAGGTCGGCGCCGTAGTCGGCCGCCTCGTCTATGGCCTGGTCGAAGGCGGCGTCGGAGCTGCGGTCGGTGAAGACGCGCGTGGAGACGGTGGCGCCGAGGCGCCCCTCCAGCTTCTGGCGGCCGCGGTCGTGCAGGGCGATCCAGCCGGAGGAGAGCGGGTTGCGGTCGTAGACGAAGGCCACGCGGAAGGGCCGGGCGAGCATGGTGGTCTTGGCGAGGTTCTTGAGCTTGGGGAGCGGCGCGGTGTGGCCCTTCGCGGGGTCCTCGAGGTAGGCGCGCGCACCCTCGCCCTGCGTGACCACGAACTCGCCCCAGATCTTGCCGACCTCGGCGTCCACCTGCGAGGGGACGAGCCCGCGCACGTGCTCGAAGCCGAAGATCGTCACGTAGGTGGCCAGCGCGTCGCCGACCTGCAGGTCGAGGGACTCGCCGCCGCGGGCGCGCCACGAGAGGGAGAAGCTGTCGAAGAGCGAGCGCAGGTCGCGCACCACGTCCTCGGGCCAGGGCTCGTCCAGGCTCTGGCCCAGCAGCGCGGCGAGGCGGGTGTAGAAGCCCTCCTCCTCCGAGATGATGCCGTAGATGGGGCACACGCGGTAGAAGCGCGTGAACTCGTGGTAGGCGCGCAGGGCCTTCTCGTCGGAGGGCATGGGCGTCACGCGCGTGATGCTGGCAAGGATCGTGGGCATGCCCAGGTAGCGCGAGACGGAGACGCGCTTGTTGCCCTCCTGCACGTAGAAGCGCTGCAGGTACTCGTAGACGACGATCGGGTCGCGCAGGCCCTCGGCGCGCTGCGAGTCGATGAGGTCGCTCCACTTGGCGGAGAACTCCGAGCCGACCTCGGCGATGGGCAGAAAGCCGCTCGAGAACATGTTCTGACGCCCGCGCGTCTTGGTGCCCGCTATGAGCGCGAGGTCGATCTCGGCGAGCCCGACCGGGACCTCGCCCTGGTAGCCCTGGTTCTTGAGGATGTCGTCGAGCGCGGGGGGATAGGGGTAGCGTCCGGCTGCGACGTCGCGTTCCACCTGCTTGAGGCCGAGCTTGCGCGCCTTGGCATAGTCCTCGAGCATGGCGCTCCCTTCCTGGGCGGGACCGTTCCCATACATGGTAGCGAATCGAGCGGCGCCTCTCACGGGACGGAAGCTTTCTGCGTGGTATGCGCATTTTCTCGTGGTATGCGCAACCTTGCGATCGCGGGTTCTTCTCGTCACGCGATCTATCTGCTGATATAGAAGATGAGACGGTATACACACCTTGCGCAATTGCGCATACCTTGGCTGATTGCGCATACCTTGCGGCACACGGGCCGGGTCGCGTGGCGAGAAGAACTTGTGGCCGCTCGGCGAGAAGGACCGCTCGGCGAGCGTAGCGAGAAGGGCGGCGTGCCCGCAACGGGTATCCTTGGGGCGGGAGGACGACATGGCGCTGATCAAGAGGCACAAGCAGGGCTGGGCGTGCTGGCTCACGGCGGCGGGCTACCTGGCCCTGGCGTTCGTGCCGGGCTTCGCGGCACTGCCCCTCCTGGCCGACCAGGCGCTTCAGCGAGTGCTACTGTTCACCCTGGTCGCGGGCATGATTGCCCTGCTCGGCGGCGTCCGGTCCCTGGCGCCCTCGGCCGTGGGGGTGCGACGCGCCCTGCGCGAGGGATGCCTCCCGGTGCTCCTCTCGCTCGGGCTCTGCGCGCTCGAGGTCACGGCGCTGCTGCAGGCCTCCGCCGCCGGCGAGGCGCTGGGCCTCTCGCCGACCTGGCTTCCCGACCTCGTGCTTCTCGCGCTCTTCTGCGCCTCCGTCGGCCTCTACGAGGAGGCGCTCTTCCGCGTGCTGCTGCTGGGAGGCATCCTGTCGCGCCACGGTCGCACGAAGAACGGCGTCGTGGGCGCGGTGCTCGTCTCGTCGGTGGTCTTCGGTGCGCTGCACGTGACCGCGACGCCCTCGATCGGCGTGCTCGAGCTCGCCCAGATGCTGCTCAAGACCGCCCAGACCGCCTGCGTCGGGTTGCTCTTCGCGGTCGTGTACGTGCGGACGCGCAGCTTTCTCGGCGTGGCGGCGCTCCACGGCCTCGCGGACTTCCTGCTCATGGCCCCGCTCGCGCTGCTGGGGGAGCTCGAGGGGACGCTCGAGGGCTCCTACGTGAGCTCGGGTGCGGACGTCGCCGCCGTGGCACTGGCCTCGACGCTCATCGTGGTCTACGTGGCAGCCGTCGCCGTCTACGCGCTGTGCGCCGTGCGCGCGTGGGGGCTGCTCGAGACGACGCCCGTCCCGCAGGAGGGCCCCTTCGAGTCGGGGTGGGCGCCGGTGGGGGAGACGCCCGCGGACGAGAAGGACGACGGTCTCCCGGTCCCGCCGCCCGGCCTGTGAGTCCCGCTCCCGGGGCGCCGCCGAGCACTCTCAGGGTATGTACGACATTGCAAAATTGATGTACTTCTCGGCAAGCCGTCTACCTGCGACTTTATCGTTGCGGCATGCTAAATTAAACCTGCAACAGTGTACATACCCTGATGAATTGCCCGGAAAGGAGGGCGTCCGGCGCCTGCCGCCGCGCCGCTAGTAGCCGCGGCTCATGCGCTTGCGGATGCCGAAGTACTCCATGACCAGCAGCGTGAGCAGGATCGCCATCGAGACGAGCGAGCCCACCACGGCGCCCGCGAGCCCCGCGAAGTTCACGAGCAGCATCGCCACCGGCACGGAGAAGGCGAAGGCGATGAGGTAGAGCTTGGAGACGTCGCCCTGGGCGCGCAGCACCGTGATGATCTGGTAGAGGAAGTCGATGCAGGCGCACACGCCGCCCGTGGCGACCATCACGAGGCACAGGCCGCGGAACTTCTCGAAGTCCAGGCCGTACATGAGGCTCATGAGCGGGATGCCCACGGTGCCCATGAAGAGCGCCATCGCACCCGTGACCAGCGCGATCACGCCCACCATGGCGAGTACCAGGAGGTCGAAGCGCCGGTGCTTCTCGGGGTCGTCCCAGATGCGTGCCAGGCGCACGAGCTGCGGCTTGTAGATGAACCCGGCCACCATGAGGATCGAGTGCGCGGGGAAGTACATGGCGTTGTAGTAGAGCTGGTTGTCGTAGGAGAGGACGCCCTCCATCGCGAACTTGGGCACCGAGTCGATCAGGTTGTAGAGGAAGAGCGCCACGAAGAGCGGGAAGCACTCGACGAAGAGCTCGCGGATGCCGCGCGCGGTGGCGGGCATGCTGCGCTCGGTCTCGAAGTAGGCGAGCGGCACGGTGAGCAGCACGAGCGAGGCCACGGCGCCCACGGCCATCGCGAAGCTCGCGACGGCGAGGTCGCGCGTCACGAGAAGCGCCAGCGAGAAGGCCACGAGCCCCAGCACGCAGCGCGCCGCCTGCGAGAGGCCGGCGAGGTAGAGCTTGTCCTTCTGCTGGAGGCGCCCCTCGTAGACGTCGGCCAGGCCGTCCACGGCTCGGAAGACCAGCACGCCCATGCAGATCGAGAACATCTGCGCGTCGTAGCCGCGGAACTGGCACCACATCCAGCCCACGAGCAGCATGGCCGCGCAGGTGACGAAGCGGTTGATCTGGTAGTCCAGGAACGAGCGCATGTCGTCCAGGTCGGAGACCTGGTAGGTGCGCACGCCGTAGTTGGCGAGGAACAGAAGCAGCGTGCCCACGGTGAAGGCCATCGAGAACAGGCCCGCCTGCTCGGCGCCCACGAGCCACGTGGCGACCATCGTGAGCAGCGGGAAGAGCATGCCCCACGCGGCCTGGCCGATCGTGTTGCAGACGTAGTCGCGCTTGGTCTGGTGCGCGAGGTACTGCTCGGTCTGCTCGGAGAACTTGCCGCCGAAGACCGCGGAGATGAGCCTGTTCCACCAGTCGTTGACCACGCGGGCGAGAAACGCCTCGCGCTCGCGCGGCGGCCGCTCTCGGCGCGGCTTGCGCGGCGACACCCCGTAGCGCGGCGTGCGCGGGGTCTGGGGCGTCGCGGCGGCGGGCGCTTTCGGGCGGAGCTTCTTGAGCGGGTTCTGCATGCGGGGTCTCTCCGGAGGGCGTTCTTCTCGGTACCTGATTGTAGCGCCCGGGCGGCCCGCGCCGCGCTCGGACGTGAACATCGCGTTTCTCGCATGGGTCTTTCTTGAGGGGACTTCTGTGCGAGCGCCTTCTCGGGGTATCGTGTAGCCGACCATACGTCCGTCAAAGGAGCAGCGTTGGCCGAGAAGAACGTGCAGGCGTCCGCCGCGAGCGATATCATGCCCGCCCTCAACGTCCCCGAGAGCATCGCCGAGAACATGGACCTCTTCCTGCGCCTGGTGCGCAAGGTGCTCGACGAGTTCGACCCCGGTCTTCTCGAGACCTTCGACGTGCTGCTCTCGGATGCCTTCCGCGCGAGTGCCGACGAGTCAGCCGACACGCCCGACGAGCGCGCCGCCTTCGCCGAGCTCGAGCGCACGATCGACGGCCTGGACGAGCGCAGCGCGACGCTGCTCATGCGCGCCTTCGTGGCGTACTTCCACCTGGCCAACATCTGCGAGGAACACTACCGCGTGACCTCGCTGCGCGAGCGCGAGGCCGGCGTGGACCCCGCCGCGGACGCCGACCCGATCAACGACCTCACCGTGGCCTACCGCCGCCTCGTCGAGGAGTGCGGCCGCGGGCGCGCCGTCGCGCTGCTCCAGCGCCTGGAGTTCCGCCCCGTCTTCACCGCACACCCCACCGAGGCGCGCCGCAAGGCCGTCGAGGGCAAGATCCGCCGCATCTCCGAGCTGCTCGAGGAGCGCTGCCGCCTCGCCGGGACCGCGCTCGCCGAGAACGAGCGGCGCCTGCTGCAGGAGATCGACGCCCTGCTGCGCACCTCGCCGATCGCGCACAAGAAGCCCACGCCCGTCGAGGAGGCCGACACCATCGTCGACATCTTCGACAACACGCTCTTCGACATGGTGCCGGACGTCTACCGGCGCTTCGACGACTGGGAGCTCGGGGAGCGCGCCGGCACCGTGCCGCCCGTCTGTCCCGCGTTCTTCCATCCCGGCAGCTGGATCGGCTCGGACCGCGACGGCAACCCCAACGTCACCGCCCGCGTGAGCCGCGCCGTGGCCGAGAAGTTCCGCGTCCACGTGCTGGAGCGCCTGGCCGACGCCACGCAGGCGTGCGGGCGCAACCTCACGCTCGACGCCGTGTCCACGCCGCCCTCCGACGCGCTCGTGAACCTCTGGAGCCACCAGGTCGAGATGAGCGAGGAGCTCACGGCCCGCGCCCTCGGGATCTCGGCGAGCGAGCTGCACCGCGCCGCGATGCTCGTCATCGCCGAGCGCCTGCGCGCCACGGTGGCCCGCACCGCCGACGTCATGTACCGCTGCGCGGACGACTACGTCGCCGACCTGCGCGTCGTTCAGGACTCGCTCGCGCGCGCCGGCGCCGTCCGCGCGGCGTACGGCCCGCTGCAGCGCCTCGTCTGGCAGGCGCAGACCTTCGGCTTCCACCTCGTGGAGATGGAGTTCCGCCAGCACTCGCTCGTGCACGCCCGCGCGCTCGAGGACATCCGCGAGCACGGCCGCTGGGGCGAGCGCGGGGAGCTCGCGCCCATGACGCGCGAGGTCCTGGACACCTTCCGTGCCATATCGCAGATCCAGCGCAAGAACGGCGTCGACGCCGCGCGCCGCTACATCATCTCGTTCACCCGCTCGGCCGAGGACGTGGCGAACGTCTACGAGCTCGCGCACCTCGCCTTCGCGCACGAGGCGGACGTCCCCGTGCTCGACGTCATCCCGCTCTTCGAGCAGGCCGCCGACCTCGAGCACGCCACCGAGACGCTCGGCCAGATCGTGCGCCTGCCCGAGGTCCAGCGTCGCCTCGCCCAGACGGGCCGGCGCCTGGAGGTCATGCTCGGCTACTCCGACTCCTCCAAGGACGTGGGCCCCACGGCGGCCACGCTCGTGCTGCACGCGGCGCAGGCCAGCATCGCGCGCTGGGCGGAGGAGAACGACATCGACCTCGTCCTCATGCACGGCCGCGGCGGCGCGGTCGGCCGCGGCGGCGGGCCCGCCAACCGCGCGGTGCTCTCCCAGCCCGCCGGCTCGGTGAACGGCTGCTTCAAGCTCACGGAGCAGGGCGAGGTCATCTTCGCCCGCTACGGCAACCCCACGCTGGCGCGCCGCCACGTGGAGTCGGTCGCGGGCGCCACGCTCCTCTCGTCCGCCCCGTCGGTCGAGCTGCTCAACACCGAGACCACCGAGAAGTACGCGGCGCTCGCCGCCGAGCTGGACGCCGCGAGCCGCGAGCGCTACCTCGACCTGCTGCACACCGAGGGCTTCGCGACGTGGTTCTCCACCGTGACGCCGCTCGCCGAGGTCGGCCTCATGCCCATCGGCAGCCGTCCCGCCAAGCGCGGCCTCGGCGCCACCTCCCTCGACGACCTGCGCGCCATCCCGTGGATCTTCTCGTGGTCCCAGGCGCGCGTCAACCTGGCCGCCTGGTACGGTCTGGGCACCGCCTGCGAGCGGGTGGGGGACCTGGGGCGCCTTCGCGCCGCCTACGCCGAGTGGCCGCTCTTCACCACGTTCGTCGACAACGTGGAGATGTCGCTCTCCAAGGTGGACGAGCGGATCGCCCGCCTCTACCTCGCCCTTGCCGACCGCGACGACCTCGCGCGCAAGGTGCTCGAGGAGATGGAGCTCACACGTCGCTGGGTGCTCGCGATCGTGGGCGACGAGTGGCCGCTGCAGCACCGTCGCGTGCTGGGGCCGGTCATCCGCATGCGCCTGCCGTTCGTGAACGTGCTCTCGGTGACGCAGGCCCTCGCGCTGCGCCGCCTGCGCGCCGGCGACCTGGAGCCCGAGGAGCGCGACGCCCTCACGTACCTCATCCTCTGCACCGTCTCCGGCGTCGCGGCGGGCCTGCAGAACACGGGGTGACGTCGCCCTGCGGCAGGATGCCGCTCGTGAATTCACGAGCGGGGACAATCGACGGCCAACGCGCGAAAACAAGCCTCTCGTGAATTCATGAGAGGCATGTTGCGTCAGTCGGCCAAAAAGTTTCCCGTATGTAACTCAATCGGCGAACGGTGCTTGCGTGCGCTGAAGTTAGTCCTATATTACTTATCGTAAGTTAGCTAGCTTTAACACAAGGGGAGGCAGCTCATGTCGTCATCGCAGCTACCGCTAGCCATGGCGGGCACGGACGAGGTCGTGCGCGTGTCGCGCGTGCGGGGCGATGCCGGCCTGCGTCAGCACCTCGCGGAGCTCGGCTTTGTGGACGGCGCCGAGGTCAAGGTCATCTCACGTGCGGCCGGCGACGTCATCGTGGCCGTCAAGGGCGCACGCCTCGCGCTCAACCGCTCGATGGCGAGCCACATCACCGTGTCGATCTAGGCGGGCGACAGCCCCGCAGAGAGGAAGGAAGGCAGATGACAACACTCAGGGACGTGAAGGTGGGGGAGAGCTGCACCGTCGCCGCCCTCACGGGCACCGGGGCCCTCAAGCGCCGGATCATGGACATGGGCCTCACCAAGGGGACCCGCGTCCACGTGCGCAAGGTGGCGCCGCTCGGGGACCCCGTGGAGCTCACGGTGCGCGGCTACGAGCTCTCGATTCGCAAGGACGAGGCGGCCTCCATCGAGGTCACGGGCGTGGCACAGGGCGAGTAGCGCGGGCGAGAAGAACCTCGCGTCGCGGAATCGGCCGGAAGCGGCCGTTTTTCTCAATCCTATAGTTAGCCTAATCTAATAAATGGCACCACGCAAGTAGCAATTGGTTAACTCAGCACGACACAGAAAGGCACGGTATGGCAGAAACCATGATCGGTCTCGCAGGTAACCCAAACTGCGGTAAGACCACGCTGTTCAACGAGCTCACGGGCTCGAACGGCTACGTGGGCAACTGGCCCGGCGTCACCGTCGAGAAGAAGCAGGCAACGTGGCGCACCGACAAGAGCGTCACCTTCGTCGACCTGCCCGGCATCTACTCGCTCTCGCCGTACACACCCGAGGAGGTCGTCTCGCGCGACTACATCGTCGAGGAGCGCCCCGACGCCGTGATCAACCTCGTCGACGCGACCAACCTCGAGCGCAACCTCTACCTCACGACGCAGCTCCTGGAGGCCGGGCGCCCCGTGGTCGTGGGCCTCAACATGTGCGACCTGCTCAAGGAGCGGGGTGACGTCATTGACGTCGCGGCCCTCTCGGAGCGTCTGGGCGTGCCGGTGGTCCAGGTGTCCGCGCTGCGCAACACCAACCTCGACGAGCTCGTCAAGAAGGCCGTCGCCGCCGGCCAGGCGGGCAGGGTCCAGCCGGGCGCCAAGTGCTTCTCGCCCGAGGTCGAGGAGGCGCTCGAGAAGATCTCCCAGATCGTCTCCGACTGCTGCGACGCCAACCTCGTGCGCTGGTACTCCGTGAAGGTCTTCGAGCGCGACTCCGAGGCCGTGAAGCAGCTGCACCTCAGCTCAGCGCAGCTCAACCAGGCCGAGAAGGTCATCAAGGCCGTCGAGAAGAGCCGCGACGACGATGCCGAGTCCATCATCACCTCCGACCGCTACGACTGGATCGCCGAGACCATGGGCGCCTGCGTGAAGAAGGCCCCCAAGAAGCTCAGCATGTCCGAGAGGATCGATAAGGTCGTGACCAGCCGCGTGCTGGGCCTGCCGATCTTTGTGGCCGTGATGTTCGTCGTGTACTACATCGCGGTCTCCACGGTGGGCGACTGGGGTACCGTCTGGGCCAATGACGAGGTCTTCGGCGAGGGCTGGGAGCTCTTTGGCATGGCGATTCCGTCCATCCCTGCGGTGGTCGAGGGCTGGCTCACCGCGGCGGGCGCCTCTGACATGGTGAGCTCGCTCGTGCTCGACGGCATCGTGGGCGGCGTGGGCTCGGTCCTCGGCTTCATCCCGCAGATGCTCGTGCTGTTCATGATGCTTGCGTTCCTCGAGGACTGCGGCTACATGAGCCGCGTGGCCTTTGTCATGGATCGTCTGTTCCGCCGCTTTGGCCTCTCGGGCAAGAGCTTCATCCCGTTCCTCATCTCGTCCGGCTGCGGCGTTCCCGGCGTCATGGCCACCAAGACCATCGAGAACGAGAAGGACCGTCGCATGACGGCGATGCTTACCACCATGATTCCGTGTGGCGCCAAGACCCCGATTATCGCGCTGGTGATGGGCGTGCTCGTGGGCGGCGCTGACGCCTGGTGGGTGGCACCGATGTTCTACTTCCTTGGCCTTGCCGCCATCGTTGTCTCGGCGCTCATGCTCAAGAAGACGCGCATGTTTGCCGGCGAGCCCGCACCCTTTGTGATGGAGCTGCCCGACTACCACCTGCCCGCGCTCAAGAGCTGGTGGCTGCACGTGTGGGAGCGCATCTCCGCGTACCTCAAGAAGGCCGCGACGATCATCTTTGCCGCGTGCGTTATCGTGTGGTTCCTCTCCAGCTTTGGCTTTGCCTCGTGGGAGGGTGGCGACGGCTCCTTTGGCTTCCTCGCCTCTCTGCCGGGCGCGCCTGAGTACAGCGCCGACTACTCGCTGCTCGCCATCGTGGCTGGTGCCATCTCGTGGATCTTTGCGCCGCTCGGCGCCGACAGCTGGCAGGCGACCGCCGCTTCCATCAACGCCCTCATCGCCAAGGAGAACCTGGTCTCCACCTTTGGTACGATCTTCGGCCTGGGCGAGGCAACCGAGGGCGACCCGGTCATGTGGCAGGCCTTCGCGGCCATGTTCACCGACGGCGCGGGAGTCATGCATGCGGGTGCGATGTGCGCGTTCGTGGCGTTCAACATGCTCGACGCTCCGTGCTTTGCGGCCATCGGCACCATCCGCAGGCAGATGGACTCGCCCAAGTGGTTCTGGTTCGCAATCGGCTACCAGTGCGTCTTTGCCTGGTGCGTGGGCCTCATCATCAACCAGCTCTGGGAGCTCTTTGTGCTGGGGAACTTTGGGTTCTGGACCGTGGTCGCGTTCGTCCTGCTCGCGGGCATGATCTTCCAGATCATCCGGCCGATGCCCAAGACGGAGCGTGAGGACGAGAAGATCCTCGCCCAGCTCGCCTAGGTGCGGCCAGCATCGTTTCACGCGGGCGCGTCGCCGGCATTGGCTCCGGCGGCGCGCCCCCTCGTTGTCTGGGTACTTTTTCACGGGGAGCCCGTGTGGCTTGGGGACAGCTGTCCGAAGATCGGCAGGTAGGAAATTGGCACTGTTTGGGTAGTACTTAACCAAGTGCGAGAAAAGTACCCAGACGATGAAAGAGGCCCAGATGATCGACAACATCCCCCAGGCGCTCGCGTGGGCCGCGCTTGGTTGCGGCTTCACCTGGCTCATGACCACTGCGGGCTCGGCCGTGGTGTTCTTCTTCCGCTCCGAGCGCAGGCTCATGCACCACATCTTCCTCGGATTCGCCGCGGGCGTCATGGTCGCGGCGAGCGTATGGTCGCTGCTCAACCCAGCAATCGAGCAGGCCGAGGGGCTCGGTGTCCCCGGCTGGCTGCCCGCGGCGGGAGGCTTCCTCCTGGGCGTGGCCTTCCTCATGGCGCTCGACACGTTCCTGCCGCACCTGCACGCGGGCGCCGACGAGCCCGAGGGCGTCCCCTCCGGCTGGAAGCGCACGACGCTGCTCGTCTCGGCCGTGACGCTGCACAACATCCCCGAGGGCATGTCCGTCGGCCTGCTCTTCGCCATGGCGGCGCAGACCGCGGGCGCAGCGGGGGAGGCCTACCTCGGCATGGCCGTGGCGCTCGCCGTGGGCATTGGCCTGCAGAACTTCCCGGAGGGCGCCGCCGTCGCGCTGCCGCTCGCGCGCGAGGGCATGAGCCGTCGCCGCGCGTTCGCCATGGGTAGCCTCTCCGGCATCGTGGAGCCGATCTTCGGCGTGCTCGTCGTCCTGGCCAGCGGCTGGATCGCCCCGTACATGCCCTGGCTCCTCGCCTTTGCCGCGGGTGCGATGGTCTACGTGGTGGTGGAGGAGCTCATTCCCGAGGCCCATCTCGGCGAGCACTCCAACGTGGGCACGCTCGGCTTCATCGCGGGCTTCGTCGTGATGATGGTCCTCGACGTTGCGCTGGGCTAGATAGTAAACCATATCTAACTTATGGAGAACCCGTGATATCCCACCTTTGTGATGGGATTTCAGCGATGGTTAACCTAAACTAACAATCGTGCCGAGAAGAACAGCGACTCGGAACCCCGGCACGACCCGTTTAACCCTGCCCGAGCGACGGACCCCTCTCCCCGTCGCGAACGGCGAACCTGAGCGCCGCCTGCCCACCCCCTCTACGGCAGGCGGCGCACCTTTTTCTCAGGCATAGACTCGACACAGAAAGGCCCGCCCCACTTGCTAAGCGGGAGTTTCGCGAAGCGCACTCCTGCGTGCAAGTGGGGCGGGCGTGCCCTTGCTGCTGGCGAAGGCTACTTGGCCTTGCCCTGGTTGGCGACGGCGTTGATCTTGGCCTCGATGGTGGCGGGGTCGCCGATGTAGTGCTTGTCGACGACGTTCCAGTCCTTGTCGAAGGTGTAGGCGCACGGCACACCGGTCGGGATGTTGACCTCGAGGATCTCCTCGGGGGTCAGCTTCTCGAACTGCATGACGAGGGCGCGCAGGCTGTTGCCGTGGGCGGCGATCAGCACGCGCTTGCCGGCCTCCATCTGCGGCTTGATCTCCTGCTCAAAGTACGGCCAGGCGCGGGCGATGGTGTCCTTGAGGCACTCGGTGTAGGGGAGGTCCTCCTTGGGCACGTCGCGGAACATCTCCTGGACGTGCGGGTCGCGCTCGTCGCCGGGCTCGAGGGCGGGCGGCTGGACGTCGAAGGAGCGACGCCAGATCTTGACCTGGTCCTCGCCGTGCTCGGCGGCGGCGTCGGCCTTGTTCAGGCCCTGGAGGGCACCGTAGTGACGCTCGTTGAGCTGCCAGGCCTTGTGGACGGGCAGCCAGTTGCGGTCGAGCTCGTCGAGTACGCAGTTGAGCGTGTGGATGGCGCGCTTGAGCAGAGAGGTGTAGCAGACGTCGAAGTCGAAGCCGGCCTCCTTGAGGGCCTTGCCGCCCGCGTGGGCCTCCTCGCGACCGGTGTCGGTGAGGTCGACGTCGGTCCAGCCGGTGAAGAGGTTGAGCTTGTTCCACTCGGACTCGCCGTGGCGGACGATGACGAGCTGCATGGTCTGGTCGTCGTTCATTGGAGACACGTCCCTTCTCGATGCGGAGTTTGTGCGGCGGGCGCCGCGCTACATATATAGTAGCCGCAACGGGTATAGTTGACCTTGGTTAACAAAAAAGTTTCGCACAGGAGGATGGCCCATGAGCGCCGTCGACCTTCTTGTTCTGGTGGTCGTTGCCGCACTGCTCGCCCTCGCGATCCGCTCCGTCGTCCGTTCTCGGAAGAACGGCTGCTCAAGCTGCGGGAGCAGGGAGGGCTGCTCGGCGCATGTCACGGGCTCGCCCTGCCCGGCGGCGCGCGACATGCTCAGAAACGTCGAGAAGCGCCTCGACAAATAGCCTGCAGGACGACGTGCCCGGAGCCTGTGCCAGGCAAAATGGACTCTCGTGCAACATTTGCCGTCCTCCTCAGACCAAAACCGCCCTTCGTGTAGCACGATTCTGCCTCCCCTTCTGAGAGCCGCGTCACGTAAGCCCAGTTGGCAGACAGAACGGTGTAGTGCTGGCGGGCTCAGATCGTAAAACCGTGTTGCACGAAGGGCCGTTTTGGTTTCGTCGAGCCCCGAATGTTGTACGAGGGGCCTTTTTGGAAAGCCCAACTCGATACCTCGCGTCGCGAACGCCGTCTCGCACGGATCGCCGCCGCCGTAACAGGTAACAGCGGCGAAACACTCATGTGAGAACCTTGCTCGGACTATGAATCTTCGCCGTCATCGGAGAGGAACGACTCATGAGCACCGAGAAAGACATCGACTTCGTCCTGCGCACCGTCGAGAAGCGCGACATCCGCTTCGTGCAGCTGTGGTTCACGGACGTCCTGGGCAACCTCAAGTGCTTCGCCATCTCGCCCGAGGAGCTCGAGGAGGCCTTCGAGGAGGGCATCGGCTTCGACGGCTCGGCCGTGGACGGCTTCGCCTCGCTCGAGGAGTCGGACATGCTCGCCTTCCCCGACCCCGCGACCTTCGCGCTGCTCCCGTGGCGCCCGAAGGAGTCGGGCGTGGCCCGCGTCTTCTGCGACGTCTCCATGCCCTCGCGCGAGCCCTTCGAGGGCGACCCGCGCCGCTGCCTCCGCAAGGTCTTCGCCCGCGCCGACGAGCAGGGCCTCGTCCCCAACGTCGGCCCCAAGATCGAGTACTTCTACTTCGACAACGACCTTGACCCCGTGCCGCTCGACACCGCCGGCTACTTCGACCTCACGCCGATGGACCGCGCCAACGACCTGCGCCGCCAGACTACGCTCACCCTCGAGAAGATGTCCATCCCGGTGCAGTACTCCTACCACGCCGCCGGCCCGTCCCAGAACGGCGTCGAGCTGCGCTTCACCGAGGCCGTGAGCTGCGCCGACAACATCATGACCGCCCGCCTGGTCATCAAGCAGGAGGCCGCCGGCCAGGGCATGTTCGCCTCGTTCATGCCCAAGCCCATCCCGAGCGCCCCGGGCTCGGCGATGTACCTCTACCAGTCGCTGCTCGACCACGACGGCGAGAACCTCTTCTGGGGCCCCAAGGAGCACCACCCCGCGCACCTCTCGGACCTGGCGCAGCACTACGTCGCCGGCATCCTCAAGTACGCCCCGGAGTTCACGCTGGTCACCAACCCGACCGTCAACTCCTACAAGCGCTTCGTCTCCACCGGCGAGGTTCCCACGCACGCCACGTGGGGCCGTAAGAACCGCTCCGCGCTCGTGCGCATCCCCACGCACAAACCCGGCAAGCACATCGCCACGCGCGTCGAGCTGCGCAGCCCCGACCCCACGGCCAACCCCTACCTGGCGCTCGCCGTGACCATCGCCGCCGGCCTCAAGGGCATCGAGGAGGGCCTGCCCATGCCGGAGGAGTCCACCTGCGACACCTTCGCCGCCTCCGACCGCGAGCTCGAGGCCAAGGGCATCCAGCGCCTGCCGCGCACCCTCGGCGAGGCCATCGACCGCTTCGAGTCCTCCGACCTCATGCGCGAGGTCCTCGGCGAGCACATCTTCACCTACTTCGTGCGCGAGAAGCGCCGCGAGTGGGAGGAGTTCTGCACGGCCGTGACCGACTGGGAGCGCGAGCACTACTACGGCGGCGTGTAGGCGCGGCCCGTCCGAAAAACGGCAAGATTCTCCGGGCTTTGGCCGCGGCCGTCCCGGAATCGGCGACCTTCTGCGTCGCAGGGCGAGTAACCCCGGGATTCCGGGACGCCCCGGCGGGAAGGTCGCCGCTTTTAGGACAACGTCGCGGGAACCCCGACGTTTCCGGGACATGTTCTTCTCGCCCGGCGGGAAACCCGGCGATTCCTGGACGGTGGCGGCGCCAAGGTGCGGAACCCCTCCGATTCCCGGACTTCTTGGTCGCGCGGGCGAGAAGGGCGGTGCCGGCGGCGTGTCCATTTTGTTAAGGAAGTTCGATATCGTGCGACGTGTGCGCAACTCAGGCGCACACTCTACTCTTGGCGACGGGCGGGGCGCGAGCCCTGACACGGGAAGACCCGTGCCTCCGTCGGGAAAGGGCGTGACCACGCGCCAAAGCAATGGGGGAAGGAACCCAGACATGAAGAGCATGACCAGAAGGAACTTTCTGACCGCCGCGGGCGCGCTCGCCGGCACGTTCGCCCTCGCCGGCTGCGGCGGCGGGCAGGCCGAGCAGGCGGCGGACGACGCCACCGAGGAGGCCGCCGACGGCGATCTCGGCCTCGTGACCGAGGGTTCCATCACCTTTGCCGTCTCGCCGGACTACCCGCCCTTCGAGAACCTCGTCGACGGCGAGTACGTGGGTCTGGACATGGACCTCGGCCGTGCCGTCGCCGAGCAGCTCGGCCTCGAGTGCGTCTACACCAACATCGACTTCGACGGCATCGTCCCGGCCATCGTCGCCGGCGGCCAGGCCGACGCGGGCCTCTCGGGCATCTCCATCACCCCCGACCGCGAGGACGAGGTCAACTTCACCACGCCCTACTACATCGACAACCAGGCCGTCGCGGTTCTCGCCGACAACGCCGACGTCACCGAGGACAACGCCGCCGAGGTGCTCAACAGCGCCGAGATGACCATCGCCGTCCAGAGCGGCTCCACCGGCGCCGACTTTGCCGCCGAGAACTTCCCCAACGCCGAGCAGCTCGCGTTCCCGCAGTTCACGGACGCCTTCGCCGCCGTCTCCGCCGGCCAGGCCAACGCCGTCTGCGGCAACCTCGCCGTCGTCGAGCAGATGCTCGCCGGCGCCTACACCGACCAGCACGTCGTGCTCACCTCCGCCACCGGCGAGGAGTACGCGATCTGCGTCAACAAGGACAACGAGGCCCTGCTCGCCGCCATCAACGAGGCCCTCGCCACGCTCCAGGAGGACGGCACGATCGACGAGCTCATCGCCGCGAACATGGGCTAAGCCGTAGAGCCGCATCAGGACATGATTGCCACGGCCCCTTCCCGCTTCTGCGAGGAGGGGCCGTCAGCGCATACGAAGCGAGGAAGCCACGTGAACATTCTCCCGTCTTGCACAGCCGGACGCCGCCGCGCCCCCGCGGTCTTTCTCGGCGTCCTGATCGTCGCGGTCGCGCTGCTCGGCGCCCTGGCGCTGCCCGTCGGGCGCGCCGACGCGATGGAGGTCGTGAAGTGCACCGGCCGGCCCAACTCCGAGGACGACCCCACGGCCATCATGGGCGCCACCGAGTCGCGCATCACCTTCGAGGCCAGCGTGGCCGAGGGCGAGGGCGTCTCGAGCCTCACCCTGCGCCTCCCCGAGGGGACCACCTTCGGCACCGACGACCTGGCGGTCACGCTGCTCACCGGCGACGACCTCATGACCAGGAACGAGCTCGACTACACCGAGTCCGTCGACGGCCAGGACCTCACGCTCGACTTCGCCGAGCCGATCATGCAGCAGGGCCACCTCAACATCCTCGTCTACGACGTGTTCTTCCCCACGGACGGCGGCGAGATGCAGGTCGAGGCCACCTACGAGCTGGCCGACGGCACCGAGGCGCAGATCGAGGGCATCCCGTCCATCCCCGTCGAGGGGATCTCGTTCACCGAGTCCCTCTCGCAGTGGCTCGAGGAGCAGCCCTGGATCCAGGCGTGGAACGCCAACCGGTTCCTCCACCTCTTCTTTGACCCCGCCCTGCTCGTGACCAGCTTCCCGGTGGTGCTCACCGGCTTCTTCACGTCCATCGCGATCGTTGCCGTGGCGTTCCCGCTGGCCATCCCGATGGGCCTTCTGCTCGCGCTCATGCGCATCTCCAAGCTGCGGCTTCTCCGCGGCATCGCGACCACCTACGTTAACATCGTCCGCGGCACGCCGCTGTTCCTGCAGATCTACGTGGCGTTCTTCGGCCTGCCGCTCGCCGGCATCCAGATCCCCAACTTCGTGCTGGGCGTCACGGTCATGTGCATGAACTCGGGTGCCTACATGTGCGAGATCTTCCGCGCGGGCATCCTCTCCATCAGCAAGGGCCAGACCGAGGCCGCCCGCTCGCTCGGCATGAACGGCGCCCAGACCATGTTCTACGTCATCCTGCCGCAGATGTTCCGCATCGTAATCCCCAACCTCACGAGCGAGTTCATCGTGCTCTACAAGGACACGTCGCTGCTCGCCGCCGTGGGCATCATGGAGCTCGTCATGTACGCGCGCACGATTGTGGCCTCCACTGGCTCGATCACGCCCTACATCGTGGCCGCCCTGTTCTACCTGGTGATCACGCTGCCGCTCTCCAAGGTGACGCGTCACCTGGAGGACCGCGTCCGCGGCCACCGCAGCCGCAAGCACGCCGTCGAGCTCGAGTCTGCCGACGAGAAGGGAGCCTCAGATGAGTGACGCCGCCACCGAGGCAGAGAAGAACGCCGCGCCCGTCGCCGCCGACGCGACCGACGAGCCCATCCTGCGCATCGTCGACCTGCACAAGAGCTTCGGCGAGACCGTGGTCCTGCGGGGCATCGACGTCGACATCTACCGCGGCGAGGTCGTGGTGGTGCTCGGGCCTTCCGGCTCCGGCAAGTCGACGATGCTGCGCTGCCTGAACCGCCTCGAGGAGCCCACGAGCGGCAAGATCATCTTCGAGGGCCAGGACATCACCGACCCCAAGACCGACGTCAACGACGTCCGCAAGCGCATGGGCATGGTGTTCCAGCAGTTCAACCTGTTCCCGCACCTCGACGCCCTGCACAACGTGATGCTCGCCCAGCAGAAGGTGCTCGGCCGCTCCGCCGAGGAGGCCGAGAAGGTCGCCCGCGAGCGGCTCGCCCGCGTCGGTCTCGCCGAGCGCGCCGACTACTATCCCGACGAGCTCTCCGGCGGCCAGCAGCAGCGCGTGGCCATCGCGCGCGCCCTTGCCATGGAGCCGCACGTCATGCTCTTCGACGAGGCCACGAGTGCGCTTGACCCGGAGCTCGTGCGCGGCGTCCTCGACGTCATGCGCGAGCTCGCCGAGCAGGGCATGACGATGGTCGTCGTGACCCACGAGATGGGCTTCGCCCGCGACGTCGCCGACCGCGTGATCTTCATGGAGGGGGGCTACGTGGTGGAGGAGGGCACCCCCGAGCAGCTCTTCGAGCACCCTAAGAGCCCCCGCACCGCCGAGTTCCTCGGCAGCATCGACTAACCAACCTGTTGGGCTGCCCGGGCGTTCCTCCAGGAAGTGCGCTGCGCGGAACTTCCTTCCGGAACGCCCGGGCAGCCGACGGGTCGTCCGATGTTCCGGAGAGAAGTTCCGCGAAGCGCACTTCTCGGAGGAACATCGGACGACCTGCTCGCGTGTGGCGGCTGGGAACGATGTGGTAACATGCACCCATTCATGCTGATGCTTTGGGAGGGGCCTCAGGATGCACCACAAGAACATCCTGCTCATTTCTGCTACGACGCGCCTGCACGACCGCATGCGCGAGCTCTCGCATGAGATCGACGTCTCCATCGCGCTCGCGAACGAGGAGACCTTCCCGCAGGCCGTGTCCTCCGGTCACGAGTTCGACCTCGTCATTCTCGACGGCGAGGGCATGAGCCAGGACCTTCTCAACGCCGTGGACTCCTTCGTGGCGGAGAACGGCTTCGTGCCCATGCTCCTGGTCCAGGACCCGGACAAGCTCGCTACCCTCCACATGCCCACGCAGGGCAACAACGACTTCATCCTCTCCACTGCCGGCGCGGCCGAGTTCGAGCTGCGCTGCACGCTGCTTCTGTGGCCGGGCGAGGAGAGCGCGCCGGCGGACATCGTCACGATCGACAACATGACGATCAACCTCGCCACCTACCAGGTCTACATCGACGAGCAGCCCGTTGACCTCACGCTCATGGAGTACTCGCTGCTCTCCTTCCTCGCCACGCATCCGAGCCGCGCCTACTCGCGCGAGACGCTGCTGCACCGCGTCTGGGGCTTCGAGTACTGCGGCGGTACCCGCACGGTGGACGTCCACATCCGTCGTGTCCGCTCCAAGGTGGGCCCGCAGGTGGCCAGTCACATCGTCACCATCCGCGGCGTCGGCTACCTCTTCCGCATCTAGGGAACGCGGGACTCGGGTCGCCCAAATTCGCGCTTGCATTTCTCGGGCGACTCCCGTATAGTTACTCCTTGCGTCGCGGGCTTAGCGCAGTTGGTAGCGCGCAACCTTGCCAAGGTTGAGGTCGCGGGTTCGAACCCCGTAGCCCGCTCCAGAAACTCTCGAGGGCCGGTCTCTGACCGGCCCTTTTGCTATGCTTGTCGAGCACGAGGTCCCGTCGTCGAGGAGTCGCTGGGCACATGTTCCTCTCCCTCATATTCGTGGCGTTTCTCTTTGCCGTGATCCAGGGGTTCGTGCGCGTGGTCGTCTTCTTCTGGGAGTGGCTCTCGCGCGGCGACCGCCTGGGCGAGGAGCGCGTCGAGCGCGCCGAGAACGCCCTGGAGGAGTCCGAGGACGTCCTCGAGCGCGAGCTCGCCCGCGCGGAGCGCCGCCGCGGCCTGGGCAGGCTCTTCGCCCGCTGGCACGCGTCCAACGAGGCCGTCGACGAGTACCTCGACCACCTGCACCTCGGCTGGTACCAGGTCGTCATCATCTTCTTCCTCGGCTCGATGGCGGGCCTTTTGATCGAGGAGGTCTGGATGCTCGCCACCTCGGGCCTCACCGAGAACCGCGTCGGGCTCGTCTGGGGGCCCTTCTCGCCGCTCTACGGCCTCGGGGCGGTGGCCCTCACGGTGCTCAGCTTCGCCCTGCGCTCGCGCGGCGCCGCCGGCTGGCAGGTGTTTCTCGTCTCCGCCCTGGTGGGCGGCGTGCTCGAGCAGCTCGCCGGCTGGTCCATGTCCGCGTTCTTCGACGCCGAGTCCTGGACCTACCTCCACCTGCCCGACCACATCACGCAATGGGTGGCATGGCGCTTCCTGCTCATGTGGGGCCTGCTCGGGCTCGTGTGGTGTCGTGCCGTCATGCCGCGGCTGCTCTACCAGATCGGAATGCCCACCACGCGCCGCCAGGCGATCTTCGTGACGCTCGTGGCGCTGTACCTGGTGGCCGACGTTGCCATGACGCTCGTGTGCTTCGACCGCAAGGCCGAGCGCGACGCGGGCGAGCCGCCCGCCAACGCCTTCGAGCAGTGGGTCGACACCAACTACTCCGACGAGTTCATCGCCGGGCGCTTCCAGAACCTCAAGATCGGCGGGGAGCGCGACCTGGTGGACGAGGACGGCAACATCGTGCTGGACGAGAGCGGGGACGCGGTGAGCAGGGGGAGTGAGGCCCGATGACGCACGGCGAGAAGAACGAGGCGCCCATGCGCGAGGTCTACCTCGACTACGCCGCGGCGACGCCGGTTGACCCGGAGGTCGCCGAGGCCATGCTGCCGTACCTCACGGAGCGCTTCTGGAACCCGTCGGCGCCCTACGCGCGCGCCCGCGAGGTGCGCGACGACGTGGAGCGGGCCCGCGGCACGGTCGCGCGCCTGATCGGCGCCCGTCCCGACTGCCTCACGTTCACCGCCGGGGCGACCGAGGCCAACAACCTCGCCTTCGCGGCGGTCGAGGGTCACGTGGTGGTGGACGCCATCGAGCACGAGAGCGTGCTCGCCTGCGCCGGGACGCACGCGCGCCGCACGGTGCGCGTGGGCGCGGACGGCATCGTCGACGCCGCGGCGGTGGCGCGCGCCATCCGTCCGGATACGGAGCTTGTCTCCGTGGAGCTCGCCAACGGCGAGATCGGCTGCGTGCAGCCCGTGCGGGAGATCTCCCGCGTGGTGGCGACCGAGCGGGCGCGCCGGCTCGAGGCGGGGGAGGATACCCCCATCTACCTGCATTCGGACGCCTCGCAGGCGGCGGGCGCGCTCTCGGTGAACGTCGCCACGCTGGGCGTGGACCTGCTCACGCTCTCCGCCGCCAAGATCTACGGGCCCAAGCAGGTGGGCGTGCTCTGGGCCTCCGAGGACGTGCGGCTGCGACCGCTCGTCTACGGCGGCGGCCAGGAGGGCGGCGTGCGCTCGGGTACGGAGAACGTGGCCGGCGTCGTGGGCTTCGCGCGGGCGCTCGAGCTCGCGTGCGAGCGGCGCGGGGAGGAAGGCCGCAGGCTCGCGGGTCTGCGCGAGCGCCTGCGGGAGGGTCTTCTCGCCCGTGTCCCGTCGATGGTGGTCACGGGCCCCAAGAGCCCCAAGCGGAGGCTGCCGGGCCTCCTGCACGTGTCCTTCGCCGGTGTGGAGGCACGCCGGCTGGTGATCGCGCTCGAGCGCGCGGGCGTCTCGGTGGGCACTGGGTCGGCCTGCGCGGCGAGCCGCATGCGCGTCTCGCACGTGCTCGAGGCCATTGGCATGCCACGCGAGCTGGCCGAGGGCAGCCTGCGCCTCACGCTGGGCCGCGGCACCACCGAGGAGGACGTCGACTACGCCGTGGAAGCCATCGCGGACGCCGTGCGGGCGGAGATGGCGCGCGTGGGCACGGACGCCGCCGCCATGGCGGCGCTCGCCGGCGGATGGGGGCGCCGCTGATGGCGCGCGTCTTCTGCGGCCTCTCCGGCGGGGTCGACTCCGCGCTGGCGGCGGCGCTGCTCGTCGAGGCGGGCCACGACGTCACGGCGGTCTACATGCGCAACTGGTCGCGCGACCTGCCGGGCTTCAAGTGTCCGTGGGCGCGTGAGCTCGCGGACGCGGAGCGCGTGGCGGTGACGCTGGGGATCGACCTGGAGGTCTGGGACTGCGAGGCCGAGTACAAGGCCACGGTCGTGGACTACCTCGTGGACGCCTACGCACACGGCTACACGCCCAACCCCGACGTCATGTGCAACCAGACCGTGAAGTTCGGGACGTTCCTGGAGCGGGCGCTCGCGGCTGGCGCCGACTTCGTGGCAACGGGTCACTACGGACGCGTGGAGCGCGGAGAGGGCGGACGCGTGCGTCTGCTGCGCGCGCTCGACGAGCACAAGGACCAGACGTACTTCCTGTGGCGTGTGAGCGAGGACGCTCTCGCGCGAACGCTCCTGCCGGTGGGCGAGATACGCGACAAGGCCGAGGTGCGCCGCATGTGCGCCGAGCGCGGCCTCGGGGTGGAGAACAAGCCCGACTCCGACGGCATCTGCTTCGTGGGACCGGTCGGCATCAGGGCTTTTCTCCTCGACTCGCTGGAGCGTCGCGCCGGCGACGTGGTGGAGTGGGAGACCGGGCGGGTGCTCGGCCGCCACGACGGGGCGTTCCTCTTCACGGTGGGGCAGCGGCGCGGCCTGGACCTGGGCGGCGGCCCCGCGCGCTACGTCGTGGACACGGACGTCGAGAAGAACGTCGTGTACGTGACGGCGGACCATGACAGCCCGGCGCTCTTCATGCGCGAGATTGCGCTCGACGACACGTGCTGGATCTCAGGCGAGGCGCCGGAGAGCGGTCGCTACCTCGTGCGCACGCGCCACACGGGCGAGCTGTGCGAGGCGGAGCTCGACGGCTGCGTGTTGCGCTTCGGAGAACCCGTGCGCCGCGTGGCCCCCGGCCAGTCAGCCGTGCTCTACGATGGGGTTCGCTGCCTCGGCGGCGGCATCGTGCAGAAGTGAGACAAGTGAACCCGTCCCCTTTGTCTCACGCGGAGGAGGAGCCATGTCGATAGAGAGAGCCCGTGCGCATCTCGCGCAGTTCAGCGCCGACGCGCGCATCCGCGAGTTCGAGGATTCGAGCGCCACGGTGGAGCTCGCCGCGGCCGCCGTGGGCACGGAGCCCGCGCGCATCGCCAAGACGCTGAGCTTCATGGTGGGGGAGACGCCCACGCTCATCCTCTTCGCCGGCGACGCCCGCGTCAACAACCAGGCGTTCAAGGCGACGTTCCACACCAAGCCCAAGATGCTCTCCGCCGACCAGGCCGAACAGCTCATCGGTCACGCCGTCGGCGGCGTCTGCCCCTTCGGCGTCGAGCCCGGGGTCGAGGTCTTCCTCGACGAGTCCCTGCGTCGCTTCGAGACGGTCTGGCCCGCCGCCGGCAGCTCCAACTCCGCAATCGAGCTCACCCTCGACGAGCTCGAGCGCTTCTCCGGGGCGCGCGGCTGGGTGGACGTGGCCAAGGGCTGGAGAGACGAAGAATTGCCGTAGACTTGCCGCTCGCGGGCGCCGGGCGGACGTTCTTCTCGCCGACGCGTTACACTTAGCTGACTGGACCGATTGCGTACGCGACGGGAGCGCACGTGGCAGCAGACGAGAAGAGCCCCAAGGAGGCGAAGAAGGCGGCGGCCAAGAAGGTCCCGCTGAAGGTCTCCGCCGTGCGCTCGGTCTCGCCCGAGGACAGCGCCGCCGACAAGAAGTCGCTCGGCCAGGTCCGCAAGACGTTCATCTTCCTCGGCTTCGTCGCCATCGCCTATGCGGCCTACCTGGTCTTCTCCGGACAGGTCGACGAGTTCGTGACGTCGCTCGCCGGCGTGGACCTCGCCTGGATCGCCGCGGGCGTCGTCTGCTTCCTGTTCTACTACGTCTTCGGCGTGCTCGCCTACGCGCTCTCGATCATCGCCGACCCCGACAACCCGGTGGGCCTGCGCGACCTCATGAGCGTCGAGGCCTCCGGCGTCTTCTTCATGCGCCTGACGCCCAACAGCGCCGGTGCCCCGCCCGCCCAGATCTACCGCCTCACGCGTGCCGGCCTCTCGGTGGGCGAGGCGAGCGCCCTCAACTTCACGCGCACGGTGCTCTACGAGGCCGGCGAGGGCGTCTTCGCCGCGATCATGCTCGTCTTCTGCGGCGGCTACTTCTACGAGACCTTCGGCGACGTCACGCTGGTCGGCCTCTTCCTCTTTGGCTTCAAGGTGGTGCAGGTGGGCGCGATGCTCTTCCTGTGCCTGTTCCCCAAGCCGGTCGTGGCGATCGGCAACTGGGCGCTGCGCTTCGCCAACCGCCGCGGCTGGCTCAAGGACGAGAAGTACGAGCAATGGTATGAGATGGTCAACACGCAGGTGGTCAAGTTCTCGGCCACCTTCAAGCGCTCGGCCAAGAACGTCCGCGAGATGCTGCTGACGATGGCGGTGACCCTGCTGCAGCTCGGCTGCATGTACGCGCTGCCCTGGTTCGTGCTGCGCTCCTTCGGCGAGCCGGCCGACTTCCTGATCTGCCTCGCCTCGGGCTCCATGCTGGAGCTGCTGATCAACGCGGTCCCGCTGCCGGGCGGCGCGGGCGGCGCCGAGGTCGGCTTCGCGATCCTCTTCCGCGGCATGTACGGCGTCCACACCACGGCGGGCTTCGTCATCTGGCGTGCCGTGGAGTACTTGCTGCCGGTCCTCATCGCCGCCCCGTGCATGGGCATGCGCTCCAAGAGCGACGAGAGCCTCAACAAACGCTGGAGGCGCGTCCGCAAGCGCATCAAGGGGTTCGTCACCGGGCGCGGCTCCGGCAAGCGCGCGGCGTCGCGCGGCGGCGTCACCGTGAAGCCCAAGGCCAAGAAGGTCGTCGTGTCCGGCGCGGGCGCCAAGAAGGGCGGCTCCGGCGTCCAGGCGCGCATCGCCGCCGGCAAGGCCGCCGCGGCGGCCAAGAAGGAGGCTGCCGAGAAGGACGGCGCGGCCGGAGCGTAGACGGCCGCCGTGCGCCCCGGGGTGTCCCGGAATCGCTGGGGGTTCCCGATCTTCGCCGACGGCGCGTCCCGGAAAAGGGGACCTTCCCGCCAGACGGCGATCGTGCGTCCCGGAATCGCCGGGGTTCCCGCCGGATGGCGCGGATGCGTCCCGGAATCGCCGACCTTCTCGCCCCCGGGCGCTCCTCCGCGCGGGAAGGGCCCCATTTCTGGGACGAGAAGAGCGGGCCGTCGGGGAACCTTGCCGATTCCGGGATGGCGACCAGGCTCGCCCGGAGAACCCCGCCGATTCCGGGACGGCGGTTTCGGGAGCGACAAAAGTATCCGAAATTGGGGCTTGCGCTCCGGGCGGGTTCCTTGCTAAGATATCCCTCGCGCTGCGGTCCCCAGCAGTGCACCACATAAGGGCGTTTAGCTCAGGGGGAGAGCGCTTCCCTGACACGGAAGAGGTCACAAGTTCAAATCTTGTAACGCCCACCACGAATGACGCAGGTCAGAGGCTATGGTCTCTGACCTGCTTTTCTATGTGAAGGAGACTGTTTTCGGGCGCTCCGCTTCCAGCAAGTCATGTCGTCACATCCGGCCCCTTCCCGTGTGTAGTAGGTGAAGGGGAAGGCAGCTGCGACCCCGAAGAGCCACCATACAAACCACGAGAGGAGGCCGCCTATGACAGGACCGCGCAACGCACCCGACCGCGACCCCGAGCGGCTCGTGCGCGACTACGCCGACCTCGTCCTGCGCGTGTGCTACACCTACCTGCGCTCGACGGCCGATGCCGAGGACGTCTGCCAGGACACGCTCGTGAAGCTGCTCCTGCATGACGAGCCGTTCCACGACCCCGGTCACGAGCGCGCCTGGGTCATACGCGTGGCGGCAAACGCCTGCAGGAACCTGCTGCGCGACCGCGGCGCGCACCCGGCAGTGGGGCTCGACGACGTGCCGGAGCCTGCGGCGCCACAGGCGTCCGGAGAGGACGCGCACCGGCATCGCGACGAGCGTGTGCTCGCGGCCGTGATGGCGCTCCCACTCCCGCAGCGCGAGGCAGTCTACCTGCACTACTACGAGGGCTACCCCACGCGCGAGGTCGCACGGATTGTCGGCGCCACCGACGACGCCGTGCGCCAGCGCCTGAGCCGCGCCCGCGCGATCCTCAGAGACGACCTGAAGGGAGACTACGATGACGTCCCCGCTTGATTCCTACACCCGCTCGATGGATGGCCTGCACTTCTCCGACGAGGCCAAGGCCCGCATGGCCGAGGGCCTGCGTGCCGCCGCTGCCGCAAAGGGCGCCGAGAAGAACGTTCAGCCCAAAGCCCCCGCGGAGGTCCTGATCATGTCTGAGCGCCGTCCCGGTCGTCGCCACACGCGCCGCTGGGCGCGCGTCGCCGCCGGGCTCGCGATCGCCCTTGTGCTGGGCGGGGGCACCACCGTTGCCGCGGCGGCGGGCGTGCTGCCCAACCCTGCCGACGTGCTCTCGGACGTCTTCGGCGGTGCGCCCGCCCAGACTGAGCTCCTGAACGAGGTCGGCCGGCCGATCGGTGCGAGCGCGACCTCGAACGGCGTCACCGTGACGGCCGAGGCCGTGGTGGGCGACCGGTCGAACTACACCGTCGTGTACGACGTCGAGTTCGACGACCCCTCTGTGCTCGAGGATATTGAGCCCGGCGAGGACGGCACGCTGCCGCTCGTGGCCGACGCCACATGCTACATCGACGGCGTCAACGGCGGTGGCGGCGGAGCCCGGTTTTACGATGCCGACCCGGGTGACGGCACCATCCAGTACGCTGAGACCATGGGCTTTTCCACCTGGAACGACGCCGGCATCATTGGGCGCACCATGCGCTTCTGGATGAGCGAGATCAGGGCCTACGATGCCGAGGGGGGATACGAGACCCTGGCGACCGGTGACTGGCACCTCAAGTTCGAGATGAACTACGTGGACACCACCGTCGACCTGCCGGCAGGCCAGAAGACCACCTGGCAGGGCGCGGACGTCACAATCGACGCCGTGGCGGTGTCCTCCGTCGGCGTCACGGTCGACTACACGATCGACCGGCAGATAGATGACCTTGGCCCCTCGGGTCAGTTGAGCGACGAGGCCGAGGCAAAGATGGAGGCGGTCACCGGCCTGCCCGTCACCGTGACCTTCGCGGACGGCACCACGTTCGACGCGACCAACGCCAACACGCACGCGCAGGAGCAGAATGACGGCACGAGCGCCGTCACCAAGACGGTGACCTACGACCGCATCATCGCCGCGGGCGACATCGTGAGCGTGACGGTGGGCGACGTGGAGATCCCCGTGAGCGCCGCGTAGAGTCCGTCCCG
Source organism: Thermophilibacter gallinarum (assembly GCF_014982725.1). Taxonomy (GTDB): domain Bacteria; phylum Actinomycetota; class Coriobacteriia; order Coriobacteriales; family Atopobiaceae; genus Thermophilibacter; species Thermophilibacter gallinarum. The sequence continues at coordinate 111,837 of NZ_JADCJZ010000002.1, read as the reverse complement.
ATTGAGCCCGAGGTAGCAGGGTTTGTGTCCGGCCCCCTTTCTAGAATGGGTACACCTGTTCTAGTAAAGGGGGTCGGACGTGATGACGAGGCTCGGCGGCACCTGCGGCATACCGCGCTACGACCGCCGGGTCTACGTCAAGGTGAGCTGCGCGGTGGACTCCACGGGCGCCGTGCGACCGACGGAGATCGACTGGGACGGCACGCGGCGCTTCCCGGTGCTCTCGTGCGGCGCGCAGCAGGAGTGGGGCCGCTGGGAGAGCGGCAGCGTCGTCAAGGGGTGGCGCGTCGAGGTGGCACCGAACGTCTGGCGCACGCTCTGGTGGGAGCGCGGGCGCTTCTTCGTGGAGCGCCGCGACGCCAACGGCGAGTAGCCTTACCTCAGCTTGCTCGCGAACTCGAGGTAGGTGATCTGCGCCAGGTCGTCGTAGGCCTGGGGGAGCCCCGCCTCGTCGTCGGTAGTGACCCACGCGCCGTCGGCGAGCTCCATGCCCAGAAGGCTCAGCGCGGGCAGCTCCTCGCGGATGGCGAGCTGCGCCTTCTGGTAGTCCGTGAGTGGCGCGCCGATCAGGTCCGCCGCCAGGGCGCCGAGGTAGGCCGGGCTCGCGTCGCTCTTCTCGCCGTCCTGCGCTCGCCCGGCGACGTCGTAGTTCGCCCAGACGAGGTAGGTGGAGCGGTAGGTCTCGACGGCTGCCTCGGAGTCGCCGGCCGCGTCCCCGCCGCCGGTGCCGCCGCCGACCGCGTTGCCGTTCTCGTCGTAGACCTGCTCGCCGCTCACGGCGGCGTTCAGGATCGTGGAGAGCGCGGGCTGGTGGTCGCCGAAGAAGACCACGACCACGGGGCGGTCGAGCTCGGAGAGCTCGCCGAGGAACTCCTCGAGCGCGCGGTCGGACTCGTCGACGCAGGCAAGGTACTCGGAGAGGCGCGCGTTGTCGTAGTCGCTCATGCCGTCGACGTGGTACTGCTCGACGTCGCCCAGGTTGTTCTGGTCGTAGCCGGAGTGGTTCTGCATGGTCACGTCGAAGATGAACTGCGGCTCGTCGCTGCCCTCGAGAAGCTCCAGACACTTGTCGTAGGTAGCCGCGTCCGAGACGCCGCTGTGGTAGGTCTCCGCGCCGGCGAAGTCGTCGATGTCGAGGAACTCGTCGAAGCCGAGCGCCTCGTAGACGCGGTCGCGGTTCCAGTTGGTGGCGTAGTTGGGGTGCATCGCGGTGGTCTGGTAGCCGAGCTCGGAGAACTGGCGCGCGAGGCTCGGGGACGCGGAGAGGTCGTAGAGGGAGTAGGGGTACTTGCCGTCGCCGACGTAGGCGAGCGGGACGCCGGTGAGGAACTCGAACTCGGTGTTGCAGGTGCCGCCGCCGAGGACCGACACCGCGAGGCTGCCCTGTGCGAGCGTGTCGTCGAGCGAGTTCACGAACGACGGGCCGTCGTAGCCCCAGGAGACGCCGTCGAGCTCGGAGAGGTCGGCGAAGGACTCGTTCATGATGCAGACGACGCTGGGACGCTCCTCGTCGAACTGCGCCTCGGACGCCTGGCGCGCCTCGGAGGCGCCCTCGCCCTCGTCGTAGGACTCGACGTAGGAGGCCTCGAGCTCCTCGGCACCCTCGTCGTCGTAGCCCTCGGGCACGTCGATCGGCAGGTCCTGCGCGACGGCGACGAACGAGGTGATGAAGCCCTGCCGGCGGTAGTAGTCGAGGGAGTACCAGTACTTCATCTGGACGCCCAGGTCGTCGAAGTAGCTCGGCACGGTGACGCAGGCGACGAGCGCGGCGAGAAGCGCGACGGCGCCGCCGAGGTTGGTCGCGACGCGACGAGCGCGGGAGGTCGCCGGCGCCGGCGTGACGAGCGAGCCCACGGCGGCGGTGAGCAGCACGGCGGCAAGGCCCAGCACCACGCCGCCCCCGACGGCGTAGGTGTAGCTGCCGCTCACGGCGGCCGCGGTGCCCAGGACGAAGAGGTCGTTCGGCAGGATCGCCGCAGACTTGAAGCTCGCGACAAAGAACTGCGCGAGGCCGATCAGGAAGCAGAGTACGACGCCCACGACCATGCCCGCGCCGCGGCGCTGGAAAAGGAGGTGGAGCGCGCCGAGGGCGAGCAGGATCAGCAGGCACTGGAGCAGCGCGTACTGGGGAGCCATCCAGAGCACGCCGTAGTTGTACGGGAGCTCGACGGCCAGGTGCCCGAGCAGCGTGCAGGCGAGAAGAGCGGCCACGGTGAAGAGGGCGTGGGCGCTCGCCTGCGTCCGGTTGTGCGCCTCGATCCAGGCCATGGCGGCGGCGCGGACCCGGTCGCGACGGAGCATGACCCAGGACGCGGCCAGCGCGGCGGCGACAAGGACGAGCGGCTCGATCGGCCATCCCTGGTAGAGCCCGAGCAGGCACAGGACGGCGAGCGCGGCGAGCGTCAGCAGCGGGACCGCGAGCCAGCAGAGCTGACCGGCGGTGGGACGCCCCTCGGAACGCGAGGTGCGGACAGTGAGGACGACGATCGCGGCGATGCCGGCGACCAGGGGAAGGGCCATGATGGTAGAGAGCATCGGTGTCTTTCCATGACGCGGGGTTTACAAAGCGCCCATGATACAGGCCTCGTGTCAAAAACTTGTGCAGGCACGCTGTCCGGCGGCTGATAGGATGGGGGCATGGAGAAGAACGGGCTCACATATCGAGACTATGCCGCGTTCGCGCGCATGGGTGCGGACCAGATCGCGCGCGACTGCGAGGCGCAGACCTTCCACGCCTCGGGACCGGGGGGCCAGGGCGTGAACACGGCCGACTCCGCCGTCCGCATGCGCCACGTTCCCACCGGCATCGTGGTGGTGTCGCGCGAGGAGCGAAGCCAGCTGCGCAACCGAGAGCGCTGCGTCGAGAAGATCCTCGAGATCTGCCGCCGTCGCGCCCGGCCGCCAAGGCCGCGCAAGAAGACGCACGTCCCGGCCGCGCAGAAGCGCCGACGCCTGGAGTCCAAGCGCGCCCGCGGCAAGGTCAAGCAGCTCCGCCGCCGCGTGGACGAGGAGTAGCCCCGCTTTTCCGCTTTGAGGAGTAAGTAAGAAAATTGCCGCAGCCGCTGCGCCCTTTTGCCGTTGATGGGTAGGTCATGCCCCGCCACGATTGAGGCAAGGAGGGCGGGATGATCGAGCTGAGCAGACGACAGAAGGCTTGCCTGCGGTACCTGTGCCGGCATGACGGCCATGTCCCGACCACCCTCCTTGCGCGCAGCCTCGACGTCTCCGAGCGCACCGCGCGCACGGATCTCGGCGTCGTCGAGTCGTACGCCCGTGAGCATGGTGCTGCTCTCGAGCGCGTTCCCGGGACCGGGGTCAGGCTCGTCGCGGACGACGCGACCCGCACCGCCCTTCTCGCCGCGCTCGACGAGCCCGACACCGCCTTCCCGGACCGGGGGGACCGCGCCGTCGTCGCAGAGGTCCTGCTGCTCGTCCGCCCCACGGTCACCTTCCAGCAGATCGCCGCGCTCTGCGGTGTGAGCCGTCCGACCATCGTCGCCCAATGCGACGATCTCGCGGCGTTCTTCGAGGCCTCCGGTATCGAGCTCTGTCGCGAGCAGGGCGTCGGCACCTATCTCCGCGGTCCCGAGCTCGAGATGCGCCACTGTCTCGTGTCGCTCGTCACCGGCGCCGACACGCGTGACGTGGCCCGTACGGTCGCCCGGCGCGAGCTCGAGGCCGTCCATCTCGACCGCGCCGAGCGCCTGGTCGGCGACATAGAGCGTCTCCAGGACGCGACCTTCGTGGACGCCGAGGCGCTCTCGATCGCCCTTGCCTACGCGCTCGAGCGCATCTCCCGCGGCAAGACGCTCCCCGAGGCGGGGGAGGTCCCCCTTCCCGGCGTCCCCGCCCTGGGGGAGGACGCGCTCGGCGCCGACGACCTGTTCCTCCGCTCCCTCGGCGGGCTGCTCTCCGACGTCTTCGAGCAGCCCCAGGAGCGGCGCTTCGCCGGTGCGCTCGTCTTCGCGCAGCGCACCACGAGCGTGGGCCTGATGCACCGCGCGAGCGCCGCTCCGGACGACGAGGCCGCCCTGATCTCCCGCGACCTCATCGCCGCCCTCCACGAGCTCCACGTCATCGACGAGGCCGCGCTCCAGCACCTCATCGACGGCCTCACCACGCACCTGCGCGCCGCAATCTACCGCTGTCGCAACAACATCCAGGTGGAGAGCGAGCTGCCGCGGCAGATCATCGTCTCCATCTCGCTGCTCTACGACTTCACGCGCAAGCAGATGCGCCTCGCCGAGCAGCGCTACGGCATCAGCCTCAATGAGGCGGAGATCGCCTACATCGCCATGTACCTCGACGCGATCTACGAGTCGAGCGCCCGTGACTCGATGGTCCTCAAGGTCCTCTTCGTGTGCCCGTTCGGACTCGCCTCGAGCTCGGTGCTCATGGCGCGCCTCTCCTACGCGCTCGCCGAGTGCGACGTCGTGGGCCCCATGACGGAGGCGGAGGCGCGGGACTACGTGGCGGCAAACAGCGTCGACCTCGTCGTCTCCACCACCGACTGCCGCTTGGACGACGTACCCGTGGTGACGGTCGACCCGCTGCTGCGCCAGTCGGAGATCGAGCGAGTCAAGAGCCAGATCATGCAGCTCTCGTACTCGAAGATGTGCTCCTACTTCCTCCGCTCCTACGCGACCGCCTCGCAGGACGAGAGCGCCGTCCACGCCGTGCGCGACTTCGTGAGGCCCGAGGACGTCCAGGTGGGCGTCAGCTGCGACGACTGGCGCGAGGCCATCCGCCTCGCCGCCCGCCCGCTCCTCGCGCGCGGCCTCATCGAGGAGCGCTACGTGGACCGCATGATCTCCGCCGTCGAGGACTACGGGCCCTACATGGTGCTCACGCCCCGCACGGCCTACGTGCACGCGGGCATGGCGGACGGCGCGCGGGAGAACTGCGCGTCCGTCCTGGTCCTCGACCACGACATCCCCTTCGGCCCGAGCGGCGAGAAGCGCGTGCGCTGCGTCATCGTCCTCGGCATCCACGACACCGAGAAGAGCCTGCTTTTGGGCCTCGCGCCGATCTTCGAGCGCGAGCAGACGATCAAAACGATGGGGCGCCCCGGGCTCACCGCGTCCGAGGTGCTCGAGCAGCACGACTGAGGTTCACACGACCGAGAGGAAGGAAGGTAGATGAGCGACTCAATCGCACGCGACTGCGTAAGGACCGGCGTCCGCGCCGGAACGTGGCAGGACGCCATACGCCTCGCCGCAGCTCCGCTCGTCGAGCGCGGAAGCATCGAGGGGTCATACGTCGACCGCATGATCTCGAGCGTCGACGAGCTCGGGCCCTACATCGTCCTCATGCCCGGCTTCGCGCTCGCGCACGCGGCGCCCGGCGATGACGTCCATGTGAGCGACCTCTCCGTCGCGCTCTTCGACGACGAGATCTTCTTCGGCTCCGACAACGACCCGGTGCGCGTGGTCATGTGCCTCGCCTGCGTGGACCGCGAGTCGCACATCGCCCGGCTCCAGACGGTCGCCGAGAAGCTCCTGGACGACACGTTCGTGGGACGCATGGTCGCCTGCACGAGCGAGCAGCAGCTCTACGAGCTCGTCAACGCGTAACCAAACCGGTAAGGACGCTGGCCCCCCGGGGCAGCGAGGAGGCCCGAAGGGCCACGAGAGAAAGGAGCCACCCATGGCAGTGCCTACGATCCAGACGGTCTGCGGCGTGGGCTGCGGCTCGTCGCTCATGCTGCGCATGAACGTCGAGAAGATCGCCAAGGCCAACGGCTACGAGATCAGAGCCTTCTGCGGGGACGTGGGGACGTGCTGCGCCAACGAGTGCGACGTCATCTTCATCTCCAAGGAGCTCGGAGAGCGCATCGAGGGCCGCGCGAAGGTGCCCATCGTGGAGTTCGACAACTTCATGAACAAGGCCGAGGTCGAGGAGAAGACCCTCGCCTACCTCGAGTCGTTCGCGGAGGAGCACGGCGACGCCTAGGCGGATGCGGGGCCTAGCCCCCACACACAGAGAAAGGAAGCACCATGGACGCCGTCCTTAACTTTGTAATCAACGAAATCTTCGGCCAGGGCGCCATCTTCCTGGCGCTCATCGCCCTCATCGGCCTCATCCTCCAGAAGAAGCCCGTCTCGGAGATCGTGCGTGGCACGATCATGACGGCCATCGGCTTCTTCGTGCTCAACACCGGTACCGGCCTCATCACCGGCAGCTCCATCGACGGCATCATCAGCGCCTTCAACACCGTCATGCCGCAGGCCGTGGAGACCACGTCCGTCGACATCGGCGGCGAGTACGGCACCGAGATCGGCATCGTCATGATCCTCGCCTTCCTGGTGAACATCCTCTTCGCCCGCTTCACCAAGTGGAAGACGATCTTCCTGACCGGCCACATGTTCTACTGGTTCCCGTACGTCTTCATCGCCGCCGGCGTAGGCGCGGGCCTCTCCGGCGCACCGCTGATCGCCCTCGCCGCCATCTTCACCTCGCTCTACTTCATCATCTCCCCGAACCTCATCCGTCCGTTCGTGACCAAGGCCACCGGCGACGACTCCTTCACGCTCGGCCACCCCACCACCGGCCTGTCCGTCATCTCCGGCCTCGTCGCCCGCGCGGTGGGCGACCCCAGCCACTCCACCGAGGACATCAAGGTCCCCAAGTCCCTCGGCTTCCTGCGCGAGGTCTCCATCACCGGCTCCATCCTCGTCGCCCTGAGCTACGTCGCCATGTTCTTCGTCCTGCAGGCGAACGGCTATGACCCGGCCGAGGTCTGGGGCTACGCCGGCGGCACCACGGGCATCTTCACCTACGTCTTCACGCACGCCGTGTACTTCGGCGTCGGCATGACCGTCATGATGCAGGGCGTCCGCATGCTCATCGCCGAGATCGTCCCGGCCTTCCAGGGCATCGCCGAGAAGATCGTCCCGGGCGCCATCCCCGCGCTCGACTGCCCGGTCATCTTCCCCTACGGCCCGAACGCCCTCATCATCGGCTTCATCGTGGCCCTCATCACCTCCATCATCACCATCCTCGTGACCACGGCCATGGGCGTCTTCCCGACCGTCGTCATCCCGCTCGTCACCACCTGCTTCTTCGAGATCGGCGCGGCCTCCATCATCTGCAACGCCCAGGGCGGCGTCCGCGGCACCATCATCGGCGCGGCCCTCTGCGGCGTGCTCGCCGTCCTTCTCGTCGGCTTCGGTGCGTACTTCTTCAACAACACCATCCAGGACTGGATGCTGGTCTACGGCGGCCAGGACTTCGACATCTGGGGCATGATCTGCGGCGCCGTCGCGCGCCTGATCGCGGGTGTCGCGTAAGTCCCGACCCCACGGGACAGGGCTTACCCCGGGCGTCCGGGGAGACGGGGCGCGCACGGACATGGCTCGTGCGCGCCCCGCGCATAGAAGGGAGCGAAGCGAATGCGCTTTGACTACATCGCCATCGTGCGCGACCTCATCGACACGATCGAGGAGTGCGAGCGCGAGCACATGGAGCAGTGCGTCGACCTGCTCGCAGAGTGCGTCATGAGCAAGCACTCGATCTATACCTTCGGCGCGAGCCACGCCGGCATCCTCTCGGAGGAGATGTACTATCGCGCCGGCGGCCTCATGCTCATGAACCCGATCTTCGGACGCGAGATCATGCTGGACACCTCGCCCATCACCCACACGAGCCACATGGAGCGCCTCGTGGGCTACGGAACCGAGCTCGCCCGCGACCAGGCGGACTTCCGGCCCGGCGACGTCCTCATCGCCCACTCTGTGTCCGGCCGCAACCCCGTGACCATCGAGGTGGCCATGGCGGCACGTGACGCGGGGGCGAAGGTGATCGCGATCACCAACCTCACGTACTCCCAGTCCGTCACCTCGCGTCACCCCTCGGGGCTGCGCCTCTTCGAGCTGGCGGACGTGGTCCTGGACAACCACGGCGAGGTCGGGGACGCCGCCGTCGCGATCGAGGGGCTGGGCCAGCGCGTCTCGCCCACGTCGACCGTCGTAGGCGCCGTCATGCTCAACTCAATCGTGGCGGCGCTCGTGCAGCGCCTCGTGGACGAGGGCATGGAGCATCCGCCGGTGTTCTACAGCGCGAACCTGGACGGCGGCGACGAGCTCAACCAGCGCCTCGTCGACGAGTACCGGGACTGCATCCACTACCGCTTCTAGCCCGCGGGTCCGCCGCGGGGACGGGAGGTCTTCAGCATGAGAGCCTGGGAGCGCTACTTCGAGACCATGCAGGAGGTGGTCCAGCGCGTGCGCGAGACGCAGGCCGACGCCATCGAGCGCGCGGCGGAGCTCCTCGCCGACACCACCGAGAAGGGCGGGATCATCTACGGCTTTGGCACGGGCCACTCACACCTCGTCACCGACGACGCCTTCTGGCGCGCCGCCACGCCGGCCAACTACTGCGCACTCCTCGAGCAGAGCGCGACGGGCAGCTTCGAGATCACGAAGAGCTACAACTTCGAGAACCTCTACGGCGTGGGAACCAACGTCGTGGACTACCACCGCATCACGCCCGACGACTGCATGATCATCATCTCCAACTCGGGCAACAACATCGCGCCGGTCGACGCCGCCATCCGGGCGCACGAAAAGGGCATCCCCGTGATCGCGATCACCGCGGTGGAGTACAGCGACTTCCTCACCACCAAGCACCGCTCCGGTCTGAAGCTCAAGGACGTGGCGGACGTGGTGCTGGACAACTGCTCGCTCGTGGGCGATGCCGCCACCGAGGTCGAGGGATTCCCCATGAAGGTGGGCGCCACCTCGACGATACCCGCGGTGTTCCTGCAGAACGCCGTCCTCGTGGAGATGGTCGAGGTCCTCGTGAGACGCGGCTTCGAGCCCGACGTCTACTACAACGGGCACATGGCCTTCATGGACGAGGGCTGCGCGGACCACAACGACCGCCTGGTGGACAAGTACTTCTACCGGATCCGCAACCTCTAGTCGCTCCTGCGTGCGGGGTGGGCAGCCGTGAGCTGAGCTACGCGCCCTCCCCGCACGCAGTCCGTCCGATCAGCGCGCGTCCCTCACGTAGATGCCCACCATGAGCTGGTGCCACGGGCTGCGGGCGGGGTCCGCCTTGAGGACGCGGCACTCGAAGACGTCGGAGTGCCCGTAGAACGCGAGGGTGGACACGAGCGCGTTCTCGTCCGCGGGGACGAACCCGAGCTTGGTGCCCTTCCACCTGATGGCGATGGCCTCCGGGTCGTGCGGGTTGTCGCGCTCCGGGACGAGGTCGAGCTGCATGCCGGCCTTGAGCTCCCCGATCACGAGCGCGCCGTCCCAGTACTGGAACCCGGCGACGTAGAAGGTGGAGATGTGCTTTGACGGCTCGTACATGACGTCCTCCTCCGTAGAGGTCCTTGTCGGCGGCCCTTCCGCCCCTTGGGCACATGGTAGGCGGGCGACCGGACAACAATTCGACGCCCGCGGACGAGGCCGCGCCCCGCGATTGTGTGACAATCGGAATCGTCCCAGCCACGCGTCATAAGGAGGTGGCCCGATGGCCGAGAAGGACGACGCGGCGCGGCTCGCCGCCTACGACGCGTTCGCCGCCGACGTGCGCGACGAGCTCGCGGCGACGAAGGCGCGCATGGACGAGCTCGCCGCCGCGGGCAAGGTCAAGACGGCCACGTACCGGCAGCTCTTCGCCGCGCGCGTCACGCTGAGGGAGATCGACTCCCGTCTGCGCGAGCGCGGGCTGTAGCTACTCCGTCGGGGCGAACTGGGCCTCGTAGATGCGCTTGTATCGCCCGCCCGCGGCAAGCAGCTCGTCGTGCGTGCCGCGCTCCGCGATCACGCCGTCGGCCATGACGCAGATGAGGTCGGCGTCGCGCACGGTCGAGAGGCGGTGCGCCACCACGAAGCTCGTGCGGCCCTCCATGAGGCGTGCCAGCGCGCGCTGGACCAACAGCTCGGTGCGGGTGTCGATGTTGCTCGTGGCCTCGTCGAGGATGAGCATCGCCGGTCGCGCCAGCATGACGCGCGCGATGCACAGGAGCTGACGCTGGCCCGCGGAGAGCGAGGCAGAGCCGTCGAGCACCGTGTCGTAGCCCTGCGGCAGACGCATGATGAAGTCGTCGGCGTAGGCCTCGCGACAGGCGGCGCGCACCTCCTCGAGCGTGGCGTCGGGCCGCCCCAGGCTCACGTTCTCGCGCACCGTGGCGCGGCGCACCCACGTGTCCTGCAGCACCATGCCCCAGCCGGCGCGCAGGCTCTCGCGCGTGAGCTCGCGCACGTCGTGCCCATCCACGCGCACCGCGCCGCCGCTCACGTCGTAGAAGCGCATGATGAGGTTGATCAGCGTGGTCTTGCCGCAGCCCGTCTCGCCCACCAGGGCGATGCGCTGGCCGGGTCGGACGGCGAGGTCGACGTCGCTCAGCACGAGGCGCCGCGCGTCGTAGCCGAAGGCCACGTGGTCGAGCTCGACCTCGCCGCGCGGCTCGGCCAGAACCGCGGCGTCCGGCGCCTCGGGCTCCTCGGCGGGCATGTCCAGCAGCGCGAAGAGCCGGCGCGCGCACGCCACGGAGTTCTGCAGCTCGGTGGCCACGCCGGAGATGTCGTTGAAGGGCTTGGCGTACTGGTCGGCGTAGCCCAGGAAGGCCGAGAGCCCGCCCACGGTGATCCCGCCGCCCATGGCCACGAACGCGCCGAAGATGCCGATCGCGGCGTACACGAGGGCGTTCGCGAAGCGCGTGGTGGGGTTCACGAGGGACGAGAAGAACACGGCCTTGAAGGTCTCCTGCCCCAGCGCCTCGTTCGTCTCGGCGAAGCGGGCGTGCACCTGGTCGCCCACGCAGAACGTCTCCACGGCCGAGATCCCCCCGACCATCTCCTCCACGTAGGCGGTGAGCTCGCCGCGCAGGCGCGTCTGGCCGGAGAAGTGCCGCGCGCTGTGGGTGGCGATGAAGCGCGCCAGGAAGATCGAGACGGGGGTGAGCAGCGCCACCACGGCGGCGATCGCCGGGTTGAGCGCGAACATGAAGACGAGCGTCACCACGATCGTGAGCACGCCCACCGGAAGCTGCTGGAAGGCCATGAGCAGGCCGTTTGTGAGCATGTCAGCGTCGGTGACGATGCGCGCCGCGAGGTCGCCGTGGCCGCGGGAGTCGATCGTGGAGAGCGGGAGCTCCTGGAGATGGTCGAAGGCCCGCCGGCGCAGGTCGAGGGCGGCGCCGAAGGCGAGGCGGTTCGTGACGGCAGTGAGCGCCCACTGGGAGATCGCCGTGAGCGCGAGCGTGACGGCTATGAGCGCGAGCGTCCGGTGCAGGCCGGCGAAGTCCACCTCGCCCACGCCCACCACGCAGTCCACGGCGCGTCCCGAGAGCACGGGCAGCGCGAGCGTGCACACCACCACGGCGACCGTGAGCAGGGCGGCGACGGCGAGGCGGGGCTTCTCGCCCGCGAAGAGGGCGGCCATGCGGCGCAGGGTTCTGTCCGCTGCCGGCTGCGTGCGACCCGTCGCCGCGAGGTCCTTCCGGCTCATCGGACCACCTCCTCCTCGGTGAGCTGCGAGGCGCAGATCTCCTGGTAGACGGGACAGCTTCGCAGAAGCTCCTCGTGCGTGCCCAGGCCGACCTGACGCCCGCCGTCGAGCACGAGGATCTGGTCGGCGTGGCGCACGGCGGTCACGCGCTGAGAGATGGTGACCACGGCGGTGCCCGCGCAGTCGCGGGCGATGGCGCGGCGCAGGGCGGCGTCGGTGGCGAAGTCGAGCGCCGACGAGGCGTCGTCGAGCACGAGCACGCGCGGGCGCCGCACGAGGGTGCGGGCGATGGTCAGGCGCTGGCGCTGGCCGCCGGAGAAGTTGCGCCCGAACTGCTCGACCTCCGCGTCGAGGCCGCCGGCCTTGCCCTCCACGACGCCCGAGGCCTGTGCGGTGGCGACGGCCGCCGCGAGGTCGTCGTCGCCCGCGTCGGAGCGGCCCCAGCGCAGGTTGGAGGCTATGGTCCCGGAGAAGAGCGTGGCACCCTGCTCCACGAGGGAGACCTGGCCGCGCAGGGACGCCCGCGAGAGCTCGCGCACGTCCTGGCCGCCCACGGTGACGGCGCCGGAGCCGACGTCGTAGAAGCGCATCGCGAGGCTTGCCAGCGTGGACTTGCCGGAGCCCGTGCCGCCGATCACGCCGAGCGTGGCGCCGGGCGCCAGCGAGAAGCTCACGTGGGAGAGGGCGTCGCCGCCCGCGCCGGGGTAGGCGAAGCACACGTCGTCGAAGGCGAGGGCGGGCGCGTCCGCGGCGGGCTCGGCCTCGAGGGGGCCGTCGGCGAGCGTGGGCCGGGTGTCGAAGACCTCGTTCACGCGGCGGGCGCAGGCCGACGCCTTGGCGAGAAGGACGATCAGGTTGGTGAGCTTGAGGAGCTCGACCAGCGCCTGGCTCACGTAGCTGACGAGGGCGACGAGCTGGCCCTGCGTGAGGTTGCCGACGTTCACCCGCACGCCGCCGAACCACAATAGGGCGATGAGGCCGCAGTTGACGGCCGCGTAGGTGAGCGGGTTCACGAGCGCGGAGATGTCGCCGGTCCTGACCTGGCGGTCGCGCACGGCGGCGGCGGTGGCGGCGAAGGCGTCGCGCTCGGCGTCCTCCTGGCGGAAGGCGCGCAGCACGCGGACGCCCTCGAGGTTCTCAGCCACGCGCAGCTGCACCTCGTCCAGGCCCTGCTGGATCTGGCGGTAGCGGCCGGTGGTGACGCGCATGAAGCCCATGACCAGGCCGAACGAGACGAGCACCGCGACGAGCAGCACCGCGCCCTCGACGCCGTCCACGAGGAAGGCCGCGACGACGGTGCCCAGCGTCACGAACGGCGAGCGCAGGATGAGCCTGAAGAACATGTTGAGGCCGTCCTGCACCTGCTGCGTGTCGTTGGTGAGGCGGGTGACCAGGCTCGCGCGGCCGAGGCGCTCCACGTCCTCGCGCGAGAGCGAGAGCACGTGGGCGAAGAGGTCGTTGCGCAGCGCCGTGCCGAAGGCGGCGGCGAGGCGCGAGCAGAAGTACTGGGCCGTGACCGATATCGCCCAGGCGAAGACGCCCACGCCCGCGAGCAGGGCGCCGTGGGCGAGCACGTAGCCTGCGTCGCGGTTGGCGATGCCGACGTCGATGACCTGGGCCATGACGAGCGGGACGAGGAGCTGGAGCAGCGCCTCGAGCATCTTGAAGAGCGGGGCGACGACGCATTCGGCGACGTGCCCCGCGAGGTAGCGCCTGAGCTTGAACATGCGGCCTCCGGGCAGGGTGGTGTCAGCCCCTCGATTCTAGCGCGGGGGGCTGACGGGCGTCCCTCTCGCCGGAGGGGACGTTGAGGCTACTCCGCGGCGAGGACCTTGCTCGGCAGGATGGGCAGGTCGCGCACGTAGCGGCCCGTGGCGTGGGCCACGGCGCTCATGACCGCGGGGGAGGGCGTGTTGATGACGACCTCGCCGATGGACTTGGCGCCGAAGGGCCCCGTGGGCTCGAAGCTCGGCATGAACTCCACGCGCGGCTCGGGCACGTCCCTGCGGGTGGGCAGCTTGTAGGTCATGAGGCTGCCGGTGCGCAGGTTGCCGCGCTCGTCGCGCGAGACGTCCTCGGTGAGTGCCATGCCGATGCCCTGGGCGATGCCGCCCTCGGCCTGCACGCGCGCGAGCGCCGGGTTGATGACGGTGCCGCAGTCCACGACGGCCGCGTAGTCCGTGACCGTGACCTTGCCCGTGGCCTTGTCGACCTCGACCTCGGCGACGCCGGCCATGTAGGGCGGCGGCGAGGTGGGCTGGGCGTTGGTGCCGTGGCCCTCGAGCATGCCGGGGTGCAGTCCGAAGCCGATGAGCTTGTTGGCGAGCGCGGCGACGGTCATCTCCTGCTCCCCGCAGCGCACGGACTCGCCGTCGAACTCCACGTCCTTCTCGTCCACGCCGAAGACGCGGGCCGCCTGCTCGCGGATCTGCCGGATGAGGTCCTCGGCCGCGCGCACGACGGCGCCGCCGGTGGTGTAGGTGCCCGAGGAGGCGTAGGCGCCGGTGTCGAAGGGGGAGGTGTCGGTGTCCACGCCCTTTGTGACGACGCGGTCCACGTCACAGCCGAGCGCCTCGGCCGCCATCTGCGCGAGGATCGTGTCCGCGCCGGTGCCCACGTCGGTGGCGCCGATGGAGAGCACGTAGAAGCCGTCGTCCTCGAGGCGGATGTCCACGTTGGCGATGTCCACCATGGCGATGCCGGAGCCCTGCATCGTGAGGGCCACGCCCAGGCCGCGCACGCGGTCGCCGAGGTCCTCGCGAAGCGGTCGGTCCTTCCAGCCCACCATGTCCATCGCGCGCGTGAGGCACTCGTCGAGGCGGCAGCTGTAGAGGTGCTCGTCGTTCAGCTGCCAGAGGGTCTCGCCGGGGCCCACGAGGTTCTTGAGGCGCAGCTCGCACGGGTCCATGCCCAGCTCGTCGGCCATCTCGTTGACGGCGGACTCAACGGCGAAGCAGCCCTGCGTCGCCCCGTAGCCGCGGTAGGCGCCGCCCGGCGTAGTGTTGGTGTAGACCACGTCGTAGGAGAAGCGGCTCGCCGCGGCGTGGTTGTAGATCGGCAGCGCCTTGCCGCCGACGAGCGTGACGGTGGTCGTGCCGTGATAGCCGTAGGCGCCGGCGTTGGAGAGCGCGTAGAGGTCGATGGCCTCGATCGTGCCGTCGCGGCGTGCGCCCATGCGGACCTTGAGGACCATCTCGTGGCGCGTGTTGGAGCAGCTCATGGTCTCCTCGCGCGTGTAGGTGCACACGCACGGGCGGCCGGTCCTCATCGCGGCGAACGCGGCGAAGGCCTCGTTGCAGCCGCTCTGCTTGGCGCCAAATCCGCCGCCCACGCGCGGCTTGATGACGCGCACCTGGCGCTTGGGGATGCCGAGGGCGTTCGCCACCTGACGGCGGATGTGGAAGGGCACCTGCGTTGAGCTCACCACGGTCACGCGGCCGAAGGCGTCGGTGTAGGCGAAGGAGCGGAACGTCTCCATCATGGACTGCTGCGTCGCCTGCGTGCGGTAGGTGCGCTCGATCACCACGTCGGAGGCGGCGAAGGCGGCCTCGAGGTCGCCGTGGACGCGCTCGCCGTGCGCCACGAGGTTGCGGCTCGGGTCGCCGGACTTGTCGCCGCCGGGCGCCCAGTCGTCCTCGTCGTGGATGACGGTGGCGTTGTCGAGCGCCTCCTCCACGTCCAGCACGGCGGGCAGCTGCTCGTAGGTGACCCTCACGGCCTTCACGCCCGCGGCGGCCGCGGCCTCGGTCTCCGCCACGACCATGGCGACCTCGTCGCCCACGTAGCGCACGTGGCGGTCGAGAAGGACCGTGTCGTAGGGGCTCGGCTCGGGGAAGGACTGGCCGGCCAGCGTGAAGCGGTTGTGCGGCACATCGTCCGGGCCGAAGACCGCGACGACGCCGGGGATTTCGAGCGCGCGGCTCTTGTCGACGTCCGTGACGAGGGCGTTGGCGTGGCGGCTGCGCACGAGCCTCACCACGAGGGCTCCCTCGGGAGCGAGGTCGGCGGTGTAGACGGGTGCTCCGGCGAGAAGGGCGCCGGAGTCCTTCTTGGCCACGGGACGCGCGATCTCGCGGTGCTTCTCGCCAGATTCGGTGGTGGCGTCTGCGGGCACCTCGCGGGGCGGCAGCTCGCCGTCGTTTGCGTGGCGGGCGAGGAAGCGGCGGATCGCGCGCATCTGGCTCGCGTAGCCGGAGCAGCGGCAGAGGTTGCCGGAGAGGTAGCGGCGCACGGTCTCGTCATCGGCGCCCGGGTGCGCGGCGTCGAGCGCGAGCACGGCCATCTCGAGGCCCGGCGCGCAGAAGCCGCACTGCTCGGCGCCCTCCTCGGCGAGGCACCGGGCCAAGAGCTCGCGGCGACCGTCGCGCATGCCCTCGAGCGTGGTGACCTCACGGCCGCTCACGCGCGCCATGAGCACGGAGCACGAGAGCACGGGCTCGCCGTCCAGGAGCACCGTGCACAGACCGCAGTTGGAGGTCTCGCATGCGCACTTGACGGACTTGTAGCCGTGCGCGCGGCAGAAGTCGAAGAGGGTCATGTCCGGACGGACGTCCTCGGAGAGCTCCGCGCCGTTCAAGGTGAGGTTGACGAGCATCCCTAGGCCTCCTTCTCTGCGCGGGGCTTCTTGGCAGCCCGCTCGACGGCGCGACGGACGAGTGCGGGCGCCACGGCCCGGCGCCACGCGGCGGTGCCGCGCAGGTCGTCGCCAAAGTCCAGGCTCTCGGCGAGCTCGCAGACGGCGTCGAGCTCAGCGGGCGAGAAGTCGCGCCTCAGAGGGATCCGCTCGCCGCCGGTGACGAGCGTGGCCTTCTTGGGGCGCGCGCCCACGGTGACGTGCCAGGAGCCCTGCCAGCAGGCCGCGGCCGCGTTGAGCGCGGAGAAGTCCGTCGCGGCGTTGCGGACGGACTCGAAGGCGGCCTGGTAGCGGTGCTTGCGCACGACGACGTGCGTGAGGATGTCGTTTCTCGCCCCGCGCTCGACGAAGGGGATGATGGGCATGGTTCCCGCGCCCTCGAGCTCGACCTCGGTGTCGAGCGCGAGCAGCGCCGTGACGATGTCGGAGAAGCCCATGCGCGCGTAGAGCGAGCCGCCCACGGTGGCGAGGTTGCGGAACTGCGTGCCCACGATGTCGCGCACGGCCTCGGTGAAGATGCCGCAGGTGGCGGCCTTGAAGCGCTCGTGGTTCTCGAGCTGTCCCAGGGTCACCATCGCGCCGATGCGGAAGGCGTCCTCGGTCTCCTCGACCTTGTCGAGCCCACAGCCCGCGAGGTCGATCCCCAGCGGCGAGGTCCGGTCGGCGAGGCGCAGCCACATCATGCCGCCGATCACCGTGGCCTGGCGGTTCTCCCTCAGGAGCTCCAGCGCCTGCGCCGCGCTGCCGGGGCGGACGTACTTCTCGAAGGTGAGCACGGGTCCTCCTTGGATTTCTCGGTGACGGGCTAAGGATACCGCAGGTGGATGGCGTCGCCGCGCGCAGCGTTGCACATTCGATGCTATAACGCGGGGCCGCCGCTGTGCAACGACGCCCGCCCCCTCCCCTCCGAGGGTGTGTACACGGTTGCGAAGTTGATGCTCTTCTCGCCAAGCTTCTGAGCTGCGGAAACATGGTCGCATGGTACCGTATGAATCATGCAACTGTGTACACACCCTGCGGGGCAGGTGCACACACCCTGCGAGACGCGAGGGGACGGACGGGCTGGCGCCGCGCGACGACGTCCCGTCCACGCTACAATGGTCGACGCTGTGTCGGTCGCGGGACGGAGGAGGGGCGATGGGCGAGAGAGCCGTCGAGGCGCGCGGCGTCAGCCATGCGTACGTGCCGGGTCGCCCCACGCTGTGCGACGTCTCGCTCGACGTGTCCCCGGGCGAGCTCGTCGCCATAGTCGGCGAGAACGGCTCCGGAAAGACCACGCTCGCCCGGCACCTCAACGCCCTCGCCCCCCTGCAGGAGGGCGCGCTGCGCGTCGCCGGGATCGACGCGGCGGACCAGTCGCGCGTCTGGGAGCTGCGCCGCGCGTGCGGCATGGTCTTCCAGAACCCCGAGAACCAGTTCGTCTCCTCCGTGGTGGGGGAGGACGTCGCCTTCGGGCCGCGCAACTTCGGCGCGGACGAGAAGGGCGCGCGGGACGCGGCGCTGTCGGCCCTCGCCGACGTGGGCCTCGCGGGCTTCGAGCGGCGCGACGTCCACGCGCTCTCCGGCGGCCAGCAGCAGCGCGTGGCCCTCGCCGGCGTGCTCGCGTGCAGCGCGGACGTCATCGTGCTCGACGAGGCGACCTCCATGATCGACCCGCGCGGCAGAGACGAGCTCGTCCGCGCCGTGACGCGCGCCCGCGAGGAGCGGGGCGCCACCGTGATCTGGATTACCCACGACATGGAGCTCGCCGCCCGTGCGGATCGCGTCGTGGTCATGCGCGACGGCGAGGTCGCGGCCGACGGCGCGCCCGAGGACGTCCTCGCGAACGAGACCCTGCTCGAGGGGGCCGGCCTGGAGCCGCCGCTCGTGGTTCGCGCCTGGCGCGAGCTCGAGGAGGCCGGGGTCGTGGTCGGGCCCGCGCCGGTCACGGTCGAGGGGCTGGTGAGCGCGCTGTGCGACTGACGCTCGATGGCGTATGCCTCTCATACGAGGGGTCGGCGGGCGAGAGGGTCCGCGCGCTCGACGACGTCTCGCTGGCGCTCTCGGGCGGCGTCACGGGGCTCATGGGCCGCACCGGCTCCGGCAAGACGACGCTGCTCGAGGTCATGGCGGGGGCGACGCCGGCCGACTCCGGTCGCGTGCGCCCGGAGGGCCCCGGCGAGGTCGGCCTCGTCTTCCAGCAGCCCGAGCGCCAGTTCTTCGAGCCCACGGTCGAGCGCGAGACCACCTTCGGCCTGTGCGTCCGGGGCGTGCCCGCACCCGAGGCACGCGAGCGGGCCGCGCGCGCCCTCGCGCTCATGGGCCTCTCCCTCGACGAGCTCGCCGGTCGCTCGCCCCTGTCGCTCTCCGGCGGGCAGCAGCGACGCGTGGCCATCGCCTCGGTGCTGGCACTGCGGCCGACGCTGCTGCTGCTCGACGAGCCCACGGCCGGCCTGGACCCCCGTGCCCGCCGCGCCTGTCTGCGCGCCGTGCGCTCCGCGGCAGACGCGGGGGCGACGGTCGTCATGGCGAGCCACGACGCCAACGCGCTCGCGGAGGTCGCCGACCGCCTGGTCGTCCTGGAGGAGGGCCGCGTCACGCTCGACGGGGCCGCGCGCGAGCTCCTCGCCGACGCCCCGCTCATGCGTGCTCACGGGCTCGAGCCGGCCTGTGCCGCCCGAGCCGCCTGCGCCCTGCGCCGCGCGGGCGTCTCGGTCCCGGGCTCGCCGCTCACCGCCGACGAGCTCGCGGGGGCGATCATGGCCGGAAGGGGGCGTCCGTGAGGTCCGCGAGCGCATACGTGTGGGCGGACTCGCCCCTGCACCGCATGCCCGCCTCCGCCAAGCTCGCGGGGTTCGCGACTGCGGTCGTGCTCGTGGTGCTGGCCTCGACCCCGGGCCAGCTCGCCATGGCGACGGCCGCGGTCGCCGCGCTCGTCGCCGTCTCGCGCGTGGGGTGGACCCGCGCCGGGCACGCCCTCTGGGGACTTCGCTGGTTCCTGCTCGCCGTGCTGGCGCTCAACGCGGTGTTCTTCTCGTCCGCCGAGCCCGTCCTCGAGCTCGGCCTCGCCCGTCTGACGTGGGAGGGCGTCGCCCAGGGCGTGCGCGTCGTCGTCCGCACGGCACTCGTCGTGGTGCTCGGCTCGCTGCTCACCGCGACCACGCGCCCCCAGCAGATCACCGACGGCGTGCGCACCCTGCTGCGCCCGCTCGCGCACCTGGGCGTTCCCACGGAGACCGCCGCGCTCGCCGTTGGCGTGACCATGCAGTTCGTGCCCACGCTCCTGCGCGAGAGCCGCCTGCTCGCACGCGCGCAGGCGATACGCTGCGGCGACTTCGCCGCGCGTGGTGTCATGCAACGCGCCGTCAGCTACGTGCGGCTGCTCGTTCCCGTGTTCGTGTCCGCATTCCGCCGCGCCGACGAGCTCTCCGCCGCCATGGAGGCGCGCGGCTACCGCGTCTCGTCCCGCCCCGCGTGCCCGAGAGAGAGGAAACGCCCATGACCCCCGTCAAGAGAGTCGTCGTCACCGCCACCTGCGCCGCGCTCGGCATCGTGCTCCCGATGGCCTTCCACGCGCTTCCCGGAGCCGGCAACGTCTGGCTGCCCATGCACATCCCGGTCCTCGTCTGCGGCCTCGTCGCCGGCTCCGCGTCGGGCATCGCCGCCGGGCTTCTCGCGCCCGTGATCTCCAGCCTGCTCACCGGCATGCCCGCGGCGCCGGTCCTTCCCGCCATGACCTGCGAGCTCATGACCTACGGCCTCGTCTCGGGCCTGCTCGGCGCGCGCGTGCGCACCGGGCGCCTGGCGCTCGACCTCTACGTCTCGCTCGTCGGCGCCATGCTCTGCGGCCGGCTCGTGAGCGGGGCGCTTCAGGCGCTGATATTCTCCGCCGGCTCGTACTCGCTCGCCGCCTGGGTGACGGGCTCGTTCTTCACGGGCCTGCCGGGCATCGTGCTGCAGCTCGTGGTCGTGGTGCCGGTGGTCGCCGCCCTGGAGCGCGCCGGCCTGGTGGAGCCGCGCTACCCGGACGCCCGCTAGTCCCCCGCGCGGCCCGCGCCGCCGAGCAGCCTCCCGAGCCCGAGGGCGCACCACAGGGTGCCGGCCGCCGCGACCGCGCCGCCGACGTAGCCGACGGCCCCCACGCCGAGGGTGTCGCAGACGAGCCCGCCGACGATCGACCCGCCGCCGATGCCAACGTTGAACAGGCCGGAGAAGATCGACATGGCGACGGCCGACTGCTCCTCGGTGGTGACGCGGATCACCTCGGCCTGCGCGCAGGCGTTGAACGAGGTGGCGCACACGCCCCAGAGCACGCATGCCGCCACCGGACCGGCCGCCCATGGGGTGAGCGGGGCGAGCAGCAGCAGCGCCGCGGAGACGCCGAACATCGTGAGGCGAAGGTAGGCCGTGCGATGCGCGTCGAAGAGGCGCGCGAAGAGCCAGCTGCCCGCGAGGCCGGCCACCCCGAAGACGGAGAGCACGACGGTGATGAGGTCGTCCGGCATCCCGGCGACCTGCGCGAGGAAGGGCTCCACGTAGCTGTAGGCGACGTAGTAGCCGGTCGCGTAGAGAATCGTGAGCAGGTAGATGCCGAGAAGGGCTCGGTTGCGGCCGAGCTCCGGGAGGCGCGCGAGGGTGAACGGCTCGCCCGCGGAGAGCCGCGGGAACGTGAGCGCGAGCCCGAGCGCCACGACGAGCGTGACCGCGCCCACCACGACGAAGGTCATGCGCCAGCCGAGGGCGAGGCCGAGCGCACGTCCCAGCGGCAGCCCGAAGATCATCGCGACCGAGGTGCCGGTGACGATCATGCCCAGCGCCCGCGAGGCGTGCTCGGGAGAGGCCACGCGCACCGCGTAGGGCGACGCCACGGACCAGAAGACCGCGTGCGCCGCGGCGACCACGAGGCGCGAGGCGACCACCAGCTCGAAGGTGGGCGCCACGGCCGTCCCCACCTGGCCCGCGCAGAACACGCCGAGCACCAGCAGGACGAGCCGCCTGGGGGGCATGCGGCTCGCGGCGACCATGAGCGGCAGCGAGAGCGCCGCGACCGCCCACGCGTAGATGGAGATCATGAGGCCGGCGCCGGACTCGGTGAGCGAGAACGCGGCGGCGATGTCCGTGAGCAGGCCGATGGGTACGAACTCGGAGGTGTTGAGGAGAAAGGCGGCGAGGGTCAGAAACAGGAGCGGGGGCAGCTCGCTGCGGGCCGCCCGCCCGGTGGCGTTCGACGACAAGGGACTCCTTCCGTGGCGTGTTCCGCTGACGAGTATAGGCGCGCCGCGCCCCCGCGCACCCGACGTTCTTCTCGTCAGCTTGCCTAGCTGCGAAAACGCGAGCGTGTCCTGGATATCAAAGGCGCAATAGTGCACACGAGCTTGAGGAAGGGAGGACGAGGCGGGCGCGCCCTCTCAGGCCCCGTATAATGGGACGCCAGAAGGACGACGAAAGGGATGCCATGTCTGACCTCCGCACCGAAGCGCCCATCACCCGCCGCCAGGCGCTGGCCACCGCCGGCGCCGCGCTGACCCTGGCGCTGGGCGCCTGCTCGGGCGCGCCTGCATCCGAGACGCCGGGCGAGGGACCCACCGTGAGCGACCGCCCCTCCGGCGAGGGGGAAGCCCCGGAGGCGGAGCCCGTCGACCCGCTGACCCAGCAGGTGGAGGCCGCGCTCGCCAAGATGTCGCTGGAGGAGAAGGTCTGGCAGCTCTTCGTCGTGCGCCCCGAGGCGGTTACCGGCGTGAGCGTGCAGACCGCCGCGGGGGAGGCCACGCGCAAGGCCCTCGCGGAGCGTCCGGTGGGCGGCATCTGCTACTTCGGCGCCAACCTCACGGACACGGACCAGACGCGCAAGATGCTCTCCAACACGCGCGACTACGCCAAGGAGATCAACGGCCTGCCCATCTTCCTGTGCGTGGACGAGGAGGGCGGCACGGTCACGCGCATCGCCGGCAACTCCGCGTTCGGCGTGGACGACATGGGCGACATGTGCGACATCGGCGCCACGGGGGACACCGACAAGGCCTACGACGCCGCCGCCTACATCGGCCAGTACCTCACGTACCTGGGCTTCAACGTGGACTTCGCGCCCGACGCGGACATCGCCAACAACCCGGACGGGACGATGGGCCAGCGCTCCTTCGGCGCCACGGCAGACGTGGTGGCCCCGATGGTGGCGGCTCAGGTCCGCGGCTTCACGGACGCCGGTATCCTCTGCTCGGCCAAGCACTTCCCGGGCATCGGCGGCGCGGTCGGGGACAGCCACGACCAGAGCATCTACTCCGACAAGACCCTCGACGAGATCCGCGAGGAGGAGCTGCGCCCCTTCGAGGCCGCCATCGAGGAGGACGTGCCGTTCGTGATGGTGGGCCACCTCTCCATGCCCGAGGTCACCGGCGACGACGACCCCGCCTCGATCTCCTCCGAGCTGGTCACGGACGTGCTGCGCAAGGAGCTCGGCTACGAGGGGATCGTCATCACCGACTCCTTCGAGATGGGCGCGGCCACCTCGGCGCTCGACACCGCCGGCCTCGCGGTCGCGGCGATCGACGCGGGCGTCGACATGGTGCTCATGCCCGCCGACCTTGTCGCCGCCCACCAGGGCGTCGTCGACGCGGTCGGGTCCGGCGAGCTCACCGAGGCGCGCATCGACGAGTCCGTGACCCGCGTCCTCCGCGTCAAGCTGGGGCGCCTCGGGTAGGGTCTGTCTGCTCGGCCTGCCAGACCGAAGGCTGTTTCGGAGGGCCGCTGTGGCACTTTTCGCGAGGTCTGTGTGGCTTGCCGACCGTTCTGCTCTTCACGTGCGGTGAAGACCCCTGCCCCAACTGGGGTTTTGTGGGGACGCCAGCATCACTGAACGCGTCCACCGCCAGTTTGCCGCACAGACCTCGAGAAAAGTGCCACAGGGCAGCCGCTGAGATGCCTCTAGCGCTCGACCCTCATCGCGCGCATCGCGTTCAAGATCGCGATCATGGCCACGCCCACGTCGCCGAAGACGGCGAGCCACATGTTGGCCACGCCGACGGCCGCGAGCACGAGGATCAGCACCTTCACGCCGATGGCGAAGACGATGTTCTGCCAGACGATGCGCATGGTCCTTCTCGCCAGGCGCATGGCCTGTGCGATCTTGGAGGGCCTGTCGTCCATGAGGACGACGTCGGCGGCCTCGATCGCGGCGTCGGATCCCATCGCGCCCATGGCGATGCCCACGTCCGCGCGCATGAGGACCGGGGCGTCGTTGATGCCGTCGCCCACGAAGGCGAGGCGCGCGCCGTCCTTCTCGCCCGCGAGCAGGCGCTCGACCTCGGCGACCTTGTCCTCGGGCAGGAGCTGGGCGTGGACCTCGTCGATGCCGAGGCGCGTCCCCACGGCCTGTGCCACGTCCGCGCGGTCGCCGGTCAGCATGACGCAGTGGCGCACGCCGGCGGCGTGAAGCCCGTCGACCGCGTCCTTGGCGTCGTCCTTCACCACGTCGGCGATCACGATGTGGCCAACGTAGGCGCCGTCGACGGTGACGTGCAGGATCGTGCCCGTGAGGTCGCAGTCGTGCCACGAGGCGCCGTGGGCGGCCATGAGCTTGTCGTTGCCCACGAGGACCAGGTGCTCGTTCACGCGGGCGCTGACGCCGTGGCCGGACTCCTCGCGGACCTCGTCGATCTTCTCGCGGTCGATCTCGCCGGAGTAGGCGGCCCGCACGGAGACGGCGATGGGGTGGTCCGAGAAGGACTCGGCGTGCGCCGCCATGGAGAGCACGTAGTCCGGGTCCACGCCGGCCTCGGGGTGCACGGCGACGACGTTGAAGATGCCGCTCGTGAGCGTGCCGGTCTTGTCGAAGACGACGGTGTCCACGTGGGCGAGAAGCTCGAGGTAGTTGGAGCCCTTGACGAGGATGCCGAGGCGCGACGCGCCGCCGATGCCGCCGAAGAACGAGAGCGGCACGGAGATGACGAGCGCGCACGGGCAGCTCACGACGAGGAAGGTGAGGCCGCGCAGGATCCAGTCGGACCAGGCGCCCAGGCCGGCGAGCGGCGGCACCACGGCGAGAAGCACCGCGGAGATCGTGACGACGGGCGTGTAGACGCGGGCGAAGCGCGTGATGAAGTTCTCGGTGCGGGCCTTCTTCTCGCTGGCGTTCTCCACGAGCTCGAGGATGCGGGCGACCGTGGACTCGCCGTAGGGCTTGGTCGTGCGCACGTGCAGGACGCCCGTCATGTTGACGCAGCCGGAGATGACCTCCGCTCCCGGCTCCACGTGGCGCGGGACGGACTCTCCGGTGAGCGCGGCGGTGTCGAGCTGGGAGGTGCCGTCCGTGACCACGCCGTCGATGGGCACGCGCTCGCCGGGCTTGACCACGATCGTGGTGCCGGGCGCGACCTCGGCGGGGTCCAGCTCCACGAGCTCGCCGTCCTTCTCGACGTTGGCGTACTCGGGCGCAATGTCCATCATGGCCGCGATGGACTTGCGGCTCTGGCCCACGGCGTAGCTCTGGAAGAGCTCGCCCACCTGGTAGAAGAGCATGACCGCGGCGCCCTCGGCCATGTGGGGGTCGGTGTCGGGGAAGAAGACCATCGCGAAGGCGCCGAGCGAGGCGACCGCCATGAGGAACGCCTCGTCGAAGGGGTCGCCGCGGCGGATGTTGCGCGCGGCCTCGAGCAGGGTCTTGTAGCCCGCGACGAGGTAGGGGACGAGGAAGAGGGCGAAGCTCGCGTAGACGTCGCCCGGCGTGCCGAAGAGCGCGGCGAGAAGCCCGCTCTGCTCGACGGCGAGCGCGGCGAAGAAGATGACGAGGGCGATGACGATGCGGTTGCGCCAGCGGCGCTGCTTCTTGTTCATGGCGGCGACCTCCCGGCGCCTAGCGGACGATCTCGCAGTCGGGCTCGACGCGCGCGGCGAGGGCGACGACGCGGTCGAGGACCTCGTCGAAGCGCTCGTCCGCCGCGGTGAGCGTGAGCTTCTGCGTCATGAAGTTGACGGACACGGCATCCACGCCGTCGATCTTGGCGAGCTCGTCCTGCAGCTTGCGCGCGCAGTTGGCGCAGTCGATCTCGTCGAGCCTGAATGTCTTGCGCATGGGGTCTCCTTACTCGCAGATGTGGGACATGCCCTGGCTGAGCATCGTGTAGACGTGGTCGTCGGCGAGCGAGTAGAGCACGTTTCGCCCGTCGCGCTGGAACTTCACCAGGTGCGACTGCTTGAGTGTCCGCAGCTGGTGGGAGACCGCGCTCTGGGTGCTGCCGGTCTCCTCGGCGATGTCCGCGACGCAGAGCTCGCGGCCCATGAGGGCGTAGAGGATCTTGATGCGGGTGGTGTCGCTGAACACCTTGAACAGGTCGGCGAGGTCGTAGAGCAGCTCCTCGTCGGGCATCTCGGTGGGGGTGGGCTCCTCTGCCATGTGCGCTCCTCTCGTTCGTATGTGAGTATGATTATATGAGCACACGTTCATATGTCAATGGGACTTATCGCCTCAATACGCGTTTTCCTACGGAATCGGGCCGTAAAACGTTGGAAATCGCGTATCGATAGATGCGAGTACGCGATTTCCTACGGAATCGAGGTCTGAAACGTTGGTTTTCGCGTATTGCGGCGTGGCGAGAAGAACGCCCGCCCGCGGCGGCTACGCGAACTCGATCTCACCGGTCGCGGCGTCCATCGACTTCACGATGGCGAGCGACTCGACCTGGTAGCCGCGGCGGCGCAGCTCGTCGCCGCCCGGCTGGAAGCCCTTCTCGATGGCGATGCCGATGCCCTCCACGATGACGCCGGCCTCGTCGCAGATCTGGAGCAGGCCGTTCATCGCGCAGCCCATGGCCATGAAGTCGTCGATGATGAGCACGTGCTCGCCCGCCGTGAGGAAGCGCTTGGCGACGATGACCTGGTACTCGCGTCCCTTGGTGTAGCTCGTGATGTTGGTGCGGTACTGGTCGCCGTCGAGGTTCTTGGACTCGGTCTTACGGGCAAAGACCACGGGCACGCCGCCGAAGTGGGTTGCCGCCACGCACGCGATGCCGATGCCGGAGGCCTCGATCGTGAGGATCTTGTCGATGCGCTTGCCGGCGAACAGGCGCGCCCACTCGGCGCCCATGTGGTCGTAGAGGGCCACGTCGCACTGGTGGTTGAGGAAGTTGTCGACCTTGAGGACATTGCCCTCGCGAACGATGCCGTCCTGACGGATGCGGTCCTCAAGCTCCTTCATGCGCCTGCCCCTCCTGTGGTGGTGTTGACGTCCCGTCCATTATGCACGCTCGGCGCTCGTTTGGTGCCGTTCGCCTGAAAACTCGATAGTACTTATCGATAGTCGATAATTAGTGGCATAAGAACGATAAGAGCCGCTGGCGAGAAGAACGGGGTGATCGCAATGACCAACGAGACCCTGGCACGCTCCGAGGCCGACCGCCGCATCCGGCGCACGGCGACCGTGGCCGCGTGGCTCTGCGCCTTCGTGGCTGCGGCGTCGCTCATCATGACGGTCGTGTCGCTGTGGCTGGCGGCGGACCTGGCGCGCGTGGGTATGGTCGAGGACGGCAAGGACCTGCTCGCCGCCTTCTTCACCACATCCGCCGAGCGCGACGGCATGACGTGGGTCGGCGGCGCGGCTCCCTACCAGCTGGCGAGCGCGGTGGGCGGCGCGCTCACCTTCGTCGCCTACCTCGGCGCCACGCGCGTCTGCCAGCGCGTCGCGGATACGGGCGAGGTCTTCTCGCTCGACGTCGTGCGTGCCCTCAGGCGCGTCTCCGTCTTTCTCGTCCTGGCGGCCTTCGTGCCGGGCCTCCTGCACCTCGTGGGTCGTGCGATCTCCGGGGCGGTGGCGAGCCAGCTCATGGTGGAGGCCGCCTTCATCCCGACGGGCACGGTGATCATCGACACCGGTGCGCTCGCGATCGGGGCGCTGCTGTTCGCGATCTGTCGTATGTTCGAGTACGGATGCATCCTGCAGAAGCAGGACGACGAGCTGCTGTGAGGCCGAGATGATCGTGCTTCGCCTCGACCGCGTGCTCGCGGACCGCAAGATGCGCTCGAAGGAGCTCGCCGAGAGGATCGGGCTCAGCGAGGTCAACCTCTCGCGCATCAAGTGCGGCAAGATCTCCGCCGTGCGCTTCTCGACGCTCGACGCCATCTGTCGCGAGCTGGGCTGTCAGCCCGGCGACATCCTCGAGTACGTGCCAGACGGGCCCGAGACCTGACGACCGGGACGCCGCTCGCCGAATCGTAGTTCCCGTAAGCGTGTTACCGTTAACTTTCGGCTATCTCCCTCCCGGAGATTCCAGTCGTCACGTGCTTCTCGTCAGGTTTTATCAAATATATCAAGAGTCATACCTAAAGCGTTGCCCGCGCCGTCGGCACTCCCGTGAAAGAATGCCTCCCACGAGAGGGGGGCGCCATGAGCGAGAAGGTCGAGCGGGAGTTGCGGGAGCTGTTCGCGGAGGCGGAGGGACGGGGCGCGTGCCTGAGGCCGGCCAACGAGCGCGTTCGGGCGGCATGCGCCCGTCGCGCGGGCGAGGATGGGGAGGTCGTGTCGCCCGTGCGGGGGCTCTATGCACGCCGAACGTGGTGGAGTGCGCTGAGCTTCTCCGAGCAGACGCTTGCCATCATGCGCTCGTTGCAGTCCGCCCATCCCGACTGGGTCTTCTGCGGCCCGTCCGCCGCGCTTGCGCTCGGGTGCGACGTCTCCTATTCGCAGCAACGCCCGCTTCACGTGATGCTTGAGAGCGGGTCAGTCTCCGCCCCGACGGCGCTCGTGACGCGCCATCGGCTCGTGCTCGATTCTGACCGTATGGACGAGAGGCCGCAATGGGTGCACGGTCTGCACGTCACGCCGCTCCTTCGCACGATTCTCGACAGCCTGCGCTGGATGAGCTTTCGCGAGGGGATGGTCGTTGCAGACTGGGCGGTGGGTGCTTGCGGGGTGAGCTGGCAAGCCTTCGCTGCGTACGCTCGCGAGCTGAGCGGCTCATGTCGGGGCGTCGATCACGCATTGGTGACGTTCAGCTGGTCAACCGGGCTCGCCGAGAGCGGAGGCGAGTCTATCGCGCGTGCCGTGATGGTCGAGCAGGGCTACGTGCTCCCGGCCCAGCAGGTTGAGGTGCCCGACCCGCTGCACCCGGGACGCACGTTCCGCGTGGGCTTCGTCTGGGCGCGCGCGGACGGACGCGTGATCGTGGGCGAGTGCGACGGCCTGCGCAAGCTGCTCGACCCCGGGATGACCGGAGGGCGCTCGCCGCAGCAGGTTCTTCTCGACCAGAGGAAGCGAGAGGGGCTCATCACCGCCTACGACGTCTCCGTCCTTCGTTTCACCTACGAGGAGGCGGCCGGGGTGACCGAGCTCGTCCGCAAGCTCGACCTCTACGGCGTGCCGCGCGCGGGCTCGCCGCTCGCGCCCGCAGGGCCGATGCCGCTGCCGGACTGGGGCTCGCTGCTGCGACGGTAGCGCGCGAGCTGGCAATACGCGACTTCCAACAGAAAAGGGCCTTGAAACGTTGGAAATCGCATACCGCCACTCGGCGATACGCGACTTCCAACAGAATCTACGCCTAAAACGTAGGGAAACGCATATTGCGCGCGGGCGAGAAGAACGTGCGCTAGGGGCGCTTGCGCCCGAAGAACGGCAGGCGCGGCAGGCGCCCGCGGTAGGGGCTCACGAAGTCCTCGTCGCCGATCTGCTGCGCTTTCTCGACCTCGGGCGAGACGCTCTCCACGACGCCGGTTGGCACGTCGGCGACGGGCATGTCGGTGATGTCGGGCACGGGGACGACGGTGGCGACGGGCGCCTCCTCGCCGGCCGCCTCCGCGGCGGCCTCAGCCTTCTCGCGGTAGCGGACCATCATGTCGCGCTGCAGCTCCACGACGCTCGGCGGCGCCCAGATGAGCGCGTTGGCGCCGGCGGCGATGGTGGCGGCAGAGGTCTCGTCGTCGCGGCCGCCGGTGGCGATGATCGGCAGCGCGGGGAAGGCCGCGCGCAGCTCGGCGATGACCTCGGGCGTGCGCCTGCCCGCCGCGACGTTGATGATGCGCGCGCCCGCCTGGATCTTCTCCGCCGCCTCGTTGTCAAAGCGCGTGATCGTGGCGATGACGGGGATGTCCACGGTAGCGGCGACCTGCGCGACCATCTCCGCCGTGGCGGGGGAGTTCAGGACCACGCCCGCGGCGCCCTGCATCTCGGAGACGGCAGCCAGCTCGGCGGCACGGCGGCCCGTGGTGGTGCCTCCGCCCACGCCCACAAAGAGCGGGGCCTCGGCGACCGTGAGCAGGGCCTGCGTGATCGCCGGCTGCGCGGTGAACGGGTAGACCGCAAAGATCGCGTCGGCGTTCGAGTTGCGGATCGCGGCGACGTCGGTGGAGTAGAGCAGCGTCCGGATGCGACGGCCGAAGAGCGTGAACCCGGTGCACGCCTCGTAGTTGTCCGGCACGCGCAGCGGCGCCTTGCGCAGGCGGCCCTCGATCGGCGCCGGACCGTCGGCGGCGGGCACCAGCTCGTGCGGGGCGTGGCCCACCTCGAAGATCCCTCCGCTGATGGCGTTCGAGATGCCCTGCTCGGGGGCCATGTTCTCGCTGGTGTTGCTCTCTGTCATCCGACCTCCCGGCTCCGAGTTTCCTAGGCCATTCTAATGGTTCCCGTCGCGCCCGATCGTATTCATCTCCCGCGGGAGGCGCCCCGGCCGTCAGCCAAGTTGCGCTCTGGGGCATCGGCTCGCGCGTCGCTCCGGCGCCGCCCGCGGCGGCAGGCCAGCGCCACGGCGAGAAGGACGGCGAGCTCGAACGCCGCGACAACAAGGCGCGCGGTCCCGGCCAGCCCCGAGAGTCCCACGAGCAGGCAGCAGGCGCACGCGAGGACCGGCGCCACGCGACCGCGGAGCCGACCCGCCTGACCCGTCCGGCGCATCCGCCAGGCGGCGACGAAGTAGGGGAGCATCAGCAGCATCGTGAGGCAGACGCAGACCTCCGAGACGTCACCGTTGGGAATGAGGCCCGCCGCCTGCACGGCGCCGTGGACCGCGAGCCAGCCGACCATGCAGACGGTGGCGACGAGGGCGCCCGCGCGCGAGACCGCCCCCTGTCCGCCCGAGCGAGCAAGGCACCTGCCGCCGGGAAGGTCGCCGCGCTGCGCGAGGGCCTGGGGCAGGCGCTGCAGCGAGAGCACGAGGGCGTTGCCCGTCCCGAGCACGGCGAGAAGCGCGATGAGGTTGGGCAGCGCCGAGGCACCCTCGCCGAAGAGGCGCGAGAAGAGCAGCGCGAGGCTGCCGTCCCCGGCCACCATGACGGTGGCGGGACCGAGCGCGACGGAGATGCCCACGAAGTAGGCGAGGTAGAGGGCGAGGATGGCGAGGGGCGCCACGACGAGCGCGATCGGGAGGTTGCGCTGCGCGCGCCTGAGCTCCGGGGCGATGGAGGTCGCCGCGGGCCACCCGTCGAAGGAGAAGGCGATCGGTGCCGCGGCGGCGAGCCAGGCGAGCCCGCCTGCGGGCACGGATGGAGAGAGCGCCCGGTTGGCGCCGGGCGCCGGCTGGGCACCCCCGCCGAGTGCGACGACGATCCCGATGACGCCCACCGCCACGAGCGGGACGACCTTGACCACGGTGAGCGCGTTGCCCACCCAACCGGAGAGCCGTGGCGCGACGGCGTTTGTCAGCGAGCAGGCGAGAAGCGCCACGAGCCCGATGCCCAGCTGCTGCGCGAGCGTACCCGGGAGGCCGAGGAGCATGCACGCGTAGACGCCCACGACCCAGAAGATGACCGCCGAGATGGACGGCAGGTAGACGAAGGCGTAGTGCCAGCCGATGAGCCGTGCAAAGCGCGGCGAGACAAAGCGCTCGGCATAGTCGACGAGCCCGCCCGCCCCGCTCGTGCGCGCGGCAAAGAGGGTGAGGCACAGCCCGCCAAAGACGATGTAGGTCGCCGCGAGGCAGAACATGACCACACCAAGGCCCACGCTCCCGCCGGTGGCCGCGAGCACGTTGTCGGACTTGAAGAAGATGCCCGAGCCGATGCAGATGCCCATGATGAGGCAGATGGCGGTGGCCAGCGAGTAGCGGCCGCCCGCGTTCTTCTCGACCATGGCTTCTCGCTCCCTCTGGCTCGTGGCGTGGCGTCGGTCCGGACATGGTACCCCAGTCGGACGCGCCTGCGGGCGAGAAGGACCCTGGCCCCGCGTTCCTAGTACAGACTGTACACGGTCTCCAGGTTGCTCCAGAGCCGCTCGGTGTTCAGCTCCCAGCTCTCTCCGGAGCCCGTGACCTCGTAGCTGAGCTCCCAGGGCTCCTGGGGCTCGACCGCGGCCACCGCGGCGTCCCAGATCGCGCGCACCTCGCCGCGCTGCTCCTCGGTGAGCTCCTGCTTGCTGTAGATCGTCGCCTCGAGCTCGTGCTCGAGCAGGTACGAGTAGATGTCGCCGCCCGCCTCGCTCGACATCGCCCCGGCGTTCGGTGTGTCCAGGGTCGCGTAGACCCCGCCCGTCCCGTCGCCGTAGAGGTAGGCGTCCGAGACCTCCACGGTCGTTGCCGAGATTACCTCCGCAGCCCACGCATCGGCGTCGATTCCCAGCTCTGCGGCCGTGTAGCCGCCCCAGAAGTCGAGCTCGTCGTTCAGGTAGTCAACCAGGCGGTCGTGCAGCTCGCCGCTCGTGGGGTCGGCGAGAAGCCCCTCGAGGCTCGTGCGCACCGCCTCCCGCGCGGCCTGCTCCTCCTGCTCCTCGACGGCGTCGGTGATGCTGGCGGCTCCCGAGTCGACCCAATCGAAGGAGAAGTCGGCCGTGTAGTCGGGCGCGGGCTCGTCGAAGAGGATGTCGTCCACGATGCTGCCCACGCACGAGGCGAGCATCGGCAGGAGGCTGCCGAGGAGGGAGATGAGGATGATGACGACGATCATGGTGCGCATGAGCGCCCGGCGGTGGCGCGTGGCCCTGCCCGCGACGTCCGGCTGCGGCGGCCGGCCCTTCTCGCGACGCGCCCTGCTCATCGCGCGCTGCCACTGCCGGCTGACCGAGCGCGCCGCGCGGTCGGCCTGGGCTCCCGAGTCCCCCTCGATCGAGGGGGCGTCGTAGCTGTGGCCGCGCGTGGTGGGTGCCTGGTAGTTGTCCTCGCTCTTGTGGGGGGAGCCGCCCGCCTCGCCGTGCGGGGCGTACGAGACGTCTGCGTCCGAGCCATCATCCGACCCAAGCGTCTCGTCGTCGAGCCCGAGAGCCCACTCCGGCTCGCTTCCCGGCATGACGGGGTCGCCCGCGTTGAAGGGGTCGACCTGGTCGTCGTCCGAGTGCGTGAACCTGAACCGAGACATCTGACCTCCTCCTTACGGCCTTTTGTCCTTCTCAGTATATTGCGTGGGCGCCCAACGGGTATGCTAGGGGAACGTAAGCCGTTCTAGGGAGCGCATATGTTTGGAAGCTTCATGGGTGTCCTCGTCGTGCTGGTGGTCGTGTTCGTGATCGTCGGCATCGTCACCGGCAACCTGTTCTACGTGGTCAAGCAGCAGCACGCCGTCATAATCGAGCGTCTGGGCAAGTTCCACCGCATTGTCGGTGCGGGCTTCCACGCCAAGATTCCGTTCGTGGACCGCAAGGCCGCCACGGTCTCGCTGCGCACCATGAAGAACGGCTTCAACATTGACGTCAAGACGCAGGACAACGTCACGATCGGCCTCGAGGTCTCCGCGCAGTACCACGTCAGCTACGAGACGGGCTCCACCCCGCAGCAGTCCGGCGTCTACAAGAGCTACTACATGCTGCAGCAGCCGGTGGCGCAGATGCGCGACTTCATTACCGACGCGCTGCGCTCGTCGATCCCGGTCTACACGCTCGACGAGGTCTTCGCCAAGAAGGACGACATCGCGCGCGACGTCAACGACACCGTGTCGGAGCAGATGACCGCCTACGGCTTCACGCTCGTCTCTACGCTCATCACCAAGATCGCGCTGCCGGCGGAGGTCGAGGACTCGATGAACCAGATCAACGCCGCGCAGCGCACCAAGGCCGCGGCGCAGGACCTGGCCGAGGCCGACCGCATCCGCCGCGTGACCGAGGCTCAGGCCGAGGCCGAGGCGATGGAGAAGTCCGGCGAGGGCATCGCCAACCAGCGCAAGGCCATCGCCGCCGGCATCTCCGACTCGCTCGCCACGATCCAGGAGACGGGCGTGTCGGCGGCCGAGGCAAACCAGCTCTTCATGTTCACGCAGTGGACCGAGATGATGGGCGAGTTCGCCAAGGCCGGCAAGGCCTCCACCGTGGTGCTCCCGAGCGACTTCACGCAGACCGCGGGCATGTTCGAGCAGATGGTCGCCGCCGGGGCCGCCGGGCGTGACGCGACGGTGCCGCCCGCCAAGCCGCAGCAGTAGGGCGGCGGGCAACGGGTGTTTGACCGCGCGGGTCCCGGGCATGCGCCTGGGGCCCGCGTTCTTCTCGCCTGCGCGTGATACGCGACTCCCAACGTTTCCGGGCTCGATTCTGTAGGGAATCGCGTACTGGGTCACGGCGCGGGGCGAGAAGAACCCCGGCTCGCGAGTCGCGACGAGCCGGGGCCGGGGAGGGGATGAACGTCCGCTACAGCGCGTCCGCGCGCAGGGCCTCCACCACGTTGGAGGAGTTGCAGCGTCGCAGGGCGTACGCGACGCTCACGAGGATTACGGCGAGAACCACGACGAGTGAGGCGCCGATCTGCGGCCAGGGCAGCTGGAACTCGTAGGTCGAGTACGAGAGCGCCATGGCCTGGTAGAGGCCAGCCGAGGCGAGGGCGGCCAGGGCAAAGCCGATCAGGAAGCCGCGCAGGGCGTAGCTCGCGCACTCGTAGGCGACCATGCGGCGGAAGGCCCGCCCGCCCATGCCGATCGAGCGGAGCACCGCGAACTCGCGGCGACGCAGGATGAGCGCGTTGGCGAGGGTGTTGAAGACATTTGCCACGGCGATGAGACCGGTGATCGCGGCAAAGAGGAAGATGAACGTGTTGACCGTTGTAGTCATGAGGCGCGCCTGGAGCTTGGCGTCGGCGACGTTGGTGTAGGTGACGTCGAGTTCGGGGTAGTCCGCGGCGATTTTCTCGATCGCGTCCTGCGCCCGGTTGGCGCGCTCCGCGTCGCCGCCGGTGTCGAGGGACATGCTGGCGCGTAGGTACCCGGCGTTGGCGGCGAGGTCGATGGCGGAGGCGGGTAGGATGAGCTGGAGCGTGCCCGAGGAGGTGACGCAGTCGGGCGGGTAGTCCGCGAGGGCGCCGACCTCAATGTCCTGCTCGCTCGCGACGGCCTCGTCGTAGGAGAGGTACTGCTCGTCGCCCTTGTCGTCGTAGTAGAGCACGCGCAGGCCGCCGGACGGGTCGTCCTCGATGCCGGAGACGAAGCGGCCGTCGAGGTCTGCGAACTCGAGCGACGCGATCGTGCCCGTGCCGGAGAAGGGACGGTAGTTCGCGTAGGTCTGGCCGTCGTTGATGTCGTAGGAGTCCACGGCAATGGCGCGCGGGTGCGCGGGGTCGCAGAACTCGCTGCTGGGGAGCCCCAGGGACTCGACATAGGCCTTCCAGGTCGCGTCGTCGACGAAGTCGAGGTAGACGCTTCCGTAGCGGGAGCCGTCCGCAAGCGGGGAGGTGACGGAGCCGAGAAGGTCGGCGTCGTCGCCGAGCATGCCCGCAGGCAGGAGCGCCTCGGCGACATAGCGCGTCTCGTAGCCGTTTACCGTGGCGTCCGTGGCGGCACGCGCGGCGTCGTAGTAGCGCGCGAGCGCCTTCTGCATGCCGGCGCCGTCCACCTTGCCGTCGGCGAGCGCGAGGGTCTGGTCGGCGTCGGCGCCGGTCGCGTCGATCGAGAGCACGAGGTCCTGGCCCTCCATCGTGTCCACAGCCGTGTTGCTCGCGTAGCTCATGACGTCGGCGATGGCGCCCGAGGTGATGAGCAGCGCGACGGAGACGGCGAGCGCGGCCACGGTCACGCGTCCCTTCGACGAGCTGCGCGTGAGGTTCTTGTGGGCGATGAGGCCGGGGATGCCGAAGAGCCGTCCGGCGATGCCGGGCGAGATGCGCGCGGCATCGCCGTGCCTGCCAGCGCGTCGCTGGGTGCGCACGGCGCGGCGTGAGAGGCGCACGTCCTGCGTCTGGCGGATGGCGTCGACCGCCGAGACGCGACTCGCGCGCAGCGCGGGCACCCAGGCGCTCACGAAGAGCGTGAGAAGGGCGAGTGCGGCCGAGATCCCGAGCGCGCCGGGGCTTATGACCACGTGCGCCTGATCGGTGCCAAAGAGCGCACTGATTCCGTCACCCACGAGGCCGAAGACCACGAAGCAGCCGAGAAGCCCGAGCGCGAGGCCCACGGGGATGCCCACGCCGCCGATGACGAGCGCCTCGACGAGCACGGTGCGGCGGAGCTGCCGTCTGCTCGCGCCGAGCGAGGAGAGCAAGCCGAACTGACGCGTGCGCTCGGCGACCGAGATGGCGAAGCTGTTGTAGACGAGCGACACGCCGGCAACGACCACGACGGCGGCGAGAATGGCCGCGATCTGGTAGAGCGTGTTCCAGATGGCCGTGTCCGGCGTGGCGCCCATCCAGCGGATGAGGCTCGAGTGGACCGTGGAGCCGCCGTCGATGTCGCGCGACCACACGTTGACGATGTCGTCGGCGAGCCGCTCCGCCTCGGCGGGGTTCTCCGTGCGGAAGAGGACGGAGGCCCAGGTGGCGTCAGAGTCGTCGGTCATGACGCGCTCGAGGGCCGAGCCGTCGTCGTAGACGTAGGCGGCGTTGCCTGTCATCGCGAGCGTGGCGGAGTAGCCGTAGCTGCGGTAGAAGCCCACGACGGTGCCGCTCAGCTGGCCGAGGTCCGCGCTGAAGGACTCGCTCTGCGTGGCGTCATCGATGTAGTCGCCGCGCAGGCTCGTCATGGTGAAGCTCACTCCGTCGGTGAGGCTCGTGACCGTTCGCGTACCGAGGTCGAGCGTGACCTTGCTGCCTAGCTTGATGGGCCCTCCGCCCGCGGTGGCGAGGCCGCAGGGCGCGAGCTCGACGTTCTGCAGGTAGTGGGGGAGCACGATCTCCCCGGGCGCCTCCGGGGCATGTCCGGCCACGAGCTCGGGGTCCCGGACGAGGGGCTTCTCGCCGTCCTGCTCGGCGGGCCAGGTCTTGGCGTAGAGGTACTTGCCAAAGAGGTCGCCGTTCTCCTTGCCGAGCGATACGGTCCCAAGGTCGGCGATGCCGGTCCAGTCGACCACGCCGGGCTCGTCCCGCAGGCGGTCGAGGTCGTCGTCCGTGATGCCGGCAGCCTCTGCGTACCACCAGCCCTCGTCCTCGGCGGTTCGCTGGATGAGCGCGTCCGTGAGCGAGACGACGCTCGTCAGCACGGCGGTGATGAGCGCGCAGGAGAGCGCGATGCCGATGACGGAGACGACCGTGCGCACGCGGTTGGCCCTGAGCGAGCGCAGCGTGAAGCGGGTGAAGACGTTGCCGCGGGGCGCGACGGCGGCCGCGAGTGCGCGGTCCTTCTCGCCCCGCGCGTCCTTCTCGCCCTTGAAGTGCTTGGCCATGGCTACCTCGCCCTCGTGTCGGAGGCGATGCGGCCGTCCTCGAGCGCGATCACGCGGTCGGCGGAGAGGGCGATCTCCTCGTCGTGCGTGATCACGACGAGCGTCTGCTTGAGCTCGCGGTTTGACGTGCGCAGAAGCGCCATGATCTCGGCGGAGTTCTTGGAGTCGAGGTTGCCCGTGGGCTCGTCAGCCAGCACGACGGCCGGCGCGTTCATGAGGGCGCGCCCGATGGCGACGCGCTGCTGCTGGCCGCCGGAGAGCTGGTTGGGGAGGTGGTGCTCGCGACCCTCGAGGCCGAGCCTGCTGAGCAGCGCCCTGAGGCGGCGCTCGTTCACCGCGCGGCCGTCCATGAGCACGGGCAGGCACATGTTCTCCACCACGTCGAGCACCGGGACGAGGTTGTAGAACTGGTAGACCAGCCCGACCTCGCGGCGGCGGAATACCGCGAGCTGCTCGTCCGAGCGCTCGAAGACGTTCTCGCCGTTCAGATAGACGGTGCCCGAGGTGGGCCGGTCCACGCCGCCGATCATGTGCAGAAGCGTCGACTTGCCCGAGCCCGAGCTGCCGATGATGGCCACGAACTCGCCGGCCGCGACGCTGAAGCTCACGTCGTCGAGCGCGCGCACGGCGGTGTCTCCGGTGCCGTAGGTCTTGGTGAGATGGTCGATGCGCAGAATGTCCATGCTGCCTCCCTGGTCTTGTCGTCAATTCTATGGTGGGGGAGGCACCCTGCGCGCGCGTGACGCGCGAGTGACGGATCCGTCACACGGGTGACTTTGCGATTTGTAACGAAATTGGGCCGAAAAACGTTACGAATCGCAGTTTGCCGGGCGCCACTTTGCGGTTCGTAACGTTTTGAGGCTGATAAACGTTACAAATCGCAACGCGCGTCGCGGGCGAGAAGAACCGTGGCGCCGCTAGACGGTGGCCTTGAAGAAGACGAGGTCGAAGCGCGCGCCGCCGCCGGGGACGTTGCCGGCGCGGACGGAGCCGCCCTGCGCGATGACGAGGCTCTTTGCCAGCGCGAGCCCGATGCCCACGCCGTCGGGGTCGACCTCCGAGCCGTCCGCGCACGCCGCGCCGCCTCGGTAGAAGCGCTCGAAGACGTGCGGCAGGTCGCCGGGAGCGATGCCGGGACCGGTGTCCTCCACGCTCAGCCGGAACGCCAGGGCGTCCTCGGCGCAGCTCACGCTCACGCGCCCGCCCGCGGGCGTGTGCTCGAGGCAGTTCTTGAGGATGTTCTCGAGGGCCTCCGCCGTCCAGGCGAGGTCGCCCTCAAAGCCGGCGCCGGGCTGCACGTCGCGTACGAGCTCAACGCCAGCGAGCTCGGCGGAAACCTCCAGCGGCTCGATTGCGCGCGCCACGAGCTCGGCGCCGTCGACGCGCACCCGGGCGAAGCTCACCACGCCCGCGTCGATGCGCGCGAGCTTGAGCAGGCTCGACACGAGCCACTCCACGCGGCCCTCCAGCCGCTCCATCGTGCGCAGCCGCTCGACCTCGCCCGGGTGGCCACCGTCCTCCACGAGCGCCCCGCGCGTGAGCGACGTCATGAGCGAGAGGCTCGTGAGCGGCGTCTTGATCTGGTGCGAGACGTCGGCCAGCGCGTCCGCGAGCGCGCCCTTCTCGCGCAGCAGGTCCTCGTTGGCGAGCTCGAGGCGGCTGCGCATCTTGTCCAGCTCGGAGGCCAGGACCGCGAGCTCGCCCTCGCGCATGCGCTCGAAGCCCACGTCGCGCTCTCCGTGGAGCACGGCGTCCACCTGCTCCGCCATGCGCGCGATGTGCCGGTAGCGCAGGCGCGTCGACGCGAGGAGCACGGCGAGAAGGACCGTGACGGTCGCGGCGACCACGGCGGCCGCAGTCGCGCCCGCGAGCGCCCAGGCCGCGCCGACGCCTGCGGCGCCCACGGCGACAAAGACGAAGACCGTGCGTCTGACCTCTGCGTTTCTCAGCAGCATGCGCTTCTCGCCCGTCCTCGTCTAGCCCTGGGCGCGGTAGCCCATGCCGCGGACGGTGACGATCAGGCGCGGGTCGGTCGGGTCGTCCTCGAGCTTGTCGCGCAGGCGCTTGATGTAGACGGAGAGCGTGTTCTCCTCCACGTAGGCGCCGGCGTCGTCCCAGAGGGCGTCGCGGATCATGTCGCGCGTGACGATCCTGCCCGCGTTCTTGGCAAAGAGCAGCAGCAGGCGGTACTCCAGCGCGGAGAGCGGCACCTCATGGCCGTTCTTCTCGGCGCGGGCGCGGTCGAGGTCGATGGTCACGGGCCCCAGCGAGAGCGTCGAGCGCTCCGGGCGGGCGCGGCGGATGGCGGCCTGCACGCGGGCCACGAGCTCGCGCGGGCGGAAGGGCTTTGCGATGTAGTCGTCTGCGCCCATGCCGA
The DNA here is from genome assembly GCF_014982725.1 of Thermophilibacter gallinarum. Classification (GTDB taxonomy): domain Bacteria; phylum Actinomycetota; class Coriobacteriia; order Coriobacteriales; family Atopobiaceae; genus Thermophilibacter; species Thermophilibacter gallinarum. The sequence continues at coordinate 72,909 of NZ_JADCJZ010000002.1, read as the reverse complement.
GGCCCGTCACGGTGGAGAGCTCGTCGTCGGCGGCGGTGAGGAAGATCACGGGGACCTCGGGCGTCACGTGCTTGATCGCGTTGCAGACGGCGAACCCGCTGCCCTCGGCCAGCGTGAGGTCAACGAGCGCGAGCGCGATGTCGGCGTGCGGTGCGCAGGCGAGCTCCACGGCGCCAGCCTGGGTGGGTGATGACAGCACGGCGTAGCCCTCGTTGGCCAGGAGCTCGGAGAGCCCCTCCACGATCAGCGGGTCGTCCTCTGCGAGCAGTATGCGCAGCATGGTCCTCCCTTCGTTGTCTGCATCCGAGTATAGGGGCCGAGAAGGACGCGGGCCCGTGACGCTTCCGTCACGGTCCTCCTGTGAACGGCATGTTACGCGGCGGTTAGCGGTCAGAAACCATGTCGAGGCTGCGAGGTGAGGACCAGATGTTGCGCGCGCAACATGTCCGAGGCTCCAACGTACTAGGGAGGGATACATGAACGGAATCGTCATCGTGCTCGTCGCGGCCGTGGTCCTGGCCGCCGGGTACCTGCTCTACGGCCGCTGGCTCGCGCGCACGTGGGGCATCGACGCCGAGGCGCTCACGCCCGCGCGTCGCATGGAGGACGGGAAGAACTTCTCGCCCGCCTCGTGCTTCACGGTCTTCTCGCACCAGTTCAGCTCCATCTGCGGCGCCGGCCCCGTCACGGGCACCATCGCCGCCATGATGTTCGGCTGGCTGCCGGTACTTCTGTGGGTGCTCGTGGGCGGCATCTTCTTCGGCGCCGTGCACGACTTCGGCGCGCTCTATGCGTCCATGCGCAACAACGGCAAGTCGCTCGCGCAGCTCATCGAGAAGTACATCGGGCGCACCGGGCGCCGCCTGTTCCTGCTGTTCAGCTGGCTCTTCACGATCATCGTGATCGCGGCCTTCGTGGACATGGTCGCCGGCACGTTCGTGGCGACCTTCGATGCTGCGGGCGCCGTCGACACCGCCGTCTCCTACGCGGGCGGCGCGGCCGGCACGATCTCGATCCTGTTCACCTTCGTCGCCATCGCCTTCGGCTGGATCAACCGCCGCTTTGGCCTGTCCGGCTGGAAGGAGCTCCTGCTCGCCGTCGTGCTCTTCGTGCTCATGTTCGCGGTTGGCATGCAGGTCCCCGTTTACCTGGACAAGCTCGGCTGGTTCGCCGTCATCACGGTGTACCTGCTCTTCGCGGCGGCCATGCCGATCCAGACGCTCAAGCAGCCGCGCGACTACCTCACCTCGATCATGATGCTCGTCATGATCGTCTGCGCCGTCCTTGGCATCTTCGTGCTCGGCGCGAACGGCGAGGCCGAGATGACCGCCCCGATGGTCGCCGACCTTGGCGCGCTCGCCGCCGGCGGGCAGTACCTCTTCCCGCTGCTGTTCGTCTCCGTGGCGTGTGGCGCGCTCTCCGGCTTCCACAGCCTCGTCTCCACCAACACCTCCTCGAAGCAGGTGGAGAACGAGCGTGACGCGCTGCCCGTGGGCTATGGCGCCATGGTGCTCGAGTCCTTCGTGGGCGTGCTCGCCATCGTGGTCGCGGCGATCATGTTCGCGCAGATCAACACCAGCGGCGCGGGCGGCGCCGCGGTGGGCACCCCGTTCCAGATCTTCTCGCAGGGCGTCGCCCGCGGCATGATGGCCTTCGGCGTGGACGGGACGCTCGCGACCGTCTTCATGACGATGTGCGTCTCGGCGCTGGCCCTCACCTCCGTCGACGCCGTGGCGCGCATCGGCCGCCTCTCGTTCCAGGAGTTCTTCGCCAAGAGCAACGACGCGGCCGAGGAGGCCGGTGCCGGCGCGACCGGCGTGGCCAAGCTCCTCGCCAACACCTGGGTCTCCACGGTGCTCACGCTGGCGCTGGGCCTCGCGCTCGCCTTCGGCGGCTACACCAACATCTGGCCGCTCTTCGGTGCCTCCAACCAGCTGCTCGGCGGCATGACGATGATCATGCTCGCGGTCTTCTGCAAGTGCACCGGTCGCAAGGGCTTCATGCTCTACGTGCCCGTGGCGTTCCTGCTGGTGAGCACCTTCACCTCGCTCGTCCAGAGCATCATCGGCTGCGTGAACGCGCTTGCCGCGAGCGGCGCGGCGGTGATCGCGACCTCGGGCCTGCAGCTCGTCTTCGCGATCCTGCTCGTGGTGCTCGGTCTGATCGTTGCCTACAACTGTCTGAAGGAGCTCTTCGGCAAGGCCGCCGGCTCCATTCCCGACGAGGACCCCGAGTGGTCCGATCTCGGTCATGAGAACTGCGGGCAGTAGACCTCTTCTTGCTTGATGGCAATGGAGTGGGGACGGGACGCGCGAGCTGCGTCCCGTCCCCGATTTGGTTTTGGTCCGGCAAACTATCTGCAAAAGCGCCGTTCGTGATGAACGGAGGCAGTTCCGTTTGCAAAACCGTCGCTCGTGATGAACGTTTTTCCGTCATCATCCGACGACGGATTCTATTTTCCCATATAAGGTGATGAAAGTTCGAATCATAGGAGCGCATATCGGTGAAATCGTTCATCACGAGCGACGGTTCTGCAGCCGAGAAGCCAACCTTTCATCACGAGCGGCCGAAGTGCACGAGGGCGGGGCGAGTCGACGGCTCGTCCCGCCCGTTCTCGCTACTGGACCCCCGGGATGCTCGGGATCGTGGCGAAACCCGCCTCGAGCTCCTCGTCGGATGGCACGTGGTCGCTCATCTCACCGCGGTTGTACTTGTCGTAGGCGACCATGTCGAAGTAGCCGGTGCCCGTGAGGCCGAAGAGGATGGTCTTGGCCTCGCCCGTCTCGCGGCACTTCTCGGCCTCGCGAATGGCGGCGAGGATCGCGTGAGAGCTCTCGGGCGCGGGAAGGATGGTCTCCAGCTTGGCGAACTTCTCGCCCGCCTCGAAGACGTCGGTCTGGCGCACCGCCACCGCCTCGAGGTAGCCGTCGTGCTTGAGCTTGGAGACGATTGGGCTCATGCCGTGGTAGCGCAGTCCGCCCGCGTGGTCGGAGCTGGGGATGAAGCCGTTGCCGAGCGTGTACATCTTGCACAGCGGGCAGGTCTGGCCCGTGTCCGCGAAGTCGTAGGCGTAGCGGCCGCGCGTGAGCGAGGGGCAGCTCGCGGGCTCCACCGCGATGAAGCGCGTGTCAGGGCGCTCGCCGCACAGCTTGTCGCGCATGAACGGGGCGATCAGTCCGCCGAGGTTGGAGCCGCCGCCCGCGCAGCCGATCACGATGTCGGGGTACTCGCCGATCACGCGCAGGGCCTCGTAGCTCTCGAGGCCGATCACGCTCTGGTGCAGCACCACCTGGTTGAGGACGCTGCCCAGCTGGTAGCGGCCGCGGTTCTCGGGCACGTGGAGCGCGCGCTCCACGGCCTCGGAGATGGCGGTGCCGAGCGACCCGGAGGAGTCGGGGTGGGCGGCCAGGATCTTGCGACCGGCCTCGGTGGTCGTGCTGGGCGACGGTGTCACCGTCGCGCCAAAGGTCTCCATGATGTTGCGGCGGAACGGCTTCTGCTCGTAGGAGCACTTGACCATGAAGACGTCGAGGTCGAGGCCGTAGTGCGCCGCGGCCTCGGCGAGCGCGGTGCCCCACTGGCCGGCGCCCGTCTCGGTGGTGATGTTGGTCAGGCCCTGCGCGGCGGCGTAGTAGGCCTGCGCGAGAGCGGAGTTGAGCTTGTGCGAGCCGCTCGTGTTGTTGCCCTCGAACTTGTAGTAGATGTGCGCGGGCGTGCCGAGCGCGCGCTCGAGGTTGTACGCGCGGCACAGCGGGCTCGGGCGGTAGACCTTGTACATCTCACGCACGGGCTCGGGGATCTCGAAGTAGGCGGTGTCGTCGTCGAGCTCCTGGTCGATGAGGGCGTCGGCAAAGACGGGCGTGAGGTCGGTGTGGGTGGCAACGGCGCCGTTTGGCAGGCGCATGGGCTCGGGCTTCTCGGGCATGTCGGCGCGCAGGTTGTACCAGGCGGTCGGGATCTGCTGCTCGCTGAGGTAGGTGCGGTAGGGGGTGGTGCCGGTCATGACGCGCTCCTTTCGCAGTCGGTTCTTCGCGCACAAGAAAAGGGCCCCCGGAACTGAGTCCGAGGGCCCTTATGTATGCGTGAGTGGCCTCGTCAGTCCGAGAGGGGAGTCGTCCTTGTCCACCACCACGCGCCAGCGCCGGCCACGGCCGGAGCGCCGAGAAGAGCGATGTACGCGAGACGGGACATTGACGGCATCCTTTCGGAGACGATTGAGGGCAGCTTACCCAGAGATTGTTTCGTCGACGTTAACGGTCGGCGACGAATCGTCGGCGACGGCGCGCGCGGGGCGGCGCAGCAGGGCGCGGGCGGCACGCTCGTCCGGGTACGCGCCGGCGAGAAGGGCATGGAACCGCTCGTCGTGGCTCGGCTCCAAGAGGTGCGTGAGCTCGTGTGCGACGACATAGTCCAGGCAGGTGGGCGGGTAGGCGGCGACGCGCACGTTGACGCGGATGCGCGCGGTCCTGGGCGTGCACGAGCCCCAGCGCGTGGACATGGCGCGCAGCTGCCAGCCGGCGGCGCGCACGCCGAGCGCGGCCTCCATGCGCGCGGCGACCTCGGGCAGCCTCGCCGCCAGCTCGGTGCGGTAGAGCTCGTCGGGGGCGGTCCCGGCGGGCAGCGGCACGAGCGCGCCCCAGAGCGGGACGAGCCCGTCGTCGGGCACGTCGGCGCGTTCCTCCCGGCGTCGGACGTGCTTGCGCAGCCAGGTCTCGTGCGCGTCCAGGAAGCGCTGAGCCTCGGAGAGCGGGCAGCGCGCGGGGACGGACAGGTGCGCCGAGCCGTCCGCGCGCACCCGCAGGTTGAGCCGCCGAACGCGCTTGCGCTCCACCTCGACGGGGACGCCGCCCGGCCCGCCCGCGAACAGGGTCCTGGTTGTGGTTCTTCTCGTCATGGGCGCATTGTAGCGCGGCCGCGTCCCGGGGCTCAGAAGAACACGTCCAGCAGCGCGTCCACGAGGAGGAAGATCACGACGACGCCGACGAGCCCGAGCACGCGATGGCCCTTGGGGCGCTCGTCGCCCGCGGGCAGCTCCCCGGTCTCGATGAAGCGCGCCACCTCGCGGGTCACGCGCAGGTCGTAGTCGCGCTCGAGCCGCCACGCCCGCCAGGCGAGCGGGGCGCACACGACGAGCAGCGCGCACCAGACCCAGAGGAGGTTCGTGCCGCTCATGCGCTCGGTGAGGTCGAGCGCGATGGCGGGGACCCAGAGCAGGGCCAGCACGACGTAGACAATCGCGAGCTCGCGCCGCGCCGCCTCGGTGCCCTGCCGAGCCGCCCGCACCTGCTCCTCGCCCAGCAGCTCCGACAGCGGGCACCCCAGCTCGTCCGCCATCGCCGCCAGACTCTGGACGTCCACGAGCGTCTTGCCCCGCTCCCAGTTGCTGACGGTCTGTCTTGTGACGTGCAGGCGCTCGGCCAGCGCCTCCTGGCTCCAGCCGCGCCCATCGCGCAGCTCGGCCACGCGCCGGCCGATCGTCTCCTTGTCGAGTCCGGTCATGGGGCCTCCTCTCGACGCCAAGCATGCCACAGCGGCGCCCGGCTGTCTGTCAAAAGGCTTTTGCGGTGGGGTCGTCTCCTGCCGGCGCCCCGGGCGAGTGACGGGTTTTTACGGCCCGCGGGGCGAGAAGAACGGTCGCAAACCGTAAAACCCGTCGCCCAGGAGCGGTCAGCCGAGAAGGCCCTCCCAGCCCACGATCCAGCGGTCCGCGGCGCGGCGCAGCTCCGAGGCGGGCTGGCGCGGGTCGCTGCTGGCCACGGCGACCGTGGTCATGCCCGCCCGCGCCGCGGAGAGCGTGCCGGGCAGGATGTCCTCGAACACGACGCAGTCCGCGGGGTCCGCGCCCATCCGTCGGGCGGCCTCGAGGTAGATGTCCGGGTGGTCCTTGCCGCGCGCGACCTCGCGCCCGCAGACCACCTCGTCGAAGAGCCCGCCCACGTCCACGTGACGCATCGCGCCGAGGACGTGCGGGTCGTTGGTGGTGGCGAGGCCCACGCGCACCCCGCGCGACCGGAGCGCGCGCACATACGCCTCAGCGCCCGGCCGCAGGCGGACCTCGCTCTCGTAGAGCGCCGCCCCCAGGCGGTTCCACTCGTCAACGATGTCGGCCACCTCGTCGCGCAGGCGGTAGCGCTCCACGCACCACTGCGCGCCCGCGGCGAAGCCGAGCGTGGCGAGCGTGGTCGAGGCGTCCTCGTCGAAGGGAAGCCCGCGCGAGGAGAAGAAGATCTCGTCGACCTGCCGCCAGAGCGACCAGGTGTCCGCCAGCGTCCCGTCGAAGTCGAAGATCGCCGTCGAGAAGGACGGCGGCCAGAGGCTCACCTGCCGCGGGTCGCTCATCGGTCGGGCTCGTCCTCGATCGAGCGGTAGACACCCAGCACCACGTCGTCGCGCAGCACCGAGCAGAGAGCGCGCACGAGGTCGCGCCCCACGCCGAAGAGCTCCGCGTCGATGGCGGCGCCGGACGCCTCCAGCAGCACCGTGCCCACCTCCTCGGTGGGGGCGAGCGGGATGTCCTCGGCCACGAGGGCGCTCCTGACCTGGTCCTCCGTGAGGGAGGAGCCGGAAGCGTCCCCGACCCGTCCGATGAGGGCGACCACGGCGAGCCCCGCCACCAGCACGGGTGCCCCGAGCCGCGCGCACGCGAGCTGGTAGCACGCCTGGGTGGCGAGCACGTTGCCCTGCTGCCACTGCAGCTGGGACATCCGCAGGTACGCAAGGCCGATCGTCTCGCCGTCGTGCGCGAGGGAGAGCAGGCGCCGGAGCTCGTCGGCCGCCGCCGCGGCGTCCCCGCTCGCCTCGAGGCACTGCGACAGGTGCAGGCTCGCCTGCGTGGAGAGGGGCGCGACCTCGCACGCGAGTCGGGCGTGCGCGAGCGCCTCGCCCATGTCCCCGCGGGCGAGCGCGCAGGCGGAGACGATCAGATGACCCTCGAGGTAGGCGTCCGGCGCGAGCCGGGCGCGGAGGTCCCGCCCGCCCGCGAGGCGGTTGTAGAGCACGCGGTCCGCATAGGTGCCGAACGTCCTCCAGGCGACGCCGGGCGCGTCGGCGAAGGCGCCGGCGTCGTCGACGGGGGAGAGCGCGGAGCGGGCGCTCTTCTCGGCGGTCTCGATGTCGTGCGAGAGGAAGGCAGCCCGCGCCTCGTCGACGCCGCGCTCGAGCGCGCCGCCCCCCACGAACGACTCCACGATCGCGAGCGGGTCGTCGTCGAGCGTTCCGTCTATCAGGGCCTCCACGCAGCGCCGCGCTGCGAGGCGCACGTCCTCGGGCGCCCCCTCGCCGCCCACGGCGAGAAGCGCGCTCACGTTCTGCGAGGTGGAGGTCCCCAGCTGCCGGACGAGCTCGTCCGCCGCACGTCTGCGCGCGGCCGCCTCGTCTATGCCGAGGTCGCGCCTGAGCTCGCCGCCGAGCTCGTGCGCCAGGGCCGGGCCGAGTCGCTCCTCCGAGAGCTCGACCGGGTCCCATCGACGGGCGGGGCACAGGAGCTCGTCGTCCAGCGTGAAGCCCTGGGTAACGGGCGCGAGGACGCGGTCGTCCCCGTCGAGGGCGACTCCCGCCTCCCGCATGACGGCCCAGGGGTCGACCGGGCCCTCGAGGTCCATCCCCTCGACCAGGGCTCGCGTGAGCCGGGCCGAGTAGTAGCAGGTGTGGGACGAGCCGCTGTCCTCGACGCCGGCGACCCAGACCTCGTCCAGCTCGGGCGCCACGAGCAGCGCATAGGCGGCGAGAAGCACGCCCACGCGCAGGTTGTACTCGCTCGCCGCACGGCGTCGCATCTCCGCGGTTGAGGCGACGATCCCGAGCCCGTCGACGCGGGCGGTCGCAGGCCAGATGCGCGGCGGCACGACGTCGACCTCGAAGGCGGCCCGCCCTCCGGCGACGTTGACGCGGAACCGGGCCATGAGGCGGTAGGGGAGGCGCGCGGACTCGATCGCCTCGGATATCGCGGAGCGCACGGCCCACTCTCCGCGCGCCGGGCTCTCCTGCCGCGCGGCGAGGCGCGCCGCCTGGGCGACGACCGAGCGGGCGCAACGGCCCTCGAAGGCCACGAGGTCCTCGAGGCTCGCGGCATCGGCGTCCGGGAGCCCCAGCGTGGCGAGAAGCGCGGCGTTGAGGACGGCCTCCACGCGGAGCACCTTGAGCTTGGCGAGCCAGGTCACCTCGTCGTCATCTATGCGCAGGTAGAAGAGGCCGGAGGTGTTGGGCCGCACCACGCGCAGCGACGGCAGGGAGACGCCGTCGGCCCCGGAGAGGTCCGCCTCGTCGAGGCGCTCGGCGAGATAGGTCTCGAGGGCGCTCGGCTCGGCGCCGGCCTCGGCGGTCTCGGTCCTCGAGCGGACGTCGGAGACGAAGGACCGCAGGACCCGCACCGGGTCCGGCGAGCTGGCAAGGCGCTTCGAGAGGGCCTCGAGGTCGAGGTGGGAGGCTGCGGCCGCCTCGGCCGTCGCGGCGCCCGCCGCCGTCGACCCGTCGCGCTCGTCGGCGTCCTCGGTGCCCACGAGCGCGGCGAAGAGCCTCCCGAGCCGTCCGCGCTGCTCGTCGCGTCCCCGCTCGTCCATGGGCACCTCCTCTCCCGACTGTCCCTTCCCCTTATATTCCCCTAACGGGCGCGCCTCGTCCCGTCGATGATCGACTCGCGGTGGTTGACGCGACGGACGAAGAGCCCGCTCAGGAGCTTCGGCTCGAACCAGGTGGACTTGGGCGGCAGGGTCAGGCCCTCGTCGGCGGCGGCCACGAGCTCCCGCGTCGTGGTGGGGAAGAGCGAGAACGCGACGCCCCTCTCGCCCGCGCGGCGCTCGAGCTCCGCGGTCCCGGCGACGCGCCCGACGTAGGTGACCCTCGGGTCGTCCGTCGGGTCGTCGACGCCCAGGACGGGCCTGAGCACGCGGTCCTGCAGGACGGAGACGTCCAGCCCGGCTACCGCGCCCTCGGGCCTCGGGCCCTCGAGCGCGAGCTCGCGCCAGGCGCCGAACGCGTACATCCCGAAGCGCCCGCGCTCGGACGGCTCCACGGGCTCCGTGCGCCGCTCGCCGACCGAGAGGCCCGCCGCGGAGAGGGCCTCGACCAGGGACGCCTCGTCGAGGCCGTTCGTGTCGGAGACGACGCGGTCGTAGGCGCGGACGCTCAGCTGCCCAACCGGGAAGAGCGCCCCGAGGAAGTAGTTGTACGCCTCGCCGCCCGAGCAGTGGTCGCCCTCGTCGGTCCGGATGGAGCGGCACACGCGCTCGGCCGCGGCGGCGCGATGATGGCCGTCGGCGATGTAGGCGCGGTCGACGTGCTCCATCATCAGGCGGAGGGACTCCACCGCGGCGGGTCGCGCCACGCGCCAGACGGTGTGGCGGACGCCGGACCCGTCCTTGAAGTCGTAGAGCGGCTCGGCGGCCTTCGCCGCCTCGACCAGGGCCTCGAGCACGGGGTTTCCCTGGTAGGCGAGAAGGACCGGGCCCGTCTGGCAACAGGTCGCGGAGATGTGGCGGATGCGGTCCTCCACCTTGGCGGGGCGCGTGAGCTCGTGACGGCGGATCATGCCGTTGGTGTAGTCGTCGACGGAGAACGCCGCGACGATGCCGGTCTGCTCGTGGCCGGCGTCGCGCAGGCGCCAGAGGTAGAAGCAGGGGGTGCCGTCGCGCAGCAGCGTGCCGTCGGCGACGCGTTCGGCGAGAAGGTCGTGGGCATGTGCGTAGACGTCGTCCGCGCAGGGGTCGTGGTCGGTCGGGAAGGCGGTCTCGGGACGGTCCACGGCGAGGAACGTGCCGGGATGGGCGGCAACGTAGGCGGCGGCACCGGACCGGTCGAAGACGTCGTAGGGCGGCGCGGCGAACTCCTGCGCCCGCTCGGGACGGGGTCGGTAGCAGGTGATGGGCTCGACGTGCATGTGGCCTCCTCGCTCGCGCTTTCGTGCAGCCATGATACCGCAGCCGCGCGCCGTGGCCCGTGAGCCCCGGCGATTCCGGGGCGGCGCCCCCGCGCGTCCCGCGGTATCATTGCGACACGCACGGCAACGGCGAGGAGGGCGCATGGCACTTTCGGACGCGACCGCCGCGGGCAGAAGGCTCGTGATCTTCGACTTCGACGGCACCCTTGCCAACACGGTGCCGACCATAACGGGCACGGCGCGGACGGTGCTCGCGCGCCACGGCCTCGACGACGAGGCGATGGGCGACCTCACCCGCCTCGTGGGCCCGCCCTTCCCGCAGGCCTACGAGTGGGTGTACGGCTTCTCCCCGGAGGAGGCCGCCCAGATCACCGCGGAGTACCGTGCGATCTACAACGAGATAGGCGCGGAGGCGTGGCCGCTCTTCCCCGGCGTGCGCGACATGCTCGAGCGCGTGCGCGCCGCGGGCCGCCTCATGGCCGTCGCCTCCTCCAAGCAGATGCGCCTGGTCGCCCGCGCGCTCGACGACGACGGGATCTCGGGCCTCTTCGACGTGGCGCTCGGGAAGACGAGCGACGAGGAGGGCGACAAGGTATCGCTGATCAGGCACGCGATGCGCGAGCTCGGCGTCGGGCCGGACGAGACCGTCATGGTCGGAGACCGTCACCACGACGTGGACGCCGCGGCGGCGTGCGGCGTGCCCTGCGTCGGCGTCACCTACGGCGGGGCGGCCCGTCCGGGCGAGCTCGAGGAGGCCGGCGCCTGCGAGCTCGCCGACACGGTCGAGCAGCTGGCGCACGTCCTTCTCGGCACGCGCTGAGCCCGCGCCCGCCGACCGCTCGTCCCGCTCGGCGGTAACGCCCACAGCCCGAACGGGTAGAAGGGTCAGCATGGAAGGGGCGCGCTGCGCGCCGGAGAAGCGGAGAAGGGATTGACATGGCGGACTTTGACCTGACAGAGGGCCTTCGCAAGATGTTCCTCGCCGGCGTGGGCGCCGTGGCCACGGGTGCCGAGAAGACCCAGGAGGTCGTCGAGGAGCTGGTCAAGAAGGGCGAGCTGACGGTCGAGCAGGGCAAGACGCTCAACCAGGAGCTCACCCGCAAGGCCAAGGAGGTCATCGACAACACCTCCGAGAACGCCGTCCGCGCGCGCATGAAGGCCATGACGGCCGAGGAGCGCGCCGCGTTCGCCGCCAAGGTCGCCCAGATGGCGGCCGAGATCGACGAGGCCTCGGTGAAGGTCGACGTCGAGGAGGCCCCCGAGGACGCGGACGCTGCCGAGTAGGGACGGCGGCGTGACGCACGACGAGAAGAACGAGGAGCTCGGGCGAGCGACCGACCCCGAGGCGCCTGCCGAGGGGGAGGCGGCGCCCGTCGCGGCAGAGGCAGCGGAGGGCGACGTGTCCGGGACGGGGGAGCACCCCGACGAGGCGGCGGCGCGGGTCTCGCGCACCGCCCAGGACTTTCTCGACGCGTGGTACGAGCGGGTGAGCCGGGAGTCGCTTCTCGGCGAGAGCCAGACCATCGGGCTCTTCGGTGGTCGTCGCGACGACGAGTACGCGCTCAGCCGCGGCTCCCGCCTGGCGCGCATCGGCGAGATCCTGCAGATCGTGCGCCGCTACGACATCTTCCACGGGCTCACGCCCAAGGGTCTGAGGCGCATGCTCGAGGAGCTGGGCCCCACCTTCGTCAAGGCGGGACAGATCCTCTCCATGCGCTCCGAGATCCTGCCCGAGGGCTTCACGCGCGAGCTCGGGCGCCTGCGCACCGAGGTCCAGCCCATGGACCGCGACGCGGTGCTCGCCGCGCTGCGCGCCGAGTACGACCGTCCGATCGAGGAGATCTTCGACGCGATCGACGACCGCCCCCTGGGATCGGCGTCGGTCGCCCAGGTGCACAAGGCGCGCCTGGTGACCGGCGAGCTCGTCGCCGTCAAGGTCCAGCGCCCCCACGTGCAGGAGATCATGGCGCAGGACATCTCGATCATGCGCTCGCTCGCGCGCTACGCGAGCCGCTTCATGGGGGACGAGCAGTTCGTCGACCTGCAGTCGGTGGTGGACGAGCTCTGGCAGAGCTTCCGCGAGGAGACCGACTTCCTCGTGGAGGCGAGGAGCCTCGAGGAGTTTCGCCGCAACAACGCCGGGTGCGCCTTCATCGACTGCCCCAAGCCCTATCCCGCGCTGTGCACGCGCCACGTGGTGGTCATGGACTACGTGGAGGGCATCCCGATCAACGACACCGCCCGTCTCGTGGCCGAGGGCTACGACCTCGCCGAGATCGGGACCAAGCTGGCCGACAACTACACGAGCCAGATGCTCGACGACGGCTTCTTCCACGCCGACCCGCACCCCGGCAACCTCGTGATCGTGGGTGGCAAGATCGTCTACCTCGACCTCGGCATCATGGGGCGCCTCTCCAGCCACGACCGCTCCGCCATGGGCACGATGGTGAGCGCCGTCGCGCGCTGCGACTCCCCGGGGCTCGCCGAGGGCCTCATGCGCTTCTCGGTGTCCGACACCTCCGACGTCGACCAGGCGCACCTGCTCGCCGATCTCGACGCCATCGTCGCGGACTACGGCCTGGCCGACCTGTCGGATTTGGACGTCGGCGCGTTCATGAACTCGCTGATCTCCATGGCCCAGAAGGATGGCATCGAGCTCCCGAGCTCGGTCACGATGCTCGCGCGCTCGCTCGTGACGCTGGAGGGCACGGTCCACGACCTGCTGCCCGACGTCTCCATCGTGGAGATCATCCACGCTCACCTGCGCGCCCACTCAACCGCCAGTGAGCTCGCGGCGCGCGAGGGGAAGAGGCTGGCGCGGGAGAGCGTCGCCGCCACGCACGGGCTTCTCGGCGCGGCCCAGGAGGCGGGGCTTGCCATGCGGATGCTCACGCGCGGGCAGCTGCGCGTGAACCTCGACTTGGCGGGCACCGAGGACCCGCTCGAGGACCTCTCGCGCATCGCCAACCGAATGACGATGAGCGTAATCATCGCCGGCCTGTTCATAGGCTCGTCCGTGGTCTACTACGCGCGCATCAAGCCGGTCATCTTTGGCATCCCCATCATCGGCTTCCTCGGCTACCTCGCTGCCTTCGTGCTCTGCGTCTGGGTGGCCCAGGACATCATCCGCGAGAGCCGACGTCGGCGGAGGCGCTAGGCGCCCGCGGCGGCCGTCTTTCAGGGGCTGCCGAGCAATGTGACGACTGCGTGAGGGTTTTCCCGTTCCTGAATGCCCGCGTTCCCCGGGCTGACTTTGGGCAGAAGAGAGTAATCAGCCGGCCCGGACCGTCCGGGCCGTTTCTCTGGAGGGAACCTCATGGAGCGTTACGACTCTAACTTCGACCACGTGGGCGACTTCGTCGACCGCTGGAACTCCGGCCTGCGCCACGCACGCGTCTGGACCGTCGCGATCGGCGTGCTGCTCGTGCTCGCGGGCATCGCGACCGCGGCCGCGCCCTACGGCGTCTACGCCTTCATCCAGGGTGCCGCCGCCGCGGCGCTCGTGGTGGGGGGAGTCGCCGGGATCGCGTCGTACGTGCACACCCCGGAGCTCTTCCGCAGCCCCGCGACGCTCGTCATGGGGGTGCTCAACGCGCTTCTCGGCCTGATGCTGATGACGCTGCCCGCCTACCTCACCGCGGGGACGGTCGTGTTCCTGCTGGCGTTCCTGTTCATAGTCTCCGGCGCCGAGCGGATCACCTATGCGCGTCGCATGCGCTACTTCGGCCTGCCCAACGCCGGCATGGCGACCGTCACGGGCGTGCTCAACGTGGCATGCGGCCTGGTCTTCTTCCTCATGCCCGCGTTCTCCGGCGTCGTGATCGGCTACGTGCTGGCCGCCTACCTCATCGTCGGCGGCGCCAGCCTGCTCGTGGAGGCCATCTCGATGCGCCCGATCGAGCGGTAGCGCCGTCAGCCTCGCGTACCCCGAGGTTCGGGACCTTCCCCGCGAACTCCGCCGATTCCGGGACGTCGCCCCGCAACGGACGCGGAAGGCCGCCGATTCCCGGACGGGTGCTCGGCTGAAAAACGAGGCCCGCCCCGGCGTCCCGGAGGGAAGTTCCGCGCAGCGCACTTCCCGGAGGGACGTCGGGGCGGGCCCCAGGTGTCGACGGCCCCTACTCGAGCTCGAAGGCCCCCGTGTAGAGCTGGTAGTACGTGCCCCTCTTGGCGATCAGCTCGTCGTGGGTGCCGCGCTCGATGATGCGGCCGTGGTCGAGGACGATGATGACGTCCGAGTTGCGGACCGTGCTCAGGCGGTGCGCGATCACGAACGTGGTGCGCCCGGTCATGAGCGCGTCCATGCCGCGCTGGACGATGGCCTCGGTGCGCGTGTCGATAGAGGACGTGGCTTCGTCAAGCACCATGACCGGCGGGTCGGCGACCGCGGCGCGCGCGATCGAGAGCAGCTGTCGCTGGCCCTGACTCAGCGCGGCGCCGTTGTCGGTGAGCATCGTGTCGTAGCCGTCGGGCAGGCGTCGCACGAAGTCGTCGGCGCCGGCCAGGCGCGCGGCGGCGACGCACTCCTCGTCCGTTGCGTCGAGGCGCCCGTAGCGGATGTTGTCCATGACGGTGCCCGTGAACAGGTTCACGTCCTGCAGAACCACGCCCAGGGACCTTCTCAGGTCCGGCTTCTTGATCTTGTTGATGTTGATGCCGTCGTAGCGGATCTTGCCGTCCTCGATGTCGTAGAAGCGGTTCAGCAGGTTGGTGATCGTGGTCTTGCCCGCGCCGGTGGCGCCGACGAAGGCAACCTTCTGGCCCGGCTTGGCGTAGAGCGAGACATTGTGGAGCACGGTGTGGCCCGGCTCGTAGGCGAAGTCCACGTCGAAGAGGCGCACGTCGCCGGCGAGCGGGGTATAGGTCACGCTGCCGTCCGCCTGGTGCGGGTGGCGCCAGGCCCACTGGCCGGCCCAGTCGTGGTCGCGCCGCTCGCACTCGCGGACGTTGCCGTCGCGGTCGATCTTGCAGGCCACGAGCTCGACGTAGCCCTCGTCCTCCTCGATTGGCTCGTCGAGCAGCTCGAAGATGCGCTCGGCGCCGGCGAGGCCCATGACGACGGAGTTCACCTGGTTGGAGATCTGGCCGATCTGGTTGGCGAACTGCTTGGTCATGTTGAGGAACGGCACCGCCACGGCGATCGTGAGCGGCAGGCCAGAGATCGACGGGTTGGGGATGCCCGTCACGAGGAAGACGCCGCTCGCCACGGCCACCACCACGTAGAGCAGGTTGCCCATGTTCATGAGGATCGGCATGAGCGTGTTGGCGTAGGAGTTGGCCGCGCGAGCCGCGGCCTCGAGCTCGTCGTTCAGCGCGTCGAAGGCGGCCTCGGTCTGGCGCTCGTGGCAGAAGACCTTGACGACCTTCTCGCCGTTCATGACCTCCTCGACGTGACCCTCGACCGTGGCCACCGCGCGCTGCGTGCGCAGGAAGTTCTTCGCGGAGCGCCCGGCGAGCGTCTTGGCGAGAAGCGCCATGATCGCGGCGCCTCCCACCACGACGAGCGTGAGCGGCAGGCTGTAGTAGATCATGATGGCGCTCACGGAGATAAGCATGAGCGTCGTGAGGAACAGCTGCGGCAGCGACTGCGCGATCATCTGGCGCAGCGCGTCGACGTCGTTGGTGTAGTAGCTCATGACGTCGCCGTGCGGGTGCGTGTCGAAGTAGCGGATCGGCAGGTCCTGCATGTGGTCGAACATGAGGCAGCGGAACTTCTTGAGCGCGCCCTGGGTGAGGATCGCCATGAGCTGCTGCCACACGGCGTTGCAGATCAGGCTCAGGAAGTACATGACGGCGAGGATCGCGGCGTTCTTGAAGACCAGCGGCTGCGCGGTCGCCCAGTCGCCGCTCTCCCAGAACTCACCCACGATGGTGAGGCAGCGCTCCATGAAGATGTTGGGCGTCGCCTGGACGACGCACTGGACGAGGATGCAGACGGCGACGGTCGGCAGCATGACGGGGTAGAACGTACGCAGCATCTTGATGACGCGCAGCGCCGTGCGCCCGATCGACTTGGGCGCACGTCCGCGCGCGGCGGCGGGCTTATCGGCCATTCTCGGTCACCTCCAGCTCGTCGAGGTTCTTCTCGTCGTGGCTCTGCTTGTTCTGCGAGAGGTAGACCTCGCGGTAGATCGCGTTGCGGCGCAGCAGCTCCTCGTGGGTGCCCACGTCGTTGATGCGGCCCGAGTCCATGACCACGATGCGGTCCGCGTCCTCCACGCTCGAGGTGCGCTGGGCGATGATGATCTTGGTCGTCTCGGGCAGGTAGCTCTTGAAGCCCTCGCGGATGAGCTTGTCGGTCTTGGTGTCGACGGCGCTCGTCGAGTCGTCCAGGATGAGGATCTTCGGGCTCTTGAGCAGGGCGCGCGCGATGCACAGGCGCTGCTTCTGGCCGCCGGAGACGTTGGTGCCGCCCTGCTCGATGTGGGTGTCGTACTTGTCGGGGAAGGTCTGGACGAACTCGTCCGCCTGGGCGAGCCTGGCCGCCTCGACGATCTCCTCGTCCGTGGCGTCCTGCTTGCCCCAGCGTAGGTTGTCCTTGATCGTGCCCGAGAAGAGCACGTTCTTCTGCAGCACCATGGCCACGGCGTTGCGCAGCGTGTCGAGGTCGTAGTCGCGCACGTCGACGCCGCCCACGCGCACGGTGCCCTCGGTGACGTCGTAGAGGCGCGGGATGAGCTGGACGAGCGTGGACTTTGCCGAGCCCGTGGAGCCGATCACGCCGATGACCTCGCCGCTCCTGATGTGCAGGTCGATCTCGCGCAGGGCCTCGTGGTTCTTGTCGCCCTTGTAGGAGAAGCCCACGTGGTCGAAGTCTATCGAGCCGTCCGCAACCTCCATGACGGGGTTCTCGGGCTGCTCGATCGTGGTCTTGGCGTCGAGCACCTCGAAGATGCGGCGCGCGTTCTCCTCGCTCATGACGACCATGGCGAAGATCATGGAGAGCATCATGAGGCTCATGAGCATCATGAAGCCGTAGGTGATGAGCGACGAGAACTGGCCCACGTCCAGAAGCTCGCCGCGCGTGGAGACGATCGCGTAGGAGCCCACGTAGATCACGAACACCATGACGGTGTAGACGCAGAAGTTCATGATCGGGGCGTTGAGGGCGAGGATGCGCTCGGCGTGCGTGAAGTCGCGCTGGACCTCGCTGGCGGCGGCGTCGTACTTCTGCTTCTCGTAGTCCTCGCGGACGTAGGACTTGACCACGCGGATGCCGGAGAGGTTCTCCTCGGCGCGCTCGTTCAGGGCGTCGTACTTGCGGAAGATGCGGCGGAAGATCGGCGTGACCTTGCGCACCACGGCGAGAAGCGCCACGGCGAGCACCGGGATGACCACCACGAAGACGACGGCCAGCCAGCCCGCCATCGTGTGGGCGGCGATGAAGGCGCCGACGAGCATGAACGGCGAGCGGATGGCGGTGCGGATGAGCATCATGTAGGCCATCTGCACGTTCATGACGTCGGTGGTGAGGCGCGTCACGAGCGAGGAGCTCGAGAAGCGGTCGATCACCGCGAAGGAGAAGGTCTGGATGTTGTAGAACATGTCCTTGCGGAGGTTCTTGGCAAAGCCGACGGAGGCCTTCGCGCAGGTGAGGCCCGCCGCCGCGCCAAAGGCGAGTGAGACGAGCGCCATGAGGGCGAGAAGCCCGCCGGTGGAGAGGATCTCGGAGAGGTCCGCGCCCGCCTTGATCGCGTCGATGAGGTCAGCGGTGAGCAGCGGGATCAGCACCTCGAAGACGACCTCGCCGAGCACCAGCAGGGGAGTGGCGATGGCGGCGCCCCTGTACTGGCGGATGCTCCCCATGAGGCGGCGCATGATCTGGGGGTAGGTCATATGCGCCGCGGTCTTCTCGAACTGCTGCTCAGCGGCTAGTTCCTGCTGCATGCGGCCTCCTCTCGCCCCTTGGCCTCGATCTTCTCCCAGTGCGCGGACAGGCGGTCGAGAAGGTCGAGCAGACCCTCGGTCTCGTCGGCGTCCAGGCAGCCGAACGCCTCCTTCTCGAACTCCATCCTGCTCTCCACGAAGGCACGGGCACGACGGGTGCCCTCGTCGGTGAGGGTGAGCGTGAGCTGGCGCCGGTCGGTCTCGGAGCGCTCGCGGGAGAGCAGGCCCTCCGCCTCGAGCTTGGTCACGACCTCGGAGAGCGAGGCGGACGTGATGCACGACGCCTCCTGGAGCTCGCGCTGCGTCATGCACCCGTCATGCGCGAGCAGCTCCACGAGTATGTGCTGCTTGCCGTTCCGTCCGCCCCAATGCTGGTGCAGGTAGTAGCCAAAGTACCCGAGCTTGCGAAGAATCCGCAGCTCGATGCTCTGCTGTGTGTCCGCTTCGCACACGGTTCGTCCCTTCCTCGTCCGATTGGCCCCCACAACTCTGCGACGGCCACCCATAGATGTCAAGGTACCTAGCGATATTTCCATGGTACCTAGCTAGCTGCGTCGCACCCGTCCCAGAATCTCCGGGTTTCTCGCCCGCCGGTCGGGCGCCGTCCCGGAATCGGCGACCTTCCGCGTCCCGGCGCCTCCCCCATCCGGGAATCCGGGACCTTCCCCGCGAACCCCGCCGATTCCGGGACGCGTCCCCCTCGCTGGGCGAGAAGGTCGGTGATTCCGGGACGGTTCCTCGCCACGGGCGCGGAAGGCCGCCGATTCCGGGACGGGTGCTCGGCTGAAAAACGAGGCCCGCCCCGGCGTCCCGGAGGGAAGTTCCGCGCAGCGCACTTCCCGGAGGGACGTCGGGGCGGGCCCCAGGTGTCGACGGCCCCTACTCGAGCTCGAAGGCCCCCGTGTAGAGCTGGTAGTACGTGCCCCTCTTGGCGATCAGCTCATCGTGGGTGCCGCGCTCGATGATGCGGCCGTGGTCGAGCACGATGATCGCGTCGGAGTTGCGCACGGTGGAGAGGCGGTGCGCGATGACGAACGTGGTGCGCCCGGTCATGAGCGCGTCCATGCCGCGCTGGACGATCTCCTCGGTGTGGGTGTCGATCGAGGACGTGGCCTCATCGAGGATCATCACCGGCGGGTCCGCGACGGCGCAGCGCGCGATCGAGAGCAGCTGGCGCTGGCCCTGCGACAGGTTGGAGCCGTTGTCCGTGAGCATGGTGTTGTAGCCCTCGGGCAGGCGCTTGATGAAGCCGTCGGCACCCACCAGGCGTGCCGCCGCCATGCACTCCTCGTCGGAGGCGTCGAGGCGTCCGAAGCGGATGTTGTCCATGACGGTGCCCGTGAACAGGTTCACGTCCTGGAGCACCACGCCGAGCGAGCGACGGAGGTCCGGCTTCTTGATCTTGTTGATGTTGATGCCGTCGTAGCGGATCTTGCCGTCGGCGATGTCGTAGAAGCGGTTGATGAGGTTGGTGATCGTGGTCTTGCCCGCGCCGGTGGCGCCCACGAAGGCGACCTTCTGGCCCGGCTTGGCCCAGACGCTCACGTCGTGCAGGACGGTATGGCCCGGGCGGTAGGCAAAGTCGACGTCGAAGAGGCGCACGTCGCCGGCGAGCGGGGTGTAGGTGAGCGAGCCGTCGCCGTGCGGGTGGCGCCACGCCCACTGGCCGGCCCAGTCGCCGGAGCGGCGGTCGCACTCGCGGACGTTGCCGTCGCGGTCGATCGTGCAGGCCACGAGCTCGACGTAGCCCTCGTCGTGCTCGACCGGCTCGTCCATGAGCTCGAAGATGCGCTCGGCGCCCGCGAGGCCCATGACGACGGAGTTGATCTGCTGGGAGATCTGGCCGATCTGGCCGGCGAACTGCTTGGTCATGTTGAGGAACGGCACCGTGACGGCGATCGAGAAGGGCAGGCCCGAGATGGAGAGGTTGGGCAGACCGGTCTCGATGAACACGCCGCCCACGAGCGCCACGATGACGTAGATCAGGTTGCCGAGGTTCATGAGGATCGGGCCGAGCGTGTTGGTGTACATGTTCGCGGCGCGGCTCGCCTCGAAGAGGCGGCGGTTGCGCACGTCGAAGTCCTCCTGGGCGGCCTCCTCGTGGCAGAAGACCTTGACCACGCGCTGGCCGTTCATGACCTCCTCGACGTGGCCCTCGACGATGCCGATCTCCTTCTGCTGCACGACGAAGTTGCGCGCGGAGCGGCCGCCGAGCTGCTTGGTCATGTAGGCCATGAAGAGCACGCCCGCCACGACGACGAGGCACATCCACACGCTGTAGTAGACCATGACGGAGATGACCGAGACGCAGGTGACGAACGTCAGCGTGATGTTGGGCAGCGACTGGCCGATCATCTGGCGCAGGGCGTCGATGTCGTTGGTGTAGTGGCTCATGATGTCGCCGCGCTGGTGCTGGTCGAAGTAGCTGATCGGCAGGTCCTGCATGTGGCCGAAAAGCTGCTCGCGGAACTTCTCGAGCGAGCCCTGCGTGATGATCGCCATCGCGCGGGTCCAGGTGAAGTTGAGGACGAGCGAGACCACGTAGATGCCGACGAGCGTGAGCACGAGCGAGCCCACCTGGCCGGCGACGGACTCCCAGTCGCCGCTCTCCCAGTTGGCGGTCACGATCTCGAGCGTGCGCTGCATGAACGTGGCGGGAAGGGCCGAGAGCACGGCGGAGACCACGATGCAGAGGATGACGAGGGGCAGCATCTTGGGATAGAACGAGAAGAGCGTCCTGATGAGGCGCGAGAGCGTCTTGCCGCGCCCGCCGCGACGCCTCGGCGTCGCGACCTGGCGGCCGGCGACGTTCTGGCGCTCCGGCTCGCGCTCGGGCTCGGTCGGCTGGTTGGAGCCGGTGACGTTCTTGAGGATGCTCTCGGCGGAGTTGTTCCTAGCGGCCATCGGCCTCACCTCCCTCCGCGGACGAGGTGTCCGCGGGCGCGTCATCCTTCTCGGCCCCCTGGCTCGTGCGGCTCTGCGCGAGGTAGGTGTCGCGGTAGAACGGGCAGCTCTCGAGGAGCTCCTCGTGGGTGCCGAGCCCGGCGATGTGGCCGTTGTCGAGCACGAGGATGCGGTCGGCGTCCTGCACCGAGCTCACGCGCTGGGCGATGATGATCTTGGTGGCCTCGGGCAGGTAGGTCTTGAGGCCCTCGCGGATGAGCGCGTCGGTCTTGGTGTCGACGGCGGAGGTCGAGTCGTCCAGGATCAGGACCTTGGGGTGCTTGAGCAGGGCTCGCGCGATGCACAGGCGCTGCTTCTGGCCTCCGGAGACGTTGGTGCCGCCCTGCTCGATGTAGTAGTCGTACTGCTTGGGCAGGCCCTGGATGAACTCGTCGGCCTGGGCGAGCTTGCAGACCTCCACGAGCTCGTCGTAGGTGGCGTCAGGGTTGCCCCAGCGCAGGTTCTCCTTGATGGTGCCCGAGAAGAGCACGTTCTTCTGGAGCACCACGGCGACGTTGTTGCGCAGGAACTCGAGGTCGTAGTCGCGCACGTCCACGCCGCCGACCTTGACGGATCCCTCGGTGACGTCGTAGAGGCGGCTGATGAGGTTCACGAGCGAGGTCTTGGCGGAACCCGTGCCGCCCATGATGCCGATCGTCTCGCCGCTCTTGATGTGCAAGTCGATTTCGGCGAGCGCGCGGTGCTCGGCCTTCTCGGAGTACTTGAACGTGACGTTGTCGAAGTCGATCGAGCCGTCGCGCATCTCGGTCTCGGGGTGGGCGGGGTTCTTGATCGTGGGCTCGGTCGTGAGGACCTCGCAGATGCGCTCGGCACTCTCCTGCGCCATCGTGATCATGGCGAAGACCATCGAGACCATCATGAGCGCCATGAGGATCATGAAGCCGTAGGTGGTGAGTGCCGAGAGCTGGCCCACGTTGAGCAGCGTGCCCTGGCTGGAGATGATGAGGTAGCTGCCGAACTGCAGGGTCACGGCGAAGACCGTGTAGACCGCGAAGTTCATCATCGGGGTGTTGAGCGCGAGGATCTTCTCGGCGCGGGTGAAGTCGGCGCAGACGTCCTGGGCGGCGCGGCCGAACTTCTCCTTCTCGTAGTCCTGGCGCACGTAGCTCTTGACGTCGCGCATGCCGGTGACGTTCTCCTCGATGGACTCGTTGAGGGCGTCGTACTTGTGGAAGACCGAGCGGAAGATCGGGTGCACGGTGCGCACGACCTTGTAGAGGCCAAAGCCCAGGATCGGCACGATGATCACGAAGACCAGCGCCAGCGGGCCGGCCATGATGAATGCCATGACGATGCCCGCGAGCAGAAGGAACGGGCAGCGGATGGCGGTGCGGATGATCATCATGTAGGCGAGCTGCACGTTGGTGATGTCCGTGGTGAGGCGCGTCACGAGCGAGCTCGACGAGAACTGGTCGATGTTGGCGAAGCTGAAGCGCTGCACCGCGGCGAAGACGTCGTGGCGCAGGTTCATGGCCAGGCCGCAGCTCGCCTGGCTGCAGGTCACGCCGGCGCCGATGCCGAAGGCGAGCGACGCGAGCGCCATGAGCACGAGCTGCAGCGCGTAGGGGAGCATGTCGGCGAGCGTGGCACCCGCCTGGATGGCATTGATCAGCTGTGCGGTGACGAAGGGGATCGCAACCTCCATGACCACCTCGCCCGAGACGATGATCGGCGTGGCGATCGAGGCCGCCTTGAACTCGCGGACGCTGGCGCCGATGGTCCGGATCACCTCGCGGCCCGTGAGCCCCTTCTCCTCTTCTCTCTTCTTCATGTGGCTCCTTTCGACAAGGGGCCATTTTGAAACGGGACGAGGGAGATTTCAAGGTACCTAGCGATATTTCCCATGGTACCTGACAAAGCGTCCACAAACCGGCGCGGTCGCGGCGACTGTAAGCCGAAGGCCGAGCATCGCTACCTGCGACCTTACAAAACCGCCGCCTTTTGTAAGGCGCTCTGTAAACCGATTGTAAGGCGCTGTCAGGCTCCCGTAATGCATCGCGGGCGAGCCCCGGGCGGGCGTTCGGGGCGCCCTAGGATTCGTCTCGAGAGCCGGGCCCCGCGGGGCGTCGGCCACATCCACGGGAAAGGATTGTTCATGTCCAAGCTTGATCTCACGCGTCGTCAGTTCATGGGCGTCTTTGGCGCCACCGCCGCCGTCGCCGGCCTCGGCCTCGTCGGCTGCGGCGGCAACAACGCCGCCGACACCACCGAGGAGGGTGGCGACGCCGCCGACGCCGCGCTCGTCGGCTCCATCTCCTGCTCTGGCGCCACCTCCTTCCAGCCGCTCGTCGAGAAGGCCCGCGACGCCTTCCAGGACGCCAACCCCGACGTCTCCGTCGCCATCTCCGGCGGCGGCTCCGGCCAGGGCCTCTCGCAGGTCGCCGAGGGCTCCGTCCAGATCGGCCGCTCCGACGTCTTCGCCGAGGAGAAGCTCGAAGCCGACCAGCTCGAGGGCCTCGTCGACAACCAGGTCTGCATCGTCGGCATGGGCCCGATCGTGAACGCCAACGTCGACGTCACCGACATCACCACCGACCAGCTCAAGGGCATCTTCCTCGGCCAGATCACCGACTGGTCCGAGGTCGGCGGCACCGCCGGTGCCATCCAGGTCATCCAGCGCGAGGCCGGCTCCGGCACCCGCGCCACCTTCGAGGCCGCCGTCCTCGCCGGCGAGACCGCCCCGGACAGCTTCCGCCCGGTCGCCGAGGTCGACTCCTCGGGCACCGTCGTCGAGCAGGTCGCCGCGACCGAGGGCTCCATCTCCTACGTCGCCTTCAACTACATGACCAACGAGGGCATCAAGGCCCTCTCCGTCGACGGCGTCGAGCCCACCCAGGAGAACGTCGAGAACGGCGACTTCCTGATCTGGGCGTACGAGCACATGTACACCCGCTCCGACGAGGACGCCGCCACCGCGCCCGTCACCAAGGCCTTCATCGAGTTCATCATGTCCGAGGACTTCGCCTCCACCGTCGTGGAGGAGGGCTTCATCCCCATGGGCGACATGAAGGTCCAGAAGGACGCCGAGGGCAACATCTCCCAGATCGCCTAGCTTCCGAACGGCTTCCCATCGGCGGCGCCCCCCTCCTCCGGGGGCGCCGCCCCCTCTTGACGAGAAAGGCTCTCCCACATGGCACAACTCATGCCCAAGCGGAGGCTCGAGAACATCGGACTGGGCATCACGGGCTTCTGCGTCGCCCTCGTCGCCCTCGTCGTCGTGACGCTGATCTTCATGGTGGCCCAGCAGGGACTCTCCACCTTCTTCGTCGACGGCATGGATCCGATCGCGTTCTTCACCGGCCAGAACTGGATTCCCGAGCAGGAGCGCTACGGCGCGCTGCCCATGATCGTGGGCTCCTTCGCCGTGACGCTGCTCTCGACGCTCTTCGCCCTGCCCGTCGCCATCGGCTCGGCGATCTTCGTCGTCGAGGTCGCCCCCGGCTTCGGGCGCCGCGTCTTCCAGCCGGTGATCGAGCTTCTGGTGGGCATCCCCTCGGTCGTCTACGGCGTCCTCGGCCTCTACGTGATCAACGCGCTCGTGAAGGCCGTCTTCGGCGACGCTGCCCCCACCGGCGCCGGCATCCTCTCCGGCGCGCTCGTGCTCGCCATCATGATCCTCCCGACGATCACGACGCTCTCGATGGACGCCCTGCGCGCGGTGCCCAACCAGTATCGCGAGGGCTCCTACGCCCTAGGCTGCACCCGCTGGCAGACCACCTGGCACGTGGTGCTCAAGAGCGCCACGCCCTCCCTCATGACCGCGGTCATCCTCGGCATGACGCGCGCCTTCGGCGAGACGCTGGCCGTCCAGATGGTCATCGGCGGCGTCGAGCGCTCCATGCCCACCGGTCTTCTCGACCCCGCCTCCACGCTCACGGCTGCGCTCACGGCCGGCCTCTCCAACGCGGTCTCCGGGTCCGAGTACTACCACGCGCTGTGGACCCTCGGCCTGCTCCTTCTCGTCATGTCGCTGATCTTCATCCTGATCATCCACCTCATCGGCAGGAAGGGGGCGAAGGCCAATGGCTAGCGAGAACACCGCGTCCTCCCGCAACTCCGTCCTCGACGCCCACGTCGCGCGCATCGACCGCCAGGACAAGATCGCCACGGGCGTGCTCACCGTGATCGTGGGACTGGTCATCCTGCTCGTCGTGGCGATCATCGCCTACATCATCGCGCGCGGCGCCGGTCGCGCGCTCACGCCGGGCTTCCTCACCAACGCCTACAACGACGAGGTCCTCCCGGGCATCATCTACCAGCTGTGGGACTCGTTCTACCTGCTTCTGGTGACGCTCGTCATCTCCGTGCCCATCTCGCTCGGCGCGGCAATCTTCCTCGTGGAGTACGCGCCCGACAACTGGGTCACCTCCGCCGCCAAGACGGCCATCGAGACCCTCTCGAGCCTCCCGTCGATCGTCGTCGGCATGTTCGGCTCGCTCTTCTTCGTGGTCACGCTCGGCTGGGGCATCTCGATCATCGCCGGCGCCTGCGCCCTCACGATGTTCAACATCCCCATCCTCGTCCGCACGATCCAGCAGGCGCTCGAGGACGTGCCGCGCAGCCAGCGCGACGCCGCGCTCGCGATGGGCCTCACGCGCTGGGAGACCACGCTCAACGTGCTGCTCCCCGCCGCCATGCCCGCCATCGTCACGGGCGTCGTGCTCTCCGCGGGCCGCGTCTTCGGCGAGGCTGCGGCGCTGATCTTCACCTCGGGGTCCGCCCCGGCGCGCCTGAACTTCGCGTCGCTCAACTTCCTGAGCCCGACCAACCCCTTCAACATCTTCCGCCCGGCCTGCTCGCTCGCCGTCTACATCTGGCGCCTCACCTCCGAGCCCACGGCCGGCTCCACGGAGATCGTCTGGGGCACGGCCACGATCCTGCTCGTCTGCGTGCTCCTGTTCAACGTCCTTGCCCGCCTGCTCGGCAAGTTCCTCTCGAGGAGGCTGACCGCCGAATGACCGATACCACCACCATCCAGGACCAGGCCGCGGGCGAGAAGGCCTCCCCGCTGCTGCGCACCAAGGACGTGACGGTCACCTACGACCTCACGCACGAGGCCCTGCACGGCACCTCGCTCGACTTCGAGGCCGGCCAGGTCACCGCCCTCATCGGACCGTCCGGCTGCGGCAAGTCCACGTTCCTGCGCTGCCTGAACCTCATGAACCGCGAGATCCCGCGGTGCTCCGTGGGAGGCCAGATCCTCTACCACGGCCATGACATCAACACGCCCAAGGAGAATCTCTTTGAGCTGCGCAAGTCGATCGGCATGGTCTTCCAGCAGCCGACGCCGTTCCGCAAGTCCATCCGCGAGAACATCCTCTTCGCCCCCAAGAAGCACGGGCGCGTGAGGACCAAGGACGAGGAGGACGAGCTCGTGGAGACGTCGCTTCGCCAGGCGGCGCTCTGGGACGAGGTCAAGGACAAGCTGCGCCAGTCGGCGCACGCGCTCTCCGGCGGCCAGCAGCAGCGCCTGTGCATCGCACGCACGCTCGCCATGAAGCCGGACGTGGTGCTCTTCGACGAGCCGTGCTCGGCGCTCGACCCGATCTCCACGTTCGCCATCGAGGAGACCATCCGCGACATCGCCTCGAGCGGCATCTGCGAGATCATCGTCACCCACAACATGGAGCAGGCAACGCGCGTCTCCGACCGCACCGCGTTCTTCTACGTCGGTGACATGGTCGAGACGGGCACGACGCAGCAGATCTTCTCGGACCCGCACGACCAGCGCCTCGTCGACTACCTGACGGGCCGCTTCGGCTAGGGGAGGAACATGGACACAGAGCTTAACGAGAGCGTCTACCGTACCCTGGACGGGGCTGAGACCGCCATCAGCGTGCGCGACTTCGACCTGTGGTACGGCGACTTCCAGGCGCTCAAGGGCATCAACCTCGAGATCCCGCGCAACCGCGCCACGGCCTTCATCGGCCCGTCCGGCTGCGGCAAGTCCACGCTGCTGCGCACGTTCAATCGTATGTGCGACTTCGTGGAGAGCGTGCGCACCGAGGGGACGATCGAGTTCGACGGCCGCGACATCTTCTCGATGGACGCCAACGCACTGCGCGTCTACGTCGGGATGGTCTTCCAGCACCCCAACCCGTTCCCGATGAGCATCCGCGAGAACATCCTCTACGGCCCCCGGCGCATGAAGCGCCTGTCCAAGGCGGAGGGCGACGAGATCTGCGAGCGCTGCCTCACGCGCGCCGCGCTCTGGGACGAGGTCAAGGACGACCTGGACAAGAGCGGGCTCGGCCTCTCCGGCGGCCAGCAGCAGCGCCTCTGCATCGCCCGCGCCCTCGCCACCGACCCCGAGATCCTGCTCATGGACGAGCCCACCTCGGCGCTCGACCCCATCTCCACGAGCATGGTCGAGGAGCTCATGTGCGAGCTCTCGGAGGACCACACCGTGGTCGTCGTGACCCACAACATGCAGCAGGCCGCGCGCGTGGCCGACAAGACCGTCTTCTTCTACCTCGGTGAGCTCATCGAGGAGGCGCCGACCCGCGAGTTCTTCGCCAACCCGCGCCAGCAGCGCACGCAGGAATACCTATCAGGGAGGTTCAGCTAATGTCCGCAGCAGCAACCCGTTCGAAGTTCACCAAGCAGCTCGACGACATCGAGGAGTTCCTCAACCGCCTGACCGAGAAGTGTGCCTCCGACGTGCGCGCCGCCGGTCTCGCCGCCACGGGCGACAAGGGCGCCGCCGAGGGCGTCATGGCCGGCCGCAAGAACGAGGACCGCCTCCGCAACGCAATCGAGGAGAACTGCCTCGACGTGATGCTGCTCCAGCAGCCGCTTATCGGTGAGGACCTGCGCTTCGTCTCGGGCGCCTTTCGCATCGTCTCGGACCTCACGCACATCGACGGCATGACGCGCGACATCGCCTTCCTCGTGGAGGAGATCCCCGCCAAGGCGTCAAAGAAGCTCGTCGCCGAGTTCACCGAGATGTCGGAGTGCGCCGCGGCCATGGTCGAGCAGGCCGGCGCCGCCTTCGCGGCCTCCGACGTCGAGGGCGCGCAGCGGGTGGTCGAGGAGGACAACCGCGTCAACGCGCTTTATGATGATGTGGAGAAGAAGCTCGTGGGGCTCATCCGCGACGGGAAGTCCTCCGCTCGCTACCTCCCCGAGCTCCTCATGGTCGCCAAGTACTTCGAGCGCATCGGCGACCTCGCCAAGCGCGTGGCCGCCTGGGCCATCTTCCGCGTCACCGGCGAGCACGTGGTGGCCGAGAAGGCGAGCCAGCAGCGCGCTGGGGAGCAGTAGGGTACGCTTAGGGTCGAGACCGCGGCGAGACGGGAGAGAAGCGTTGGTCTACTACGTCGAGGACGACAAGAACATTCGTGAGCTCACGGTCTACGCGCTCAACCAGGGCGGCATCGATGCCCGGGGCTGCGCCGACGACGCCGAGTTCCGCCGCGCCTGCGCGGAGCGCACGCCCGACGCCGTCCTTCTCGACATCATGCTTCCCGACGCGGACGGCCTGGAGATCCTCGCCCGCCTGCGTCGCACCCCCGGCCTCAAGAACGTGCCCGTCATGATGCTCACCGCCAAGGACACCGAGCTCGACACCGTGCGCGCCCTCGACGGCGGCGCCGACGACTACCTCTCCAAGCCCTTCGGCATGATGGAGGTCGTGAGCCGCACGCGCGCGCTGCTGCGCCGCGCCGGCCGGGAGGCGGCGGTCGCCGAGAAGCCCGCGTCGCTCTCGTGCGGCGACGTCACGCTCTGGCCCGACCGGCGCGAGGTGCAGGTCGCCGGGCGCGAGGTCCAGCTCACCATGCGCGAGTTCGACCTGCTCGAGTTCCTCATGCGCTCGCCGGGCGTGGTCTTCTCGCGCGAGACGCTGCTCCAGCGCGTGTGGGGCTGGGACTTCGACGGCGGCTCGCGCACGGTCGACGTGCACGTGCAGCAGGTCCGGGCCAAGCTCGGAGACTCGTCGGACCTGATCGAGACCGTGCGCGGCGTGGGGTATCGCGTCCGCGGCTAGGGAAGGGGCAGCGTGGTCAGACAGCCCGGGGGCAAGGGCTCCCTCTCGCACCGCATGTTCGTGGCGCTCGTCGTGGCGTGCACGAGCGTCGCCGTGGTCGTGACCGTCGCCGCCTCCCTCATCTACCAGAGCGCCTTTCTCGCCGACGAGCACGAGCAGCTCGCCGGCGAGTGCCGTACGCTCTCCTCGCTGCTCAACGTCTCCGACGACGACGCGGAGGTCCTCGCCGGCCTCGAGCTCGGCGACATCCGCGCCACCCTCATCGACCCGGACGGCACCGTCACCTACGACAGCCTGGCGCCGGCCGACGAGCTTCCCAACCACGGGGACCGCCCCGAGGTGATCGCGGCGTTCGCCGAGGGCTCCGGCTCCTCGGAGCGTGCGAGCGACACCGCAGGCTACATGAGCCTCTACGAGGCGGAGCGGCTGGACTCCGGCCAGGTCGTGCGCCTGTCGGTGGACCGCGCCGGGGTCGTGGCGCTGCTCTTCCAGGACCTCGTCCTTCTCGCCCTGCTGGCGGTGCTCCTGGTGGGGGCGAGCTGGATCGTCTCGCGTCGGCTGTCGTGCCGCTTCGTCCAGCCCATCCTGGAGATCGACCCGTCGTCGGGCGACGGCGTGGCCCCCTACGAGGAGCTCGACCCGCTCGTGAACCGCCTGAACGAGCAGCACGGGCAGCTCATGCACCGCATGTCGCAGATCCAGGACATCGCGGACCTGCGTCGTGAGTTCACCGCCAACGTGACTCACGAGCTCAAGACGCCGATCGCCTCGATCTCGGGCGCCGCCGAGCTCATTCGCGACGGCATCGCGAAGCCCGAGGACGTCCCCGGCTTCGCCGGGCGCATCTACGACGACGCTCGACGGCTCTCGAGCCTGGTGAGCGACATCCTGACCCTCTCCAAGCTGGACGAGGCCGAGCGCGCCGGCGAGGGCGAGGGCTCGCAGGAGCTCTTCGGGCCATCGGAGAGCGTGAACCTGCTCGCCGTGGCGCGCGACGTGGCCGACCGGCTGGCGCCCAAGGCGCGCGAGGCGGGCGTGGACGTCTCGGTCGAGGGCGTCACGATGGTGGTGCGCGGCAACGCGCGCCTGCTCGACGAGCTCGTGAGCAACCTCTGCGACAACGCGATCCGCTACAACCGGCCGGGGGGCAGGGTCTTCGTGTGGGTGCTGCCCGGGGAGGCCGGCGGCGCGCGCCTGCGCGTGTCCGACACCGGCATCGGCATCCCCGAGGCCTCGCGGGACAAGGTCTTCGAGCGCTTCTATCGCGTGGACAAGGGGCGCAGCCGCGACATGGGAGGCACCGGCCTGGGGCTCGCGATCGTCAAGCACGCGGCCGCCTACCACGGCGCGCAGATCTCGCTGGAGAGCCAGGTCGACAAGGGGACCACGATCACCGTGACGTTCCCGCGCGCCTAGCGGGCGCGCCCCGGATACTGACAGGTTTTACTGCTCCCGGCGCTTGTGACGGCCCCGGGCGCGGTAAAAGCTGTCAGCGTCGAGGGCTAGACGTCGAGCCGGAGCTCCCAGAGGTTGGTCCAGCCGGGCATTGGCAGCGTGGGGTAGGGCAGCCAGATCGGGCGGTGGCGGGTGAAGTCGCAGCGCGTGTACATCGCGTTGGCCTCCACGCCCTGGACCGAGGTGTTGAGGCGCACCACGCGTGCGCCCTCGGCGCGCGCCTCGCGGGCCACGGCGTCGAGAAGGGCGACGGATGCGTGGCGCCCGCGCGCGTCGGGGTCGACGGCGAGCAGATGGAGGCCGCGCACCTCACGGGCGGGAAGACCCTCCCAGCCGGGGCCTCCCGTGCCGGAGCCGTGGCCGGGGGCGGTGCCGTCGCCCATGTCGGCGTCGAGGTCCATCGCCACGGCGCCGAGAAGGACGGCGTCCTCGCGGGGCGTGCCGTCGTGGACGGCCGCGGCGTCGAAGGCACCCCAGTAGGAGCCGGCGGCGAGCAGGCCGCGGGCCATGCCGGCCGGCGGCCAGACGCCCGGGACCCAGCCGCAGGTGCCACCGGTGGCGCTCACGTGGGCGTACAGCGCGTCCAGCCTCTCCGCCCAGAGGCCCGAGACGGGCAGGCGCACGACGGCTATGTCGGCCGGTATGCTCGCGCGACCCTCGTGGCGCACGTCGTTTCGGGCGACCGTTGCGAGAAGCTCGCGCGAGACGGCGTCGGGCGCCATCTTGGGGAGGTTGTGGTCGATGCCAGGCTCCACGACCTTGGTCGCGCCGGGGATGGCGGCGACGATGCGGTCGGTCTCCTCGGGAAGGATCTCGTCGAACTCGCCGACCATGACGGTCACGGGACAGGTGATGCGCACCAGCGAGGCGGCGTCGATCTGAGGCTGCTCGACCATGAGCTGCAGGAGCTCGGCGATCCTCGCCGACTCGGCGGGGGAGGGCACCGGCGTTCCGTCCTCCAGCGTGACGCCCTCCTCGCCCTCCTCGGCCCAGCGGCGGTTCTCGGCGGCGGCGTAGGCCATCCAGTCGGTGTCCTCCCTGGGGAGGCCGTCAGGCGTGAGGTTCGCCCCGAGCGCGGTCACGGAGAGGACGTGCTCGCCCCAGTCGCGGGCGAGGAGCAGCCCCAGGATGCCGCCGTCGGAGAAGCCGAGCACGTGGACCTGCGGAACGCCGAGGCGCGAGCAGACCTCGCGGGCGTCGGCGGCCATGAGCTCGTAGGAGAGCGGCGCGGTGCCGCGCGTGCTCTGGCCCTGCGCGCGGGAGTCAACGGCGACGACGGCGCGCCCGCTCGCGCAGACGGCGTCGATGACCGGCCCGAAGATGCCGTGCTCCTCGCCGTTGCCGTGCAGCATGAGGACCGGCGGCACGGCGAGGCCGAGGCCGAAGGGCGTCCCCGGCTCGTCGACGACGCCGGCGGGCGCGTACGTCCAGGCCACGATCGTCGCGCCGTCGGCCGTCGGCACCTCCACGCGCGCCGCGAGCGGAACGGTCGGCAGCGCGTACGGGCGCGGAACGTGCACCGGCGGCGGCGTGACCTTCATGTGAGTCCCTTCGGTAAGATAGGCCGATCAAGTGCGGGCGGGGCGAGAAGGTCCGCCGCGAGTTCCGCAGCCGCGTCCTTTGCGGCGAGGACTGTCTGAGCGCCGGACCTTCTCGCCCCGCCCTTCTCGCTACTTGGAGCGAACCTGCGACGGGTGCTTCTCGAAGAAGTCATAGCGCGGGGGCAGGGGGACGATCCTGTGCTCCGCGGGCGTCTCGCCGCAGGCGGCGGCCAGCTCGGCGGGGCCGTCGAAGGCGTGGTCCCAGGAGAAGAACAGCTCGGGCGAGAAGCCCATGTGCTCGCAGATCTTCTCGCAGCCGAAGGGCACGGCCGGGTGCATGAGCAGGGCCGTCGTGCGCAGCGCGACGAAGGCGTCGGCGAGGGCGGCCTCGTAGGCGGCGTCGTCGCCCTTGGCGGCCTTGGAGGCGTCGTCCCAGCGCTTGTTGGCCGCGCGGGCGAACTCCTCCGCCACGCCGAGCGCACCGTGGGCGTCGAACTCGTAGGCGCGGCGCTCGAAGGCCAGCGTGGCCTCGCGCGCGGCGGCGACGGCCTCCTCGCTCGGGGCAACGGCGGGTAGGTGCGCGTCGCAGACGTTGGCGGCGCCGTAGAAGCAGCTGCGGGCCAGGCGGTTGAAGATGTTGGTGAGGAAGGCGCTCTCCTTGAGGGCGGGGTCGACCACGCGCGGGTCGTCGCGGACGAGCACGTCCTCGCCCGTGGCCTTGTCCTTGTGGGAGACGGAGGTGTCGAAGGCCTTGGGGTTGAAGGAGACAGCCTTCTGGTCCAGGCCAAGGGACAGCCAGTGCGCGCGCAGCTGCTCGGGCGTGTAGGCGTCCAGCAGCTCCGCCGCCATCGGCGGGACGATCTTGCCGGAGCTCGAGGCCTTCTTGTTCATGAACAGGATGTGGTAGTTGGCCACGGGGATGTCCTGCGTGAGGCCCCAGTCGAGCGCCTCCCACATGGCGGGCTGCGCCACGCAGTAGAAGTAGATGTTGTCCTGGCCGATGAACTGGTAGACGCGGGCGTCCTCGCTGCACCACCAGTCGTGCCAGTCGCGGCTGGAGTAGCGGCCCTCCTCGGCGAGCTCCAGCGTCGTCTGCGTGAACGAGATCGGCGCCCACAGGCTCTCGGGCCAGCACCAGACCGTGAGGCCGCTCGTGCCCTCGAGCTCGGGTGCGGCCACGCCCCAGTCGATGTTGCCGGTGATGCGGAACGGGAGCAGGCACTTGCCGGTGCGGAAGCGCACGCCCGCGGCGTCGAGCTTCTCGCGCGCCTCGTCGCGCTCCTCCCAGCCGGCGAAGGTGAGCGAGAAGGACTGCTGGCCCTTCTCGGCCTCCGCGAGCGTATGGGCGGGGAGCTGGTCGGCGACGGCGTCGTAGGCCTCGCGGAACTTGGTCTGGACGTAGATCACCGGGTCGACGAGGCTCTCGCGCACGGTCTTGGTGACGATGGCGCGGACCTGCGGGTCCATGTCCCACTCGTCCATGAGGCGCTCGAGCTCGTCGCGGAAGGCGGGCAGGTCAAAGTACCAGTTGTCAACCGGCCGCAGCTCGGGCGTGGTGCCGGTGACCTGCGAGAGGGGGGCGATCAGCTCCTCGGGGTCAAACTGGTGGCCGAGGTCGCACTCGTCGGCGTAGGCCTTCTCGGACTTGCAGCCGCGCACGGGGCAGCGGCCCTGGACCTGGCGGCCGTTGAGGAAGGTGCCGGCCTCAACGTCAAAGAACTGGCGCGTGGAGCGCTTCTTGAGGTAGCCGCGCTCGTGGAGGCGACGGATGAGCTCGTCGGTCACGCGGGCATGGACGTCGCGCGCGGGGGCGAGGCCGGAGCCGGCGAAGAGGTCGAGCGAGATGCCGTAGGCGTCGAGGGCGGCCTTCTGGCTCTCGTGGTTGGCGCGGACGTAGTCCTCGATCGTGCCCGTGTATCCCTCGTTCTCCACCTTCTTGCGGTAGCCCTCGGCGATGGGCGATCCGTAGCAGTCCGTGCCTGAGACGAAGATCACGTTCTCGGCGCCGATGCGGTCGCGCAGGAAGCGCGCGAAGAAGTCGGCCGGAACGAAGACGCCGCCGATATGGCCGAAGTGCAGGTTCTTGTTGCCGTAGGGCATGCCGCCGGTGATGACCGCGCGGCGCGGGAAGCTCGGGCGAGAGGAGGTCTCGGGCATGGGTGCTCCTTCGTGATTGGGTGCAGCCCTCCCATTCTCGCACTTCTCGGCTGCGCGCGTCTCGCTTTTCCGGGTGTGTACGAAGTTGCAAAATTAATAAGGTACCGAGCAATTACAAACCAGCAGGTAGAACGCTTGGAGAGAAGAACATCAACCTTGTAACTTCGTACACACCCGGAAAGCGGAGGCGCGCTAAGATGGGCGCATGCGCACGATCGCCGACATAGACGTCCTGGGGGACGAGGCCCTGCAGCGGGGGATCGCGCGGCTGTCGCTCGCGCTTCTCGCGGTCACGGCTCTTCTCGCCGCGCTCCTCGCCCTCGCCCTGGGCGGCGAGAGGCTCGACGTGTGGTGGTGGGTCACGCTGGCTGCGGGCACGGTGGTCGCTCTGCCCGTCCACGAGCTCGTGCATGCCGCGGCGTTCAAGCTGCTGTGCCCCGGCTGCCGCGTGTCCTTCGGCTTCAAGGACGCCTTCCTCTACACCAAGACGGACGGGGCCGTGCTGCGTCGCGGCCGCATGGTGGCCGTGCTGCTGGCACCCTCGGTGCTGGTGACGGCCGTGCTGGCCGTCCTGGCGCTCGGCGCGGGCCTCCCCGTGCTCGCGGTCCTTCTCGCTGGCGTCCATCTTTCCGGGTGCGCCGGTGATATCCTCATGGCGGCCGCCACCCTTCGCGAGGGCGCCTGCACCCATGTTCGCGACACCGAGACCGGCATCACCCTGCTCTGCGACCGCGAGGAGGACGCATGAACGAGACCATCGCCCAGCTCCACGAGCGCCGCTCCGCGCGCGCCTACACCGACGAGCCCGTGAGCGCCGCGGACGAGCGCGCCATCCTCGAGGCCGCGTGCCAGGCGCCCACGGCGGGAAACCAGCAGCTCTACTCCATCGTCGTGGTGCGCGACCAGGCCGAGAAGGACGAGCTTGCCGTCACCTGCGACAACCAGCCGTTCATTGCGACGGCTCCGCTCGTGCTGGTGTTCTGCGTCGACGTCCGCCGCTGGCACCAGGCCTTTCTCGCCGCCGACGCCGTGCCGCGCGAGCCGGGCGTGGGCGACTTTCTCCTTGCGCTCGAGGACACCGCCATCGCGGCGCAGAACGCCGTGGTCGCCGCGCACAGCCTGGGGCTCGGCTCGTGCTACATCGGCGATATCCTCGAGCGCCGCGAGGAGCAGGCGAGAATCCTGGGGTGTCCGCGCTACGTGGTGCCCGCGGTGATGCTCGTGATCGGCCATCCCACGGAGGGGCAGCTCAGGCGCGTGAAGCCGGTGCGCCTGCCGCTCGAGGACATCGTCTTCGAGAATCGCTACGAGACGCGCGACGCCGACCGCCTGCTCGAGGACCTGCGTCCCAAGGCGCCGGCCAGCCGCGACCTCGCCGACTGGGCGTGCGCGTTCTGCGAGCGCAAGTGGAACTCGGACTTCTCGCGCGAGATGACGCGCTCCGCCGCCGCGATCCTCGCGGACTTCGCGACGGAGGCCTCATGACGCCGCTTCTGCTCCATGCCTGTTGCGGCCCGTGCTCGCTCGAGCCGGTGAGGCTGCTGCGCGCCGAGGGCTTCGAGCCCACGATCTGCTGGACCAACCCCAACATCCAGCCCGTCTCCGAGTGGCAACGTCGCCTGGACACGCTGCGCGCGTGGGCCGACGAGGTGGCGCACGTCGACGTGATCGTCGCCGGAGACGACCGGGACGCCTGGGAGGCAGCCGCCGCCCCTGCGGGCTTCGACCGCGAGCGGCGCTGCCGGGCGTGCTACGCGCTGCGCCTTGCCGAGGCGTGTCGCGTGGGGCGCGAGCGGGGCTTCGAGTTCGTGTCCACGACGCTCGTGGTCTCGCCGTACCAGCTCTTCGACGCCTGCGGCGAGATCCTCTCCGCGGTCGCGCCCCGCTTTGGCCTCACGCCCGTCTGGCGCGACTTCCGCCCGTTCTACCCCGAGGCCACGCGCGAGTCCCGCGAGCTGGGAATGTATCGCCAGAACTACTGCGGGTGCCGCTTCTCGGCCGCGGAGGCGGCCATCGAGCGCCACGAGGCCCGCGACGCGCGCAAGGCCGCGAAGGCCGCGGCGCGCTCGGCCGCCCCCCAGGTGTAAGGGTTTTGGCAAGACCGCCGATCCCTCGCCCGCCCGCGCGGCGCGTGCTCTATCGTGGTGAACGGTCTGTCTGAGACGAGAAGGACGGTGAGAACATGATCCAGTGCCTGCTGACCGGCGAGAACGGAACCATGGAGAAGGTCGCCCAGCCCTGTCCCGGGTGCTGGGTCAACGTCGTCGCGCCCACGGACGAGGAGCGCGCCTGGCTCGAGGGCGAGCTCGGCGTGCTCCCGGAGTTCGTGAGCTCGGCCCTCGACGACGAGGAGACCTCGCGCGTCGACTACGACGAGGACGCGCGCCAGATCTTCGTGATCGTGGACTATCCCGTCGTGGGCGAGGACGGCGCGGGGGTGCGCCCTCAGAGCCCGCTCCAGTACGACACCATGCCCCTCTCGATGGTCTTCTTGCCCGAGCGCGGGCTCTTCGTCACCATCAGCATCCTCCAGAACGAGGTCGTCGACGACCTGGCCTGCGGTCGCGTCCGCAACGTGGATACGCGCTACCGCACGCGCTTCCTGCTGCAGATGCTCTTGCATATCTCGCAGCTCTACCTCGTCTACCTGCGGCGCATTGACCGCCTGTCCTCCAACACCGAGGCACGCCTGCACGCGTCCGTGCGCAACGAGGAGCTCATCCAGATGCTCAACCTGGAGAAGTCGCTCGTGTACTTCTCCACCTCGCTCAAGTCGGACGAGGTGACGCTCAACAAGATCGCGCAGGGCCGCATCATCCCGCTCTACGAGGACGACCAGGACCTGCTCGAGGACGTGCTCGTCGAGGTGCACCAGGCCATCGAGATGGCCAACATCTACTCCGGGACGCTCTCCGGCACGATGGACGCCTTCGCGAGCATCATCTCCAACAACCTCAACATCGTGATGAAGGTCCTCTCCGTCATCACGATCGTCATGGCGATCCCCAACATCGTCTTCGGCTTCTACGGCATGAACGTCGGCCTGCCCTTCGAGGGCGTCCCCCTGCTCGACAACTGGGCGTTCCCGCTGCTGCTCGCCGTTGCGGGCTGCCTCGTCGCCGCCTGGATCTTCAAGCGCAAGGGCCTCTGGCACTAGCGAGAAAACCCTGCCCTCCTGGCTCTACCGACACCGATGGGGCGCGCGAGGCGGCCGGCGTGTGAATCCGCCGCGAGTTCTGCAGCGCGCGCTCTGTGCGCGCAAAGCTGTCCGAGCGCCGGATTCACACGTCGGCCGTCTCGCGCGTGCTATCGTAGTGCGCTGGACCAAGGAGGAACCCCATGCGCACCGACGACTTCGACTATCCGCTGCCCGACGAGCTCATCGCCCAGGCCCCCGCCGAGCCGCGCGACTCCTGCCGCCTGCTCGTGCTCCACCGCGAGGACGGCTCCGTCGAGCACCGGCGCTTCTCGGACATCATCGACTACCTCGAGCCCGGCGACCTGCTCGTGGCCAACCAGACGCGCGTCATGCCGGCGCGCCTCGTGGGCCGCAAGCGCGGGACCGGCGGCGTCTGCGAGACGCTGCTGCTCAAGCGCCGCGAGGACGTGGACCCGCTCGGCGGCGTCTGGGAGTGCCTGGTCAACCCCGGCAAGAGGCTGCGCCAGCCGGGCATCGTGATCGAGTACCGCGCCGGCGGCCTGCACGCCCCGGAGTCCGCGCCGGTGGTGCTCACCGGCGAGATCGTCGACTTCGTCGAGGGCAGCAGGGGCGGCCGCCTCGTGCGCTTCTCGCCGGTGGGCGAGAAGGACGACGGCACCCCGCGCACCCTGGACGAGGCCATACACGCCGCCGGCCACGTGCCGCTGCCGCCCTACATCACCAGCTACGAGGGCGACCCCGAGAAGTACCAGACCGTCTACGCCATGACGGAGGAGCACTCCGCCGCCGCGCCCACTGCCGGCCTCCACTTCACGCCCGAGCTCATCGAGCGCATTCGCGAGAAGGGCGTGGGCTGGGCGACCGTCGAGCTCGAGGTGGGCATCGACACCTTCCGCCTGGTCACCGAGGACGACCCGACCCAGCACTTCATGCACACCGAGCGCTACCACGTGCCCCAGGAGGTCGTCGACGCCGTGCACGCCACCAAGGCCGCCGGCCACCGCGTGATTGCCGTGGGCACCACCTCGGTGCGCTCGCTCGAGAGCGCCTGGGAGGAGGACGCCGCCCCGAGTGATCCGCCCGTCGCCGCGCGTCGCTTCGAGGGCGCCGCCGGCACCGGTGACATCGTGGCGCGCGAGAACGCCACCACCAACCTCTACCTCATGCCGGGGTCGAGCTTCCACGTGGTGGACGCCATGGTCACGAACTTCCACGTGCCGCGATCGACGCTCATGATGCTCGTCTCGGCCTTCGCCACGCGCGACCAGATCATGGCCGCCTACGCCGCCGCGATAGAGGAGCGCTACCGCTTCCTCTCGTTCGGCGACGCGATGTTCATCGAGTAGGGGATCGAGTAGGGGAGGCCGCCCTATCGGCCCGCGGTGACGACCAGCACCACCACGAGGACGACCAGCGCCACCACGACGAGCGCCGCGGCGAGAAGCGCGAGGCGGACGCCGCGCGTGCTGCTGCGCAGGCTGCGCTCGCCCTCGGCCAGCTGGTCGACCACGCCCTGCTGGTCGGCGACGGCCCTGCGCTGCTGCTCGACGCTCTGGCGAAGCCGGACGGTCTCCTCGGGCGTGGCGTGGACGCCCTGTGCCTCGTCGTAGAGCGCGAGCGCCTCGTCGTGGCGCTCGGCGGCCTCGTCGTGGGCGACCTTGGCCTCGTCGGAGCGCCTGTGGAGGTCCTCCATGCGGTCCTCGAGGTCCTTCTCGGCGGCCTGCGCCTCGGCGAGGCGCTCGTCATACTCGTTCTTGCGCGCGTCGTACTCCTGCTTGGCGGCGTCGGCCTCGCGCTGGGCCTCCTCGAGGGACTTCTTCTGCGTCCAGAGGTGGGTCTGGGCCGCGTCGACGGAGGCCTGCGCGTCGCGGGTGATTGCCGAGACGTCGCCGCGCGAGGCCTCCACCTGCGCCGCCTCCGTCGCGAGCTCGCCCTGGAGCCGCTGGAGCGCGCCTGCGTCGGCCTGGGACTCCTGCGCGCGCCTCAGCTCGTCCTGCACCTTGAGGAGGCGCGCCTGCGACGCGTCCACGGAGCGGTTGGCGGAGGCGATGGACTGCTCGCGCTGTTCGGTTGCCTCCTTGACCTGGGCCTCGGCCGTTCGTACCGCGCGCTTTGCCTCGCCGACCGCCCGGCTGGCCTCCTCGGAGCGCCCGCGGGCCGTCTCCGCGATCTTCTTGTAGGGCCTGAGCTCCCGCTCGTGCTCCTCGCGCATGCGGTCGAGCTCCTCCGAGAGCGTCCTCGCCTCGGCGTCGAGCGACCCGACGAGCTCGTCCTGGCGTGCGATGACCTCGGCGGTCTCGGACACGATGGCCCCCTGCTCGCTCACGATCCGCTCGTAGTCCGCCTCGACCTCCTCGCGGCGGGCGAGCGTGGCCTCGTCGGCTGCGAGCGACTCCTCGAGGTCGCGCAGGCGCTCCCGGGCGGAGGCGTGCCGCCTCGAGGCGGCGTGGACGTCGCGCACGGCGAACATGCCGCTCCTCAGCGTCCTCGCCGCACCCGTTGCCACGCCGCGCGCCGCCTCGAGGACCTCGCCCCCGCGATCGGCGGGCCTCTCGGCTCGATCCCTCTCGGCGCCCTCCTGGTGCTCCCGGTCCGTCATCAGCGCCTCCTCGCGTCGTCTCGTACCCGTTCATTTTGCAGCAAGACGCCGCCGGGCCGCCCGTCAATTCCGCTCATCCCCCCACTTTGCATCCTCGGCGGACGTCACGAGCATGGTTCCTTGCATGTTTGCTACGATATGTCCCGTTTTTGGGAGGCGCGTTTCTCTCCCGCCGTTGGGAATTCTGGAAAGGAAGTCTTCGCATGGTTTCTAAGCAGACGAGCATCATCAACGCCACCGGCCTTCACGCCCGTCCCGCGTCCGTCTTCGTGACCGAGGCCAAGAAGTACCAGTGCAACGTCACCATCAAGAACGTCGACAAGGACTCCGCTCCCGTCAACGCCAAGTCCATCATGATGATCCTGGCCGCCGGCCTCGGCACCGGCACCAAGGTCGAGATCGCGTGCGACGGCGAGGACGAGCAGGCCGCCCTCGACGCCCTCGTCGCCCTCATCGACTCCGGCTTCGGCGAGTAGCCATACCCCAAAACCAGAATGGTTCGGCCCGGCGCCCCCGCGGTGCCGGGCCGTTTTGTGTACGATGGGATGCCGGTTGTGATCTCCCGGCCCCTGTCGCCGGCCACGCATGAGGGGAACCTATGGACCAGAGCCTCTTCACTTACGACATCGTCGCCGAGGACCCCGGCACCCACGCGCGCGCGGGCGTCCTTCACACCCCCCACGGCGACGTCCCCACGCCGATCTTCATGCCCGTGGGGACCAAGGCGACGGTCAAGGGGCTCATGCCCTCCACCCTGCGCGAGCTGGGCACCAAGATCCTGCTGGCCAACACCTATCACCTCTCCATGCGGCCCGGGGCGGACCTCGTGGCGGAGATGGGCGGTATTCACGACTTCATGCGCTGGGACGGGCCCATCCTCACCGACTCCGGCGGCTTCCAGGTCTTCTCGCACGAGGAGTTCTGCAAGCTCTCGGACGACGGCGTGCGCTTCCGCGCCGTCGACTACGACGGCAAGTGGGTCTCCTGGACACCCGAGGACAACATGGACATCGCCCAGAAGCTGGGCGCCGACATCGTGATGCAGCTCGACCAGTGCGTGGGCTACCCCGCCCCGCGCCGCAAGGTCGAGCGGTCGGTCGAGCTCTCGAGCCGCTGGGCGGAGCGCTGCTACGCCGCCCATACCCGACCTGACCAGGCGCTCTTTGGCATCGTTCAGGGAGGGATGCACCTAGACCTGCGTCTGAGGAGCCTGAGCCACCTCGAGCAGGTCGGCGACTTCCCCGGCTACGGCATCGGCGGATACTCCGTCGGCGAGGACCACGAGACCATGTTCGAGTCGCTCGAGCCGCTGGTCAGCGAGCACATGCCGCGCTCCAAGCCCCGCTATCTCATGGGCGTCGGCAACCCCACCACGCTCGTGCGCGCCGTCGCCTGCGGCGTGGACATGTTCGACTGCGTGCTCCCCACGCGCACCGCCCGCACCGGCTCGGCGTTCACGAGCGAGGGCAGGCTCAACTTCCGTCACGCGCGCTTCATCCACGACCGGCGCCCCATCGACGAGGCATGCGACTGCCCGGTCTGCCGCCAGGGCTTCTCGCGCGCCTACCTCCACCACCTCGTCCGCCAGAAGGAGATGCTCGCCGGCATCCTCATCTCCCAGCACAACATCCACTTCCTGCTCGACCTCATGCGCCGCGCCCGCGAGGCCGTGCTCGCGGGGACCTACGCTGCCTTCCTCGCGGACTGGATGGCCTCGCCGGCCGCACGGGACTGGTAGCGAGGGCGCGGGACGGCGGCCGGGCGCGGCTTTTGTCCGGGGTCTCTGCTACAATCTGAGGCGATCAACAGCCGGGCGCCGGGCGCCCACACCTCAGAGAGACCTGTCATGACAAGCGAGAAGTACCCCGAGCTCGCGGCTGGCGCCGCGCGCGCGTCCATACCCATTCTTACCCCGGAGGGCCGCTAGCATGGGCGGCCTCGCACAGAGCCGCCGCTGGTCGGTGCTGCCCGACGACCCCGTTCGCGAGCGTGCCCTTGCGGAGGAGCTCGCCATCCCGCCCCTGGTGGCGCGCGTCCTGGTGGCGCGTGGTCATGCCGACGCGTCCGACGCGCGCGCGTTCCTCGACGCCTCCCTCGAAAAGTCCTGGGAGGACCCCCTCTGCATCCCCGGCATGGGGGAGGTGGTGTCGCGCCTGGAGCGGGCGCTGGACGCGCGCGAGACGGTCGCGGTCTTTGGCGACTTCGACGTGGACGGCATGACCTCTACCTGCCTGCTTACGCTCGCGCTGCGTGAGCTGGGGGCGACGGTCCACCCGTTCATACCCCATCGCTTCGGGGAGGGATACGGGCTCTCGCGTGAGGCCCTCGAGCGCGTCAGGTCCGTGTGCTCGCCCGACCTCGTGGTGACCGTCGACAACGGGATCGCCTCCGCTCGCGAGGTCGAGTGGCTGGTCGGCGAGGGCGTCGACGTCGTCGTGACCGACCACCACGAGCCGGCCGACCTCGTTCCCGAGGACGTCCCGGTGACCGACCCCAAGCTCTCGCCCGACTGCCCCTCGCGCGAGCTCGCCGGCGCGGGGGTC
Organism: Thermophilibacter gallinarum; assembly: GCF_014982725.1. Classification (GTDB taxonomy): domain Bacteria; phylum Actinomycetota; class Coriobacteriia; order Coriobacteriales; family Atopobiaceae; genus Thermophilibacter; species Thermophilibacter gallinarum. Next base: position 30,742 of record NZ_JADCJZ010000002.1, on the reverse strand, counting down.
GCCCTGAAGCTCGTCTGCGAGCTCGGGCGTCGTCGCGGGAAGTCGGAGCTGTGGCGCCGCTACACCGACGTCGCCGCACTCGGCACGCTCTCGGACATGATGCTGCTCGCGGGGGAGAACCGCGCGCTGGTCAGGGTCGGCGTCGAGCGCATGCGCCGCGCCACGCGCCCGGGCCTCGTCGCGCTGGCGGCCACCGCGGGCTGCGACCTGGCAACGGTGCGCCCCGACGACCTGCCCTTCTCACTCATACCGCGCCTCAACGCGGCTGGCCGCATGGGGTCCACCGACGTGGCGCTTGAGCTGCTGCTCACCGAGGACCCGGCCGAGGCCGCCGTCCTCGCCGCGCGTCTCGACGCGGTCAACACCGAGCGCCGCGAGGTCGAGTCGGCCCTCGCGGAGGCCGCCCTCGCCGAGGCGGCGCTCACCTACGACGGCGGCCGTGCGGTGGTCGTCGGCGGGGAGGGCTGGCACGAGGGCGTGAAGGGCATCGTGGCCTCGCGTCTCGTGAACCGCTACCACGTGCCCGCGATCGTCTTCTCCATCGCGGATGGCATCGCCCGCGGCTCCGGCCGCTCGGTGGGCTCCGTCGACCTCTTCCATGCCGTCGAGCAGTGCTCCGACCTGCTGGTGCGCTTCGGGGGCCACGCCGGCGCGGTGGGCGTCACCTGCGAGGCGTCCCGCCTGGGCGAGTTCCGCGAGCGCCTCTCGGCGGTCCTCGCGGGGCTCCCCGAGGAACAGTTCGAGGACGTCGGCGAGGTCACGGCGATGGTTTCCCTCTCCGAGCTCACCGTCGAGACCATAGACTCCCTCGAGCGCCTCCAGCCCTTCGGCCAGGGCAACAAGCGGCCGATGCTCGCGGTCTGCGGCGTCACCACGCGCAACCGCGCCCTGGTGGGCGCCGACGGTGCCCACCTGCGCTTCGTTGCGACCGACGGCGGGTGCTCCGTCCCCGCCATCTACTTCCGCGCGCCTGACGCCGAGCGCGCCTGCGCCTGGGACGGCGTGGTCGACATCGTCTTCGAGGCCGTGAACGAGACCTGGCAGGGTCGCACCAAGCCCAAGCTCATGGTGAAGGACCTCCTGCTCAGGGACGGCGGTCAGGACGCGGTGGGGGCGGACGCGGCCGAGAAGGGCCTCGGGCTCGAGGGGGTGACGGGGGAGGACGCCGCGTCCGACGAGCCCCTTGCCCCGGACGCCGCCGCCCGTGCCGCCCTCGCGGGCCTGGGCGCCGCCGCGCTCACCGACGAGCTGCGCCGCCGCCTGATAGGGGAGCGCCCGCTGCTTCCCGCGCAGGAGCGCGCGCTGGACCTCCTCGCCGCAGGGCGCTCGTGCCTTGCGGTCATGGCCACCGGGCGCGGCAAGTCCCTCGTCTTCCACCTCCACGCGGCCCGCGAGGCGCTTGCGCGCGGCAGGGCGAGCGTGTTCGTCTACCCGCTGCGCGCCCTTGTCGCGGACCAGGCCTTCCACCTGCGCGAGCAGCTCGCCGGCGCGGGCCTCTCGGTCGAGGTGCTGACGGGCGAGACGCCCCAGCACGACCGTGACCGCGTCTACGCAGGCCTCTCCTCGGGCGCGACCGACGTCGTCCTCACGACGCCCGAGTACCTCGCGATCCACCGTGCCGACCTCGCGCAGTCCGGCCGGGTCGGCTTCCTCGTCATCGACGAGGCCCACCACGCCGGCCTTGCCGCCCCCGGCAGCCGCGAGGCCTACCTCGAGCTCCCCGCCATCCGTGCCGACCTGGGCGACCCGGTGACGCTCGCCGTCACGGCGACCGCCGCCCCGGACGTCGCCGAGCGGATCTGCGCCCTTGCCGGCATAGCGCGCGACGACGTGGTGCTCGACCTCTCCGTTCGCGATAACCTCCTGGTCGACGACGAGCGCGAGCTGCGCGACCGCGAGGCTGCCCTCGTGAGCGTGGTGGCGCGCGGCGAGAAGAGCGTGGTCTACGTCCCCTCGCGCGACCAGGCCGTGTCGCTCGTGCGCATGCTGCGTCACCGCGTCCCCGAGCTCGCAGCACGCACCGCCTTCTATCACGCCGGGCTCCCGCGCGCCACGCGCGCACGCGTCGAGCGGGCCTTCCGCGGCGACGAGCTCAGCTGCATCGTCTCGACGAGCGCCTTCGGCGAGGGCGTGAACCTCCCCGGCATCCGGCACGTCGCCCTCTACGGCCTGCCCCTCGGGCGCGTCGAGTTCAACCAGATGAGCGGCCGTGCGGGGCGCGACGGCGCCGACGCGACGGTCCACCTGCTCTTCGGGTCGCGCGACGTCGCGCTCGGGCGCCGCATCCTCGCCTCCGCCGCCCCGTCCCGCGACGATCTCGTCCTCGTCTACCGCACCCTCGCGTGGCTCTACCGCGCCGACGGGCCCATCGCGCTCGACGACGCCGCCATCGCCGCGGTCGCCAGCGAGCGGGCCTCGCTCTCGCCCATAGACGAGCACGAGGTCGCGACCGCGCTGACGATCTTCTCCGAGCTGGGCTTCTGCTCGGTGTCAGGGTGGGGCGAGAGCCGTCGCGTGAGCATGGCCCCGTCTCCCGCGCGCATGGAGCTCACCCAGTCCGCCTGCTTCCTGGAGGGCGCCCGCGCCCGCGACGCCTTCGAGGAGTTCTGCGCCTGGGCCCTCCATTCCCCCGCCGACGACCTTCTCGCCTGCGTGAGGAGGCCCATCTCGCCGGACTTCGGTATCATCGTTGAGGGGAAGGAGGGGTGACATGAGCATGAGTGACGACGATGCCCGGATGCCGCAGCCTGCCAGCGCGCAGGGCCCTGCCGCTCCGGTGAGCGTCTCGACTGCGGACGCCGCCAAGGCAAAGAAGCCCGCACCCGATGCCGCCAACTTCCGCCTCCTGCAGTCCGCCTGCGCAGCCTACCTCGACGAGGAGGGATGCGAGAAGGTCGACCGCGCGTACCGCTTCGCCGCGGAGTTCCACCGCGACCAGCGCCGTCGCTCCGGCGAGCCCTACATCAACCACCCCGTCGAGGTCGCCCTGATCCTGGCGCACGACCTGCGCATGGACGAGGACACCATCTGCGCCGCGCTTCTCCACGACACGGTGGAGGACACCCCCGCGACCAAGGACCAGATCGCCGAGCTCTTCGGCCCCACGGTCGCCGACCTCGTGGACGGCGTGACCAAGCTCACCTCCATCCAGGTGAGCTCGATGGATGCAAAGCAGGCATGGAACCTGCGCAAGATGTTCCTGGCCATGAGCCGCGACATCCGCGTCGTCATCATCAAGCTCGCCGACCGCCTGCACAACATGCGCACGCTCGCCGCCCTGCCGGCCGACCGCCGCCAGTTCAAGGCGCGCGAGACGATGGACGTCTACGCGCCGCTCGCCGACCGCCTGGGCATCTCCTCGGTCAAGTGGGAGCTCGAGGACCTCGCGTTCTTCTGGCTCGAGCCCGAGGAGTACCAGCGCGTCGCCCGCATGGTCCAGGACTCCCGCGCCCAGCGCGAGGAGGACACCGACTCCGCCATCAAGACGCTCGACGACGAGCTCAAGGCCGCCGGCCTCACGGGCTATCAGATCACGGGCCGCCCCAAGCACCTCTGGAGCATCTACCAGAAGATGACGCGCAAGGGGCGCGAGTTCGCGGACATCTACGACCTTATCGCCCTGCGCGTGATCACCCAGAGCGTCGGTGACTGCTACTCCGCGCTCGGCGCCGTCCACTCCCTGTGGAACCCGCTGCCCGGCCGCTTCAAGGACTACATCGCCACGCCCAAGGCCAACCTCTACCAGAGCCTGCACACCACCGTCGTGGGCCCGGACGGCAAGCCCATAGAGATCCAGATCCGCACGGCCGAGATGCACGAGGCCTCCGAGTACGGCATCGCCGCCCACTGGCTCTACAAGAAGGAGGGCAACTCGCGCGGCCGCATGAGCGCCGAGGATCGCGCCATCGACTCCACGATCAACTGGATCCGCAAGACGCTCGACTGGGCGACCGAGGACGACATCGACGACCCGCACGAGTTCCTCGACAACCTGCGCGTCGACCTCTTCGAGCACGAGATCTTCGTCTTCACCCCCAAGGGCGAGGTCATGAGCCTGAGGCGCGACGCCACACCGCTCGACTTTGCCTACGCGGTCCACACCGAGGTGGGAAACCACTGCGTGGGCGCCAAGGTCAATGGCGCGGTGGTGCCGCTCTCCTACAAGCTCCAGATGGGCGACCGCGTCGAGGTGCTCACCAACAAGAACGCCAAGCCCAGCCGCGACTGGATGGCGCTCGTCGCCATGCCCTCGAGCCGCGCCAAGATCCGCAAGTACTTCTCGACGCAGACCAAGAACGACGACGCCGAGCAGGGGAGGACCGAGCTGGCGCACGAGTTGCGCAAGCGCGGCTACGGGATCTCCACCCGCCGCACCGTCAAGGCGATCGACCGCGTCTGCGAGCAGTTCGAGCTGCGCAGCCCCGAGGACCTCTTCGCGAACGTCCACAACGGCAAGATCTCGGCCAAGCAGGCGGCCAACCGCATCGAGGAGATTCTCGAGGAGGGCTCGCCCGAGCAGCTGGCCGCCCAGGCCGCCGAGGCGGAGCGCCAGGCGGCGCACGAGCGCGCCATGAGCTCGGGCGCCCCCGTCATGCAGTCCTACGCGCTCACCCAGGCGGCAAAGGGACGGCGCAAGCGCAGCAACTGCGGCGTGGTCGTCAAGGGAGACCCGGACCTTCTCGTCCACCTGGCGCACTGCTGCAACCCGGTGGCCGGGGACGAGATCGTGGGCTTCGTCACGCGCGGCCGCGGCGTCTCGGTGCACCGCGCCAACTGCCCCAACGTCGCGGACCTCATGCGCAACCCCGACCGTATGATCGAGGTCGCCTGGGACACCTCGGGCGCCACGGAGTTCCGCGTGGAGATCGTCGTGGAGGCCACGGACCGCATGGGCCTGCTCAAGGACATCACCGTCGCCATCGGCGACGCCGGCGCGAACATCCTCTCCGCCGCCACGCAGACCTCGGCCCAGGGCGTCGCCCGCCTGCGCTTCCTCGTGGCGATCTCCGACGCGAGCCTGCTCGACGTGCTGCTGTCCGCCGTGAGCCGCGTGCCCTCGGTCTTCGACGCGCGCCGCATCATGCCCGGCGAGGGCGCCAACCAGATGAAGCAGCGCGTGAGGTGAGCCAAGAGGGACCGTCCCTTTGACTCGTTGCTGAGGAGGGTTTGATGGCCGAGAAGGACGACGAGCTGCGGCAGTTCGTGGTGACGCCGCTGCAGACCAACTGCTACGCCTACGTGAGCGCGGGGGAGTGCCTGGTGGTTGACCCCGGCGGGTCCGGCGCGCAGCTCGCGACCGTCCTCGACGACGTGCGCGTGAGGTGGGTGGTCGCGACGCACGGACACGGCGACCACGTCGGCGGCGTCGCCGCCCTCGTGCGGGAGACGGGCGCCTCATACGCGATCCACGCAGCCGACGCCGAGCTCGCCCGCCATGCGGGCGAGACGAGCGAGGTCGGCCGCAGCTACGACGAGAACGCCCCCGACCCCGACCGCACGCTCGCCGAGGGCGATGTGCTTCCCGTGGGTACCGCCACCTTCACCGTCATGGAGACCCCGGGTCACACGCCGGGCGGCATCGTGCTCGTGGGCGGGGGCAGCGCCGAGGGCGTCGCGTTCGTGGGTGACACGCTCTTCCCCGGCAGCCACGGCCGCACCGACCTCAGGGGAGGCGACGAGGCCACGATCATGGCGTCGCTCGCGCGCATGGCGGCGGAGATCGCCCCCGACACCATGCTGCTCTGCGGCCACGGCCCTGCGACCTCGATGGGCCGCGAGCTCGCCACCAACCCCTTCCTGCGCTAGCGTCCGTCGTCGACGCTTTCGAGGGTTTGGGTTCGAATGCGCGACGAATCAGGGCCCATCGTCAGCAAAACCGCAGGTAATCGATTGAGATAATGATATCGGCCGCATTTCTCGCCGTTTTTCGAACCCAAACCCGTTTTGGGTTTGGGTTCGAGTTTCTCCGAGTCGGTTCGAGTATCTATGTGCCATCAGGCATTTTGCCGTCCAGTTGCGCCCGCGCGCGCCGTCGTCGAACCCAAACCCTCGTGAGGGCGTCAGGACGCCCGGTCTGACGAGCTCTGGTATAGTCTTTCTGCCGGCGCAAGCCGCCGTGCCCGAGTGGCGGAATGGCAGACGCGGCGGTCTCAAAAACCGCTGAGGCAACTCGTGTGGGTTCGAGTCCCACCTCGGGCACCAGCTCCTTCTGGGTATATAGTCAACGTGTCCGGACATAGAGACCCAAGGAGAAGGGAAGCGCCATGGCACTCTCGAGCGAGGTTACCACCGTCCTCAACGAGCAGATCAACAAGGAGATGTACTCCGCCTACCTCTACCTCACCTTCGCGGACTACTACGACGACCGCGGCCTCAAGGGCTTTGCCAACTGGTACGAGATCCAGGCCAAGGAGGAGATGGACCACGCCCTGGCCATCCGCCGCTACCTCCTGGACAACGACTTCAAGCCCACGATGGAGGCCATCGCCAAGCCCGACAAGACCTTCGAGAACGACCTCGCCCCGCTCGAGGCGGGCCTCGCGCACGAGGAGTACGTCACGAGCCTCATCCATCACTGCTACGAGGTCGCCCACGAGCTGCACGACGTGCGCACGATGAAGTTCCTCGACTGGTTCGTGGAGGAGCAGGGCGAGGAGGAGACCAACGCACGCGACATGATCACCAACATGAAGCTCTTCGGCTGCGACCCCAAGGGCCTCTACGACCTGGACCGCGAGTACCAGGCCCGCACCTACGTCCAGTCCGCGTCGCTCAACCTCTAGGGCGCGGCCGCCCATCCCGGCCTGTGAAGAGTTTCTGAACTGCCCGCGCGCCGGGCGCCGGCGAGAAAAACCTCTTGCCCGCGCCCGGCGCGCATGCTATTGTTCTCCAGTGTGCGTTTTGCGAAGCGGGGCAAACGGCCCCCACCTACACGGCGCCTCTCGGCAGCTGTCTGGTCAGACAAGCACCTCCGCCCCCGGGGCGGGTTCATGTCTCCTGGACGGCCGCTTGGCGCCAGGGGATTTTTTTATGCGGCGAGAGTCGCAGCGAGAGGAAGGTGTGAACGATAGCCAGAAACGATGGTCCTCGCATCAATGAGGAGATCACATCGCGCACGTGCCGCCTGATTGGCGTCGACGGCTCCCAGATGGGCCTCTTCGGCGTCCGCGACGCCCTGCGCATCGCGCTCGATCAGGGCCTCGACCTGGTGGAGATCGCGCCCAACGCAGATCCCCCCGTCTGCAAGATGCTCGACTACAAGAAGTTCAAGTACGAGCAGGACCGCAAGGCCAAGGCCGCCCGCAAGAACCAGTCCAAGGTCGAGATCAAGGAGATGAAGTTCCGTCCCAAGATCGACGTGGGCGACTACGAGACCAAGAAGGGCCACGTGCTGCGCTTCCTCAAGAAGGGTGCGCGCGTCAAGATCACGATCATGTTCCGCGGTCGTGAGATGGCCCACCCGGAGCAGGGCCGCCTCGTCCTGGACCGTCTGGCCGAGGACCTCAAGGACGTCGCCTCCGTCGAGCAGAAGCCGCTCATGGAGGGTCGCAACATGCACATGACCATCGTCCCGATCAAGGGCGCCTTCGACAAGAAGGACGAGAAGGACGAGAACGTCACCACGGAGAAGGAGAACTAGCATGCCCAAGATGAAGACCCACAAGGGTACGGCCAAGCGCTTCCGCCGCACCGGCTCTGGCAAGATCATGCGCGCCAAGGCGTTCAAGAGCCACATCCTCACCAAGAAGTCCCCGAAGCGCATCCGCGGCTTCCGCCAGGAGACCGTCATCTCCGACGCCGACGTCAAGACCGTTTCCCAGCGCATGGGTTCCAAGTAGGCGCTTCTCGCGTCCCGATTTGCAGTTCTCACCAAGGAGTTGATCAGACATGGCACGAGTCAAGCGCGCCGTCGCCGGCCGTAAGAAGCGCAACACGCTCGCCGAGCGCACCAAGGGCTACTACGGAGTCCGTTCCCGCACGTTCCGCGGCATGAAGGAGCAGGCGCAGCACTCCGGTCAGTACGCCTACCGCGACCGCCGCAACAAGAAGCGCGACTTCCGCGCTCTGTGGATCCAGCGCATCAACGCCGCCGCCCGCATGAACGGCCTCTCCTACAGCAAGCTCATGCACGGCCTCAAGCTCGCCGGCGTCGAGCTCGACCGCAAGGTCCTCGCCGAGATCGCCTACAGCGACGAGCAGACCTTCGCCGACATCGCCGAGGTCGCCAAGAAGGCCCTCGCCGACGCCGAGTAGCGTCGCGCACATAACGCGAAACGAGCGCCCTGGGTTTCTCGCCCAGGGCGCTTTCTTGTAGAGAGATACCGTCTGCCGGACGATTAGGACCGTTCGCGGAGCGTTTTGAGACGAGCGTGTAAACCCTGCTTGCGCGGGAACAAGGAGAGTAAGCGAGGGTACCGTCGCTACAGCTCAGCGACCGTCAGAAGGAGGCGAGTCCAATGAACACAGAAGAGAACGTGCTGTTTGGGCCCGCCGACCGTGCGACCGAGGTCCTATAACATCTGGGGCGAGCGCACTCGCCAACGTTCTCCGAAACGTATTTCGGAACGGACTGATGACAGGAACACTCGAAGCGGGCCCAAGTTGAATACCCAGTTGTCCAGTATCGATTCGCAGAGACACGGGTGATTCCAAAGTACAGACGAGGCGGGGCGGCGCAATGGGGCGCCGCCCCTTTTTTGTGCGCATGTCGCGCCCGTGCGTCCGATCTCGCTTGGAACCCTTTCCAAATTCTGCCGGTATAACGCGAACGGTACCAAATCGGCGCCAGCCGGTTCCTTAAAGAAATACCAGTTGTAAGTAGCCTTATCGCGTGCTCTAATGCAACCAACGGAAAATGAAACGTTTCCAATATCTCGCATCGGAGAGGAACGTTTCGAAGAAGTAGGAGGGAGCACGTCATGTTGATGAAGAGGCGTCAGTTCGTGCAGGCAGGTCTCGGCCTCATGGCAGGTGCGGGTGCGGTCGCACTCGCCGGCTGCGGCGGCGAGCAGAGCAGCGGCGGCGGAGACAAGCAGGCCGCCGGCAAGGTCTACTACCTCAACTTCAAGCCCGAGCAGGATGCGCAGTGGCAGGAGCTCGCCGAGCTCTACACCGAGGAGACGGGCGTGCCCGTGACGGTCATGACGGCCGCCTCCGGCCAGTACGAGACCACGCTCAAGTCCGAGATGGCCAAGACGGACGCCCCCACGCTCTTCCAGGTCAACGGCCCGGTGGGCCTCGCCTCCTGGAAGGACTACTGCTATGACCTCGACGACACCGAGATCATGGGTCAGCTGACCAACGACGCCTATGCCCTCAAGGGCGACGACGACAAGACCAAGGGCATCGCCTACGTCATCGAGTCCTACGGCATCATCTGCAACAAGTCCCTGCTCGAGAAGGCCGGCTACAGCACCGACGACATAACCAACTTCGACAGCCTCAAGTCCGTCGCGGAGGATATCACCGCCCGCAAGGACGAGCTCGGCTTCTCCGCCTTCGGCTCGGCCGGCATGGACGGCTCCTCCGACTGGCGCTTCAAGACCCACCTCGCCAACCTGCCGATCTACTACGAGTACCAGGCTGACGGCATCGACAACACCGACGCCATCAAGGGCACCTACCTGGACAACTACCGCCAGATCTGGGACCTCTACATCAACAACGCCACCTGCGACCCCACCCAGCTCTCCACCAAGACTGCCGATGACGCCACGGCCGAGTTCGTGACCGGTCAGTGTGTCTTCTATCAGAACGGAACGTGGGAGTACGCCAACGTCGCCGAGGTGGGCGACGAGAACCTCGCCCTGATCCCGATCTACATCGGCGTGGACGGCGAGGAGAACCAGGGCATCTGCACCGGCTCCGAGAACTACTGGTGCGTGAACAAGAACGCCGCTGAGGAGGACATCCAGGCCACGCTCGACTTCATCAACTGGTGCGTCACCTCCGAGACCGGCGTCAAGGCCATGTGCGGCTCCGAGGGCGCCATGCCCTCCGGCGAGGCCGGCATGGGCTTCGTGATCCCGTTCGAGGCCAACCTCGAGTCCACGAACGTCCTCAACAACCTCGCGGATGAGATCAACGCCGAGAAGACCCCGGTCTCCTGGAACTTCTCGACCATGCCCTCCGAGGAGTGGAAGAACGGCGTGGGCTCCGCCCTCACCACCTATGCGGCCGACCAGACCGACGGCAACTGGGACGGCGTCGTGACCGCCTTCGTCGACGGCTGGGCCACCGAGGCTGCCGCCTCCAAGGCATAGGGCAACTCAAAGTAATCTCGTCCGACCCGGGCGGTGGGTGCCTTCCCTCACCCACCGCCCCATCCATAGGGAAGGAGGTCTCATGGAGAAGGCGATCAAGAAGTACCTCCCCATCTTCGTCCTGCCCACGTTCCTGGCGTTCCTCATCGGCTTCGTGGCCCCGTTCCTCCTGGGCCTGTGGCTGTCGCTGTGCGACTTCACCACGGTCACCGATGCGACGTTCGTGGGCTTCTCGAACTTCGTCCTGGCGGTGCAGGACACCGTCTTCCAGCACTCGTTCTGGTACACGGCCCTGTTCACCGTCGTGTCCGTCCTCGTCATCAACGTCATCGCGTTCGCGATAGCGCTCGCCCTCACCAGGAAGCTGCGCGGCACCAACCTGTTCCGCACGGTCTTCTTCATGCCCAACCTCATCGGCGGCATCGTCCTGGGCTACATCTGGCAGCTCATCTTCAACGGCATCCTCGCCCAGTACTCGCAGGCGCTGAACCTCAACGAGTGGTACGGCTTCGTCGGCCTCGTCATCCTGGTCGCCTGGCAGCAGATCGGCTACATGATGATCATCTACATCGCCGGCCTGCAGTCGATCCCCGGCGATGTGCTCGAGGCGGCCGCCATCGACGGTGCGAGCGCCTGGCGCAGGCTCGTGGACGTCACGATCCCGATGATGATGTCGTCGATCACGATCTGCATGTTCCTCTCGCTCACCAACGGCTTCAAGCTCTTCGACCAGAACCTGTCGCTCACCGCCGGCGAGCCGTCCAAGATGTCGGAGATGCTCGCGCTCAACATCTACAACACGTTCTACGGCCGCGTCGGCTGGGAGGGCGTCGGCCAGGCGAAGGCGGTCATCTTCTGCCTGATCGTCGTTGCCATCGGCCTCATCCAGCTGCGTGCCACGCGCTCCAAGGAGGTGCAGCAGTGATGTCGACCAAGAAGGAGCGCAGCGCCCTCAACTGGGCCGGCACGGGCCTCATGGCGTTTCTCTGCGTCGTGTGGCTGCTGCCCGTCGTCGTGGTGCTGTTCAACTCGTTCAAGAACAAGATGTTCATCAACCTCGAGCCCTTCGAGCTGCCCACCGAGCAGACCTTGATCGGGCTCGAGAACTACCAGACGGCGATCGACAAGTACGGGTTCCTCGATTCCGTCGGCTGGACCGTCTTCATCACAGTGGGCTCGGTCGCGGTCATCCTGATCTGCACCTCCATGTGCGCCTGGTACATCACGCGCGTGCAGAACCGCTTCACCAAGGCCGTCTACTACCTGTGCGTCTTCTCCATGGTCGTGCCGTTCCAGATGGTCATGTTCACGCTGTCGCTCATCGCCGACCGCCTGGGCCTCGGCACGCCCTGGGGCATCATCGTCATCTACCTTGGGTTCGGCGCGGGGCTGGCGGTGTTCATGTTCTGCGGCTTCGTGAAGACCATACCCATCGAGATCGAGGAGGCCGCGCTCATCGACGGCGCGGGGCCGATAAGGACGTTCTTCACGGTGGTCATCCCCATCATGAAGCCCACGTTCATCTCCGTCGGCATCCTTCAGACGATGTGGATCTGGAACGACTTCCTGCTGCCGTACCTGGTGCTCGACACCACGGAGTACAAGACGATCTCCATCGTGATCCAGTTCATGAAGGGGTCCTACGGGCGCGTCGACATGGGCGCCATCATGGCGGCGCTCATCATGGCCGTCATCCCGGTCGTCGTGTTCTACCTGTCGTGCCAGAAGTACATCATCAAGGGCGTCGCCGCGGGCGCGGTCAAGGGCTAGGACGAGAGGGGGCGTCGTGGACATCAGGGACATCGCTCGACTCTCCGGATACAGCCTGGGCACCGTCTCCCGCGTGCTCAACGACCACCCCGGCGTCAGCGACCGCGCGCGCGAGCGCGTTCTTGAGGTGGTCCGCGAGGTGGGCTACGAGCCCAACACCAACGCGCGCCACCTCAAGACGAGGAACAGGGCCTCGTTTGCCATCATGGTCAAGGGCATGCAGAACCTGCTCTTCAACGACATCATCGAGAAGGCCGAGGGCCTCTTCGCGGAGGCTGACGAGGAGGCGCGCGTCCACTTCGTCGACGAGGACGCCGACGAGGTGGCGCGCGCCGTCCATCTCGACAGGATCAGGCACCCCAAGGGGTTCCTCTTCCTGGGCGGGGACCCCAGCAACTTCAAGGAGGGCTTCGGCCAGATCGGCGCCCCGTGCGTGCTCCTCACCAACACCGCAGAGGACTGGGGGCTCAAGGGCCTCTCGTCCTTCTCGACCGACGACGAGGAGGCGGCGGCAAGCGTCATCGACTACCTGTGGGAGTGCGGCCATCGGCGCATCGGCGTGCTCGGCGGCAACCGCAAGGTCAGCGAGGTGTCCGAGCACCGCCTGGCCGGCGTCGCCCGGGCCTTCTCGGCCCATGGAGCGAGCTTCGACTCCGAGCGTTGCTACGAGCCGTGCCGCTTCTCGATGCGCGCGGGCTACGAGGCGGCGATGCGCCTGCTCGAGCGCGCGGACGACCTCACCGCCATCTTCGCCTTCGGCGACGTGATCGCCCTCGGCGCGCTCCGCGCGGTCACCGACCGCGGCTTCCGCGTCCCCCTCGACATCTCGATCGTGGGCTTCGACGGCGTGGACGTCTCGCAGTACAGCGTCCCGCGCCTCACGACGGTGCGCCAGGACACGGGGCTTCTCGCCCGCAGGGGCGTGGAGGCGCTGCTCGCGGCCACCCGTGGGGAGAAGGGGCGTGTCGTGCACGAGTCCGTGCCGTTCCGACTCCTGCGCAGGGAGAGCGTGCTCTCGCTGCTCCCCGCGACGCCCGTGGAACCCGAAGAGGGGAGGAGGTCATGAGGCGCTCGGGTGTTCTCATGGCGATCACGTCGCTGCCCTCCGCGTGGGGCGTCGGCACGATGGGTGCCGCCGCGCGCGAGTTCGTAGACTTCCTCGCCGCCGCGGGCCAGACGGTCTGGCAGATCCTCCCGATCGGCCCGACGGGCTTCGGCGACTCACCCTACCAGGTCTTCTCCACCTACGCGGGCAATCCGTACCTGATCGACCTCGACGACCTGGCCGAGGAGGGGCTTCTCGAGCGCTCGGAGTACGAGGGCCGTCCGTGGGGCGACGACCCGCTCTCCGTGGACTACGGCGCGCTCTTCCGCGGTCGTCTCGAGGTGCTGGGCCGGGCGGTGTCTCGGCTGCGCGAGACGCGCGGCGCCGAGCTCGCGTCGTTCTGCGCCCGCGAGTCCGCCTGGCTCGAGGACTACGCGCTCTTCATGGCAATCAAGGACGCGTGCCAGGGCGCGCCCTGGGGTGCGTGGCCGGAGCCCCTGCGCCGTCGCGACGAGGAAGCCCTCGCCGCCGCCCGGCACGACCTCGCCGAGCGCATCGACTACTGGCAGGGCGTCCAGTGCCTCTTCTTCCGGCAGTGGGACCGCCTCAGGGAGCATGCGGCGCGCTCCGGCGTCCTGCTCATGGGCGACATCCCGATCTACGTGGCGCCCGACAGCGCCGACGTGTGGGCGAACCCCGGGCAGTTCCAGCTCGACGAGCGGCTCGTCCCCACGGAGGTCGCGGGCTGCCCGCCGGACGGGTTCGCCGCGGGCGGTCAGCTCTGGGGCAACCCGCTCTACGACTGGGAGCGCATGGCCGGGGACGGTTACGCGTGGTGGGTCGAGCGCGTCTCGTACCAGCTGCGCCTCTACGACATCTTGCGGATCGACCACTTCCGCGGCTTCGACTCGTACTACGCGATCCCCTTCGGCGCACCGGACGCGCGCGAGGGGCGCTGGCGGGAGGGGCCGGGCGCCGCGCTCTTCGAGCGGCTGCGCGAGACCTGCGGCACGGAGCGCCTCGTGGCGGAGGACCTGGGCTACCTCACGGACTCCGTCGCGCGCCTTCGCGAGGAGACGGGACTGCCGGGGATGCGGGTCCTCGAGTTCGCGTTCGACAGCGTGGACGGCTCCGGCAGCGTCTACCTGCCGCATGCCTATCCCCGCAACTGCGTCGCCTACGTGGGGACGCACGACAACGACACGGCGCTCGGCTGGCTCGCGGGCGCCTGCCCCGAGGACGCGGAGCGCGCGCGTGACTACCTCGGCCTCAACGAGCGCGAGGGCGAGGGCTGGGGCATGATGCGCGGCATCTGGTCCTCGGTCGCCGATACGGCGATAGTCCAGATGCAGGACGTCCTCTGCCTGGGCGGGGAGACCCGCATGAACGTCCCCTCCACGGTGGGGACCAACTGGAAGTGGCGGGCGCCGGCGCACTACGCGACGCCGGAGCTCGTGAGAAGGCTGAGACGGCAGGCGGAGCTCTTCGACAGGGTTCCGACGGTCGGGAATCGATAGGGAGGGAGCGCTCATGGCGCAGGTATCCATCAAGCACGTCGAGAAGGTCTATCCCGCCTCCACGGGCAGGAGGCACAAGCCCAAGAAGGGCAACGCCAACCTCAAGGTGACCGAGGAGGGCGTGCTCGCGGTCGAGGACTTCAACCTGGAGATTGCCGACGGCGAGTTCATCGTCCTCGTTGGCCCGTCCGGCTGCGGCAAGTCGACGATGCTGCGCATGGTTGCGGGCCTCGAGGAGATTTCGCGCGGCGAGATCTACATCGACGACAGGCTTGTCAATGACGTGCAGCCGCGTGACCGCGACATCGCCATGGTCTTCCAGAACTACGCCCTCTACCCGCACAAGACGGTGCGCGGGAACATGGAGTACCCGCTCAAGCTCCGCAAGGTCCCCAAGGACGAGATGAACCGTCGGGTCGAGGAGGCGGCGCAGATCCTGGGAATCACCGCCCTTCTCGACCGCAAGCCCAAGGCCCTCTCCGGCGGCCAGCGCCAGCGCGTGGCCATCGGCCGCGCCATCGTGCGCGAGCCCAAGGTGCTGCTCATGGACGAGCCGCTCTCCAACCTCGACGCCAAGCTGCGCAACCAGATGCGCTCGGAGATCATCAAGCTGCGCCAGCGCATCAACACCACCTTCATCTACGTCACGCACGACCAGACCGAGGCCATGACTCTCGGCGACCGCATCGTCGTCATGAAGGATGGCATGGTGCAACAGATCGGGACGCCCCAGGAGGTCTACGACTCGCCGGCCAACGTCTTCGTCGCCGGGTTCATCGGCGTGCCGCAGATGAACTTCTACGACGCGCGCCTCGTGCGCGACGGCGACGCCTACCGCGTGGAGCTCGACGGCATCTCCGTGCCCGTGTCCGCCGAGAAGTGCGCCCGCCTTGCGGCGCGTGGCGTCGACACCCAGGACGTCACCCTCGGCGTGCGCCCGGAGAACATCGAGCTCGCGGAGGCGGGGGAGACCTCGCTCACCGGCTCGGTGGAGACGACCGAGATGATGGGCAGCTCCGTCTACCTGCACGTGAGCGTGGACGGCAAGGACAGCATCATCATCCTCCAGAACGTCGAGGAGGACGGGCGCCGCCCCTCCGACATCCAGGTCGGAAGCAGCCTCTCGTTCACGTTCGCCGGCAGCGCCGTGCACCTCTTCGACAAGGAGACGGCGGTCAACCTCGAGCTCTAGGGGCTGGACGGAGACGGGAAGGGGCTCGGCGTCATCTAGCGCCGAGCCCCTTTTGCGTGGCGAGAAGAACGCTCTTCTCGCTTAGTCCTTCTTGATCCAGGAGAACATGGAGCGGATCTTCTCGCCGGTCTCCTCGATCGGGTGGGTGTTGATCTCCTCGCGCTTCTCGAGCAGCCACTTGTGACCGTTGTTGCAGTCGTCGACGAACTCCTGGGCGAAGCTGCCGTCCTGGATGCGGCCGAGGATGCGCTTCATGGCGGCGCGGGACTCGGCGTTGATGACCTGCGGGCCGGCGTAGTACTCGCCGTACTCGGCGGTGTTGGAGATTGAGTAGTTCATGAAGTGGATGCCGGACTCGTACATGAGGTCGACAATCATCTTCATCTCGTGGTAGACCTCGAAGTAGGCGAGCTCCTCGGGGTAACCCGCCTCGGTCAGGGTCTCAAAGCCGGCCTTCACGAGCTCGACGAGACCGCCGCAGAGGACGGCCTGCTCGCCGAAGAGGTCCTCCTCGGTCTCCTCCTTGAAGGTGGCCTTGATGATGCCGGAGCGGGCACCGCCGACGCCCCAGCAGTAGGAGAGGACGATGTCCCAGGCGTCGCCGGTGGCGTCCTGGTAGACGCAGGCGAGGTCAGGCACGCCGGAGCCCTCGGTGTACTGACGGCGCACGATGTGGCCCGGGCCCTTGGGGGCGCACATGATGACGTTGACGTCCTCGGGGGCCTTGATGTAGCCGTAGTGGATGTTGAAGCCGTGGGCGAAGGCGAGGGTGTCGCCGGCCTTGAGGTGCGGCGCGACGTGCTCCTCGTAGACCTTGGGCTGGGTCTCGTCGGGGACGAGCATCATGATGACGTCGGCCTCCTCCGCCGCATCGTCCATGCTCATGACCTTGAGGCCGGCCTCCTGCGCCGCCTGGGCGGACTTGGAGCCCTCGCGCAGGCCAACGCGGACGTCGACGCCGGAGTCCAGGAGGTTCAGCGCGTGGGCGTGGCCCTGGGAGCCGTAGCCGATGATGGCGACCTTCTTGCCCTGGATGACGCTCGGGTCCACGTCCTTCTCGTAATAGATGTCGACGGCCATGTTCTTCTCCTTTGCTTGAGCCGTTGATGCCGTTTTGATCCAATTGGGGACAGACCCCTTTTGAATCATTATTGCGATGATTCAAAAGGGGTCTGTCCCCAATTGGATCACCTGTTACCTTGACTTACTGCGCGCCGCGCGACATCGCAATCTTGCCGGTGCGCGTGAGCTGCTTGATGCCGTAGCTGCGGAAGAGGTCCTCCATTGCGTCGAGCTTGCTCGCGGTGCCGGTGGCCTCGATCGTGAGCGTGTTCTTTCCCACGTCGACGACCTTGGCGCGGAAGACGTTGGCGATCTCGATGACCTCGTGGCGGCGCTCCGGCGAGGACTGAACCTTGAAGAGCACGAGCTCGCGCTCGACGGCCTCCTCGTAAGTGAGGTCGGAGATCTTGTAGACCGAGACGAGCTTGTGCAGCTGCTTGGTGATCTGCTCGAAGCCGACCTCGTCGGCCTCGACGATGATCGTCATGCGGGAGAGCGTCTCGTCCTCGGTGGGGGCGACGGTGAGCGACTCGATGTTGAAGCCGCGGCGGCTGATGAGACCCGTGACGCGGGAGAGCACGCCCGGCTTGTTCTCGACGAGAACCGAGAGCAGGTAGTTCATCACTCATCAACTCCTTCGTGCGACGGCTTCACGCGCGGGCGGCCGCCCTCGCCGAAGCCCTTCTCGGTGACGCGGACGCCGCCGAGCGTGACGTCGAGGGCGCCGATGATGTCGTCGATCGGGGCGCCGGGGGCGACCATCGGGTAGACGGTCTGGGCGGCCGGGATCATGACGTCGAGCAGGTACGGCTCGTCAGAGGCGAGCATCTCGTCGAGTGCGGCGTCGATCTCCTCGGGCTTGGTGATGCGCCTCGAGCGCCAGCCGTAGGCGTCGGCGAGCTTCACGAAGTCGGGGTTGTCGGCGAGCTCGGTGAACGAGAAGCGGTCGTTGTAGAAGAGGTGCTGCCACTGGTGGACCATGCCGAGCGCGCGGTTGTCGACGATGAGGACCTTGACCGGCACGTCGTTGATCTTGGCGGTGGCCATCTCCTGGCTGTTCATCTGGAACGACCCGTCGCCGGCGATGCAGACGACCTGCTCGTCGGGGCAGCCGATCTTGGCGCCGATGGCGGCAGGGAAGCCGAAGCCCATGGTTCCGAGGCCGCCGGACGAGATGAAGGTGCGCGCGTGCTCGCGGTGGATGTTCTGCAGGGCCCACATCTGGTGCTGGCCGACCTCGGTGGTGACGATCGAGGCGTGCGGGTCGAGCTTGTCGGAGAGGTGCTCGAGCACGACCTCCGGGGCGATCTTGCCCTCGTAGTCGGCGAAGTCGGAGGTGTAGAACGGCCAGCGCTCGCGCCACTCGAAGACCTCGTCGCGCCAGGCCTCGCAGTTGGCGTGCGCGTCCATCTTCTCCAGCCGCTCGTTCAGGGCGGCGAGAATGACCTTGGCGTCGCCGACGATCGGCACGTCCGGGTTGATGATCTTGCCGATCTCGGCCGGGTCGATGTCGATGTGGATGATCTTGGCGTGCGGGGCGAATTCGTCGACCTTGCCGGTGACGCGGTCGGAGAAGCGCGCGCCTACGGCGATGATGAGGTCGGACTCGGTGACCGCCATGTTGGCGTACTTGGAGCCGTGCATGCCCACGGGGCCGAGGTTGAGTGGGTTGGAGCAGGGGATGGCGGCCTTGCCCATGAGGGTCGTGACCACGGGGATCTGCATGCGCTCGGCGAGCTCCACGAGCTCGGGGCAGGCGTGGGACGCCACGATGCCGCCGCCGGCCATGATGAGCGGACGCTTTGCCTCGCAGATGAGCTGGGCGGCCTGCTTGACCTGCTTCGCGTTGCCGCGATAGGTGGGTCGGTAGCTTGGGACGTTCACGCTGTCTGGGTAGTGGAAGACCATCTCGGAGCCGGAGAGGTCGCTCGGGATGTCGATGAGGACGGGGCCCGGTCGACCGGTCGAGGCGATGTAGAAGGCCTCACGGAAGGTCCTGGTGAGGTCGTCGGTCGACTGCAGGAGGAAGCTGTGCTTGACGATGGGCATCGTGATGCCCACGATGTCGGACTCCTGGAAGGCGTCGGTGCCGATGACGCCGCGCGTGACCTGGCCCGTGATGACGACGAGGGGCACGGAGTCCATGTAGGCGGTGGCGATGCCGGTGACGGTGTTGGTGGCGCCGGGGCCGGAGGTGACGAGCACGACGCCCACCTTGCCCGTGGCGCGGGCGTAGCCGTCCGCCATGTGCGTGGCGCCCTGCTCGTGGCGGGCGAGCACGTGGTGAATCTTCTTGGAGTCGTAGAGGGCGTCGTAGATCTTGATGGCCTGGCCGCCGGGGTAGCCGAAGATGGTGTCCACGCCCTCGGCCTCGAGGCTGGCGATGATGGCCTGCGCCCCGGTCATGGTCTTGCCCTCGTGCTCGGTGTGGCTGCCCGGGCCGAACGGGCGCCCCTCGATGGCGCGCTGTCGCCGGGCGATCTTCTCCTCGACGGTGATCATGAGAGATAGGCCCCCTTGTCTGCGCTCGTGACCAGCTTTGCGTAGCGGGAGAGGACTCCCGTGGTGTACTTGGGCGCGGGCGGCTCCCACGCGGCTCGCCGCTCGGCGAGGACCTCGTCGGAGACGCGCAGCTCGAGCGTTCCCGCCTGGATGTCGAGGTCGATGACGTCGCCCTCCTCGACGAGCGCGATCGGACCGCCGGCGGCCGCCTCGGGGGAGACGTGGCCGATGCACGGGCCCTTGGAGGCGCCGGAGAAGCGCCCGTCGGTGATGAGGGCCACCGAGCTCGCGAGACCCATGCCGCAGATGGCGGAGGTGGGGGTGAGCATCTCGCGCATGCCCGGGCCGCCCGCCGGGCCCTCGTAGCGGATGACCACCACGTCGCCCGGGTTTATCGCCCCGCCGAAGATGGCCTTGCAGGCCTCCTCCTCGGAGTCGAAGACGCGCGCGGGGCCGCTGTGCCGCCACATGCCCGGGTCGACGGCGCTCTTCTTGACGACGCCGCAGTCCGGCGCGAGGCTGCCGCGCATGACCTTGAGGCCGCCGTCGGGGGAGTAGGCGTCGTCCACGCTGCGGACGACCTCGCCGTCCACGGGCGGGCAGGCCGCGACCCACTCGGCCATGGTGCCGTGGCAGGTGAGGGCGCTCATGTCGAGGTGCCCGGTGCGGCCGAGCTCGCCGATGATGGCGGAGACGCCGCCCGCGTCGTTGAGGTCCTGGATGTGGAGCGGGCCCGCCGGCGCGATGCGCACGATGTTGGGCGTCTCGGCGGAGGCGCGGTCCCAGTCGTCCATCGTGACGGGGCAGCCGGCGGCCTGCGCGATGGCCGTGAGGTGGAGCATCGTGTTGGTGGAGCCGCCGAAGGCCATGTCGAGCACCATGCCGTTGTGGATGGCCGCGGAGGTGAGGATCTGTCGGGCCGTGACGTTCTTCTCGACCAGCTCCATGACCTTCATGCCGGCCTGCTTGGCCAGACGGATGCGCTCCGAGTAGACGGCGGGCACGGTGCCGTTGCCAGGAAGGGCGATGCCCAGCGCCTCGGCGAGGCAGCAGATGGAGTTGGCGGTGAACATGCCGGAGCAGCTGCCGCAGGTGGGGCAGGCGGTCTTCTCGAGCCAGGAGCACTCCTCCTCGGTCATGGTGCCGGCGGTGACCTGGCCCACGGCGTCGAAGAGGGAGTTGAGGTCGGTCTGGCTGCCGTCGCGGCCGCGGCCGGCGAGCATGGGGCCGCCGGAGACGAGCACGGTCGGGATGTCCAGACGGGCCGCAGCGATGAGCATGCCGGGGACGATCTTGTCGCAGGAGGGAATGAGGACCATGGCGTCGAACTGGTGGCCCTGGACGGCGCACTCCACGCTGTCGGCGATGACCTCGCGGGAGGTGAGGCTGTAGTGCATGCCCTCGTGGTTCATCGCGATGCCGTCGCACACGCCGATGGTGTTGACCTGCAGGGGCGTGCCGCCCGCCATGCGGATGCCGGCCTTCACGGCGTCGGCGATCTGCTGGAGGTGGAGGTGACCGGGGATGACCTCGTTCTGGGCGGAGACCACGGCAACGAGCGGGCGGTCGAGCTCCTCGTCGGTGAGACCGTCGGCCGCAAGCAGGCTCCGGTGCGGCGCGCGTGCCAGGCCCCGCTTGATCATGTCGCTTCTCAGTTCCACGTCCTCCCTCGCTTTCTCTTGTCGCTGGCGAGAAATGCGAGGCGGAACCTCGAAGCCGTCACGGTGGCCGCCGGCGCGCGGTACTTCTCGGCACGTCTGCGGGGGTGGCCCGCTTCACGTGCGGAGGTTCTCGCGAGCTGCTCGAGGGAGTCTTCCGGACCGTCCGACGCGGGTTCTCACGCTGCCCGCTCGCTGTGGGACGGATGCGGCCCGTACTGGCCCTGTCATCGCATTTGCTCGGTGGGGACACTCTACGCGGCGCGTGTTTCCGCCCCGTGACCTCCCGCGAACGGTATCGTTTCCACCCCCGAGCGGCAGGTCGCATGGATGGCCTTCCGTGCGTCGTCCCGGAATCGTCGGGCTTCTCGCGCGCGGGCGCGGCGCCGTCCCAGAAATGGCGACCTTCCACACCGGCGGGGGAGCGTCGTCCCGGAATCGGCGACGTTCTGCGCGGGATGTCCGGGAATTCGAGGTGTTCTACCTCGAAGGGCGCTTGTCGGCGGGGAACCTCCCGTATTCCGGGACGTGCCTCGCGCGAAGGCGCGGAAGGTCGCCGATTCCGGGACGCGCTCCGTGCGACGGCGCGGCGCCGGGTCTCACAGCGAGGTCTGGACGAGGGTTGGGGTGAGGCCGGCGGCCTTGAGGGCCTCCACGATCTGGTGCTTGTGCTCGGTGCCAAAGGCCTCGATCGTGACGCGCAGCTCCACGGCGGCGTTGCGGTTGGTCGAGACGAACTGGTTGTGCTCGAGCTTGATGACGTTGCCGTTCTGCTCCGCGATGGTGGAGGCCACGCGCACGAGCATGCCCGGACGGTCGGGGAGCAGCACGCTCACGGTGAAGATGCGGTCGCGCATGATGAGGCCGTGCTGCACCACCGAGCTCATCGTGATGACGTCCATGTTGCCGCCGGAGAGGATCGAGACCACGCGCTTGTTCTCGGCCGGCAGGTGCTTGAGCGCGGCCACCGTGAGCAGGCCCG
Source organism: Thermophilibacter gallinarum (assembly GCF_014982725.1). Taxonomy (GTDB): domain Bacteria; phylum Actinomycetota; class Coriobacteriia; order Coriobacteriales; family Atopobiaceae; genus Thermophilibacter; species Thermophilibacter gallinarum. The sequence continues at coordinate 8,752 of NZ_JADCJZ010000002.1, read as the reverse complement.
AGTTCTCCACGATCATCTTGTGGTTCTCGACCATGTCGAGAAACGCGACCACGAGCTCGTCGTCGGGCACGGTCATGACGTCGTCGAGGTTCTGCTGCAGGTACGGGAAGACCTTGTCGCCAACCTCCAGGACGGCGGTGCCGTCGGCGATGGTGTTGGCGCCCGGCAGCTTTACGGGATGTCCCGCCTCGAGCGCGGCCGTGAGCGAGGGCGCGCCCTCGGGCTCCACGCCGATGACGCGGATCTTGGGGTTGTAGAGCTTGGCGAAGGTCGCAACGCCGCAGGCCAGGCCGCCGCCGCCCACCGGCACGAGGATCGTGTCCACGAGCGGCAGCTCCTGGACGACCTCCATGGCGATCGTGCCCTGGCCGGTGGAGACGCACGGGTCGTTGAAGGGGTGGATGAAGGTGTAGCCCTCCTCCTCGGCGAGCCGCATCGCCTCCTCGCACGCCTCGTCGTAGACGTCGCCGCGCAGCACGACCTCGGCGCCGTAGTGCTTGGTGCGCTCGACCTTGATGAGCGGCGTGGTCTCGGGCATGACGACCACGGAGCGCGCCCCGGCGCGCGTGGCGGCGAAGGCCACGCCCTGGGCGTGGTTGCCGGCGCTCGCGGTGACGATGCCGCGGCCCAGCTCCTCGGGCGAGAGGGTCGAGATCTTGTAGTAGGCGCCACGTACCTTGTAGGCGCCCGTGCGCTGCATGTTCTCCGGCTTGAGCCACACGCGGTTGCCCGTGCTCGCCGAGAAGTGCGGGCTCTCCACGAGCTTGGTCTCGAGCGTGACCTCGCGGACCTTCTCGGACGCCTCCTCGAAGGCCTCGAGCGTGAGCATCTCTGCCATGTGAAACTCCTTTGTGACGGCTGGCCGCGCCGCGGCGCGATTTACCTATAGTAATCCTTGCGGCGCGCATCGGGCGCCGTCCGAAGGAGGGAGTCCCATGAGCGACGCAGAGCAGACGACCCCGCTCTTCCAGATCCATGACGCGAGCGTGGTGCGCGGCGGCAAGACCATCCTGCACGTGGGGGACTTCGCCCTCGCCGAGGGCGAGCACGTGGCCCTTCTCGGCCCCAACGGCGCGGGCAAGTCGACCTTCATCCAGCTGCTCACCCGCGAGGTGTTCCCCCTTTGGCGCGAGGAACCGCCGGTTCGCTTCCGTGGCCAGGATCGCCCGCAGCTCGCCGACATCAAGCGCACGCTCGGCATCGTGAGCTCCACGATGCACGACCAGGTGCGCGTGCACCTCCCCGTCATGGACATCGTGGTGGGGGGCCTGTTCGGCACGCTGGGCGTCCCGTTGCGCGGTAACGTGAGCGAGAGGGGCCGCGCGCTCGCCGCCGACGCCCTCGAGCGGCTCGGCATCGCCGAGCTCGCCGGTCGCGACGTCATGACGCTCTCCACCGGCCAGGTGCGCCGCGTCCTCGTGGCGCGCGAGCTCGTGCGCGACCCGCAGGTGCTGATCTTCGACGAGCCGTGCACGGGCCTCGACCCGGAGGGCATGTACCACGTCCGCAGGACCATGGGCACGCTCGCCGCCGAGGGGCGCTCCGTCGTGCTGGTGACCCACTACCCCGAGGACATCATCCCGGAGATCGACCGCGTCCTGCTCATCAAGGACGCCGAGGTCTTCGCCGACGGCGCCAAGGCGGACCTGCTCACGAGCGAGGTCATGAGCGAGCTCTTCGACGTCCCGCTCGTGGTGGGGGAGGCGTGCGGCTGGTACTCCCTGCGCGGCGCCTACGCGTGAGGCTGGCCGCGGCAGTCCGCAAACCGGTCCGCAAACGAGAAGGGCGGGCGCCCGAGAAGGACACCCGCCCGTAAGATACCTGGTGGAGACGAGGGGATTCGAACCCCCGGCCTCTGCCTTGCGAAGGCAGCGCTCTCCCAGCTGAGCTACGTCCCCAGGCGCATCGCGCGTTGGCTATTTTGGCAATCCGGCGCCCGGTTGTCAACGCCGACACAAAAAGTCGCCCCCTGCGGTGCGTTAATGAACCCACCTCTCATAAGGTGGGTGTCCCCATCGCGCGTTCCGGCTTTCCCAGCAACGGGGAATCTCCGTACTGAACACGAGATATCGGACTCCCAAGTAACGCTTGTCGGTTCACCCAGTTTGCCCGCAGGGGAACGACAACCCCACTATAGGCCACCCGTCGGGAGATACCAGTCTTGACTTGCGCGTTCCTCTCGGCAAAAGTGAATGTGTGCGTGCGTTATGGTCGGCGTTTCCGTGCAACGCACGAGCCGTTTCCGCTATCATGGCCGGGATACGGGAGCCAGGTGCGGAAGGGGGTACGGTGGTTCCTGACTGGATACCCTACCTCTGTCTGTTCTGCTCGTCGCTGCTGGTCGCCCTCGTCACGACGCCGCTGGCCCGCCGTCTCGCGGTGTGCGTCGGCGCCGTCGACCGCCCCAGCGCCCGCCGCATCAACAAGAAGCCCATTCCGCGCATGGGCGGCGTCGCCATCTTCGCCGGCATCGTGGCCGCCTTCGTTGTCCAGTACCTGGGGACCACCTTCCTGGGCTGGCCGGTCGTCCTCGTCCCCTCGCCGCACCTGCAGGTCAACTACTGGCTGCTCGTGCTCGCCTTCCTCGCCATCTTCGTCACGGGCGTCCTCGACGACATCTACTCCCTGAAGCCCCGCCAGAAGCTTGCGGGACAGGTGATCGCGGCCGTGCTCGCGGTCGCGGGAGGGCTTGTGATCGGGGTCATCGACAACCCCTTCGCGTACGGCTTCATCAGCCTGGGGTGGATCGCCTATCCCGTGACAGTCGTCTACCTGGTGGCCTACACAAACATCATCAACCTCATCGACGGCCTCGACGGGCTGGCCGCTGGCATCTCCGCCATCGCGAGCCTCACGATGTTCGTGCTCTCGGTCCTGGCCGGCCGCCTCGACGCCGCGGCGCTCGCCATCGCCGTGACGGGCTCGTCGCTGGGTTTCCTCCGCTACAACTTCCACCCCGCCTCCGTCTTCATGGGGGACTCCGGCGCGCTCACGCTCGGGTTCGCGCTCGGCGCCGTCTCCCTGCTCTCGGTGACGCGCGTGGCTGGCCTCACGACGATCATCGTGCCCCTGGTCATCGCCTCGGTGCCCATCATCGACACCTTCTCCGCCATCGTGCGGCGCCTGCGCGGCCACACGAGCATCAGCCGCGCCGACCGCGGCCACATCCACCACCGCCTGCTCGCCGAGGGGTTCGACCAGCGCCAGGCGGCCCTGCTCGTGTACGCGTGGACGGCGCTCCTGTGCGTGGGCTCGCTCGTCATGACGCAGGTGAGTACCGAGCCGCGCATCCTCATCTTCGTCGTGCTGCTGGGCGCCTCCTTCGCCTTCGCCCACCACCTGCACCTCTTCGAGCCGGTGCTCCTTCACCACTACGATCCCAAGACCGGCGAGGACGAGCTGATCACCCCCGCCGACGACGCCTTCGAGGAGGAGGCCGAGAAGATCCACAGATCCGGCCTCCGCCGACGCGGGAGGCGGCGCCCGTGAGCGACGCCCGCCCGGCGGACCCGCTCGCCGCGTCCGCCTACGACGCCTGCGAGCTCTGCCCGCGCCGCTGCCGAGCGCGCCGGTCGCAGGGGCGGGCCGGCCGGTGCGGCATGACCTCGGAGCTCCGCGTGGCGAGAAGCGCGCTGCACCTCTGGGAGGAGCCGCCGATCTCGGGCGAGTCCGGATCGGGCGCCATCTTCTTCTCGGGCTGCCCGCTCGGCTGCGTTTTCTGCCAGAACCACGAGATCTCGAGCGAGGGATTTGGCCTGCCCGTGACGACCGCGCGGCTCGCCGAGATGATGCTCGAGCTGCAGGGGCAGGGGGCGCTCAACATCAACCTCGTGACGCCGCTCCACTTTGCCCCGCACGTCCGTGACGCAGTGGGCATGGCGCGCGAGGCGGGCCTCGCCCTGCCTATCGTCTGCAACACGTCCGGCTACGAGCTCGCCGAGGTCGTGCGCTCCCTCGCGGACGTGGTGGACGTCTGGCTCACCGACTTCAAGTACGCGGACGGGGCGCTCGCGGGCGAGCTCTCCGCCGCGCCCGACTATCCCGAGGTCGCGGCGGAGGCGCTTGCGGCCATGGTTGACTCGGTCCGCGCGGCGGGCGCTCGCTCGCTCGGCGAGGACGGCTCCATGAGGCGCGGCGTCATCGTGCGCCACCTCGTGCTCCCCGGCCACGCCGACGACTCCTGCGCCGTGCTCGACCGCGTGTGGGAGATCGCGGGCAACGAGGCCGACCTCTCGGTCATGAACCAGTACACGCCCAACGAGGCCTGCCGTCGCGCCGGGGGCGCCCTCTCGCACGGCGTCTCGGAGGAGGAGTACGAGATCGTGCTCTGCCACGCCGACGACCTCGGGTTCGAGCGGATCTGGTGGCAGGAGGGGGGCACGGTCTCCGAGAGCTTCGTGCCCGCCTTCGACGCCACGGGCGTCGTCGGGCCCGAGCTCGCGTGCCCTTCTCGCCCACAAGCGCTATAACTATGCAAACTGCCGACCCGAAAGACGGAGGAGACATGGCAGACGACACCGGCCTCACCGACGAGGAGCGCGCCGAGCTGGAGCAGCTGCGCGCCGAGAAGGCCGCGCGCCAGCAGGCCGAGAGGGACGCGGCGGAGCGCGCCGAGCTGGAGCGCCTGCGGGCGCAACGCGCCGCCGACGAGGCCGAGCGCGCCGCACGGGCCCGCGACGAGCAGGCGCTCGCGCGCGCCCGTGCGCTCATGGAGCCCGACGACGACCTCCGGATGCCCCTGGGTCAGAAGATCGTCATTCTCGCAATCGTCGGCGTCGCCGCCGTCTGGCTCGCCATCACCATCCTCGGATAGGAGGGCACATGTCTCTCACCGACCGCACCAAGCCCACCGACGTCTGCCTCAACACCGACCTCTACGAGCTCACCATGGCCCAGGGCTTCTGGGAGGCCGGGCTCACCGACGCCCAGGCCTGCTTCAACGCCTTCTTCCGCGACTGCCCCTTCGACGGCGGCTACGCCGTGTGCTGCGGAACGGGCCAGATCGCCGACCTCGTGGAGAACTTCGTCTTCGAGGACGACGACATCGACTACCTGGCGAGCATCCAGGCGCCGGGCGGCGGCCCCATGTTCAAGCCGGGCTTCCTCGAGTTCCTGCGCGACCATCACCTCGACCTCACGATCCACGCCGTCCCGGAGGGCCAGGTCGTCTTTGGCCGCGAGCCCATGGTGCGCGTCGAGGGCCCCGTCATCGACTGCCAGCTCATCGAGACCGCCCTGCTCAACCTCGTGAACTTCCAGACGCTCGTGGCCACCAAGACCGCGCGCGTGGTGCGCGCCGCCGAGGGTCACCCCGTCTCCGACTTCGGTCTGCGCCGCGCCCAGGGTCCCGACGGCGGCCTCGCCGTCGCGCGCGCCTCCTACATCGCCGGCGCCTCTTCGACCTCCAATGTCCTCGCCGGAAAGATCTACGGCATCCCCGTCTTTGGCACGCACGCCCACTCGTGGGTCATGGCGTTCCCGAGCGAGCTCGAGGCGTTCCGTGCGTTCGCCAAGTCCAGCCCCAGGAACTGCGTGCTGTTGCTCGACACCTACGACGTGCACCAGGGCATCAGAAACGCCATCACCGTCGCCAAGGAGATGGAGGCCGCCGGCGAGCGTCTCTCCGCCGTGCGCCTGGACTCGGGCGACCTCGCACGCCTCTCCAAGGAGGCCCGCGCCGCCTTCGACGAGGCTGGCCTGCCCTACGTGAAGATCTCCGTCTCCAACGACCTCGACGAGTACACGATTCAGTCGCTCTTCGCCCAGGGCGCGCCCATCGACTCGTTCGGCGTGGGCACCAAGCTCGCCACCTGCGACCCGCAGCCGTCGCTCGGCGGCGTCTACAAGCTCTCCGCCGTCCGTCGCGGCGCCGACGAGCCCTGGACTCCCGTCATTAAGCTCTCCGAGCAGTCATACAAGCGCACCATCCCCGGCGTCCAGCACGTCCTGCGCTACTTCGACCAGGCCGGGCGCCCGACGGCGGACATGCTCGTCGTCGACGAGGTCGCCCGCGCCGGGGAGGCCCGCGAGATGGTCGACATCGTGGACCCCTACCTCACGCACCGGCTCTCCGGCGAGCCCGTCGAGCTTCTCGTCAAGATGGTGGAGCACGGGTCGCGCTGCGGGGAGCCCGAGGGCATCGAGGCGGCCCGCGAGCGCTGCCGCGAGGCGCTCATGCGGCTCGACCCCGCCGTGGCGCGCTTCCTCAACCCGCAGACCTATCCCGTGGGCCTCGAGCTCGGCCTCGCCGACCTCCGCAGCCGCCTCGCGCGCGAGGAGCGCGCGGAGTCCGGCCGCCCCACGGCCGAGTAGCGGGAGCTGGCGCCCGATTTCGCGACTCTGGTACACTTGCCCGGTTGCAACGTGCCTTTGAACAGGAGATGAGATGCCCGAGAAGATCGAGGAGCTGCTGCGCGCCGCGCTCGCGGCCGCCCAGGAGGCCGGCGAGCTGCCGGAGTTTGACGTCAACGACCTCGGGCTCGAGCGACCTGCCGACCCGTCCAACGGCGACTGGAGCTCCACGCTGGCGATGCGCTCCGCCAAGCTCGCGCGCCGCGCGCCGCGCCAGATCGCCGACGCCATCGTCGCTCACCTCCCCGCCGACCCCGCCGTCGACCGCGTCGAGGTGGCCGGCCCCGGCTTCATCAACTTCTACCTCGCCATGGCCTCCGCGAACGAGGTCTTCCGCACCGTCTGCAAGCAGGGTCGCGACTACGCGCGCTCCGAGATGGGCGCGGGCGAGAAGGTCCAGGTCGAGTTCGTCTCCGCCAACCCCGTGGGCCCGCTGCACATCGGCCACGGCCGCTGGGCGGCGCTCGGCGACTCCCTCTGCCGCGTGTTCGAGCATGCCGGATTCGACGTGGAGCGCGAGTACTACATCAACGACCACGGCTCGCAGATGGACGTCTTCGGCCACTCGGTCTCCATGCGCTACCGCCAGCTCCTCGAGGTGATGGGGGAGAGGGGCTGCGACCTGCAGGCCGCCCGCGAGGCGCTGCTCGCCGACCGCGAGGCCTTCGTCGCCGACGAGGACGACAGCCGCCCCGAGACGCATCCGCTCACCGACGCCTTCAACGAGGCCCTGGGCGGCAACGCCTACGGCGGCGACTACATCGTCGACATCGCCGCGCGCTTCCTGGAGGAGGACGGCGAGAAGTGGGCCTCCGCCCCCGAGGAGGAGCGCATGGCGGAGTTCCGCGAGCGTGGCTACCTCTGGATGCTCGACTCCATCCGCGGGACTTGTCACGACGCCCGCTGCGACTTCGACGTCTGGTTCTCCGAGCGCAGCCTCTACGTCAAGGACGAGACGGGGACCTCCGCCGTCGACCGTGCGCTCGCGGCCCTCGACGAGCTCGGCCACCTCTACCGCGACGAGGCCGGCGCCCTGTGGTTCCGCTCCACCACCTTCGGCGACGACAAGGACCGCGTGCTGATCAAGACCAACGGCGAGTACACCTACTTCGCCTCCGACGTCGCCTACCACTGGAACAAGTTCCAGCGCGTCGACCATGTGATCGACATCTGGGGCGCCGACCACCACGGCTACATCCAGCGCGTCCAGTCCGCCTGCGAGGCCCTCGGCTATCCCACGCAGTTCGAGGTCCTTCTCGGCCAGCTCGTGAACCTGCTGCGCGACGGCAACCCCGTGCGCATGTCCAAGCGCAAGGGCACGATGGTCACCTTCGACGAGCTGCTCGCCGAGGTGGGGGCCGACGCCACGCGCTACACGCTGATCTCCAAGTCGTCCAACCAGATGATCGACTTCGACATCGAGCGCGTGAAGCGCCAGGACAACACCAACCCGGTCTACTACGTGCAGTACGCGCACGCCCGCATCTGCTCGATCCTGCGCCGCGGCGCGGGCGTCACCGTCGAGGAGGCCGCCGAGCTCGGCATGGACGAGGTCGCGCGTCGCGCGGTGGGGGAGACCTACGACCTCGGCCTGCTCGTCGACCCCGCCGAGGCGGCGCTCGCCCGCAAGATCGCCGAGCTCCCTGGCCTGGTCGAGAGCTGCGCGCGTGATCGAGCGCCGTTCCGCCTCACGCACTACGCCGAGGAGCTCGCGGCGGAGTTCCACTCGTTCTATGCCGCGTGCCAGGTGCTCCCCGGTGCCGGACGTCCGCTCGACGAGGCGCTCTCCCACGCCCGCCTCGTCGCCTGCGACGCCACGCGGCGCGTGCTCGCCCTCACGCTCGAGCTGATCGGCGTCTCCGCCCCCCAGAGCATGTAGGGACCCCGGGCGCGCCGTCGCGTCCGCGCGGCGCGCCCGCTGTGTGCGTCTTTTATAAATCGCCAAAAAGCCCTGATGCGAAAACGATTTCCTCCTGTATACTGCCCGTCATTGAAATGACAATGCAGGCGTGGCCCTTATGCTGCGTCTCGTTTGTCGAAGACCTTTTGAAGACAGGGGCGTGTCGTGGACCTCAAGGAATTCATGTCCGTGCGTCGGGCATACAACATCGTTCGTCAGATGGTCGGTGCCAAGGAGCGCCTCACCTTCGAGGAGTTCGCGATCGTCTGCCACCTGGCGGCCGCCCCCGAGGCCCTGAAGACCTCGGCCATCGCCGAGTACCAGGGCGCCCTTCGCCCCACCATGACGCACCGCACCAACCACCTCGAGGAGCTCGGCCTCATCGAGCGCTCCGAGGGCGAGAAGGACCGTCGCAACGTCGTGTGCTCCGCGTCGGACCTTGGCCGCTCCCGGATCCTCGAGCTCGCCGAGCTCACCCGCGCCCAGATTCCCACCGGTCGC